>DATJVR010000028.1:0-50092 GCA_035501735.1 Xanthobacteraceae bacterium | reverse complement strand
CATGGCCTGCAGGAGGTCGAAGGCCTCGGGTCCGCGCACTTCGCCGACGATGATGCGTTCGGGCCGCATGCGCAGGCAGTTTCTCACCAGATCGCGCATGGTGACCTGGCCTTCGCCTTCGAGGTTGGGCGGACGCGTTTCCAGGCGCACCACGTGCGGCTGCTGCAGCTGCAATTCGGCGGCGTCTTCGCAGGTGATGATGCGTTCGTCGTGCTCGATGAACTGCGTCAGGCAGTTGAGCAGGGTGGTTTTACCGGAACCGGTACCGCCGGAAACCAGAGTGTTGACGCGGCTGCGGCCGACGATGCGCAGGATTTCCGCGCCCTGCGGCGTGATGGTGCCGAACTTGACCAGCTGATCGAGCGTCAGCTTGTCCTTTTTGAATTTGCGGATGGTGAGCGCCGGACCGTCGATCGCGAGCGGCGGCACGATGGCGTTGACGCGCGAGCCGTCGGGCAAGCGCGCGTCGCAGATTGGCGACGCTTCGTCGACGCGGCGGCCGATCTGGCTGACGATACGCTGGCAGATATTGAGCAGCTGCTGATTGTCGCGGAAGCGGATGCCAGTCCTTTGAATCTTGCCGGCGACTTCGATGTAAACGGTGCCGGCGCTGTTGACCATGATGTCGGCGATGTCATCGCGCGCGAGCAGCGGCTCGAGGGGGCCGTAGCCGAGCACGTCGTTGCAGATGTCGTCGAGCAGCTCCTCTTGCTCGGAAATCGACATCACGATGTTCTTGATCGCAATGATCTCGTTGACAATGTCGCGGATTTCCTCGCGCGCGGACTCGGCGTCGAGGCGCGCAAGCTGAGAAAGGTCGATGGCCTCGATCAGCGCGCCGAAGATGGTGCCTTTGGTCTCGTAGTAGCTTTCGGAATGGCGTGTGTCCGTCGCGATGGGAGCGGGGGGTGGTGCAGGCGCCTCCGTAGCCGGACGGCGTTGCGCCGCGGGGGCGGACACGAGCGGCGCACCCAGGCCCGCGGACGGGAACGGCGCGCGTCCGGCATTGGTGGCCTGGATCGATCCGGGCGTGGGCGGCGGTGCTGCCTTTTGCGGTGCCGGCGGGAGAGGCGCCTTGAGGGCTTCCGAACTGCTACGCTTTCCGAACACGTGGCCTCCGCTCCGTTACTTCTGCCGCTTCAGCAATTTCTTGAGTACGGGGTGGAACAATCCGCCCTTCGATTTCTTGGATTCGGTGCGCCCGGTCATGAGTTGCGCAAGCTTGCGGAATGTCTCGGCCGTGCGGGCGCCGGCCGGTACCTCGGCGATCATCTGGCCGTTGTTGGCTGCGGTACCGAAGACCTGAGGCTCGAACGGAATGATTGCCACCGGCTGATCCTCGAGCGCATTGGCGAATTCGGCCGGCTTGATCTCGGGCCGCTTCGGCACACCCACTTGATTGAGGCAATAGAACGGACGGTGGTCGTTGACGCGAGCGGTGCGCAGGAAGTCGAACAGGTTTTTGGCGTTGCGCAAATTGGCGAGATCGGGCGTGGCGACGATCAAGATCTCGTCGGCACTGACCAGCGTGTGCCGGGTCCAATCATTCCATTGGTGCGGGACATCGAGCACGATGCAAGGCATCGAGATCCGCAAGGCGTCGTAGATCGCGTCGAAAGCCTCGGTTCCGAAGTCGTACGCGCGCTCCAGCGTCGCCGGGGCGGCCAACAGGCTGAGATGATCGGTGCATTTGGACAGCAGCCGGTCGACGAAGGCGTGATCGATGCGGTCGGGCGAGAAGACGGCGTCGGCGATGCCTTGCGGCGGATCCTGGTTGTAATCCAGGCCGGCCGTGCCGAAGGGCAGATCGAGATCGGTAATGACGGAATCGAGCGCGAGATCGTGCGCGATCGACCATCCGATGTTGTGCGCGATGGTGGATGCCCCGACGCCGCCTTTGGCGCCGACGACCGCTATCGTCCGGCCGACCGGCTTGGCATCTGTGGCGGCGAACAATCCGCTGATCGAGCGGACCATGTCGATCGGGCTGATGGGCGCTATCAGGTAGTCGCTCACGCCGCGCCGCACCAGTTCGCGATAGAGCACCACATCGTTGTGCTTGCCGATCACCACGACGCGCGTGCCGCTGTCGCATACTTCAGCCAGGCTATCGAGGCTGGCAATGATATCCTGGCCGTGGCTCTCGGTTTCCAGAATGATGACGTTGGGGGTCGGCGCGCTACGATAGGCTTCGGCGGCGGCCGTGAGACCGCCGAGCTGTATCTTCAGGTGCGCCTTGGCCATACGGCGGTCTTCGCCGGCGGCCTGGATGGCGGCGGCCGCCTCGACGGTCTCGCAAAACGCCTGGATGGATACGCGCGGGACCGGAGCAATATGCTCGTCGGAACCGACGGGCTCGGCTCCGGCCTCAACAGCAGTTTCGAGGGTCGAGTGGGCGTGATTGGTCATTATTTGCCGATATCGCTGATTGCGCCCTTGTTGGCATCCGGATAAGTCGTCGCGGAGCTTTCGCCCTTGCGGTACTTGTCGAGCACCGTGGTGCGGCGCGCCGTGTAGACTTGGCCTTCGCCGCGCGGTTGCACGAGGTCGGTCGGATTTTCAACCATGGAGGCAAGGTTGCGTCGTGTCGCGCAGCCGAAGTTCCAATAATCGATATTTTCGAAGTGGCTCGTATCGCTCGGACCGAGATCGTCCGGCCATTGGCCGCAGGGGCCAGCTTGCGCTGCGAGATGGGGATAATTGACGCGGACGACGGCAAGCCGGTAGCGCTCGGCGGGATAAGACTGAACTCGGATTGCGCTGTCGGGAACACCGGTGGCGCGGAGGATCGAGCGAACTTCGTTGACCGCGGCCGTGGCCGCGCCCGGATTGCGGGACGCCGTCGGCCGATCAATGACGAAGCGGCCGGTGCCGTCGTCGCGCCAGGTCTGCGCGAAGGCGACAACATCGGCGCGCTGGTCCGGGGTCAACGCGTTTTGCGCGCTGCCGACGAAAATCTGCAATGTGCGATCCTTCTCAACGAGCGAGATCGGATGGCGCTGGCGATAGTCGGACCAGATGGCTCCGGTATAATCTTTTTGATCAGTCTCGCAGGCGGCGAGCGCCGCGCCGAGGCTGACGATCATCAGAGCGCGCCGCGCATTCGCTGCGAGAGGCCGCATGGCGCCTGCGGGGTGATTGCGGTTCATCGATGATCTCCTCGTCGCAGGTTGTCCGGTCAATCCAGAATGAAGCCGTAGTTGCCGCGGTAGGTCTGGCGTGGGCCGACGTTTCCGCGAGTGCCATAGAGGCGGTTGAAGTTTCCGAGCAGGGTGGTGGCCTGATCGGAAGCGTCGGCAAAGCCGTCGTCAGGACGCGAGAGTTCCTTCTGCGAGACCGCGCGTACGACATAGGGCGTTACCAGCACCATCAATTCGGTCGCGTGGTTCTGGAAGTCGCGGCTCTTGAACAGGGCGCCCAGCACCGGCAGATTCATCAGCCCGGGCATGCCGTTGAGCTGCTGCTTGGTCTGTTCCTGAATCATGCCGGCCATGGCGAGCGAACCGCCAGAGGGAATCTCGACCGTCGTTTCGGCGCGCCTTGTCTTGATCGACGGAATGGTGAGCGTGGTGGTTTCGGTCGAACTGACCGACTGCACGATGGTCAGCGCGTTTTCGTTCGACAGCTCGGAAACTTCGGTCAGAACCTTCAGGCTGATGCGACCTTCGGAGAGCACGACCGGTGTGAAATTGAGGCCGACACCGAATTTTTTGAATTGGATCTGGGTTTGACAGTTGCGGGTGGTCGGATCGCAGGTGAAGCCTGCCGGAATCGGGAATTCGCCGCCGGCGAGGAAATTTGCCGACTCGCCGGAAATTGCCGTGAGATTGGGCTCCGCCAGCGTGCGAATGAGACCGGCGCGTTCCATCGCACGCAACGTGACCGAAACGCCCCGGAAACTGCCGGTCAACGCGTTGCTGCTGACCAGCGCGCCGCCCTGGATCGGAAATGGATTGGCGTTGGCGAGGTTGATCACCGAGTTGTTCCTGGTGAAGTCGCCGGACAGATCGATGCCGAGCTGCTTGATGACGTCGCGCTGCACCTCGGCGACCGTCACCTTCAGCATGACCTGGTCGCGGCCGCGGACGATAATGCCGTTGACCACCTTGGCGCCGTCGCCGACGAGCCGCGCGGCGATATCATAGGCCTGCTGAGCCTCGGCCGGACTCGAGGCGAAGCCGGCAACCATCACGCCGTCGGCGACACCCTGGACGCGGATATCCGCGTTGGGCAGCACCTGCTTGATCGCGTTGCGGATGCCGTTGAGATCGCGCGTGACCGCGATGTCAAAGCCCGCCAGCTGCTTGCCTTCGGCGTCGAAGAAATAGACGTTGGTCTGCCCGACCGCGACGCCGATGAGATAGGCGCGCCGCGAGCTGCGCACGACCGCATTGGCGATCTTGGGATCGGCCACCAACACATCCTTGATGTCGCTCGGCAGATCGATCACCACCGATTTGCCCACGCCGAGCGGCACGAACTGGGAGCCGGAGTCGCTTCCGACCACTTGAATGGTCGGGATGGTGGCGTCGGCGGCGATGCCGGGCCGGACGGAGCCGATGGTCATGGTCGCGATCAGCGCCGCCAGTGCGGCGGCGCGGAAATTCATCGCTTGCCTCATGAGATGGCTCCTTGTTGACGGAATCATTTGTTTCTGCCGGGGCGGAATCTTTGCCGATCTCGAGATAGGCCATGCCGCCAGGTCGAGCGCATCGTGAGGTCCAACTCGGCGCGTGGATTCATGACGCTCCACTCACTCTTGCGATCAGCGGGGGTGGCCGCGTTGGCCATTAAGTGTGATGCACCTCTGGCAGCGCCACGGCAGAGGCGCTGAACAAGCGGAAATTTGACCAGCTAAAGGTCAATTCATGGTTAAGAAGACGTATCCAAATGGAGTTAAAAAAGTATTGCCGGGGCGGCGCTTGGCGGCTTCAGCGCGGAAACGGCGGGGCGTTAAATCGCGGTCAGAAACCGAGTGCCTTCATCCAGGGCGTCTCGGGGTAGATCAGGAGCGCCGCCGCGGCGAGCGCAATTCCGTAGGGAACGCCGCCGTCGAGCTTGTGCAGGCGCTTGAGCCACTCCTGCCGCGACAGTACCGTGGGGAGTGGCAGCAGCCGAAAGCGGATCATCGCCAGGGTGAGCGCACCGCCGAGAATCGAGGCGTAGAGCGCATATTCGAGCAGATGTTCGAAGCCGAACCAGAGCGCCGTTACTGCGGCGAGCTTGGCATCGCCGCCGCCGATCCAGCCGCGGGCGAAGAAAACAAAGGTGATCGTGAGCACCAGCAGGCCGGCTCCGACGTGCGATAAAATCTCGCTTTGCGGCATGCCGGTGACATAGACCAGCAGGGCGAAACCTACGAGCAAAATCAGCGTCACCCGGTTGGAGATCGTCATGGTCAGAAGGTCGCTCGACGCCGCGAACGCCATCGTGGCCGGGAAAATCAGGAGCGTGATTGCTTCGATCACCATGCTGCTGGTTTAGAGAGTATTCGTTAGCGTCCGTTAAATTCGGGCGTCGAAAAACGTGATTGCAACGCGCAAAAAAATTGCGCCCGCCGGAGGTTTGATCCTCGGCGGGCGCGAATGTTCCGAAAACACACCGGCCTCGACTAGCGTACTCGCCCCAAAATCTATGATCCGCTCATCAAGGCGTCATCTCTGTTTTCGGCGGCTCGCCGCGTTCAAGCGGCGCTCGCTGTTAGTGGAGGTTGTCCGAGACGGCCTGAAAGGTCGACGTCAGCTTGGTGCCGACGCCTTGCACCACGGCAATGATCGCCACGGCGATGCCGGCGGCGATGAGGCCATATTCGATGGCCGTGGCACCAGAATCATCACGTAAGAACTTCAAGAACATGTGGGGCTCTCCTTGGATTCACTGAGTGTTTGCATACGGTTGCGGCTAGCAGTCGTAACGGCGAAGGTATAGCCAACAAACTTAAGTAAAGGATTATTCGGAAAAACGCGTTTTTAGCTGATTTTATTGATCAAAAGTAAGAAAAATTACGTAATGCGGCGTTTGGGCGGCGGTCAAGTTGCAATCAATACAAAACGAAAAGGCTCCGGCCGAAGCCGGAGCCTTTTGTAACCTTTGCCCGAAGCGGAATTAATGCAGGTTGTCGGACACCGACTGGAACGTCGACTTCAGCTTGGTGCCGAGACCCTGCACGACCGCGATGATCGCGACGGAGATGCCGGCGGCGATGAGGCCGTACTCGATGGCCGTCGCGCCCGACTCGCACTTCACGAAACGCACAACAAGGCTCTTCATTTTTTCTGCTCCTTAAAGTCCACGCGTGGCTGTCTGAGTGGTCCACACGACCGGTTACCGGTCGCTCCCGACCGTGGTGTTACAGTACAGCCGCCCCCCTAAAGTGAAGTAAACGCCAACAAAACCATGCAAAGGCAGGAGTTAATATTCGGGAAACCATTCGAGCCGGGGAGTAATACACAAATACCGGCCGATTATTGTTATCGCTCCGCCTGAATAGTTGGAATTCGGCAGAATGCTTATATGGACAGGGCAATCACCCAGCCGTGTCGCCCTGGGGGACCGGTCGTTTCCCTCTTTGGCTCGTGGCGATTGAGTTCGCTGATTAGTTTCAAGTGTTGATGCTTCATTTACCGTTCGGAAGCAAAACTCTGCATGGATGTACCGTGCTCAGCGTTGGGAGAAGGTCGATGATGGCGTTGGTCGAGCGAACTCGTCGGCCGCGGCGTTTTTGTCGCGCGTGGATGCTGGTTGCAGTCCTCTTCGGTGCGTTTTCCGCAAGCCATAATGCCTTCGCCGCCGACACGACAGTGACCCTCGATCAGGCTAAGGTGATCAGGATCCCCGAGCGCACCAGCACGGTGGTGGTCGGCAACCCGCTGATCGCCGACATCTCGATACAAACCGGCGGGCTGATGGTGGTCACCGGCAAGGGCTACGGCGTCACCAACCTGATCGCGCTCGACAATCATGGCAATGCGCTGATGGAGCATACCATCGAGGTGCAGGGGCCGAGCGACAATGTCCTGGTGATGTATCGCGGCGTCGATCGCGAGACTTATAGCTGCACGCCGAAATGCGAACGGCGCATCACGCTTGGCGATACGCCGGCCTATTTCGAAGCCCTGTTGCAGCAGACCGGGCGTCGCGACAGCCAAGCGGCCGCAGGCCCGAGCGGCGCTGGGGCGCGGTAATCCCGCGCGACGATCGCGAAGACTCTCATTACGATTTGAATCGATAGACGGCGAACGGGCCGGTATCCGGCACGCGTTCGAGCCAATTTGGCACGTCGCCGGCCTTGAGCTTGGTCCAGAGACTGTTGCGAAGTTCGGCATTGGATAGACCGGGCGGAGCGCGCACGCCGCAGGTCATCACATAAGTCGCTTTCGCCTGGCGCAAAACTTCGCGGGCTGCCTCGGGCGGTGCCGTGAAAGCGCGGAAGCTGGCCGTGATGCCGTAGGACAAGCGGTGATAGGGCGCGCCGAGGACCGAGTGTGGCGTAAGCGCCAGAACGAACGGACCATAGTCGACGTCGGTGACGATAAGACCGGCCGGCAGTCTCGCAAGCGTTTTATAATTCTCGATCTCGAAGCAGGGCGCGTCCTCAGAATTATATCGATTCACCTGCGGTACGCCGGCAGCCTCGACGATCATCCCGCTGCCGGAGGTCAGCAGTGCGGGAGTGAATGGCAGCGTCACCAACGCCATGGCGGGAAGCGACGCGAGTTTCAGCCGGCTGTATAGTACCGGCAGCGCGGCAGCGACGAATGGCATCGCGATCCAAATTGTGTAAGAGACGGATCGGATCGCAACGACGGTCAGCGCATCGGAGAGCAGCAGCGCGGCGACCAGCGCGATATATCCGCTGTCGCGGTAGAGGTTGGCGTTGCGCGCGAGCACAAGTGCGGCCACGATGCCGGCGATCGGGTAAGCCGCGAATGAAACTCCAGTCACGGGGTCGGAGAGGGCGGTGGACATATACGGCTGCGCCTCGGTCACGTAGGCCAACCAAATGCGCCGCACAGTCGGGTCGACCATCGCCAATGGTCCGCCCAGACAGCGCGGTTCGATCAGGACAAAGAGCCCCGCCGCAAGCCCGAGTACGGCCGTGATCGCAAACCAGCGAACGCGTGGGGGTTCAACGGCAAAAAATCGGCCGACGATGTGAAGCGCAAGCCCGAGCCAGGCGGCGGAGGCTGCGAAATTCAGAGCCATCGAATCGCAAGCCGTCCCGGTCCAATGATCCGGGCCTATGGTGGCGAAAAAAACGATCGCAGTGCTGGCGGCGAGCGCCAAGCCGTATTGCGCTAGCGCGGCGGCGTCTGCGCGCCGCAGGAGATAACGCACCGCAAAGACTGCGCCGGCAAGCACGATGAACGGCATGCCTTCGATGCCGATCGCCAGTTCGAGCGCAGACAGCACTCCCGCTGCCCAAGGCGTCCAGCGCACGCGGTCGGCCCAGACCGCCGCAGCAAGCGTCAGCAACGCGAGCGTTATCTGGACATCGTGATGATCGATGCGGCCCGGCTTGAATTGGATGAAAGCGGGCAAGCCGAACACCAACAGAAAAAGCACAACAACTGCTGCGGGGCGTCCGCCAAGCCGCCAAGTCAGCGCAATAGTTCCGCCGATCGCCGGGCCGATCCAGAGCAGCGGCCAGATGACGCGCATCAGGCGTTCGGCGAATGCCGCATCGGTAAATTGGTGAAGCAGCAGGAAGAGCCCGGCGAGCCCGGCATCGATCAGCCGCGACCAATGCGTGTCGTAGCCCATGGGGGGCTGCAGGCGGGGCTCGTGCAATTCGAACCAGCCGCGACCGGCGAGAAATTCGCGCACCTCGAGGAGCCGCATCGCATCATCGGTGTCGCCCAGCACCTTGGCGGTGGATGACCAATCCATCCAGAGCATCTGGCCGGCGATGACAATCCAGGCCAGCACGATCAGCAGACCGATGCTCGGTTGATATTCGGATCGGGCGGACGCGGGCATGGTGGATGCGGACATGGCGGTCATGGGCACGGTTATCTCAACACGACTTCTTTGCAGGACTTGTCCGCTTGCGACCAATTAAGGCGGATTTGAACAATTAGGGTTGAGTTTCGCTTAATCCGCATTAAGCGCAAACGACACCATCGGCAGCAGGCCTCGATCGTTTGGTTAGCGCGATCTGAACGGCGCGTCAGCACTATAACCGAGTGCCGCAACAATTCGAAAACGGCTGTTTGTTAAAGATGGACGCACAAATGCCACCCAAAATTTGGGTGTTGGACCGTGGTCGGTAACATGCGAGCAAGACAGATCGCCAGCAGAATTTCTTTACCGTGGATGGCGGCGACGCGACGATTGCTGCGACGGCAAGACGGAGCGGCGGCCGTGGAGTTCGGTCTGATCGCGGTGCCATTCCTGGCGCTGGTCTTCGCGATCATGGAAACCGCGTTGATATTCTTCGCGGGTCAGACGCTGGAAACCGCCGCTGCCGACTCCGCGCGACTGATCATGACCGGGCAGGCGCAAACCCAAGGCCTCAATCAAAGCACCTTCAAGGATGCCGTCTGTGCCAAGGTGCACGGGGTGTTTGATTGCGCCAACGGCCTGTATGTCGATGTCCGTACGTACTCGTCGTTCAGCAACATCAGCACGCCCAATCCGATCGACGCCAACGGAAATCTCGTCAACAATTTCGCCTATCAGCCCGGCGGCCCCGGTGACATCGTGGTCATGCGTCTGATGTATCAGTGGCCGGTCTATGTAACGCTGCTGGGATTAAACGGGCTGTCGAATATGTCGGCGAGCAACCGGCTGCTCGTTTCCACCGTCGCGTTCCGCAACGAGCCCTATCAGTGAGGCGTGCAATGAAGCGCGTAGCGATTTTCGCGCAAGATCTGCGCAACCGGCTTGCTCGGCTGATGAGCGACGAGCGCGGAGTATCGGCAGTGGAGTTCGCCCTGCTGTTGCCGCTGATGGTCACGCTCTATCTTGGCACCACAGAGGTTTCGCAGGGCATCAGCGCCGACCGCAAGGTGACGCTGACCGCGCGCACCGTGGCGGACCTCATCTCGCAGTCGACGAACATCACGAATGCGAACATGACCGACATCCTCAATGCCACGTCATCGGTGATGTATCCGTTTTCCACCAACGGTCTGGTGGTGACGGTGACGAGCGTGAACATCGACGCCAACAATAGAGCCACGGTCACGTGGAGCGACTCGCTCAACGGCACTGCGCGCACGGTCGGCAGCACGGTCACGGTGCCGACTGCGCTCAATGTGGCGAATTCGTCGCTGATCTGGTCGGAAGTGCAGTATCTCTACAAACCGACCGTCGGTTACATCATCACCGGCACGTTGACGCTCAAGGACCAGCTCTATATGGCCCCGAGGCTCTCGACCGCGGTGACGCGAACGGCCAATTGAGAACATCGGCCGGTCAGCCGATCGGCAGCGCGGTGGTCGACTTGATCCGCTCCATGGCGAAACGCGAGGTCACGTTCTTGAGCGGGACGGTGGCGATCAAGCGCTTGTAAAACGCGTCGTAGCCGGCGATGTCGGGAACCACGACCCGCAGCATGTAATCGACGTCTCCCGCCATGCGGTGAAATTCCATCACCTCGGGCATCGCCCGAACCACTTCGGCAAAACGATCGAGCCAGTCCTGCGAATGATCGCCGGTCTCGATCGAGACGAACACCGTGATGCCGAGACCGACCTTGTCCTGATCGATAAGGGCGACGCGTTTGCGGATCACGCCATCCGCCTCAAGCCGCTGGATGCGCTTCCAGCACGGCGTCGACGACAGTCCGACGCGGCTGCCGATCTCGGCAACGGAGAGCGAAGCGTCGTCCTGCAAGGTGGTGAGAATTTTGCGGTCGATGGCATCCATCCGCAAATCTCCGGAGACCGTAGATATTTTGTCCATAATGTTAGCCTTGAATGAAAGATATTTTCTCAGATCCGCATATCGAACTGTATATTGAGAAAATTGTTCTATGGCAAGTGCATTTCGCCGCCGCCGGTGGCTTTCATGCCGCTGCGAGGAATGCCTCCACTTCCGCGCGGTAGGGGGCACCGTCACTGCCGCCGAAACGCGTGCATTTGAGCGCGGCTGCCGCCGCGCCGAAGCGCAACGCGGCAAGTTCGTCGCGGCCTTCCGCCAGCGCCAGGGTGAAGCCGGCATGGAAGACGTCGCCAGCGGCGAGCGTGTCGACGGCTTTGACGGAAAAAACCGGAGCGCGCCGCACCACTCCGTCTCCGATGTAGATCACATCGTCGGGGCCGTTGCTCACCGCCACAAAGGCCTTGGTCAATGACGCGATGCGTTGCAATCCCGCACCGAGATCGGTGCGGTCGGTAGTCTCACGCAGGCATTCGGACGAAAAGATCACATGCGTTGCAATGGCGAACAAGGGATGGCTCTCGACCGTGGGCCGGTCGGCATCGAGCACGATGAGCAGGCGTTGGCGGCGCGCGGCCTCGCAAATCGGCTGCACGAAATCGGGAAAACGATTGTCGGCAAGAACGGCCGTCACACCTTTGAGAACCGCTTCGGGATCGGCGGGCTTCGCCATTTCCACGCGACGATCTCGGTAGGTCGCGATGGTGCGCTCGCCGGCGGCATCGATCATGATGCCGGAGACCGGCGCCTTGGCGCCTTTGATGCGCACGACGCCGGCGGTTCCGATGCCTTCATTCTTCATGGCGGCCATGAGCTGATTGCTGACGGCGTCGTTGACGTCGCCGAGCGGGCCGGCGTAATGGGCCGTGCCTCCGAGGCGCGAAATCGCGATTGCGGCATTCACCGCGCAGCCCCCGCTGACGATGATGAAATCGTCCGCCATGACTTTGCCGCCGGGGGGCGGAAATTGCTGCATCCGCAGCACGATATCCTGCACGCCGATGCCGGTGCAGAGTACGCTCGCGCGGGTCGCCGCTTTCGGTGTGCTAGAAGACGCCACGTTCGCCCTCCACCCATGCGCGGATGATGTGATACGCAATGGCAACGGACGGCGGCGTGGTCAACCCGTCGGGATGGCGCCGCTGCAGCATGGCCAAAGCCTCGTCACGGTGAAACCAGCGGGCGTCCTCGAGTTCCTCGCGATCCACGACGATATTGTGCGAGGTCGCTTCGGCATGGCAGCCGATCATCAGCGAGGTCGGAAACGGCCAGGGCTGGGACGCGAAATAATCGACGCGGCCGCAGATGATGCCGACCTCTTCGCGGATTTCGCGGCGGACGGCGTCTTCGAACGACTCTCCCGGCTCGACGAAGCCGGCCAAGCATGACCACATGGTGGGCGCAAACCGGCCCGATCGGCCGAGGACGCAGCGATCGCCGTCGACCGCCAGCATGATCACGACCGGATCGGTGCGCGGGAAGTGCTGGGCCTTGCAGGCCGGGCAATCGCGTCGCCAGCCGGCCTGGACGACCTCGGTGGGGGCGCCGCAGTTGGGGCAAAAGCGATGTCGCAAATGCCAGTTGAGCAGCGCCTTCGCTTCGGCAAGCGGCGGGAGATCATCGGCCGTAACCAGACCTTGGATTGCGATCGAGCGCAAATCGATGACGAGCAGATCGCTGCGAGATTTGAGCGCCGCGGCGGCGGCCGGCTCAAGTCCAATGCCAAAACGGGCGGCGCCATTCAGGAGACCGAGGAAGACGGTTTCGGTGTTGTTCCCGAAAGCGCGCGCCTCAGTGAGCGTAAATGTCGGCTCGAAGGCGCCGGCGATTTTCTTCAGGACGATCTGCTCGCCGCCGATGACGTAGGCCGCGGCGCGCAGGTCGGCGGCCGCGGCGGCGAGCCAGGACTGATCGGTGCGGCGCTCGGCCACCCGTTCGATCAGGCTCTGCGTGTAGCCGAGGCGCGGTTTCGGGCCGAGATCGGGACGTTGAACCACGTGCTTGCGCGACTCTATTCAGCTGCCTCGCGCCGGGGACGCGGATGAATCAAATCGTAGAGCTCCGGGCGCTGCCATTGCGGGCCGAGCAGCCCCTGCTTGACGGCGCATTGGGCGGAGGAGCCGACGACGTCACGGGTCGAGCGGAGATAGCGGATGCGATCGAGGCTCACGTCGACAGTGGTGAATCCGGCGATCGTGCTTTCGAACAGGATTTCCTCCGGCCCCGCCACCATCGCCAAACCGCGCTCGTCGTGATTGAACAGATTCTGCGTGGTCACCACGATCGAGAGATTTTCGATCGCGCGCGCCCAGATCAGGGCTCGCCAGGTCGCCCAGAGCTTCGCCTTGTCCTTGCCGGCCGGCATGAAGATTATTTCGGCGCCGCGCAGTGCGAGCGCGCGCGCGACTTCCGGCATGTAGACCTCGCTGCACATGGCGAGCCCGACTTTGCCGTGCACGGTGTCGAACACCGGAAACTCGTCGCCGGGGACCCACTGGAACTCCCAGGCGGTGCCGCCGGTATAGATCCACGGGCCGTTGGGATGCGTGCGCTTGTAGCGCGCGGGCGCGCGCCCGTCCGGATAGGCCATGCAGATCAGGTTATAGGCGGTGGCGGCCTTGGTGCTGATCGGCTCGATGGTGCCGAACACGACGTGAATTTTGTTCCTGGCGGCAGCCTCGACCATCGCCGCGATCGGATCGAAGGTGGCCGGCATCCGCCAGGGTCCCGGATAGGTTTCCGGGAAGCAGACAAAGTGTGCGCCTTCGGCCGCCGCGCGCTCGATATGCCGGACGGCGTCGGCGATGTTGCCCTGATCCTCGCCCGGCTTATGCGAGATCGGCTGGACAACGGCGATACGGAAAGTCATGGCGGGGCTCCGCGTTCAAATCTGGGCGCTTCGAGCAGATTGAAGCGACGACAGGGGCTTGGTCAAGCCGCGCTCGGGTCCCGAATTTGGACGAATTGAGGGCGAGAATTCACCGCGATGGAAACAAATGGCGGGCAACTGTTGCACGCTCGCATGGAATGCTAGCGTGTGCCGGTTCCCGTTCATCCGGGGAATGCGGGCCTTGAGACTGCGGGCAACCCTGATGAGGTGACACCATTCGGCTCCGGCGTAAAATTTTCATCGGCTTGGTCAGCGGCGTCGTTCTCATTGGCGGCGCGCTTTGGGCCCTGGACGTCTATTCGGTGTTCGGTCCGTCCTACCTGCAGCGGCCGGAGTTGGAAAAAACCCCGCCGCTGAAGCCGGTTTCGCAAATGTCGAAAATAACAGTACCGGTGACGGTCGAGCTGGCAGCGATCCGCTCGACGATCGACGCGACAGCGCCGCGCAGTTTCACCGGCAAGCGGCAAAATCCGATCGCCGGTCCTTTCATCAAGAGCGAGATCGGCTGGACAATCAAACGCGACGCGCTCGCGCTCATCGGCAAGGCGGACGGTCTTGCGCTGTCGGCACAGCTCTCGGGCAAATTAGCGATCGGCGATTCGGTCACCGGTTCGACGAAGCCGGATCCGATCGGCGGCATGCTCGACGCCATTGTCGGCGCGTTCGATCAGCACGGCGAAGTCCGCGGCAATGTCACGATGATTGCGCGCCCGACGCTGATGCCGAACTGGCGCATCGATCCAAAGCTGAGCGGACAAGTGGCGATTCCCCATGGTGGGCTCACCTTCGGCGGCCTTACGATCGACGTGGAAGGCGACGTGAAGGACGCGATCGATCACGCCGTCAGCGAACAGGTCGGTGCCCTGCAGAAGCAGGTGCGCAACGACACCACGATCGAACAGGTCGCGCGCGCACAATGGTCGAAGATGTGCCGTTCGGTTTCGCTCGCCGGCGTGGCGAGCGGCAGTCCCAATCTCTTTCTCCAGCTGCGACCAGTCCGCGCCTATGCGGCCCACCCGCTGATCGATGCGAATGCGGCGACCGTGACACTTGGCGTCGAGGCGGAGACCAAGATCGTGGCGACCGATAGTAATCCGGACTGTCCGTTTCCGGCGCAGCTCGAAATCGTTCCTCCGGTCGATCAGGGCCGCTTTGCGATCGCGGCGCCGATCGAGATTCCGTTCGCGGAACTCAACCGGTTGCTGAACATGCAGCTCAAGGGACGAACATTCCCGGAGGATGCCGACGCCACGGCGCAAGCAACCGTGATCAATGTCGATGTCGCGCCGTCGGGGGATCAGCTGCTGATCGCCTTAAGGGTCAAGGCGCAGGAGCAGGCGACCTGGTTCGGCTTTGGCGGCTGGGCGACGCTCTACATCTGGGTGCGGCCGCAGCTTGACCAGGCCGAGCAGAAGCTGCGGCTGACCGACATGGCGCTCGACGTCAGAACGAGGGCGGCGTTCGGCCTGATGAGCGTCGCCGCGCGAATTGCGATTTCCTACATCCAAGAGGTCCTCGAACAGTACGCGGTGATCGACCTCAAGCCGTACGCCGCGAGCGCGCGCGCGGGAATCGAGGCGATCGTCGCGGATTTCGACAAACAGGATGACGGCGTGAACGCCAGCGCGAGCATCACGGATTTGCGGATGGTGGGCGTCGAATTCGATTCGGCGACGCTCAGACTGAATACCGAGATCGAAGGTTCGGCAAAACTCGCGATCACGAAATTGCCGGCCCAAAAGTAGATCAGCCCTGACTTGCGAGGTTGAGCTGCCGGCGCAGGGCGATCACAAACTGTTCCCGCGCGGGGTCCTCGTAAGCGCAGGCCGGTGCAAAGCCCCAGACCGGTTTCGGCCAAGCCGCATCGCTGCGAAAGCGCGCGACCACGTGTACGTGCAATTGGGAAACCACGTTGCCGATCGCGGCGACGTTGATCTTGTCGCAAGCGGTGGATGCCTTGAGTGCACGAGCGGTCTGCGCCACTTCGCGCATCAATTGGGCCTGATCGGTCTCCGTGAGATCGGTGATTTCGATTGCATTTTGCCGACGCGGCACCAACAGCAACCAGGGAAAATTGGCGTCGTTCATCAGGCGGAGCTGGCAGAGCGACATATCGCCGGCCGGCAAGGTGTCGCGCGCGAGCTGTGGATGGAGCGACCAGCTATCGGGTTCAGAAACCATCGAATCATCCATCTGGCAAAGGAATTTGCGGCGGAAAGGTAGCACGTTGCGGGCGCGCCGCTTGCTTTCTCCGTCTGTTGGCCCGATATAGCAATGGGAGGTTGGCGGTGGACGAGCCACTCGCCAACCGGGTCAGGTCCGGAAGGAAGCAGCCCTAACGAGCACGGATCGGGTCGCTCGTCAGCCTCCCACTTCATACGAATCATCTTGCCAATCCGAAGCTGTTCGAAACGGACGGCGGACCGAAAGCCACGATGAGCGAAGCCGCCAACCGCGCCACCGAACCCGGCCTTGCCTTCGACCGCGACGCGGCGGGCGAAGACCGCGGCTATCGCGTGCTGGCAAGGAAATATCGGCCGGCCACATTCGACGATCTGATCGGCCAGGACGCCATGGTGCGCACGATCTCGAACGCGTTCGAGACCGGGCGCATTCCGCAAGCCTGGATCCTGACCGGCGTGCGCGGCGTGGGCAAAACCACGACGGCGCGCATCCTCGCGCGGGCGCTCAATTACGAACTGCCCGATGGTTCGGTGACCGGGCCGACGATCAAGATGCCGAAGCTCGGCGTGCATTGCCAGGCGATCATGGAAAGCCGGCACATGGATGTGCTGGAAATGGACGCGGCGTCCCACAACAGCGTCGATGACGTGCGGCAGATCAACGACGCGATCCGCTATGCGCCGGTTTCCGCACGCTACAAGGCTTACATCCTCGACGAGGTGCACATGCTGTCGGGGGCGGCGTTCAACGCGCTGCTCAAGACGTTGGAAGAACCGCCGCCGCACGCCAAGTTCATCTTCGCCACCACTGAAATCCGCAAAGTGCCGGTGACGGTGCTGTCGCGCTGCCAGCGTTTCGATTTGCGGCGGGTGGAGGCCGGCCTGCTGATGAAGCACCTCGAAGGCATCGCGGGAAAGGAAAATATTTCGATCGAGCCAGAGGCGCTGGCGCTGATCGCGCGGGCGGCCGAAGGCTCGGTGCGGGACGCGATCTCGCTGCTCGATCAGGCGATTGCACATGCCGGCGGCGCGGTGCGCGGGCAAGATGTTCGCGGCATGCTCGGCCTGGTCGACCGCGCGCGCATGATCGACATGTTCGAGGCATTGATGCGCGGCGACGTCGCGCGCGCGCTGAAAGAGCTGCGCGAGCAATACGTCGCGGGCGCGGATCCCGTGGTGGCGCTGACCGATCTCGCGGAATTCGTGCATTTCGTCACGCGGGTGAAGGTCGTGCCGGCGGTGGCGGACGACATCAGCTTGAGCGAAACCGAGCGCACGCGCGGGCGGGCGCTCGCGACAGCGCTGTCGATGCGCGTGCTCGCGCGCGCCTGGCAGATGCTGCTCAAGGGTGTCGGCGAGGTCCAGGGCGCGGGCCGCCCGATTGCGGCCGCCGAAATGGTTTTGGTGCGCATTGCGTATGCGGCCGACCTGCCGACGCCAGACGAGGTGATCCGCACGATCGAGCAAAATGGAACGCAGCCGCGGTCGGGCGGCAATGGCAATGCGGCGAGAGAGCAAAGCGCGAGTTTCAGCGGCAGCCAGGCGGCCGGGCCATCGTCGACGTCGCGTTATGATGCGCCGCGTGGGACGCCGCGTGCGAATTTGGCACCGGCAGCGCGGCCGATCAGCGAGCCGATGCCGCAAGCGCAAGCCGCACCGGAAACGCCGGTGATCGCGATCGGCAGTTTCGAGGCGCTGGTTGCGCTGGCAACCGAGCGGCGCGATCTGCAGATCAAGGCGGCGCTCGAACGCGACGTACGGCTCGTGCGCTGCGAGGATGGGCGGCTCGAAATCGCGCTTGAGCCAGGCGCACCGAAGACGCTGGTCAACGAATTGTCGCGCAAACTGAGCCAATGGACGGGCAAGCGCTGGATGGTCATCGTCTCGGGCGAACAGGGCGCGCCGACGCTTAAGTCGCAAGCCGCTGCGCGGCAGGCCGAGCTTGAGCGCGGCGTGCGGGACGATCCACTGGTCAGGGCGGTGCTGGAGCGGTTTCCCGGCGCGGAAATCGTGGGCGTGCGCAAGCAGGGCGCGCAGAACGAGGGACCGCCGGAGCCACCGCCGCGTGACATTGACGAGGCCATGCCCGATCCGGATCTTGAAGCCGACAAGGATTGAGCCATGGCCGATTTCATGGGCCTGATGAAACAGGCCGCGCAATTGCAGACAAAAATGCAGGAGCTGCAGGCCGAGCTCGATACGATCGAGGTCGAGGGGACGGCCGGCGGCGGCATGGTCACGGTGAAACTATCCGCCAAGGGCGAGCTCAAGGGCACGCGCATCGACGCTTCACTGCTGAAGCCCGAGGAAAAGGAAATGCTCGAAGACCTGCTCATCGCCGCGCATTCCGATGCGCGGCGCAAGGCGGAGACGCTGGTGCAGGAGCGCATGAAGGCGTTGACGGGCGGATTGCCGCTGCCGCCGGGATTGAAGTTGTTCTGAGATATATGCCCAAAGCCGTTGCCGGACCCGAGATCGAACGTCTGATCCAGCTGCTCGCGCGCCTGCCGGGTCTGGGGCCGCGCTCGGCGCGACGGGCGGCGCTGCATTTGATCAAGAAACGCGAACAGCTCATGGCGCCGTTGTCGGCGGCGGTGGCGACCGCCATGGAGAAGATCCAGATTTGCCGCGTGTGCGGAAACATCGATACGCAAAGCCCGTGCACGGTCTGCACCGACGAGAAGCGCGACGGTGCCGTGATCGTCGTGGTCGCCGATGTGGCCGACCTCTGGGCGCTCGAGCGCGCGGGGGCGCTCAATGCGCGTTATCACGTGCTGGGCGGCACGCTTTCGCCGCTCGACGGCGTCGGGCCGCAGGACCTCACCATCGATGCGCTGGTGGCGCGTGCGCACGACGCAAAGGTGAAGGAGATCATCCTGGCGCTCAACGCTACCGTGGATGGCCAAACCACGGCGCATTACATCACTGATCTGCTGCGCGATGCCGATGTGACGGTGACGCGGCTCGCCCATGGCGTTCCGGTCGGCGGCGAACTCGATTATCTTGACGAGGGGACGCTCACCGCCGCTATCCGCTCCAGGACGCCGCTATGAAATTCTCCATCGCCGTGGTTGCGTTTTCGTGTGCCGTAATCATTGCGTCGGCGGCGCGGGCGGAGCAGGTCGATCCTGCTGTCCCGAAAAATCTGATCGTGGAGGGATTGAAAAAGGCCGAATGCGATGTGCCGCTCGATGACGCCGTCGCCTCGGCGGATGTCGCCAGTCTCGGCGGCCGGCTGAAACTCGTGACCATCTCGTGCTGGCGGGCGGCCTATAATTTCGGCTCCATCCTGTTCGCGCTCGATCCGGCCGCGCCGGGCAAGGCGCGGCAATTGCGCTTTCAAATCTATGCGCAGAAGAAATTCATGCAGAGCTATCAATTGTCGAATGCGGATTACGACGAAAGGACACGCATGCTCGGATCCTTTCACAAAGGGAGCGGGGTGGGCGACTGCGGCTCGATTGGCGAATGGAAATGGACCGGCGCAAATTTCAAGTTGACCGGCTGGTGGTTCAAGGAAGATTGCGACGGCGAACCGTTCGATTCCGATGACAAGACGTGGCGAGTCTATCCGCCGAAGCGCTAGTGCATCGCGTTATTTTCCAGCGGGTCCGCGCAGCGAGGCAAAATGGCCGTGGCGCTGGAGCCAGGCGAGCATTGCCAGCGCCGGCAGGCCGAGCAACGCGCAGATGATGAAGTACCAGAACCAGCCGCTGGCGTGCTCTATAAATCCGCTCGATATCGAGAATACGTTCCGCCCCAGGGCTGCGAGGGCGGTCAGCAACGCATATTGGGTGGCGGTATAGAGCGGATTGCGGCAGAGCGCCGACAGATAGGCGACCAGGATCACCGTGCCGATCGAATCGAAAAAGAACTCGATGGTCGTCGTGATGGTGAGAACCGTCACGTTTTGGCCTGCGAGAGCCTGCGCGCTGAAGGCGAGAATCATGACGGTCTGCAAGACTGCGCCGATCCAAAGACTTGCGGAGAGCGGAAGGGCGCGCGCGACGAAGCCGCCGACAAATCCGCCCAGCAAGGACGCGGCGAACCCGATGCCGTTGCGGATGGTCGCCACCTCGCGCAGCGAAAATCCAAGATCGAGAACAAACGGCGTTGTCAGCGCGAAGGCCATGGCGTCGGCCAGCTTGAAAAACGCAACGAAAATCAGCGCGGCAACGGCCAGGTTGTGGGTGAGGAAATCACGCAGGCTTTCGACGGCTGCGCGGAAGGCGCGCGCCAGCGGGTTCTCCTGCGCATGTGCCGCGTGCTCGGCGCCGACCGCCGCCGACCGTTTCGGCTCGCGCGCAAGCAAGGTGGCGATCACACCGACAACAATGAGCGCAGCCATTGCCAAGTAGCAGGCGAGCCATGCCGTCAAGTTGCTGAAATCGCGATCTTCTAATGCAGCCACCAGGTAGAGCGCGCCCGCGCCTGCGACCAGCGAGCCGATCCGGTAGGCGGCAACGTATGACGCCATGCCGGCGGCCTGTTCGTCCTCGGGCAGGCTTTCGACGCGGAAGGCGTCGATCACGATGTCCTGGGTGGCGGACGATATGCCGACCGCAAGGGCGGCTGCCGCGATCGCAATCGGGGAGAGCCGCGGGTCGCACAAGGCAAGCAATATGATCGTAATGATCAGCGCGATCTGCGAAAGCATGAGCCATCCGCGACGCCGACCTAGCAGCGGCGACAAAATCGGGACGTCGAGTGCATCGACCAGGGGTGACCAGAAAAATTTGAAGTTGTAGGCGGTGGCGACGGCGCCATAGAGGCCGATGGTCCTGATGTCGATGTTGCTTTGGTTCATCCACGCCTGCAGCGTCGAGCCGATGAGGACGATCGGCACGCCGCCGGAGAATCCGAGCAAGCCGACGATCAACACCCGACGCTGCAGATAGACCGCGAGCGCATCGCGCCAGTCGGGACGGGGGTCGGCCTTGCTCGGGGGGCGATCGGCGCCGGCTGAGGTCATCTATTCGCCCGCCTCGAGCTTGCGGAGCGGTGCGGGGATTACGTTTGAGGGGGATGCCGACGCGTCGTTGTCGAATTCAAGTTCTTCGATGCGCGTTGCGCGTTTTTCGATCTTGCCGGTGGAGATGAGGATTTGATTGATGTCTTCGGTGGTCTGGCCGAAATGCGACTGCAGCTTGCGCACGCGCTCGCTCAACAGGCGCACATCCTTCATCATGTGGCCGACCTCGTCGCGAATCTGATCCGCGGCCTCGCGCATTTGCGCGTCTTTGCGAATCTGCTTGATGACCTGGATCGCCAACACCATGAGCGTGGGTGATACGATCATTACGCGGGTGCGTTGGGCGCGCTGCACCACATCGTCGAAACGTTCGTACAGTTCCGCGTAAATCGACTCCGATGGAATGAACATCAGCGCGATGTCCTGGGTCTCGCCGGGGATGAGGTATTTTTGCGCGATATCGGCGACGTGTTTCAAAATGTCCTGCTTGACCCGCGTCACCGCCTGCCTGCGGTCCTCCTCGGTGGTGGCGGCGCGCAGGGCGGTCATGGCTTCGAGCGGAAATTTTGCGTCGATAATCAACGGGCCTGAGTCCGGCATGAAAATCGCGCAGTCGGGTCGCGTCTTGTTGCTCAATGTGTGTTGAAATTCATAAGCCCCCTTCGGCAGAGCGTCCGAAATGATGGCTTCAAGCTGCGCCTGACCGAACGCGCCGCGCGACTGCTTGTTGTTCAGCACGCTGTTGAGTGAACTCACCTGTGTCGCCAGGTCGGTGATATTTTTCTGCGCGCTGTCGATGACCGCAAGCCGGGCATGTAGTTGCTGCAAATGGTCGGTCGTGTTCTTGGTCGAGTTTTGCATCGATTCGCCGAGGCGCGCAGTCACCGCGTCGAGTCGCTCGTGCACGGTCTGTTGAAGTTGCGACTGTGCCTTCGCGAGCAGTTCGCCCATCGCCTGGATCCGGGCATTGAGGTCCGCGACGCGTTGCTCCGCCAAGCCGCCTTCGGAATTGCCGTCGCCCTGCCGCGCGCGCAAGACGAAGTAAGTCACAAGTGCGCCAAGAATGACGCACAAAAGCGCGAGCATAATTGCGGGGAAGGTGTCGACCATGGCGATGGTTCTAGCGTGATTCCGGCTCGGAACAAAGAACGAACAATCAACTCAGCCAAGCCGCCGCCAAAATAGGGCCGATCCGAATTGACCCCGCAGGCACAAGCCCTTACATCGCGGCTATGAGTGTTCGGGACATCATCATTTTACCGGATAAGCGGCTACGGCTCGTCTCCAAGCCGGTCGGCAAGCTCGACGCCGATACACGAAAGCTCATCGACGACATGTTTGCGACCATGTATGCGGCGCCCGGAATCGGGCTTGCCGCGATCCAGGTCGGCGAGCCCAAGCGCATCATCACGCTCGATCTTGCCAAGAAGGATCAGGCGAAGGAGCCGCGCGTGATCATCAATCCCGAGGTGCTGTGGTCCTCGGATGAGAAGGCGAAATACGAGGAAGGCTGCCTGTCGATTCCGGAATATTACGAGGAGGTCGAGCGGCCGGCGGCGGTGAAGGTCAAATATCTCGATATCGACGGCAAGGCGAAGGAGATCGAGGCCAACGGCCTGCTCGCAACCGTTCTGCAGCACGAGATCGATCACCTCAACGGGGTCTTGTTCATCGACCACATTTCCAAGCTCAAGCGTGATCGCGTGATCAAGAAATTCGCCAAGGCGGCAAAGGCCGCAAAACGGCCGAAAGATTAATGGCGCTGCGCCTGATCTTCATGGGGACGCCCGCGTTTGCGGTGCCGACGCTACAGGCGATCGTGGCGGGCGGTCACGACATCGTTGCGATCTATACGCGGGCGCCGAAGCCAGCCGGGCGCGGCATGGCGATGAAACCTTCGCCCATCGAGGATGAGGCGCAGCAGATGAAGGTGGCGGTGCATACGCCTGCATCGCTCAAAGGCGCGGGGGTGCAGGACACCTTCCGTGCGCATGCTGCCGATGCCGCGATCGTCGTTGCCTATGGACTCATTTTGCCATCGTCGATTTTGCAGGCGACCAAATTCGGCTGTTTTAATCTGCATGCTTCGTTGCTTCCACGCTGGCGCGGCGCAGCGCCGATCAACCGGGCGATCATGGCGGGGGATCGGGAGACCGGCGTGACGGTCATGAAGATGGATGAGGGGCTCGACACCGGTGCGATCGCGATGACTGAACGCGTGACGATCGGCGCCGACATGACGGCGGGCGAACTGCACGATGCGCTGGCAAAGGCCGGCGCCGGCTTGATGGCGCAGGCGTTGGAGAAACTTGAGCGCGGCACGCTGAAATTTACGGCGCAGTCGGAGACCGGCGTCACCTATGCGGAAAAAATCGACAAGGCGGAAACCCGCATCGATTGGACAAAGCCTTGGCAGCAGGTGCACGACCACATTCGCGGACTGTCGCCGTTTCCCGGCGCTTGGTGCGAACTGGCGGATGTTGGCCGCGTGAAGCTTTTGCGCAGCACGCGAGCGACTGGCAACGGTACACCCGGCACGCTTCTCGATGATCGCCTCGCCATCGCATGCGGCGAGGGCGCGGTGCGCGTACTCGAATTGCAGCGCGCCGGGAAGCAGCCGATGAAGGCGGACGAATTTTTACGCGGGACGTCCGTTCGCACAGGCGGCCGCCTTGGCTAGACGACGCGACTAGGCTGCCTGATGTCCGGCCCAATGGTGCCGGCGGGATTCGATGTACTCGGCAAGGTCGTTCTCCGAAACCCGCACGAGGTCGGTGTGGCCAAAGCCCTTGGAGTAGTCGAGGATCGAGACGATCTCCGGCGTGATTCGCAACATCGGCACGACGGCCGGGTCCGGGCGCGGCATGACCTTATATTCGGGATACCGGCGCAGGAGAATCCCGGCGACGTGATCGATCTCGCCTTGATCGGTGACTTCGACCACGCGACCGGCAAGCGATAGCCCCCTGATCTGCAGCGGCTGAGGGTAATCGTTGGCGATCGCGATCGAGATCCGCGGGTCTCGAGAAATATTGGCGAATTTCTGGCTGTCGCGCGCCACGAGGCAGTAGATGATCAAGCCGTCATTGGCGTATCCCACAATGGTGGCCTGGGGCCAACCATCGGCCCGGTTGGTTGCAATCGTCATAATTCTATGCGCATCGAGAAGTTCGACGATCTGACGTTTGAACTGCTGCTTCATGACGCTGACCTCCCGGGTTCCGATAAAATCTAAAGGCTGCTCTCTTCCTGCCCTTTGAGATGGATCAAACGTGCCGCGCTATAAAATCACCATCGAATATGACGGCACGCCGTTCGTCGGCTGGCAGATTCAGGACAATGGCCCCTCGGTGCAGGGACTCATCATCGCGGCGATTTCGGCTTTTACCGGGGAGAAAGTTGCCGTGCAGGGCGCCGGCCGCACCGACGCGGGCGTGCACGCGCTTGGGCAGGTCGCCCATTTCGATCTTACGAGCGAGCGCGAGCCGGAAACGGTGTGCGATGCGCTCAATGCGCATTTGCGGCCGCATCCGATCGCCGTGATCGCGGCCGAAAGAGCGCCGCAGACATTCGACGCGCGTTATTCCGCGACCAAGCGGCATTATCTTTACCGGATCGTCTGCCGCCGCGCCGACCTTGCGCTCGATCGCCATCGGGTGTGGCGTTATCCGCGTGCGCTCGATGTGTCCGCCATGCATGCGGCCGCGCAATGCCTCGTTGGCCAGCATGATTTCACCACCTTCCGTGCGGCCGATTGCCAGGCCAAATCGCCGGTGAAAACGCTCGACCAGCTCGATGTCGAACGCGGCAGCGACGGCATTCGGGTCACTGCAGCGGCGCGTTCGTTCCTGCATCATCAGGTGCGCTCGATGGTCGGGTCGCTGGTCCTGGTGGGGGAGGGGAAATGGCGCGCCGACGATCTTGCCCGCGCGCTGGCGGCGCGCGATCGCAAGGCTTGTGGTCCTGTCGCGCCACCTGACGGGCTTTATCTCGTGCGCGTGGACTACTGACGAACAGCTGCTTGATTCCCGCCCGAGATGCATACCCATTGAGTCTGGGTCATGCCGATGGCGCGGGCGGCGCCGAGCGCGAGATCCAATGTCACGCCCTTGGTGAAGGGACCGCGGTCGTTGATCGTGACGACGACGGACTGGCTATTGTGCGGATTGGTCACCGTCAGCTTTGTTCCGAATGGCAGTGTCCGATGTGCGGCGGTGTGGCCATTGGGATCGAAGGCTTGCCCGCTCGCGGTATGGCTGCCGGAGGCATACCAGGTCGCGACCACGATTTCGCCCGAGCAGGGGCCATCGGGGCGTTTAACATTGGCGAAGAACCAGTCGAAGCCGCGGGTGCCGGTGGTTTTCCAGACGCGCGCTTCGGGTTCGAGGGGTTGCGCGGCCGCTGGCTGCGCGCCGCTCCACGCACACGCCATCGCCGCAACGATGAAAATCCCAGCCCGCATTGCCACCCTCGCGGCGGTAGTTGGGACCGCGATTGTGGCGCTTTGCGGACGAAGCCACACCGGCAGGCCAAACGACCGAGATTAAGGCAAATCCGCTTGTCGGCTGTGCCAAGACGGGTCATGCTTGTTGTCAGGGCGGCCGCCTGGGGGCGATTGTAACAACCGCGTATAGTGTTCGATGAGTTTCATCAGACGCACTTGTCTGGTCATCGCGGCCGTACTGGCGCTGAATTTTTTGTCGGCCGTGCCGTCGCTGGCGCAGGTCGATGAAGCGACGGCGCTGACCCGCCAGGCGGAAGAACTTTACAAAGCACAGAACTATGCCGATGCGATACCGCTCGCGGAAAAGGCGCTGGCGATCCGCGAGAAGACGCTCGGTCCCGATGATCCGCAAGTCGCGAGCGCGCTGAATCGTCTGGCGCGGCTCTACGTCAAACAGGGTCGCTATGCCGACGCCGAACCGCTCTATCGGCGCGCGCTGAAGATCCGCGAGCGGATTTACGGTTCCGCTCATCCTTTCGTCGCGTTCACGGTGACGCATCTGGCCGAGATCGCGCGCGAGCAGAAACGCTACGCCGAGACCGAGGAACTATACCGCCGTGCGCTCGCCATCCGCGAGCAGGCGCTCGGTCCCAATTACCCCGACTTGGCGCAATCAGTCACCGACCTGGCTGAATTCTATGTCGCCCAAGGCCGTGCCGCCGAAGCCGAGCCGCTTTTCCGGCGGGCGATTGCGCTCTATGAGAATGTTTACGGTCCCGAGCATCGCCGGGTCGCGGCGGCGCTGAGCAACTTGGCTGGGTTCTACCGCGACCTGGGCCGCTATGCCGAGGCCGAGCCGCTTTATCAGCACGCGCTGGCGATGCGGGAGAAGGGACTCGGTCCCGAGCATCCCGATGTTGCTGCGACACTGAACGATCTGGCTGAACTTTATAATCGCCAGGCGCGCATTGCCGAGGCCGAGACGCTCTATCAGCGTGCGCTGGCGATGCGGGAGAAGACGCTCGGCCCCGAGCATCCCGATGTCGCGACGACGCTGAACGGCCTGGCCGAACTCTATGACAAGCAGGGCCGCTATGCCGACGCCGAGCCGCTTTATCACCGCGCGCTCGCGATCCGCGAGAAAACGCTCGGTCCCGATCATCTCGAGGTTGCGCAATCGCTGCTCAATCTGGCTCAACTCTGTGACAAGCAGCGCCGTTACGCCGAGGCCGAATCGCTGTACACACGCGCGCTGGCGATCGACGAAAAAGCGCTCGGTCCCGACCATCCCGATGTTGCGGTGATCCTGACCAACTTGGGCAAGCTTTATGGCGGTCAGCATCGCTACGCCGAGGCCGAGCCGCTGATCAAGCGCGCGCTTGCGATCCGAGAAAAACTGTTGGGTCCCAATCATCCCGAGGTGGCGGCGTTGGCGCGGGACCTGTCATCCGTCCAGCGATCGCAAGCGGAGGCCGAAGCGGCGGCCCTGGACAAACAAATCGGGGCGCTTTTTCAAGCTGGGAAATATGCAGAAGCGATCCCGCTCGCGCAGCAGGTGTTGGCGATCAGAGAGAAAGCGTTCGGGCCCGAGCATCCCGATGTCGCGTCATCGCTGACGAAGTTGGCTGACCTCTACTACGATCAACGGCGCTATGCCGACGCCGCGCCGCTCCTCGAACGCGCGCTCGCGATCTATGAGAGAGCGCTCGGTTCGGAGCATACCAACCTCGCGCTATTGCTCGGACGCCTGGCTGTACTCTTCGACAAGCAGGGGCGCTACGCCGACGCCGAGCCGCTTCTCAAACGCGCGCTGGCGATGGAAGAGAAAGCACTTGGTCCCGAGCATCCTGCTGTTGCGGATGCGCTCAACAATCTGGCAGGGCTCTACCGCAGCCAGGGTCGATATGCCGAAGCCTTGCCGATTGTGCGACGGCTCATCAAGGAAAGCCGGGCACCGAAATACCCGGCCTTTTCCGTCCTGATGCAGGCACGCGCCGAGAACCTGATCGATGCCTCGCAGGCGCTGATCGAAAGCTACGAGGTGGTGCAGCGCGCCTCGTCCTCGGCTGCAGGCGCGGCGGTGTCCAAGCTGGCAGCCCGCTTCGCTGCAGGTCCGGACATGGAACTCGCCAACCTTGTGCGCCAGGAGCAGGACCTCACGGTAGAAACGGAGCAACTGGATAACACTCTTATCGCCGCACTCTCAAAGCCTGCTGAGGAGCGCGATGCAGACGCAGAGGATCGCATACGCAAACGCATCGAGGCGATCAAGGCGGCGCGCGGGCAGCTAGAAGCAGTGTTTAATGAGCGCTTCCCCGACTACGTCGCCTTGGCAAAACCCAAGCCGCTGTCAGTCGAGGATACGCAAAAACTTCTCGCCGACGATGAAGCCCTGATTGTTTTTGACTTCGGTGTGAAGAGCTATGTCTGGGTCATCACCCGAGATGGTGCGGATTGGCAAGAGTTGAACATCACGGCACGAGACCTCGCGGCCCAGGTCAGCACTTTGCGTGAGTCGCTGACGTCTCCCGTTCCTAAGCCCTTCGATGCAGCCCTGGCTCACAAGATTTATCAATCGACGTTCGGCGCGCTCGCCAGTCAACTCGCGGTTAAGAAACGGCTGTCGGTCGTGACCAATGGGGCCTTCACCAGTTTGCCGCCGCAACTCTTGGTGACGCAGGACCCGACCGGCAAGGATTTGAAGGAGATCGATTGGCTGGTGCGCTCCTATGCGGTCACCATCCTGCCGTCGGTGATGAGCCTGCAGGTTATGCGGCGCGAATCGAGCGCGTCGGCGGTAATGAGGTCGATGATTGCGTTCGCCGATCCCGTGTTCGCAGATGCGCTCCCGCAATTGCCAGGGACGCGCAAGGAGGTCGAGACCATCGGCGAGGAACTCAAAGTCGACGAAGGCGACCTCCATCTTGGAAGCGATGCAAGCGAGACAACCGTCAAGGGGGCAAAGCTCGATCAATACAAGATCGTGTATTTCGCCACGCATGGGCTGTTGCCGAGCGACATCGCGCTTGTCGGCAAAGCCAAACCTGAGCCGGCGCTGGCGCTGAGCAAACCGGCCACGCCAAGCGACCTCGACGACGGCCTGTTGCAGGCCAGCGAAATTGCGCAGCTCAAGCTCAATGCCGAGTGGGTGGTGCTCTCGGCCTGCAACACGGCGGCCGAGGACAAACCCGGGGCGGAAGCGCTCTCAGGTCTGGCGCGGGCGTTCTTCTATGCCGGTGCCCGTTCGCTGCTCGTGTCGCACTGGGAGGCCGATGATGCGGCGACCGCGCGGCTGATGGCGACGACGTTCAAGCTGCATGAAGAAAAGCCCGAGCTTTCGCACGCCGAGGTGCTGCAACAGGCGATGCTGGCGATGCTCGACGAGGCGAAGTCCGACGCCGAAGCGCATCCGCGCTTGTGGGCGCCGTTCGTGGTGATGGGCGAGCCGGCGAAGCCGCAAAACTGACGGCGGCGCGCGACTTAGCGGCGAGGTGCTGCCGCCAATGCGCCGGCCACCGCGGATTGGATCTCAAACAGCGTGAATGGCTTGGCAATCACGTCGTGGATCAGCGCATCGAGGCCGGAGGCGCGTTCGCGCTGGTCGCTATAGCCGGTCATCAGCAGGATCGGCAGTTCGGGATCGGCTTTCGCGACGTTCATGGCCAGGGCGATGCCGTCCATCACCGGCATCTTGATGTCGGTGAGCAGAAGGTCGAAGGGCTTCTTCGCATGAGTGAAGGCTTCGAGCGCTTCGCTGCCGTCAGAGGTGCCCACGACGTCGTGGCCGTCCTGGGTCAGTGCGCGCGTCACCAGCGCGAGCACGGTGGCTTCGTCTTCGGCGATCAGAATTCTTGCGACCATGGCGTCAGCGGGGTCCCTCGGCTGCATCTTTTCCATTGAAGAAACGCACAACCACATCGCGCCCGCCACTCGGCGGCGAAGCGAGCCGCGAGCGGAACGGCAATGACTCGCCGGGCGCCAAAATCGAATTGTCCGGTTTCGTGGTCCAGGAATAGATTTCCTGGCCGGAATCGTTGCGCAATGCGAACCGCAGCCGCGGCACCTCGACCGACTTCTTGGAGATGCTCGTGATCGTGCCCTCGACGAGAAGTACCGGCACGCCTTCGCGGGCCTCCTTGTCGGTTTTGACGTTGCTGAGGACGAGCCCGCGCAGGTTCACCGGCATCCCGATCGAGCCGTAAAACGAGGCCAGTTGCGGCGCATGCCGGACGATGGATTCGCGCCATGAGATCAAAGCGGCGATCAGGAGCACGAGAGTCAGGATGGCGGCCGGCGGGCCGAATTGGGCGCGCAAGCGCTGTGCGCGGCTGGCTTTCTTTTCGGCGTGGCGGCGGGCGAAGGTTTCGATGTCCTCGCCGGTGCCGACCAGCGTTGCGGCGCCTGGGCCCGTCCCCGGCGCGTTCGGCGCATCCGGCGAAAGCGGCGCTTCAATCGTGTGGGTCGGGAGTTCTGCCGGCGCAGCCGTTACGGTTTGGTCGACTCTCGCCAATTCTTGTGCCACGGCGAGCAGTTCCGGACTGATCGGCGGGTCAATGGTGCCCTGCTGAACGCCTGCCGGCGCGGTTTCGGTCGGTGCAGGCACGTCGGGAGGGACGGCGGGTTCAGCAGGTGGCGCGGGGGCGATGATTTCATCTGCGGGCGTCGCGAACCAGATGTGTTGGCAGCGCGCGCAGCGCAAAGGCCGGCCGTTGTCGCCGAGCGCGACGGCTAATACCTCATAGGTCGTTGTGCAGTTCGGGCAGGCCAGCAGCATGGGTCGGGGGAGCGCTCAAATTCGACGCCGACCATAGCCTGGAGTTTGTTAACGGATCGGAAACCATACGAACGCAGGTATTGTCTGCAATCGTCCGGATGTAGGAGGTTAACGAGGCGTTAACGGCGCTGCCGGCCGGTCGGAACGTGGCGTGCGCGAGCAAAGGATTTCACGTGGTGCGATTCGAAAACGTGGGTTTGCGCTATGGGCTCGGTCCCGAGGTGCTGCGGGACCTCAGCTTTGCGATCGAGCCGCATTCGTTTCAGTTTTTGACCGGCCCGTCGGGTGCCGGCAAGACCTCGCTGTTGCGACTGCTGTTTCTTTCGCTCAAGCCCACACGCGGTCTGATCACCATGTTCGATCAGGAGGTGGCGACGCTCAGCAAGGACGAGCTGGCCGCGCTGCGGCGGCGTATCGGCATCGTGTTTCAGGATTTCCGGCTGCTCGATCACATGACGACCTTCGAAAACGTGGCGCTGCCGTTCCGCGTGATGGGCATGGACGAAGACAGCTATCGCGGCGAGGTCATGGAACTGCTTGACTGGGTCGGGCTGGGGGAGCGCATCTGGGCGCTGCCACCGGTGTTGTCGGGCGGGGAGAAGCAGCGGGCCGCGATCGCGCGCGCCGTGATCGCGCGGCCGCAACTTCTGCTCGCCGACGAGCCGACCGGCAATGTCGATCCGTCGCTGGCGCAACGGTTGCTGCGGCTGTTCATCGAGCTCAACAAGTCGGGTACCTCGGTGGTGATTGCGACGCACGACATCGCGCTGATGGATGAATACAACGCCCGCCGCCTCGTGCTGCACGACGGCCGGCTGCACATCTACGAATGAGGGCGGACATGTCCGATTTGCCGTTGGAAGATCCTACAGAACCCCAGCGCAAGCGGCGGTTTTGGTCGCGCAAGGACGCGGCGATCGTGCCGAAAGGCTCGATTGCGGGGCGGGCGTTGGTGGCTGTCGTCGCGATCATGACCTTTCTGGCCTCGATGACAACGGGTGCGGTCATGCTGGTGCGCGCCACCGCGAGCGATTGGCAATCGGATGTGGCGCGCGAGATCACCATCCAGGTTCGCCCCGTGGATGGGCATGACATCGAAGCCGAGGTCAACCGCGCTGCCGAAATCGCGCGGGCCTTTCCCGGCATTGCGGAAGTGCGGCCCTATTCCAAGGCGGAGTCGGCACGGCTGATCGAACCATGGCTCGGGTCAAACCTCGGCCTCGACGACTTGCCGGTGCCGCGGCTGATCGTCGTGAGCGCCGCCTCGAATGCTGTACCCAATCTTCCGCAGCTGCGGCAGCTCTTGAGCGATCAGGTGGCCGGCGCGAGCCTCGACGACCACCGCGCCTGGATCGACCGCATGCGCACGATGGCGCAGGCTTCGGTGATCGGCGGGATTGCGATCCTTGTGCTCATGCTAGCCGCGACCGTGCTTTCGGTCGTGTTCGCGACGCGCGGCGCCATGGCCACCAATCGGCCGATCGTCGAGGTATTGCATTTCATCGGTGCCAAGGACGGATTCATCGCGCGCCAGTTCCAGCGGCATTTCCTGTTGCTTGGGCTGGAAGGGGGGATGATCGGCGGCGGGGCCGCAATCGTGCTGTTCGCGCTCGCGGGATTCGTGCGCGAATGGCTGTTCGGGGCGGGTGCGATGGATCAATTCACGCTGCTGTTCGGTCCCTTGTCGATCGGACTGGAGGGTTATGTCGCGGTCGCCATCCTGATCGTGCTGATCGCGGCCGTGACGGCGATCACGTCGCGACAAACGGTTCATCACACGCTGGAGATGATCGAATAGCTCGTGCCGGCACGAGCTTTGAATTAAGATGAGGCACGGGCTCGAATCGATGGTGGCGGACGACCAAAGCAGGATGAACGATAGGGCCGGCAACGACATGCGCGCAAAATCTCCGCGGCAGCGCATTTTCGGCACGATCGTCGCCCTGTTCGTGCTCGCGGCGATCGGCCTGTGTGTCGGGTTCTTCTGGTTTGTCGAACAATTGCCGACGGGCGAACCCGTGCTGGCCGGGGAGGCCGACGGCATCGTGGTGCTGACCGGGCGCGCCTCGCGGATCAGTGATGCGATCGAACTACTCGCCTCGGGTCGCGGCAAGCGCCTCCTCATCACCGGCGTCTACCCGACAACGACGCCTGCTGCCATCGCGCGGCTCGTACCGGAGCACCAGAAGTTGTTCGACTGCTGCATCGAACTCGACCATTCGGCCATCAATACGGTCGGCAATGCGGTGCAAACGCGAGTCTGGGCGAAGAAATACGACATCAAATCGCTGATCGTCGTGACATCGAACTATCATATGCCGCGCGCCATGACAGAGCTTGCGCACGAGCTCCCCGAAGTGAAACTTATTGCGTATCCGATACTGCCTGAACGCATGCGTATCGAATCGTGGTGGTCGAATCTGGCAGAGGCACGGCTGTTGTTCGCCGAGTATCTGAAATTTCTACGCGCGACTTTCCGCGCGCGCGTGGCATTCTTGGCGGTCGGATCAGGCGGTTCTTGAGGTCCGGCAGGGGCCGGATCGTGCGCGCAGCGAACGGGATTTCAGCCGTGCTCATCTTGCGATCGATCCTGTTCAACGTGCTGTTCTATCTGAACCTGGCGGTCCTCCTCGTCCTGGCAATCCCGACATTCCTGATGCCGCGCCGCGCGATCCTCGGCATGGCGAAGCTCTGGGGGCGCACCAGCCTATGGCTGCTGCGCAACGTCTGCGACCTGAAGGTGGAATTTCGCGGGTTGGAGAAGATTCCGCCCGGCCCGCTGATTGTTGCCGCCAAGCATCAATCGACCTGGGAAACGTTTGCGCTGCTCTCGCTGTTCGATGACCCGACCTTCATCATCAAGCGCGAGCTGATGTGGATTCCGCTGTTCGGCTGGTTCACTGTCAAAGGCCGGATGGTTCCGGTGCGGCGCGGTGCCGGCTCGCAGGCGCTCATCGAGATGGCGGCGAATGCGCGCAATGAAATCCGAAGCGGCCGTCAGCTGATCATCTTTCCGGAAGGTACGCGACGGCGGCCGGGGGCGGAACCGCGTTACAAGTTCGGGGTGGCGCATCTCTATTCAGAAGTCGGCGTTCCGTGCGTGCCGGTTGCGCTCAATTCCGGCCTGTTCTGGAGACGGCGCTCATTTCTGAAACTACCCGGAACGGTGCGGGTCGAATTTCTCGATCCGATCGCGCCCGGTCTCGACAAGCAGCTATTCCTCGATCGATTGCAGAATGTCATCGAGACAGCGACCGCGCGCTTAATCGCGGAAGGCGAACGCGAGATGCAGCATCAGGCTCCTTTGAGCCGTTCCGCCAACAGATGCAGTTCGTGATCGAAAATCCCGAGCCCTTCGAGCGCCTTGACGGCCTCAAGCACATAGTCGCGGTTGATGCCTGATACGCCGTGGCCTTGGCGCACGTGATGGAGCTGCTGTTCGTGGGTGAGGCGACCGGCATATTGCGGATGGCTGCGATCGACCAGGTAGCAGACAGCCTGCACGCTGCGTTCGGGATTTCCGGAGAGCCACACTGTGCGCGTGGTTTCGAGGTAGACCCTGGTCACCTGTTCACGCGCACGCAGATAGGCAAGCGTTTCGACGCGCCGCTTGGCCGCAATTCGAAACGCAATGCCGCGGCAGGCGCCGCCACGATCGAGTCCCAGCACGAGTCCCGGGCGCTCGGGCGTGCCGCGGTGAACGAAGGAGTAGACGCAGAGCGATCGGTGCAGGCCGATCACCCGCGCCGGCACGCGCTCGACGAAGTCGAAGCCAGGGCGCCATATCAGCGAGCCATAGCCGAAGACCCAGAGGTCCTCTGTCGCATCGTCCAAACTTACGCGCACGGTGAAAATCCCGAACGAAGGCGGCTCGCGTACCAGGGTGGGACAATTGAAGCAACCCCTGGACAGGGACGTAAAACGCCGAAAAACTACGCAACCTTCGAAACGCCGCATTCGCTGGCTTGATAGGGTCGAACCTTAGCCCCGAGGATTGAAATTCCGGATGGCGATGCACTCTCCACACTATGCCGCACCGCGTCGGCGCTGGCCGTGGATCTTGGCCGTGCTGGTGGTCGTCGTTGCCGCGCTCTGGACCGTGCTGTGGAACTATGCGGCGTCAAAGGTCGAGACAACGATAGCCGGCTGGCGCGCGCGCGAAGCGAAGGTCGGGCGCGTCTATGCCTGCGCCACCCAGACGATCGGCGGCTTTCCATTCCGCATCGACGTCACTTGCAGCACGCCGAGCGCGGAATTCCGCAGCATGCAGCCGCCGACGGCAATGAAATGGAAAGATCTGCACGTCGCCGCGAGCGTGTTCACGCCGACGCGGCTCGACGGCGAATTGGTCGGGCCGATGCTGATCGGCCCGCCCGGCCAATTGCCGAATCTGTCGGCCAACTGGAAGCAGGCGGAGATCACCGTGCGGGGGCTGCCGACCGCGCCGGAGCGCGTCACGCTCACGCTCGGCGATACGACGGTCGAACGCGTGGCCGGCGGCGGCAATGAGGCCGTGTTCAAGGCCAAGAGCGTCGAACTCAATGGCCGGATGGTTGAAGGCTCGGCGGCGAGCAATCCGGTGATCGAGGTTGCGTTGAAGATGGTCGGGGCCTCGGCGCCGACGGTGCACCCGGCAGCAGCGGTGCCGTTCGATTCGGACGTGACGTTGCTGTTGCGCGGGTTGAAGAACTTTGCACCCAAAACATGGCCGCAGCGCTTCCGCGAAATTCAAGCCGCCGGCGGCCGACTCGAAGTCACGAACGCGCGCCTTCAGCAAGGCGATGTCGTCTCGGTCGCGAACGGGGTGCTGGGGCTGACGCCGCGTGGCCGGCTCGACGGCGAATTGAAAATGACCGTCGCAAACATCGAAACACTGCTCAAGACCCTGGGCCTCGATCAGAGGATGGCGCAGGAGACGGCGCCAGGCGGGCAGTTCGGCTCCGCCATCAACGCGCTCGATCGGATCATGCCGGGATTGGGCAACATGGCTCGGCAGAATGCGGCCCCTGCGGTGGTCGCAGGCATTGGGCTGCTCGGCCAGCCAACGGAACTCGAAGGCAAACGAGCCGTGATGATGCCGCTGAAATTCACCGACGGCACGGTCACGCTCGGCCCGCTGCCGGTCGGCGTGACGCCGCCGCTATTCTAGATTCAAAGCCTTGCGTCTTCACTTGTCGTCGGTGGCGTACGGGCGCGGCATCGGCTCGGCGGGCAATGTTTGATGTTTTCGGCCGAAATCGGGCGCTTGTGAATCCTGACCGATGGATACGATGCCGCGGCGAATCTCGCGCGTGCGGCTGAAATGATCGAACAACGCTTGGCCGTCGCCGCTGCGGATCGCGCGGGTCAGCGCCGAGACGTCCTCATTGAAGCGGCCGAGCATTTCAAGCACCGCGTCCTTGTTGGCGAGAAAAACATCGCGCCACATGGTCGGGTCGGATGCCGCGATGCGGGTGAAATCACGAAAGCCGCCGGCGGAGAATTTCAGAACTTCCGACCGCGTCACGGCGGACAGTTCTTCGGCGGTGCCGACGATCGTATAGGCGATCAGGTGCGGCAGATGACTCGTGATCGCCAGCACGAGATCGTGATGCTCGGCCGACATGGTCTCGACATTGGCGCCGAGCGCACGCCAGAACGCGGTGAGGCGTTCTACCGCGGTTTTATCGGCATCCGGCGGCGGCGTCAGAATGCACCAGCGATTGACGAAGAGTTCGGCAAAGCCTGCGTCGGGGCCGGAATGCTCGGTGCCGGCGACGGGGTGGGCGGGTACGAAATGCACGCTTTTGGGCAGGTACGGGGCCATGTCGCGCAACACCGAGCCCTTGACCGAGCCGACGTCGGAAACAATCGCGCCGGGCGCGAGATGAGGGCCGATTTCCTTGGCGACCGCACCGCAGGCGCCGACCGGAATGCAGACGATGACGAGATCGGCCCCCGCCACTGCGGCGGCATTGGTCTCGACCACTTTGTCGGCGAGTTTCAACTCTTGCACGCGCTTGCGGGTCGCGACCGAACGGGCGGTGGCGACGATTTCGCGCACCAGACCTTGCGCCTTGGCGGCGCGTGCAATCGAGGAGCCGATCAGGCCGACGCCGATCAGTGCCAGGCGGTTGAACAACGGTTTCGCAGTTGTATTCACGCCGACTTCCCCATGAACTCCGCGAGGGCCTTCACGACAAGGCGATTGGCTTCCTCGCTGCCGACCGTGAGGCGCAATGCGTTCGGCAGCTTGTAGGCGGCGACGTAGCGCAGAATCAGGCCGCGTTCGGTGAGGAACGCGTCGGCGTCCTTGGCGGTGCGGCCCTTCGTGTCGGGAAAATGGATGAGCACGAAATTCGCCACGCTCGGCGTGATTTTCAGGCCGGTCTTCGGGATTTCCTCCATCAGCCAGGAGAGCCAGCGCGAATTGTGCTCGCGCGACCGCTCCAGGTGGGCGGTATCCGCGATGGCGGCGATGCCAGCGCGCTGCACGGCGATGTTGACGTTGAACGGCCCGCGCACGCGGTTGATCGCGTCGACCACGTGCGCGGGGCCGTACATCCAGCCGAGGCGCATGCCGGCGAGCCCGTAGATCTTCGAAAACGTCCGCGTCATGACGACATTGTCGCTGGTGGCGACCAGCTCGATGCCGGCTTCGTAATCGTTGCGGCGCACGTATTCGGCGTAGGCGGCATCGATCACGAACAGCACATGCGGCGGCAATCCCCTGTGCAGGCGCTTGATCTCGTCGAACGGCAGATAGGTGCCGGTGGGGTTGTTCGGGTTGGCGAGAAAGACGAGCTTGGTTTTCGGCGTCACCAGCTTCAGGATGGCGTCGACGTCAGCGGTGAAATTTTTCTCCGGCGCGACGACAGGTTTCGCGCCGGCGCCCAAGGTGGCAATCGGATAGACCAGAAATCCGTGCGTGGTGTGGATCGCCTCGTCGCCGTCGGCGAGATAGGCGCGCGCCAGCAGATTCAGAATGTCATCGGAGCCGGCGCCGCAAACAATGCGATCCGGGTCGAGTCCGAACGCGCGGCCGATGGCGTCGCGCAAATCCGCGGAAGAGCCTTCCGGATAATCCTGCAGGTGCTCGGCGACCGCGTGATAGGCCGCGATCGCCTTTGGGCTCGGTCCCAAAGGCGTTTCATTGGACGAGAGCTTGAATACCTTGGCCACGCCCGGCGCTTGGCTCTTGCCGGGCACGTAAGGACTGATCTCGAGCACGCCGGGGCGCGGTTGCGGGCGGACAGGCATGGGAACTCCAAACAGCCGTTCAGCGCCGATGCGATGCCGATCGAGCGCTGTCGGCGGCAACCGTATAGCGGGTTGCGTGGCTCCCGACGAGAGCCGTGGAACGGACAGAAGTGCCGGTCTTGATCAGCGCATCCGTCACTTCGGCGAGCTTGCGGCCGACCGGCAGCGAGATCAGCAGCGCCGCGCCGTCGAAGGCGCTGTCCGGCACGGCGATGATTTCGCCGAGCGTCGCGATCGCGCGCGCTGCGCCGGCGCTCCAGCCCGATACGCGCACGCTCCAGACTTCGACTTCGCGCACCATGGAGTCGGGCGCGGCGCGTGAGATGACGAACACGGGCAATGCAGCCGGATGATCGTCGCGATCGATGAAGGGCAGGCGCGCGATAATCTTCGGTGCGCTTTCGAATTCAAGCGCGGTCCACCAGTCGCCGGCCTTGGTCGCGGCAAAGGCGGGCACAAGGCCGAGATCGCCCTTGGACTCCGATACCGCGGCGACGACGCCGGCCGCGCCAAGATGGGGCACGAAGGGCACGGTGAAACCGAAGTGGAAGCGCGCCGAATCGCGCATGAGCGCGTCACCGGCGGAAAGATCGGCGTGCACTGAAAACGGCGCCTGCACGTGGGTGAAGGTCGCGATGATGACGCGCCAGATGCTTTCGACGGTATCGAGCGGCAGAATGCCGTGATGACGCTGCACCAGGCGGCGCATCATGTCGGCCTCGCGCGCCGGGCGGAAGGCCGAGCCGGATTCTTGCGTTTTTTTGACCGAGATCAGGCGGTCGATGATCTCGCCGCGTTCCATCAGCAGGCGGTGCATGCCTTCGTCGATGCGGTCGATCTCGGCGCGCAGCTCGGCCAGCGAAGGCTTCTCGGCGGTGGGCGCCTTTGTCATGGCGTCATTGATAGGTGGGCCGGCGCATGAAAGCAAAGAAAACGTTGACAGTTGCCGTCGCCAATCCCTACGTAACCTGCCGATATGCCAAGCCTTTGACTGGCCGGAACAACCATGGCCGAAGTCAGTACCATCAATGATGCTGCGAACCGCACGCGCGAGGCCGACGAGCCGCGCGATTCCCTGCTCGTGCGGTTTGGTGCCGAGAAGCCGCTCAAGCTCGACGCCGGTGTCGAGCTTTCGCCGTTCCAGGTCGCCTATAAGACCTACGGCACTCTCAATGCCGAGCGGAGCAACGCGATCCTGATCTGTCATGCGCTGACGGGCGACCAGCATGTGGCCAGCGAGCATCCGGTCACCAAGAAATCGGGCTGGTGGGAAACCATGGTCGGCCCGGGCAAACCGATCGACACCGAACGTTATTTCGTCGTCTGTCCGAACGTGCTTGGCGCCTGCATGGGTACGACCGGGCCGTCTTCGACCAACCCCAAGACCGGACAGCCGTGGGGCCTTGATTTCCCGGTCATCACGATCCGCGACATGGTGCGCGCGCAGGCGATGCTGCTCGATTATCTGGGCATCGATACGGTGTTCGCGGTCGCCGGCGGTTCGATGGGCGGCATGCAGGTGCTGCAATGGGCGGCGAGCTATCCTAATCGCGTATTCGCCGCCCTGCCGATCGCGTGCGCGACGCGGCATTCGGCGCAGAACATCGCCTTCCATGAGGTTGGTCGCCAGGCCGTGATGGCCGATCCGGAATGGAAAGGCGGGCGCTATTTCGTCGAAGGCACGAACCCGCGGCGCGGACTCGCGGTCGCGCGCATGGGCGCGCACATCACGTATCTTTCCGATGCGGCGCTGCACCGAAAGTTCGGGCGCAAGCTGCAGGATCGCACAAACCATACGTTTTCATTCGATGCGGATTTTGAGGTCGAATCGTATCTGCGTCATCAGGGCATAACTTTCGTCGAGCGCTTCGACGCCAATTCGTATCTCTATCTCACGCGCGCGATGGACTATTTCGATCTCGCCGCCGACTACGGCGGCGTGGTGGCGAATGCATTTCGTGGAGCGCAAACACGATTCTGCGTGATCTCGTTCACCTCGGACTGGCTGTTTCCAACGTCCGACTCGCGCGCTATCGTGCATGCGCTCAATGCGGCCGGCGCGCGCGTCTCGTTCGCCGAACTCGTTACCGACAAAGGGCATGACGCATTCCTGCTCGACGAGCCGGAATTGTTTGGCATCGTGCGCGGCTTTCTCGATGGTGCGGCGCGCGCGCGCGGCCTGAAGGTCGAAGGCCGATGATGCTGTCACGTACCAAGCACGACCTGACCATGGCGGAGTCGGCCCGTGCCGCCGGCGGCGCCCGCGTCGACCTGCTGCTCGTTTCCGACATGGTCGCGCCGGGTTCGCGGGTGCTCGACGTCGGGTGCGGCGACGGCGAACTGCTTCATATCCTTGGGGAAACCCGCAACGTCGACGGGCGCGGGATCGAGCTGTCGCGGGACGGCGTTAACGAATGCGTGGCCAAGGGGCTCGCCGTGGTGCAGGGCGACGCCGATACCGATCTGGCGGATTATCCGAACGATGCCTTCGATTACGTGATCCTGTCGCAGACGCTGCAGGCGACGCGGCGGCCACGGGTCGTGCTCGAGCACATGCTGCGCATTGGGCGTCACGCGGTAGTGTCGTTTCCCAATTTCGGCCATTGGAAAATTCGCCTGCAGGTCGGACTCGGCGGACACATGCCGACGACGGACAATCTGCCGTATGCCTGGTGGGACACGCCGAACATCCACTTCTGCACGATCAAGGATTTCCGCGCGCTCTGTCAGGTCGCGGGCGCGAAGATCGAGCGGGCGGTCGCGCTCAACGCCTGGGGTGCGCCGTTGCGCCTCAATATGCCGTGGTGGTTCTGGAACCTGTTCGGCGAGCAGGCGGTGTTCTTGCTCAGCCGCGGCAGTTAAGAACTCAGACACTGTCTACGGTCTTGCGTATTCCCGCAGTCTTATTTCTGGGACTACTGGGTGGTCCCACTTCGAATCATGTTTTCGAACGTCGATAACCTGCGTGGCAGCCTATTTTAAGGATTTGGCGGGCCGTTAAACGTTGAGATAGCCGAAAGGTAACACGTTAGTCGCAATTGTTACGCTGAAAAATTGTTGATCTAAAAAGAAGTTAGACCCGAGTAACGATTTAAATCGACGAAATCGGTCTGAACCCCCTCGGCATATGCTAAAAAACTCGTTAAAAAGAGGGGAGCTCGGGCTCGTTGCCCGGGCTCTGTTGCGTAAGCGGCGTGGGAGGCCGTGGGTAAGCGTAAGGGTGGGGTAATGCGTACAGTAACACTTGGCACCGCGTTGGTGCTGTCGCTCGTTGCCTTGTCGGGACAGGGTTCGGCGTCTGCGACGCCGGTCAACAAGGAGCCGTTCGCGATCAAAGATGGCCCGGCGGCCGAGACCCCGGCCAAGAAGGAACGCGTCGCCAAACCGCCAGTCGCCAAACAGCCAGTCGTAAAACGACCGGTCGCGAAACAGGCCGTCGCCAAGCAGGCCATCGCGAAACCAAAAAGCGTGGCCAGTGCAACGCCGACGCTGAAGGCTGCGACGCCCAAGCAATCTGCCAAACTGGTTGCCGCTCATCAGAACAAGCAACAGCCGGCCAGCGCTCAACAGGTTAAGAAGCAGCCGATCGCCCAGCAGGCTCACGCAGCGGCAGGGTCGGCAGATCTTAAGAAAGTGGCGGTCGCCAAGCACCTGAGCGCACCGGCCAAGATCGCAGCGGAACCCGCGCAGCCGAAGGCTCACCGCGTCCGGCTGGCGTCGATCGAACAAACGCCGGAGCCCACACGGGTCAGGTATCCTGCCCTATTTGCCTCAAGCGACATCGTGGTCGAGGCACGCCGTTGGATCGGGACCAACCCGACCAACCGCGACAGTCTGTGGTGCGCCCGCTTCATGAATTTCGTGCTCGAGCGCGCGGGTTTCGAGGGCACCGGCTCGGACGCGGCAAAATCCTTCGCACACTATGGCCGGCGCGTATCCGGACCACGCATCGGAGCGATCGCGGTCATGACGCGCGGCAAGTATGGCGGGCATGTCGGCGTGGTGAGCGGCATCGACAAGTCGGGTAATCCGATTGTCATTTCCGGCAATCACGGGAAAAAAGTCGGCGAAGGCGTCTATCCGCGCTCGCGCGTCTACGCCTACGTCATGCCGCTCTGACCCATCCGAATTTTTCGAACATGCGAGTTCGGCGGCGGACATTCGCCGCCGAATGCGTTTTATCCCTCAACCATCGCCATGCGGTCGCCGACCGAGATCGCGCCGCCTGCGATCACTTCGCCATAGATGCCGCAGTCATTATGCCCGAATGCACGCAAGAGCGTGTCGGGAACGGCGAGGTCACGAATGCCGGTGTCGGGATCGACTTCGGTCGCGGCGCAACGGACGATGCGCTTGACGATTTTCAGGCGTGCGGATGCACCAATTGCGATTTCTTTTCCGAGCAGATCGAACTCGCGCCACGCGGGCCAGCCTTCGACATAGAGATTGGCGCGAAAGCGCAGCGGGTTTACGGGCGCTCCAATCGCATTCTCCAGCGCTGAGACGGATGCAAGATTGATAATCGACAAAACCTTGCGCGCAACATCGGAGAAGCTGTGGCCAGGGGCATGGAGAATTTTCGGCGGTCCGTGCAGCTCGGGTCCGCAAAATTCTGCGAAGAAGCGTTCGATTGCGGCTCGCCCTTCTTCGGTTCGCAGATCGCCCCGCACCTGTTCGCGGCGTTCGAAACTGACAGCGAGGGTGTGGCTCGCCGCATCGTAGGTGGTGCGCAGTTCGGCGAGCCGCGCGTTGCGCATGAGCATCAGAAAGCGTGCCTTGGGCAGGTAGGCCGGCGAGGCCGCATCAAAGCCGGAGGGGCCGTTCTCAATGGCATAGAGCCGGTCGCAGGGAATGGTCGCGCCCGCGGAAAGCTCGGTTCGCCCGAGCGATTCCGGCGAAAGGCCCTTCACCGGATAGCGGTAGATCGCGTGAATGTTGGCCTGGTTGGTCATCGCGGGACCGACTGCACCTTTGGCCCATCAGTAGCTCAGAAGCCGTGAAAAATGGAGGAAAACCCCTTACCAGCCGGAGATTGTTCTCCCATATTTAGCCGAGACCGAAGACGATGTTCCGCTTCCGTGCCTCTGGGGTGGGCGGGACAGGCCGAGGGATGTTGAAATGAACCAAGAGAAATACACCGACCGCGCCCGTGGTTTCATTCAATCGGCGCAATCATTGGCGCTGCGCGAGGGCCATCAGCAATTTGCGCCCGAACATATCCTCAAAGTTTTACTGGACGATCCGGAGGGCCTCGCCGCCGGGTTGATCGACCGTTCCGGCGGGCGGTCGCGCGAGGCGCTGGCTGCGGTCGAGACGGCTCTCGGCAAGGTCCCGAAGGTGTCCGGTGGAGGCTCCGGGCAGCTTTACCTCGCGCCGGCGACCGCGCGCGTGTTCGACCAGGCCGAGAAAATCGCCGACAAGGCCGGCGACAGTTTCGTCACCGTCGAGCGGCTGCTGCTCGCGCTGGCGCTCGAGAAGGACAGCGAGGCTGGACGAATTCTGGCGCAGGTCGGCGTTTCGCCGCAGAATCTGAATGCCGCCATCAATGCGTTGCGCAAAGGCCGCACCGCCGATTCGACTTCGGCCGAGAGCGCCTATGATGCGCTGAAGAAATACGCGCGCGATCTCACGCAGGCCGCGCGCGACGGCAAGCTCGATCCGGTGATCGGGCGCGACGAGGAAATCCGACGCACGATTCAGGTCCTCTCGCGACGCACCAAGAACAATCCGGTGCTGATCGGCGAGCCGGGCGTGGGCAAGACCGCCATCGTCGAAGGGCTGGCGCGGCGGATCGTTGACGGTGACGTGCCGGAAAGTCTGGAGAATAAGAAGCTGCTCGCGCTCGATCTCGGCGCAATGATCGCCGGCGCGAAATATCGCGGCGAATTCGAAGAACGGCTCAAGGCGGTGCTGCAGGAGGTCACGTCGTCGGACGGCGGCATCATTCTGTTCATCGACGAGATGCACACGCTGGTCGGCGCCGGCAAGGCCGATGGCGCAATGGATGCCTCCAATCTGCTGAAACCCGCGCTGGCGCGCGGGGAACTGCATTGCATCGGCGCGACCACGCTCGATGAATATAAGAAGCATGTGGAGAAGGATGCCGCGCTGGCGCGGCGCTTCCAGCCGGTGTTTGTCAACGAACCAAGCGTCGAGGATACGATCTCGATCCTGCGCGGCCTGAAAGACAAGTACGAACAGCATCACGGCGTGCGGATTACGGATTCCGCGATCGTGGCGGCGGCGACCCTGTCGCATCGCTACATCTCGGATCGATTCCTACCCGACAAGGCGATCGACCTCGTGGATGAGGCCACCGCGCGCCTCAAAATGCAGGTCGATTCGAAACCGGAAGAACTCGATTCGATCGATCGCGAGATCGTGCGGCTGAAGATCGAGCAGGAGGCGCTGAAGAAAGAGAGCGATCCCGGCTCGAAGGATCGGCTCAAGCGGCTCGAAAACGAGCTAAAAACCCTGGAGAAGCAATCCGCCGATCTGACGGCGCGCTGGAAGGCCGAGAAGGACAAGCTTTCAAGCGCGCAGAAACTGAAAACCGAGCTCGACCAATTGCGCGTCGAGCTTGCCAATGCGCAGCGCCGCGGCGAGTTCCAGCGGGCGGGTGAATTGGCCTATGGCCGCATTCCGGAAATCGAGAAGAAGCTCAAGGAACTGGAAGCCAAGGCCGGCAAGGGCGCCGTGGTCGAGGAAGCGGTCACTGCGGATCACATCGCGCAGGTGGTCTCGCGTTGGACCGGCGTGCCGGTCGACCGCATGCTCGAAGGCGAGAAGGAAAAGCTTCTGCGCATGGAGGAGCAGCTCACGCGACGCGTGGTCGGGCAGGCGGAGGCGGTGAAAGCCGTCGCGACCGCGGTGCGACGCGCGCGCGCGGGCCTGCAGGATCCGCACCGGCCGATCGGATCGTTCATGTTCCTCGGGCCGACGGGCGTCGGCAAGACCGAGCTGACCAAGGCGCTGGCGGCTTTCCTGTTCGACGACGAGCAGGCGCTGATCCGCATCGACATGTCGGAATACATGGAGAAGCATTCGGTTGCGCGGTTGATCGGGGCGCCGCCGGGCTACGTCGGCTACGACGAAGGCGGGGCGCTCACGGAAGCCGTGCGGCGGCGGCCCTATCAGGTCGTGCTGTTCGACGAAATCGAAAAGGCCCACCCGGATGTATTCAACGTGCTGCTGCAGGTGCTCGATGACGGCCGGCTGACCGACGGCCGGGGTCACACGGTCGATTTCCGCAACACCTTGATCGTGATGACGTCGAACCTCGGTTCCGAGTATCTGGTGAACCAGCCGGAGGGCCAGGACACCGATGCGGTGCGCGAGCAGGTCATGACGGTGGTGCGGGCGAGTTTCCGGCCCGAGTTTCTCAACCGGGTGGACGAGATCATCCTGTTCCACCGGCTCAAGCGCGAGCAGATGGGGCGGATCGTCGACATTCAGATTGGCCGGCTGCAGAAGCTGCTGGATGATCGCAAGATCGCCATTACGCTCGACTCCAAGGCGCGCGAATGGTTGGCCGAGAAGGGCTACGAGCCGGCCTATGGGGCGCGGCCGCTCAAGCGCGTGATCCAAAAATCGGTGCAGGACCCACTGGCCGAATTGATCCTGTCGGGACACATCAAGGATGGCGACAAGGTCACGATCTCGGCATCGAAGCAGGGCCTGAGCTTCAACGGGCAGGTTGCGGCGGCAGCGGCCTAGTCAATGCGGCGTACCGGCGGGCACATCCTTCTGGCGCGGCACGGGGAGAAATTCGACGCCGCCGCCCTGCGTGCGCACCGGCTGCGGGTAGAGCTGCATGAGCTCCATGACTTCTTTCGGCATGTCGGTCGAAATCGGCAGGCCGAGATCCTTGGCGACTTTCGCAAAGATCGGATAGTCGTGCGTCCAAGCGCCGCTCGATAGTTTCTCCGCCAGCGCATCAGCCTGATCGGCCGGCAGATGGCGCATCAGCAGATCGCGCGCGGCCTGCTTGACCTGCGCGATGGCCTTGCGCCCGACGTCGGCCAGAATCAGCGTTTGGTCGTCGATCTCGGCGATCGGCTTCTGTTCGACGACCTTGAGCAGCGAAGCGGCCGGCGACTGCCCGAGCTGCGGATCGATCGGCCCAAGCACGGAATGCGGGCACATCACGATCTCGTCGGCGGCGAGCGCGATGAGGGTGCCGCCCGACATGGCGTAGTGCGGGACGAAGACCGAGACTTTGCCCTTGTGGGCGCGGATGGCGTGGGCGATCTGCAGTGCGGCAAGCACAAGGCCGCCTGGGGTATGCAGAATTATGTCGAGCGGTACTTCGTCGTCAGTCATCTGAATGGCGCGCAGGACATCTTCGGAATCGTGGATGTCGATGTAGCGCACGAGCGGAAAGCCCAAGAGCCGCATGGTTTCCTGACGGTGGACCAGCAAGATGACACGCGAATGGCGCATCTGCTCGACCTGCACGATCTTGCGCGTGCGCATGGCGTCGATCATGCGCTGGCGGATGACGGGTTGAAGTGCAACAAGAGCAAAGAAGACCCAAAACAGGTCGCTGAACGAAAATGACATGGTGCGCTCCTAAGGCGTGCGGTGAGTGCGTTACCTGAATCCGTCGGGGGTGAAGCCGTAGATGCCTTCGTCGGCGTAGTACGATCGATAGCGAGACGTTGGCGGAGTCAAGAGGTTGCCGAATGCCAATTTGGCGATGAAACCGCCGACGTGAGCCCACCAGGCAACGCCGCCGCCGGTGCCGGGCGCTTGAGGCGAAAAATAGCGCGACGGGATGAGAGAGAAGTTGACCAGGAATAATCCCTGGGACCGCGCGGGCAGGCTGATCTCCAGGAGAAAAACCGCGCAATTGATGACGATCAGTATCCAGGTGACCACCGCAGGAGAGCGCGTCGGTACGGTATTGCGGATCGCAAACATCGGCGGACCCTTCGCCTCGCAAGGGACCAATCAAACACCTCGATTTTATGGGTTGCGGCGGGGTTGCAATAGGCGTGGCGAGGCCGGAGCGGCCATTCCTTATCACAATGCAGTGCTTATTGCCCGAAAAAGTTGGTCTGGGCGAGCCGGGAGCCGGCGCGCAGCACGATGTGATCGATGCGGTCGCGTTCGCGCTCGAAATTTGCGAGCATGGCGCCTTCAAGCACGCGGCCGCGCGGCAGCTTGATGCGCATCGGATCCACCGGACGGCCGTTGATGATGATTTCGTAATGCAGATGCGCCCCGGTCGACAGGCCTGTTGAGCCGACATAGCCGATCACTTGGCCCTGGCGCACGCGCGCGCCAGGTACCGCGGAGCGCGCGAATGCGGTCATATGGCCGTAGGCGGTTTCAAAGCCGTTGGTGTGTCGAATCCTGATGTATTTGCCGTAGCCGTTCTCCCAGCCGACTTTTTCGATAATGCCGTTGCCGGAAGCGTAGATCGGCGTGCCGAGCGGAGCGGCCCAGTCGACGCCGGTATGAAATTTCATGATGCCGAGAAGCGGGTGGTTTCGGTCGCCAAAACCGGACCGGAAGATGCCTTGCTCCAACGGCTTGCGAACCAGGAACTTCTTCGCGCTCTTGCCGCTCTCGTCGTAGTAGTCGACGACGCCGTCGTCGGGAGTCTGAAAGCGATAGAATTTCTTGGTTTCGCCGGCGATCGTGAGCGAGGCAAACATGACTTCATTCTTGTTGTCCGCGCTGGGGGCTTCATCGTCGCCGGTGTAAAGGATGTCAAAGGAATCGCCGGGCTGAACCTTGTACTGGTAATCGACATCGTAAGAGTAAATGCGGATCAGGCTGTCGATTGCGGAGCGCGGCATCTGATAGCGCAGCGCGGTCTCATAGAGGCTTTGATAAAGCCGGATGCCGGTGCCGTCGTCTTCCTCGGGCGTGTCGGTCGCCTCCGTATTCATGCTCTGCACATCGGGCGTCACGTATTTGCCCTTGTCGGACCAGGCGACGATCGCGTCCACGGCGCTCTCGCCCATGACGATCACGCGCAGCGGCTGCAGGTGCTGCGGATTTCCCTTGGGCGCGAGCAGAATACGGAGCTTCTGGCCCTCTTTCAGTCCATTGTCCCGGCCGCGCGGGCCGAGTGCGGTGGCGATCGCCTTGATTTCGTCGGGCGTCGCGCCGAGGTCGCGCAGGATCGAGCTGATGTTCTCGCCCTTCTTGACGGTATACGGACGATCGTTCCAGGCGTTGCCGCCGGTGATCTGGTTCGTCGTCTTCGGCAGCAGCGTGATGTTTTCCGGAAAGATGCGGCTACGGAAATTGTAGCTCGGATCGATGGCGGTCTCGGGCGCATAGGCGGTTCGTTCGACCGAGATGGGATCGCCGGCGGCCGCGCGCGCCTGCAAGTTGGCATTCGAAATCGCCATTTCGCGGACGCTCAAGATGACGTCGTCGACCGAAAGCGAGGCAACAATCTTGGCCTTCGGCAACACCTCCGCGAGATCGCGCGTGATGAAGGACACTTCCGCATCGGATTCCGCTCTGGGCGCCTCGTCGGCAGGGGTGTTGCCCTCGGCGCCGGCGGCGGCTAGCAGCTTTTGCGCATTGAACGGTGCCAGATTGGCGGTGAGCTCGGTCGGGAGCATCGAAAGGTTGGCGGCGATGTGCACATAGGGAAGCACGCGCATGACTTCGCGGTCGCCGACGCGGCTGGTGGACGAAATCCGGATGGTTTGCTTCGCGATGCTGCTGTCGCTCATCGGCGGCAGGCGGTCGCCTTTGCGCGTTTGGGCGAGCCGCTCGCCGGTGCTGCTGAATGACGGACGCAGGCTTTCGATGCGCTCCGGCATGGTGGCGAAGTTGGTCTCGCCGTCGAGCGCCGTAAAAACGGCGCCGCCCATGAGAGCAGCGCCGCACACTCCGGTCAGGATCGTGCCGGAAAACCATTGAACCGAAACGCGCCGGCGATCGATGACGCCGCCGGTGTCGCCGTCGACGGAAAGCGGTGGCTCGTTTCCGAGGTCGATCGCCTCGGTGTCAATTCTGTTCTGATGTGGGCCGCGTTGCTTGCCGTGGTCCAATGCCGTCCCCTGAACTTGCGTTCATTGTGTCGAACCGCGGCAAGAAACCAAAGCCTGGAACCAACCTATTGCCGCAGATGGTAAAAACGTCCGGTGCACAGTGCTGCGGCTTCCCACCCCGTCACTGGGCGGGGGGATGAATGATTCAAGGCTTTGCTACTCGACGTGATCCCTCGGATGTTTCCCCTAGACTGGCAAGAACGGACGAGGAATGTGGCTCAAGTGGGGCCGTGGGGGGCCGGAGCCGCCAGCTATGAAAAATTGCTTAAAACCGCGGGATTTCAGGGCAATGGAATGGTTGGATATCGGAACAGGCAATGTTGACAATTAAGGCGAGCGAGCCCTATATAGTTAAATACTACGGCGTGCCGCCCGCCTCGGCGCGATGGCGCGTCCCCGAAGCACCTCACTGATAAGGTGACGAGGCTTCCGATCGTATCGGAGGCCTTCAGGCTTCGATCGCTCTCTGGCAGCAGAGGGCAGGAATCAACTTGGTTCCGTGCTGTTTGACAGGTTAATCGGAAGAAAGAGAAACGTGGACGGCGGAGTCCTTGCGGGCCGCTTTCGCGCGTGCAGAAGCAATTTTGCAAATGCGAAACGGCCGGACGAGACTTCGGCGGATACACGTTTCAGCAAGGTACATCGCAGACCTTTGGCTGTTCGGGCTCGCGCCCGAATGTGCAATCGGTCGCGTGATGGACCTCGTCAATGTGACGATACCCAATATCGTCACGCGCAAACGTTGTGATCTGCCGGGACAAAATCTCATCCAACTTGAGAGTTTGATCCTGGCTCAGAGCGAACGCTGGCGGCAGGCCTAACACATGCAAGTCGAGCGCCGTAGCAATACGGAGCGGCAGACGGGAGAGTAATACGTGGGAACGTACCCTTTAGTTCGGAACAACCCAGGGAAACTTGGGCTAATACCGGATACGTCCGAAAGGAGAAAGATTTATCGCTGAAGGATCGGCCCACGTCTGATTAGCTAGTTGGTGAGGTAACGGCTCACCAAGGCGACGATCAGTAGCTGGTCTGAGAGGATGATCAGCCTCACTGGGACTGAGACACGGCCCAGACTCCTACGGGAGGCAGCAGTGGGGAATATTGGACAATGGGCGCAAGCCTGATCCAGCCATGCCGCGTGGATGATGAAGGCCCTAGGGTTGTAAAGTCCTTTCGGCGGGGAAGATAATGACGGTACCCGCAGAAGAAGCCCCGGCTAACTTCGTGCCAGCAGCCGCGGTAATACGAAGGGGGCTAGCGTTGCTCGGAATCACTGGGCGTAAAGCGCACGTAGGCGGCTTTTTAAGTCAGGGGTGAAATCCTGGAGCTCAACTCCAGAACTGCCTTTGATACTGAGAGGCTTGAGTCCGGGAGAGGTGAGTGGAACTGCGAGTGTAGAGGTGAAATTCGTAGATATTCGCAAGAACACCAGTGGCGAAGGCGGCTCACTGGTCCGGTACTGACGCTGAGGTGCGAAAGCGTGGGGAGCAAACAGGATTAGATACCCTGGTAGTCCACGCCGTAAACGATGGATGCTAGCCGTTGTCGGGTTTACCCGTCAGTGGCGCAGCTAACGCAATAAGCATCCCGCCTGGGGAGTACGGTCGCAAGATTAAAACTCAAAGGAATTGACGGGGGCCCGCACAAGCGGTGGAGCATGTGGTTCAATTCGAAGCAACGCG
>DATJVR010000027.1:0-98756 GCA_035501735.1 Xanthobacteraceae bacterium | reverse complement strand
CGGCCAGCCTGAACGCCTTGGCGGCGGGCGAATCCACCACCGACACGTTCAGCTACACGATCGGCGACGGCCACGGCGGCTCGGCCAGCGCCACCGTCACCGTCACGGTCGACGGCGTCAACGACGCCCCCACGGCTCAGGACGACACGGCTTCCACCAATGAGGATGACTTGCTGGTGGTGACCGGGCCAGGCGTGCTGGCCAATGACTCGGATCCGGAAGGTGACACGCTCACTGTCACGGGTGTGAACGGCGGCTCCGGCAACGTGGGCACTCCGATAACGCTTTTGTCAGGCGCAACCCTGACCATGCAAGCGGATGGAGGTTATACCTACAATGCGGACACCATCACGGGCATCGAGAACCAGCCGTTCGGCAGCACAGTCACCGACAGCTTCACCTATACGGTGAGCGACGGCCACGGCGGAACGGACCAAGCGACGGTCAACATCACCGTGAATGTCCCGCCGGAAGAGGTGGATGCCAAGGATGACAAGGCATCGATCACCGTGGATGGCAATAACAACAACAAGCACGGCCACAAGCACGATCACTGCGATAAACACGACCATGACCACGACAACAACGGCGGGAATGGTAATGGAACTACGACGCTGGTCGTGTCCGCGGCGAACGGTGTGCTTGCCAACGACACTGCGGGCGATCCGGACGATCCGTTGCATGTCTCCGCGGTCAATGGAATGACCGACAAAATCGGTCAGCCGATTACACTCGACACAGGCGCGACGCTGACGCTCTTTGCGGACGGCAGCTACATCTACGATCCAAGCACGATCACGTTCTTGAAAGACATCAAGACAGGAACGTTCCACGACACGTTCTCATACACCGTCACCGACGGCCACGGCGATACCTCGACCGCCAACGTCGATATCACGGTGAATGTGGACAACAACAACAATAACAATGATCACGATCACGACGACCATCACCATCAACACCATCATCACCACCACCACCATAATGATTGGTACATCGCCAACTGGTGGTCGCATAACAATCATCACGATGGGCATGACAACCATCACAATGGTTGGGACAACAAAGGTGGCATGGGTAATTGGTTTGTGTCGGCTCCTTGGCAACAGGATGTGTTCAATGAGCACGACTCTCATCAAAATTCCGGTTCGAACAACAACAGTCATGACCTCAATCAGGGCTCGCATGGCTGGTCTGGCGAGGCGGCGATTGCGATGGCGCAGCTCGAACATGCGGCGCAGCACAACAATCACCACTTCCATTGATGCCTTAGGTCTGTTGCCGGTTTAGACCGGCGACAGACCGTCTTCACAGTTAGACCCGCGATTGCCCGGAGCGGTGGTCGCGGGTCGCTCATTACGGGAGCCTTGCAGGTTGGCAGAATTTTCTTGATCGGATAGCCTCGATCTTTACGGCAATGTCGCGAGGTGCCCTCGATCATGCTGTCATCGCTGAGCAATGATTTTCGCCGATTGGGGCGCGTCAACAATCGACCCGGAACGCCGGCGGCCTATCTGGTCGCGACCGGTTGCGTTATCGTGGCAACGCTTGGCCGTCTGGCCTTCGCCTATCTGGTCAAGGATGTTTCGCCGTCGATTTTGGGGTTCACTGCTGTTTTCATCGGTGCATTGCTCGGCGGAGTTCGGGTCGGCATTTTCACCGTAGTACTCAGTATTCTTGCGGCCTGGCTGACATTCGATTCTGGCTATTTGGATTTCAGCGATCCAGTCCTCGGACCGGGCCGGGCCATCAATTTCGGCGTGTACACCGTGGGTACTCTCATCACAATTGTTATTGCTCACTGGTTGCGCCATGCGGGCACGAACGATCGGCGCCATGTACAAATAGTGCCCCCGCCCACGAAAGCTGACCGAGTCCGCGAAGGCGAAGCGGCGGTTGCCGCGGCCTCATGGTTTGACGGCTTGAAACAGCTGGGGCGCGAGGGGCTCGCGTCCAGTTCGCTTGCCGCCTACGCATTCGCCGTGTTCTGCGTTGCGGTCGCCACGCTGCTTCGGTCAAGCCTGGGACAGATCGACGACAATGTTCGGCCGTTCTCGTGTTTTTATCCGGCCGTGCTTCTGGTGTCGCTCGTTGGCGGCCTCGAGGCGGCGCTGGTCGCAATGGTGCTGAGCGCGGTCGTGGTCGGGTGGGCCTTTTATCCGCCCTTCTTTTCGTTTGGCCCGCCCACCCGTGGCCAAATCATCGATATCGGACTTTACGTCTTTGCTTCGCTGCTGACATTGTGGCTGGCCGAGCGATTTCGCCGCGTCGTCCCCCATCGGCGCGCAGACCAGGCCGACAAACTGAGCTTCTTTGCGCCGGTCGTCGTATCGTTCGGTGTAGTGCTGCTCACCACGCTGATCTTGGTTGCGGTCGAGCCCTATCTCGGCGGGCAATTCCTCATTCTTGGATACCTGATCCCACCGGCAATCGTCGCAATATTGTATGGCAGCAAGTTCGCATTTTTTACGAGCTTTGCGTGCGGACTGGCGGCTGCCTATTTTCTTTTTCCGCCGTTGTTCAGTCTCTATGTGCGTGACCCCGTTCATATCGTCGAATTGGTGTCTTTCACCATCGCTGCTTTGATTGTAGGGCAGCTGCTGGCGATCGCAACTTTTGGGGTCAGGCGGGAGCAACATGGCCGGCAGCAAGGCGATACGAGCTTGTTGTTCCACGGCAATGCTTCGCGCGGCCGCATCGGCGTTCTGCTGATCCACGGCGTGGGCGGTTCTCCGCTCGAGCTGCGCACCGTAGCGGAAGGACTGGCAGCGCGCGGACTGACGGTGTCCTGCCCTCAACTTGCGGGACATTGCGGAAGCGAGGGCGATCTGCTCGCCAGCGGGTGGCCCGATTGGTATCGCAGCGCCGAGAAGGCGCTCGATGAGCTTGCCGGACAATGCGATGTCATCGTCGTCGGCGGTCTGTCGGTCGGCAGTATTCTTGCGCTGCGGCTTGCGGCGCTGCACCCGAACAAGGTGCACGGCTTGTGCCTGTTCGCGCCGACGCTGCGCTACGACGGCTGGGCGATCCCTTGGTACAGCTTCTTGCTGATGCTCGGCGTGCGGGCGCCCTTTCTCCGTCGCTTACGCTTTGCCGATCCCCTTCCCTACGGCATCAAGGATGAGGCGACACGGGCGGTGGTGGCAGACATGGCGTCCATCGGTCCGCAATTTACATTCCTTGGCACATTGCAGGAATCGCATTGGCTGGTCCGCGATGTGGTGCGGCGGCTCGCGTCGATCAAAGCGCCGGCGCTGATCATTCATCCGCGCGAGGACGATGTCAGCGATTTGTCGAACACGATTGAGCTGCAACGGCGACTGGGCGGACTGGTGCAGTGTGTGGTGCTCGACGACAGTTATCATCTCATCACCATCGATCGGCAGCGCGATGTGGTTATGAATCGCACGGCCGACTTCATCGCTTTCATCGAACGATACGTGGCGCAGGATTTGCGGCCGTCGGGGCGTCCGAAGCCATCGGTGGTGGGCGGGCGCGAGTATCTTTCGCCGACCGGATCGATACCCGCACCGTAAATGCAAATCGAAGACCTACGCCTGCAAGCTGCGGCCCTTTTCCACTGCCGCTGCCAGAGACGGCAAAATGTGCTTATATTGGCGTGGTGACCATGTAGGAGATCGCACATGAGTACGACCCATCCCTCAGCCGAGGCCGCCGCGCCGATTGAAGCCAAGCAGACATTCGGCACGGACGGAATCAAACCCATGCTGCGTCCGAGCCTGGTGACGCGCATATTCATGGGCATCGTCGCCGCTGCCGAGCGTCTCAATCTCAAGCTCTCGAAAGTCGGCAACCCGGCCGTGTACGACAACGCGGTATTCCCCTGGGCGAAGGATGTCGAGCGCGAGTGGCGCGCGATCCGCGTGGAACTCGATCAGGTGCTGACGCGCAAGGATGAGTTGCCGGGCTTTCATGAGATCTCCACCGACGTTGCAACCATCACGCAAGATCGCGATTGGAAAACTTTTTTTCTGTGCGGCTACGGAATGCGGGCCGACAGGAACATCCAGCAGTGTCCGGAAACCTGGCGGATCGTGAACAAGATACCGGGTCTGATCACCGCGATGTTCTCCATCCTTGAGCCGGGCAAGCACATTCCGCACCACCGCGGGCCGTACAATGGCGTGCTGCGACTGCACATGGGCCTGATCGTGCCGGAGCCGCGTGAAAAGGTGAGAATCCGCGTGGGCAACGAAATCTGCCACTGGTCGGAAGGCAAGGCGCTGATTTTCGATGATGCCTACGACCACGAGGCCTGGAACGACAGCGACAAGCTGCGCGTGGTGCTGTTCGTCGACTTCGTGAAACCGCTGCGGTTTCCGGCCAATTTTGTGAACTGGCTGTTGCTCAATCTCGCGGTATTTACGCCATTCATTCGCGAGAGTTCGGACAACCACCGGGCCTGGGAAAAGCGGTTTTATACGGAAGCCGAGGTGTTACGGAACCGCTGAGCGCACCTGCGGCCTTGCGCTTACGCCCGGGTGGTGCCACCTGAAGCCCTGATGAGTAACAGGACCGCTGCGCCAAAGGTGAGCTTCGTCTCGCTGGGCTGCCCCAAAGCCCTGGTTGATTCCGAGCGCATCATCACGCGGCTGCGGGCGGAAGGCTATGAGCTCGCGCGCGCGCATGCGGGCGCCGATCTGGCAATCGTGAACACGTGCGGGTTTCTCGACAGCGCGCAGGCGGAGTCGCTCGAGGCGATCGGCGAGGCGCTGGCGGTCAACGGCAAGGTCATCGTCACCGGCTGCATGGGCGCGGAGCCGGAAAAAATCACGGAAAAATACCCCGACGTGCTGGCGGTGACGGGACCCCAGCAATACGAGAGCGTGGTGGATGCGGTGCACCGTGCCTTGCCGCCGAGGCACGACCCGTTTCTCGACCTGGTGCCGCCGGAGGGTATCAAGCTGACCCCGCGGCACTATGCTTATTTAAAGATATCAGAGGGTTGCAACAATCGTTGCACGTTCTGCATCATTCCGAAATTGCGCGGGGATTTGGTTTCGCGGCCGGCTTCTGATGTGCTGTGTGAGGCCGAACGGCTGGTGGCAGCGGGGGTGAAGGAGCTGCTGGTCATCTCGCAAGATACGTCGGCCTACGGGATCGATCTCAAATATGCGGCGAGCGACTGGCAGGGCCGCGAGGTGCGGGCCAAATTCCTCGATCTGGCGCGCGCGCTCGGCACGCTCGGGGTCTGGGTGCGGCTGCACTACGTTTACCCCTATCCCCATGTCGACGCGGTCATTCCCCTGATGGCTGAAAGCCAAGGCAAAGGGGGTGTGCTGCCCTATCTCGACGTTCCGTTCCAGCATGCCAGCCCGGCCGTGCTCAAACGCATGAAGCGACCGGCGGCGCAGGAGAAGACGCTCAAGCGGATTCGGCGCTGGCGCGAGATTTGTCCGGACATCACGTTGCGTTCGACGTTCATCGTCGGCTTCCCGGGTGAGACCGAAGATGACTTTTCCATGCTGCTCGATTGGCTCGACGAGGCGGCCCTCGATCGCGTCGGCTGTTTCCGCTATGAGCCCGTGAAAGGGGCAGTCGCGAATGATCTTGCGGCGCTGGTGCCGAAAGAGGTGACGGAAGAGCGTTGGCACCGGTTCATGCAGCGACAGCAGGCGATCTCGATCAAACGGCTCAAACGCAAGGTCGGTACGCGCGAGCCGGTGATCATCGACGAGGTCGGTCCGACGGTGGCCAAGGGCCGCGGAAGGGGCGATGCGCCTGAAATCGACGGCACGGTCTATGTGACGAGCCGGCGGCCGTTGCGGGTGGGTGAAATCGTGACGGTCAAGATCGAGCGCGCGGACGGATACGATCTGCACGGCACGGCCGTGGGCTTTTAGTCGGCCCGTACCGCGACGGCCGGCAAAATATCGATGGTGCCGCGGTAGATCATGTCGAGCGCCACATAAACAATGATGGCCAATCCAATAAAGCCAATCCAGCGAAAGCGATGGAGCAGACCGGCGATGAGATTGGCCGCAAGCCCCATCAGCGCGACAGAAAGACCAAGGCCGAAGACCAATACATAAGGGTGGTCGCGGGCCGCGCCTGCCACCGCCAGCACATTGTCGAGCGACATGGATACGTCGGCGACCATGATCTGCCAGGCAGCCTGGGCAAACGTCTTACGGGGCCCCGCGGCTATTGGCGATGCATCGTGCGTCGCGGCGTTGTGACCAGCGCGCAGTTCGCGCCACATCTTCCAGCACACCCACAACAGAAGAAAGCCGCCGGCGAGCAGAAGGCCGACGATCTGTAAAAGACGAGTTGCGACGCCGGCGAACAGGATGCGCAGGACGGTGGCGGCGATGACTCCGATCAGGATCGCCTTGCCGCGCTGGGCCTGCGGAAGGCCGGAGACTGCAAGGCCGATCACGATGGCGTTGTCGCCGGCCAGCACGAGGTCGATCAAGATCACCTGCAGCAAGGCAGACAGGGCGTCCGGTGTGACGGCTTCGAGCATGACGCGGGTGTCGCAAATGATCGCTAATTTACGGTTTTGAGGACGCGGACAATTGCACTGGTCAGTTGCGCGAGCTGTCGTGCCGCAATGGTGAAGGCCGGCGTCAAATAAATCACGTTTCCAAACGGACGTATGAACACGCCCTCCGCGATGAAGCGCGCGCGCAGAGCTTCGAGATCGTCAATCTTTTCCAGCTCAACCACGCCGATGGCGCCTTTGACGCGCACGTCTTTTACGCCCGGCAATTCGCGCGCCGGTGCGAGTTCTTTGGTCATCTGCTCTGAGATACCCCTCACCTGCTGCAAACGCGGCTCGCGCTCGAACAGATCAAGCGACGCATTGGCCGCCGCGCAGGCGAGCGCGTTGCCCATGTAGGTCGGACCGTGCATCAACGCCTTTTTCGGGTCGTCCGACCAGAACGCCTCAAACACCTTTCGACGCGCGACGGTGGCCGCAAGCGGGAGCGTGCCGCCGGTCAACGCCTTCGACAGCGTGATGATGTCGGGAACCACGCCGGCCGCCGCGCAGGCGAACAGCGCGCCGGTGCGGCCGAAACCGGTGAAGATCTCGTCGAAAATCAGCAGCAAATCGAAGCGATCGGCGAACGTGCGCAAGCGCTGCAGCGCCTCCGGTGCGTGGAAGCGTATGCCCCCTGCCCCCTGCACCAGCGGTTCGATCACGATGCCTGCAATCTCGTCGGAACGGCTTTGCAGCAATCTCTCCAGTGCGGTTGCGGTTGCCTCGTCTTGCGGCACATCCAGGATGAACTGCTCCGACAAAGCTCCGCGAAACATGTCGTGCATGCCGACGTCCGGATCACACAGCGCCATGGCGCCGGTGGTATCGCCGTGGTAACCGCCCTTGAACGCCACGAACTTTTGGCGCGTTCGCACGCCGCGGTTGCGCCAATATTGCAGCGTCATTTTCATCGCGATCTCGACGGCGACCGAGCCGGATTCGCAAAAGAACACGCGATCGAGATCGGCCGGCAGCAAGGCGGTAAGCCGGTGTGCAAGCGTGAGCGCCTGTTCGTGCACGAGCCCGCCGAACATGACGTGCGGCATGCTTTTGAGCTGCCGTTCGACCGCGGCGCGGATGTGCGGATGGTTATAGCCGTGGCAGGCGGTCCACCAGGAGGCGATGCCGTCGATCAGCTCGCGGCCGTCGGCGAGCACGATACGGCAGCCCTCCGTGCGCGCCACCGCGAGCGGTGGGCGCATGGTCTTCATCTGTGCATAGGGCAGCCAGACATGGCCGAGCCCGGCCTCGTACCAGACGGGCGGCGTCGGCGATAGTTTGCGCGTCTTGTCATCCATTGGCGGGCGCATTTTGCCTTCCATCGCGCTGCGGGTCACTCTAAATGAACGGCTGGGGAGATCGGAGCCGCGATGGGTTCGCTCGAGGAATTCGCACTGGAGAAGCTCAACGCGTTGGAACGGGCGTCGCTCCGGCGCAGGCTCAACGAGACTGCCCGGGCCGACGGCGTGCGGGTCAGGCGAAACGGCCGAGAGCTGCTCTCGTTCTGCTGCAACGATTACCTCAATCTCACGCAGCACCCGGCATTGAAAGAGGCCGCCGTTGCGGCGATCGCGCAGTATGGCGTGGGTGCCGGGGCGTCGCGCCTGGTGACCGGCAATCATCCGCTTTATGCGGAGCTCGAAGCGAAGCTCGCGCGCCTCAAGCGCACCGAGGCCGCGTGTGTGTTCGGCTCGGGTTATCTGGCCAACACGGGCGTCATTCCGGTGCTGACGGGGAGCGACGACCTGGTGCTGATCGATGCGCTGGCGCATGCGAGCCTCTGGACCGGCGCGCGGCTGTCGCGCGCGACCGTGATTTCCTTCCGCCACAACGATGTGCAGCATGCGCACGCGCTCCTCGCCGAGCACCGCGCACGTCACCCGCGCACATTGATCGTGACCGAAGGCATATTCTCCATGGACGGCGACCGTGCGCGGCTCGATGAACTGGCCAAAGTTGCGCGGGCCGCCGATGCGTGGCTCATGGTCGATGATGCCCATGCCATCGGCGTCATCAATGAAGGGCGCGGTTCGGTCCTCCGCGAGGCTTGTGTGAATCTGCTGCAGATCGGGACGCTGTCGAAAGCGATCGGCGCCTACGGCGGGTTTTTGTGCGCGTCGCAGGCGGTCATCGATCTGATCGTCAACCGGGCACGGCCGTTGATCTATGCCACCGGCCTGCCGCCCGCGACCGTGGCTGCGGCGCATGCGGCGCTCGAACTGATCGTGCGCGAGCCGGGTTATGTGGCACTGCCGCTCGCCAAGGCCAAGGCTTTCACGCGGCGCGCCGGCTTGCCGGAAGCCGAAAGCGCGATCGTGCCGGTGGTGGTCGGCACTGCGACGGCAGCGCTTGCGGCCTCCGCGCTGTTGGAGAACGAGGGATTTCTGGTGGTCGCGATCCGTCCGCCGACCGTGCCAGAGGGAACCGCGCGGCTGCGGATTACGTTTACGGCTAGTCATGCGGACACGGATGTCGCACGGCTCGCGGATTTGGTGCGGACAAAGATATTGGCAAAGCGATGAGCGCGATTTTCGTCACCGCCACCGGGACCGACATCGGCAAAACTTTTGTCGTCGGCGCGCTGATTCAACAGCTGCGCCGGAACGGGCATTCGGTCGACGCGCTGAAACCCGTGGTGACGGGGTTTGACCCGGCCAAGGCCGTGGCGAGCGATGCGGGGCAATTGCTTGCGGCTCTGGGCAGACCGATCACGCCTGCGGAGATTGACCGCATTTCACCGTGGCGGTTTGCGGAGCCGCTCGCCCCCGATCTTGCGGCCGCGCGCGAAGGGCGCAAGCTCGATTTCGATGCGCTGGTGGCGTTTTCGCAGAAATCGATCCGACAGAACCGCGGCACGCTGCTGATCGAGGGAATCGGTGGAGTCATGGTTCCGCTCGACGAGCAGCACACCGTGGTCGATTGGATCGCGCCGCTGAACGTGCCGATTATTCTCGTGGCCGGTAGCTATCTCGGCAGCATCAGCCATACGCTGACCTGCCTCGATGTGCTCCGGCGGCGTGAGCTTTTCGTGCGTGCGGTGGTCATCAACGAGACGCCTGATGCGGCGGTTTCGGTCGAGGACACGATCAAATCGGTGTCGCGGTTCGCACGGCCAATCCCGGTGGTCGGGCTGATGCGTCAGGCGGACAGCCAGGAGAACCCTGCAATCAAACAAATACTTGCAATTTTGCAGTAGTTTAACGCATTTCATTCACGTGCTAGCCGAACCGCCTTCAGGCCTTCAGCCATTCGATCCAGATCAACGTTTCGATCATGGCCCAGAGGTTCGCCAGGACATGCATCATGATCGTCAGCGTGGTGGAGCCGGTCCACCAGCGGACGGCGCCGAACAGCAGACCCATGACGAAGACCTGCAGCATTTCCTGCAGATCGTACTGAAGGTGGCAGGCGGTCCAGGCGATCGTGATGACGAAAATGGCGAAGGGCTCATGGCCGACGCGCCGCACGAAACCGCGATAGAGGAAGCCGCGAAACACGACTTCCTCGGCGATGGGTCCGAAAATCACGATGGCCGCGAACAGCATCGGAAGCCAACCCGCGGCCTTCGCGGTGCGATAGGCGACAAGCTGAAACGTCGGCACCGTGCTTTGTCCGAGGACAGTGACTATGGCTTCGACCACGGCGATGAGCACGACCATCGCGACGATGGCGCGAACGGCTTCTTCGCGGGAAGGCATCCTCAAGCCAAGATAGCGTGCGATCGGCCATTTCTTGATGCGAACGACGAGTAAGAGGGTTGCGACTTGCACCGTTGATGAAACGATCGTCACGCTCGAAAGCGCTACCCCGTCGTAAGGGTTGTCCATCACTTTCATGAGGTCGATCTTGAGGCCGTATTTCATGAAGCTGACGGCCGCAAAGACGCTGATGATGAACGCCAGCAGCGCCCAGACGACGGACATCACATAGCCCCACGGCTCGCCGTAGGCGTAACCCGGCGGTGTCGCAGGGGTGTTCGCGGTCATTGAGGTGCGCGAATCCATGGGCCCAAGCCTTTCTTGCTCAGTCCGGAATAAAAGTCGGAATTGACGCGGAACACACTACGGCAGCAGGATCGATGCTCCGGTGGTCTGGCGGCCTTCCAGATCGCGGTGGGATTTCTGCGCGTCTTTCAGCGGATATCTCTGGTTCACCGGAATCTTGAGCTTGCCGCTCAGCACGATGTCGAAGGTTTCCTTGGCGATGGCGAGCAGGTCCTCGCGCTTGGCGGCATAGGTATTGAGCGTCGGGCGGGTGGCGAACAGCGAACCCTTGGTCTGCAGCAGATTGATGTTGAACGCCTCGATCGAGCCGGAAGCGCTGCCGAAGCTGACGAACATGCCCATCGGGCGGATGCAATCGAGCGAGGCCGGGAAAGTGTCCTTGCCGATGCCGTCGTAGACCACGTCGCAAAGCTTGCCGCCGGTGATTTCCTTCACGCGATCGGGGAATTTTTCCTTGCGATAAAGAATTGTGTGGTGACAGCCGTTGGCCTTGGCAAGCGCGGCCTTCTCCTCGTTGCCCACGGTGCCGATCACGTTCGCACCGAGCGCGTTCCCCCACTGGCATAGCAGCAGGCCGACGCCACCGGCCGCGGCATGCACGAGGATGTTCTGACCTTTTTCGACCTTGAACGTCCGCCGCAGCAGATATTGCGCGGTCATGCCCTTGAGCATGATGGCGGCGGCCTGCTCGTAGGAAATCTTATCGGGCAGCTTCACGGCGCGATCGGCCGGCAGCAGCCGCTCCTGGGCGTAGCCGCCGAGCGGTGCGACGTAGCCAATGCGGTCGCCGATCTTGATATCGGTCACGCCGGGTCCGACGGCGATCACCTCGCCCGCACCCTCGTTACCGGCAACGAACGGCAGGCCGACCGGCGACGGATACATGCCGATGCGGAAATACGTGTCGATATAGTTCACGCCGCAGGCGTACTGCTTGAGCTTGATTTTGCCTGGACCGGGCGCCCCCACCTCGATCTGCTCAAAAGTCAGAACCTCGGGACCGCCAGTCTTATGCACTCGGACCGCCGCTACCATCGTTCACTCTCCCAAATCTCTAGGCAGCATCTGCCGCCGCGGGCGCGATCATAGAGAGCCGGGACGACGGTGCAAGGGTGGCTGGCCGCGCTGAGGAAACCAGCCGATGACGAGGAAATAGAGGCCGATCGCGCAAAGGGCGAAACCGATGCGCAAGTCCGGCTTGAGATCATCGGCAATCGCGATCAGCGCCAGGACCGCCCATACGGCCAGCAATATGACGGTCAACGGGCGAAGTCGTTTGACACGCAATGGATGGACGAAGCGCACAGGGAGGAAGGAGAGCGCGGCGAAGAATACGACTAAGGCGGCAGCGATCCACTCGCCCGGCCGCATGAGCAGGAGGTAAAAGGCGACGAGATTCCACACGGCCGGAAAGCCGCGAAAGTAATTGTCCGGCGTTTTCATCTGAAGGTCGGCGAAATACAGCGCGCCGGTGATCGCGATGAGCGCGCCGGCCGGCACGGCGAGCCATGCGGGCAACAGCCCGCTCTCCGCAATGGCATAGGCCGGAACGAAAACATAGGTCGCGTAATCGATGATGAGGTCGAGGGTCGCACCCGACCAGCGCGGAAGCCTCTTTACGACATCGAGTTGGCGCGCGAGCGGCCCATCGATCGCATCGACGATCAGCGCAAATCCGAGCGACAGGAACATCGCCGCCCAGTCGCCATGCGCCGCCGCCATCAGTGCCAGCAGCGCAAGCGCACCGCCAATGGCAGTCAAGACATGGATTGAGAAAGCGAGCGCGCGCACGGACCCGTTTTACCGTCCCCGCTGCTTCAGCGGAAGCCGCGCCTACTTCTGATTGCCCCAATCGAGCCGGCAGATTTCGGCCGAGCGGCCTTCGAAGTTCCAGTTGCGGCCGAACAGACGAAAGCGCGATTTTTCCGCACGGGCAACGGTCACATCCGGGGCGATCCAATATTCGCTGTTGCGGATCACGACGCCGCCCTGGTCCTTGCCTTTGACCGGCGCGAGCGCGCCATCGATGATCTTCTCCATCTGGATGATGCGTGTTTCGCCGCGGATTTCGTAAGTGATCGGAATTTGGCGGACGCCGAGAAAGCTACCGGCGAGGATTTTGAGCAGCCCGGTCGAGCCGCCGGCGCGGCCGGTCATGATCCAGGTCAGGGCCTTGACAGCCTGCGCCGTCGCCTTGTCGTCGACAAACAGCGCCATGGTCCAATTGCCGCGGGCGAGCCGGCCGGGGATGTCGGCCATGAAACCGAATTTCAGGCCGGAAAGATCGACATCGCCGAACCGGCCATTGTCGATGCGCACGCCCGCCCAGGTCTGACAATAGCCCTCGGTTGGGGCGTGCTGGCCGAGCGAAAGCACACAGGGGCAGAACACCGTGCAATTGCACGAGAGCGCAAGTTCGCCCTTGATGTGCCAGGGCTCGTTGGCACGGATGTCCGGATCCCAGCGGGTCGCCATCACTGGAATTCCGAAAGGACGAGCGCGGCGGATATGGCAATGAGCACGGCGCCGACGACGCCGGAAAAGCGTGCGGTCGTGGTCAGCTTTTCGATTGTCATGACTGCGGCGAGAATGGCCATCCAGACAACGTTCATGATGCCAACGTCGAACATAACGAGCATGAGCGCCCAACAGCAGCCGAGGCAATAAAGCCCCTGTCGCAAGCCAAGCGCAAATACGCCTTGCGGCTTCTCCGTCCAGTTGACGAAGAAAAATTGGAACGGACGCTGGCACAGACTGAGACAGGCCTGTTTCAGGCGCGAGAATTGATAAAGGCCGGCAGCGAAGAGGCTTGCCGCAGCAAGCAACACGGGTCCCTGAGGAGGGCCGTGCGGGATCACAGAAATGAAAAACACCTGAAGCGGCGTCATGGCCAATGCGACGGCGAGCCAGACCGCGAGATATCCGGCGGTCAGCACCAGCGGCGACGCAACCCCTTCGCCCTTGTGCGCGGCCATGTCGGCAATCTCGGCGTAGGTGAGGATCATAGGCGCGGCGCTGGGCAACATCATCGCGAGCGTCATGGGCATCCACATTGCGAGCAGCAGAATGGCCTCAAGGCCTAAGGAGTGGCCGAGCGAAGGTCGGCACAGCACGTCGGTCCAAGAACGCGCCGGATCCGCGAGCATGAGGCCACAGGCACCCCAGCCGAGCGCCGTCAGACCCACCACGCAGACGACAGCGACGAGCTTCGGCCTTGCCGTGATGGCGACCAAGCGGGCCTCAACAGGGCCGAGATTACCCAGCGCTTGGGCGTTCACGATCTCGTTCATGTGTTATTGATAGCGCATTGATCGAACGTGTGAAATCGTCGCTGTGAAGCGGCATGGCCGGGCCTCGAAAGGATCGCACGATTATGCGGTCAAAGCGGTGGCTCATGGTCGTTTCAAGGCGATTTTCCATTTAGATTGGCATGTCATGGCGGCACATGGACAATCCTTAACGACCGAGGTGGCGGTCGTGGGCGGCGGGCCTGCGGGGCTTACCGCCGCGCTTGCGCTTTCGGCGGCCGGGGTCGCGACCGTCTTGATCGGACGACGGGGCGCGGAAGACCATCGCACGACCGCCCTGCTCGCAGGCTCGGTCACGGCGCACGAAACGCTCGGGGTCTGGGATGCCTGCCGGGCGCAGGCCGCGCCTCTGCGGACCATGCGCATTATCGATGATACGGCGCGACTGATCCGCGCGCCGGAGGCCCGGTTCGAGGCGTCCGAGATCGGACTTGCGGCCTTTGGTCACAATATCGAGAATCGCGTTCTCGTTGCCGCACTGGATGCGCGCGCCCGGAACATTACCGCACTGGAGCGCATCGAGGATGAGGCGAGCGCGGTCGAACTGGCCGCGACGGGCGCAACGATCAGGCTCAAGGGAGGCGGCGACGTCAAGGCGCGGCTCGTGGTCGGCGCCGACGGACGGCATTCGCTCTGCCGCACGGCCGCTGGTATCGAAACCGATGCACGCATTTACCCGCAGACCGCGCTGACATTTAATCTGCGTCATTCGCGCCCACACAATGACACTTCGACCGAATTCCATACCGAGAGCGGGCCGTTCACCTTGGTCCCACTGCCGGGCAGGCGGTCCAGCCTCGTCTGCGTGCTCGATCATGCCGGGGCGGATGAGGTCGGCGCGCTTGCGGATGCGGCGCTGGCGGAAGAGCTGGAGCGGCGGGCCCACTCGATCCTCGGCCGGTTCGAGGTCGAACAAGGACGTGGCCGTTTTCCGCTGGCAATCGCCACCGCGCAGCGGTTCGGGGCGAACCGTGTGGCGCTCGTGGGGGAAGCTGCCCATCTGATCCCGCCGATCGGCGCGCAGGGGCTCAATCTCGGCCTGCGCGATGCTGCGACGATCGGCGAACTCGTGGTCAGTGTGCACCGACAGGGGGGCGACGTCGGTGGCGCGACGCTGCTCGAACGCTTCGATGCGTTGCGTCGCGCGGACGTCAAGAGCCGCAGCCTCGCAATCGATCTGCTGAACAGAACGCTGCTCACCGATTTTCTCCCGGTCCAAGGCGTACGGGGGCTTGGCCTTTATTTCATCGATCGGATTGGCCCGCTGCGCCGCGCGCTCATGCGCGAGGGCGTTGCACCGGCAACATCGCAGCCGCGTCTCATGCGCGGCGAGCTGTTATAGGGATTTTTGGTGAAGCACCCGCACCAGTTCTACCAGCCGCTTGCGATCGGCGCGCCCGCCCCCTTGCGCGAGTTGCCGGTACGGCTCGAGCGCATGATCCATTTCATTCCTCCGCACATCGATAAGGTCACGGCGAAAGTGCCGGCGCTCGTGCGCGAAGTGGATGTCATCCTCGGTAATCTCGAGGATGCGATTCCGACCGACGCCAAAGCTTCCGCGCGCTCGGGGTTCATTGCCATGGCAAAGGCCGTGGACTTCGGCACGACCGGACTTTGGACGCGGATCAATTCGCTGGCCTCGCCCTGGGCGCTCGACGACATCACCGAGATTGTGACGTCGGTGGGCCATAAGCTCGATGTCATCATGCTGCCGAAGGTCGACGGTGTTTGGGATATCCATTATCTCGACCAATTGCTCGCGCAGATCGAGGCAAAATGTGCGTTGAAAAAACCGATCTTGATCCATGCCATTCTTGAGACCGCGGCGGGCGTCAACAATGTGGAAGCAATCGCAGCCGCCTCCCCTCGCATGCACGGCATCAGCCTGGGGCCGGCTGATCTGGCGGCCTCGCGCGGGATGAAAACTACGCGCGTAGGCGGCGGACATCCGGGTTATGCGGTACTTGCCGACCCCCGGAAAGAAGGCGACCGCGGCAAATACCCGCAGGATCTGTGGCACTATACGCTGGCCAAAATGGTCGACGCCTGCGCGGCTGCAGGCATCAAACCGTTCTACGGGCCGTTTGGCGATTTCGCTGATCCGGAGGGCTGCGAGACGCAGTTTCGCAGTGCCTTCGTGCTGGGATGCGCGGGCGCGTGGACTTTGCATCCCTCGCAAGTCGCCATTGCCAAGCGGGTGTTTTCGCCCGATCCGGTCGAGGTCGCGGCCGCGAAGAAGATACTCGCCGCCATGCCGGAGGGGTCGGGAGCGGCCATGGTTGATGGTAAAATGCAGGATGATGCAACTTGGAAACAGGCTAAGACTATCGTCGACCTGGCACGACTTGTTGAAGCCAAGGACCTGGACATGGGGACCCGCCATCGACTGTAATCGGCATCTCGTTCGGGTACGGGTGGGTTCTCGGGGCGTATCATGAGACGCGTTCTTGTCGTCCTGGGCTGCCTGATTCCGTTGTTTCTGCCGTCGTCCGCACGATCGGATCAGTGCTCGGACCTGCAGGCGGCGGTTGCCAAGGCAACGGCCTTGAAGGCCGAAATGCAACGCGAGACCGGTCCGTTGCTTTCGTCAACACGTATGCCGACGCACGATGAGGCGGCTTGCAATACGTCGCAGCGGCTGCGGGATCATATCGTCGACGTCATCAAGCTCATCGATCCGAAGTGCGTGAACGACGAGCAGCACAGGGCGCTGGCGGCCGATCTCAATGCGCTCATGCGAGAAGCCAACGCCAATATCGGCCTGTTTTGCAATTGATGCCGGCTGACGTTTCCACGAATGTATCCATGTCCGAAAATGAAGAGGCGCGCCACGCGGCGCGCCTCTCTCGAATCAAGACCGATCGTTGTCGCGACCGCTACTGCTTCTTCGAAAGTTCCTCTTGTTTCTTGATGGCGCGTTCACGCAGAGCATCTTGCAGCTTCTTGTTCTGCTCCGCTTCGGCCTTCAAATCGGTCGGAGGGCCGTCGTATGCCTTTGCGAAATCGGCGAGCGGCAATTGCGGACTGTAGGTTTGTCCGCTGACGAGGGTCTGAACGACGAGAAATTTCCCTTTCTTCATGGCCGCGATCATGTCTGCGCTGAGATCATATTGCGACACGCAGGCAAATATCGGCGGAGGGATATTCGGCGGCAGGCAGAAGCCGTAAGGCGCGGTGCCCTGATGCACCTTGCTGTCGTCGAGCACGATATGCGTCCCGATGGGGAGACTGACGCCATAGGTGAATGAAACGTGCAGAACCTTTCTCGGCTCACCCTGCACTTCTTCGAGCGTGGCAGCCATGACCAGATTTCCGGTTTCCTGGTCGTAGCCCCGCATGAATATGTAGCAATGCTGCTTGTTGCCGGCATTCGGATTCTGATTGGCATCGACGGCCGGACACGTTTTCATCCAGGGCCGATAGATCAGAGGGGGAACGAAGACGGGCGCCTGGACTTGCTGCGTCTCGGGCGGCGTCTGCTGTTGCGTGGTCGTCGGCGGTTTCTGCGGCTTCTTTTGCGCCGTCGGCTTGGCCGAGGTCGGCTTGCTCGCGGGCGGAGCGGTTTCGGCAAGTACGTTTGGCGCCACGGCAACGACAAGATATGTGGTCGCCAGAACGGCTGCGACGACACTGCCGATTGCTAACGCGCCTGCAGTTCTGATCGGAAGATTCATGACAGGCCCTCGTTGTTCCGCATTCGCGCGCGACAGAGGGTGCGCGAAAAGGGGGTCGGTCTTCATGTGTTGACGCTAAAAACGGCAACAGCGTGACGCGATTCCACACTCATTAGCCGAAATAACGTCCCAGATCAAAGCTTTGCCACGTGGCCGGACCCCATGGCACGGGCCGGAAGGTCGCGGCCGGAGCGAGCCCGGATGGCGGGCCGTTCGGCTATGATAAGCCCCTCGGAGAGCAGGATTCGGACCAGCCCATGCGCACCGTTCGGCAGGCCGTTCGCGCGCTGAAATGCCGCTTTGCCGCGTTGTCCCGACCGGGATTCACGGTGGCTGTCACGCTTGTCGGGTCGCTGTTGATGGTATCGGCCGGAACGGCGGCTGAGCCGCAGCGCGGGATCGCGATGCATGGCGAGCTTGCGCTGCCGAAGGATTTTCGTGCCCTGCGCTACGTCAATCCGGCCGCGCCGAAGGGCGGACGGATGGTGCAAGGCGTGATCGGCACGTTCGACAGTCTCAATCCGCTCATCGTCAAGGGCCTCACCCTCTCGCAGATCCGCGGCTACGTGATCGAAAGCCTGCTCGCGCGCAACTATGATGAACCATTCACGCTCTACGGACTCTTGGCGCAGACCGTCGAGACCGACGAGGATCGCACCTACGTCACCTTCACGCTCAACCCGGCAGCAAGATTTTCCGACGGCAGCCCGGTGACCGTTGAGGACGTCATTTTTTCCTGGCAGCTGTTGCGCGACAAAGGCCGGGCGAATTACCGCACATTCTATTCCAAGGTGGCCAAGGCCGAGGTGGTGGGACCGCGTTCGGTGCGTTTCGATCTGTCGGGCGCCAATGACCGCGAGCTTCCGCTCATTCTCGGGCTGCTGCCGCTCCTGCCGAAGCATGCGGTCAATCCGGAGAAGTTCGAGGAAACCACGTTCGTACCGCCGATCGGCAGCGGGCCGTATCTGGTCGGCGCCGTCGATCCGGGGCGCAGCATCACGCTCAAGCGCAATCGCAACTATTGGGGCCGGGATCTCGCCATCAATCGCGGGCTGTGGAATTTCGACGAGATCCGTTACGAATTCTACCGCGATGCCAACGTGCATTTCGAAGGCTTCAAGAAGGGTCTTTACGATGCGCGGCTCGAACTCGATCCATTGCGCTGGGTCAGCGGGTACGATTTCCCTGCGGTGCGCGACGGCCGCGTCGTCAAGGAAACGTTTCCGACCGGACTGCCCAAGGGGCCCGCGGGCCTCGTGTTCAACACCAGACGGCCGATTTTTGCCGACATCCGGGTACGCGAAGCGATCATGCTGCTGTTCGATTTCGAATGGGCCAACCACAACCTCTTCTTCGACCGCTATCAGCGCACCGGCAGCTACTTCGAAGGATCGGAACTGTCGGCGCGCGGCCGGCCGGCGGATGCGCGCGAGCAAGCTCTGCTTGCGCCGTTTCCCGGTACCGTCCGCGCCGACGTCATGGCCGGCACCTGGGCGCCGCCGGTCACGGACGGATCCGGCCGCGACCGTCCCACGCTGAAACGGGCGCTCGCCTTGCTCGATGCCGCAGGATATTCGCTCGTGGGGACGCAATTGCGTTCGCGCGCGAACGGGATGCCATTGGAATTCGAGATTCTGACCACGACCCGGGATCAGGAGCGGCTGGCGCTCGCCTTTTCCCACCAGCTCGGCCGCGCAGGCATCAATGCAAGCGTGCGCATCGTGGACGCGGTGCAATTCGAATATCGCCGCATCAATTTCGACTTCGACATGATGGAGTATCATTGGGAACAGTCGCTGTCGCCCGGCAACGAGCAGGCGTTCTATTGGGGCTCGGCCGCGGCCGACCAGAAAGGCAGCCGCAATTACATGGGTGTCAAAAGCCCGGCGATCGATGCCATGATCGCGGCCTTGCTCGAGGCCCGTCGGCGCGAGGATTTCGTTTCCGCGGTGCGTGCGCTCGATCGCGTGCTGATCTCGGGTTTCTACATCGTGCCGCTGTTCCATGTGCCGGAGCAATGGATTGCGCGCTGGAATTACATTCAACATCCGGCGGCGACATCGCTGTATGGATATCTGCCGGAAACCTGGTGGCGGCAAACACCGCCGCGATGAGGATCGATGCTGCTGGGGGACGCACAATCAACGGACGGAGCCAATGCGGGCAATCTGACCCTCGACGCGTTGTTTCGGCGCGCGGCGTTGCGAAGGCCCAGCCATGGCGCGCTGATCGATCCGCCCAACCGCCGGTCATTCGCAAACGGCGCGGCGCGCTCTGTGAGCTACGCGGCTGCGGACCGCATGGTATCGGCGATCGCAGGACGGCTGCAGCGGCTTGAGCTGCCGCGCGATGCGGTGATCGGCCTGCAATGCGTGAACGTGGCAGAAGGCGTGCTGGCCTTGCTCGGTGTGCAGCGGGCCGGGTTAATCCCGGCGCTGCTGCCGCTGTTATGGCGGCGCGACGAAATGGTCCCTGCCCTTTCGCGCCTCGGCGCCAAGGCGATCATCGCGGGCGGACGGATCGCGGGTGTCGATCTTTGCGACGCAGCCATGAAGACCGCGTCGGAATTGTTTTCGATCCGCTACGTCTGCGGTTTCGGCGATGCGCCGGCCGATGGGGTCATCGCGCTCGGCGAGCTGTTCACGCTCGATCGGCTCGACCCCACTGCGCGCCATAGGCGCGATGACAATGCGGCGGCGCAGGTCGCAGCCATCACCTGGGACATGACGGCGCAAGGTCCCGTGCCGGTGGCGCGCAGTCATGCGGAGCTGATTGCGGGCGGCCTGGCGGTGATGCTGGCCGGACGGATCGAGCCGGATGCAACGATCCTCTCGGCTCAAACGCTGAGCTCATTCGCGGGGCTGTCGCTCAGCGTGCTGCCGTGGCTGCTGACAGGCGGTACGCTCCTGCTGCATCAGCCTTTCGAGCCGCAGGTGATGCTCGCGCAATGTACGGAGCACCGCTGCAATACGGTCATCCTGCCCGGTTCGTTGTTGCCGGCGCTGTCGCAGGCTGGGCTGCTCAATGACGATCTCGGGACCATGTTGGCGGTGTGGCGCGCGCCCGAACGCATGGCGACCAGCCCGGCGTGGCAGCATCCGCGGGCCGGAATCGCGGATGTGGCGGTGTTCGGCGAGGTCGGTTTGATCGCGGCGCGGCGCGATCATTCTGGTCTGCCGGCGCCATTGCCGCTGAGGCCGGAGAGGGAGACCGACGTGGTGCTTGTCGAGGCCATGCGAAGCGGCACCGGCACGCTCGCGCTGCGCGGCGCAATGGTGCCGCGGCATCCGTTCCCGCCCGGCGGTGCACCAAACGAAACACTGAAGATCGAGGCGAGCGGTTTCGTCGACACCGGCTATCCATGCCGGGCCGAGCGCGGTGGCGAGGCGTTGCAGATCACCGGGCCGCCCGCTGGTATCGTGTGCGTGGGGGGCTATCGTTTCGTGCAACGAACGTTGCACGAGCAAATCAGCTCGGACGTGGTGGCGAGCATCACGGCGCTGCCTGATGATACTTTGGGCCACCGGCTGGCGGGCAGCGCAAGTGATCGAGAAGCTGTGCAGCAGACGTTGCGCGAGCGCGGCGTCAATCCGCTGGTGGTTGGGGCGTTTCGCGACCGGCGCAGGCAGGCCGCGTGAGCGCAGCCGTTGAAAGGCCGGCTATTGCGAAGGATCGACCCCGAGGGTCTTGAGCTCCGCCATTGCGGCCTTGGATTCCGGCGCGAGTTTACCGCAATCGGTTGCCGCGAGTTTCAACAGCCGCGCGGCTTCCTCCTTGGCATCCTGACGCAGGGCCCAGATGCCGGCGTAGAAGTTTGCCTCACACACGTGTTGCGATTTATGCGGCCCGCTCAACTCTTCCACCGACGCCAGCAAGGCGGCCGGCGTGAGCTCGCCGAGATAGACGAGGATGATCGGCGCCGGCCATTTGGTCATGTCGATCTGCTTGGCCAGTTGCGGCATTTGACTCGCGGTATTGCTGCGCTGGGCGATCACCTCGATCCATAACGCGGCATAAGCGTTCTTCGGATCGGCAGTGAGCGTCTGGTTGAGATCGGCGAGAGCCTCGGACGCCTGCCCATTCGCGAGCTTGACCAACGCGCGGTTGAAAAACGGACGGCCATCCTTTGGATCAAGCCGGTTCGCTTCGTCGAAGTCGGCGGTCGCATGGTCGCTGTCGCCCTGGGCGCTGTAAAGAATGCCGCGATCGATGAAAAAATCTGGACGCGATGAATTCAGCTTGATGGCCTCGTTGTAATCCGCCAGGGCGCGCTCGAAATCGCCCTTGGCGGCTAACGCATTGCCGCGATTGTAATAGGCAAGCACGTACTGGGGATCGATCTCGATCGCTTTGGTGTAGTGCGTAATCGCCCGGTCGATGTTGTCCTTCTTGAAGTAGGCGAAGCCGGCATGGTGATTGGTGATGGCGCTTGCGGGATGCAGTTTGAGGGCCGCCTCATAGTCGGCGATGGCGCGATCAAGATCCTGTTTTGAGGAATAGGCATTGCCGCGCTGCTCGTAGGCGGCGGCATATTTGGGGTCGAGACTGATTGCCTCGTTGAAATCGCCGATGGCGCGGTCGTAATCCTTGGTCTTCAGATAGGAATGGCCGCGGTCGGCCAAAAAGCCGGCATTCTTCGGATTGAGCTTGATGGCTTCGTTATAGTCGGCGATGGCGTGATCATAGTCCTTCTTGGCCGCATAGGCGTAGCCGCGATTATCGTAGGACGCGGCATCCTTCGGATTCAGCTTCACCGCCTCGCTGTAGTCGGCAATCGCGAGGTCGTAATTCTTCATGCTGGCGTGCGACTTTCCGCGATCCGCATAATAGCCGGCATGGTTCGGGTCGCGCTTGATCGCCTCATTGTAATCGGCAATGGCGCGATCGAACTCATTCTTGGCCGCATGGGCATCGCCGCGATTGTCGAAGGCATCGGCAACTTTCGGGTCGATCTTGATCGCGGCACTGTAATCCTCGATGGCGCGATCGAAGTCGGCTTTGGCGAAATAGGACATGCCGCGGCCCTGGTAGGTAGAGGCATTCTTATCGTCGAGTTTCAGCGCGGCGCTGTAGTCCGCGATGGCGCGGTCGTAATCTTTCTTCAGATGATAGGCGTAACCGCGATAGTAATAGGCTGAAGCGGTCTCGGAATCGTAGGAGATGGCTTGGCTGTAATCGGCAATCGCGCGATCGAGTTCATTCTTGTTGGCGCAGGCCAGACCGCGATTGAAATAGGCAATGCCGAATTTGGGATCAAGCTTGATCGCCGCATCATAATCGGCGATGGCGCGGTCGTAATCGTGCCGAATGGCGTATATCAAGCCGCGATTGCTGAAGGTGAAGACGAGATTTGTATCGATGCGGAGCGCCTCGTTGTAGTCGGAGAGCGCGCGGTCGTAGTCGGATTTTTCGTAATAGGCCAGGCCGCGGTAGGCATAGGCGCTGGCGTATTGGGCGTTGTAGCGCAGCGCTTCGCTGAAATCGGAAATCGCCTGGTCGTAATCCTTCTTGGCGAACTGCGCGAGACCGCGATTTAAATAAGCAGGCGAGAATTTGGCGTTGTATCTGAGCGCGGCGGTGAAATCGGCAATCGCCTGGTCGTATTGTCTCTTGTTGTCGTAAGAGACGCCGCGGTTGTAGTGCGCGAATACGTCCGGGCCGAGTTTGATCGCCTCGTCGTAGTCTGCGATGGCGCGGTCGTAATCTCCCTTGAGCGAATAGACGTTGCCCCGGCCGACATAGGCTGCAGCGTATTTCGGATCGAGACGAATGGCTTCGTTATGATCGGCAATGGCGTTGTCATATATGCCTTTGCTCTTATAAGCCATGGCGCGGTCTTGGAACGCAACGACGCTGTTGGGGTCGAGCTTGATCGCTTCGTTGTAATCGATGATGGCGCGGTCGAAATTACCGCGATTGTAATAGACGACGCCGCGGTTGACGTAGGCTTTCGCGCGATCGGACGGCGACGTGGCTTTGGTGTCGATCAAGGTCGTGCAGTTCTTGAGCTGCATTTCCCAATCGATGTCCACGCTGCCGGTGCAATAGTCCCATTGGGGAGCGATTTCGGCGCGGCTCGCGGGCGCGACTAAAAACAGGATCGCGACCACCACGAGCGGCAGACGCGCGGTCGGCATTCCAAACACGAACCTGCGTGGTCTGGCGTACGCGGCTACGACACTCATCATCCAAACGCCTGGGTTACCCGCCCTGGATAGCAATGGTGACAAACTCTTCACAAATTTGTCTAGTGCGCAGATAGCACGAATAGCGACGAAATTTTGTGCAGCGGCATCCCATTCTGTCGCGCAAATGGCACGGCCCTGGGAAAAAATGCGGTGTTGACGCCCCATTAAGAGCGGCCAGCTAGGTTTCGGGTCTGTTCTGCAGCGTGCGACCTCTCATGTCATTGCAAGGCCCGCTTGTCGTCATCTCCGAAAAGCCACCGGTCGGAGTGCACAAAGCCCTGACAAAGGCCGGTGCATTTCCCATCGTGGAGACGCACTGGGCCGATGCGATGGCCGCGATCGATTCAGTGCAACCGGCAGCGGTGGTCATCGCCGAAACGGAATCGATCGACGGTGCTGCAGCCGAGGCCTTTGCGCTGCAAATCAAGCGGGCGCAGCCTTTCATTCCCGTCATCGCCCAAGTGCGGGAAGACCAGGCCTTGCCGTTTCCCGGCGCCCTGACCATTGCCGTCGATGACCAGGCAGAACGGCTGGCCGCACGGCTCGCGGCAGCCCTGCGCGTGCGCGACCTGCATGCGGCCGTGTTGCGCCGGCTGGATGCGCTCGCCAGCGAACATGCAAGCCTGCCGGCATTGCCCGATAGCGACCCGCTCGACGATGCGACCGTGCTCGTGCTCGGCCGTGGGCGCTCGTACCCAACGTTGAGCGTTGCGGTCGGCGAGCGGGCGGGCGTGATCGGTGCGCTCAGCATGGAGGCCGCCGGCAAATGCCTGAGCGCGCGCGAGATCGACGGGATCGTGATCGGCGATGGATTCGGCCATCGCATCGTGGATGCGTTTTTGATCGTGCTGGCGGAGGACGCGCGTTTTCGCAACCTGCCGGTCGGCGTGCTCGGCAAGGGCGCGAGCCCGAACGAAATGCCGAATATCCTGCACGAACGCGATCCGATGCGACTGGTCGAGCGCCTGCTGCCATTTGCGCGCCTGCATGCCTACGATGCGCGACTCAAGCGCATGCTGAAATCGCTCGAATTGAAGGGCATGCTCGATCCCGATACTGGGCTGCTGAATGAGATTGCCTTTGGCGAGGATCTGAGCCGGGCGATCGATCAGGCCTGCGAGCGTGGCGGCGGCCTGTCGATCGCACGGTTCTCATTCGATCGGGCGCTCGATCGTCGGATCAGCATGGATGCGGCTCGGATCGTGAGCCGGCTGATGCGTACCGTCGATTTCGCCTGCCGGCAGGACGACGGCTCGATCCTGACCGTATTCACCTCCACCGACCTGCGCGCCGCCCACGTGGTGGCGCGGCGGCTTGCCGCCGTGCTGAAGCAGACCATGCTGCGTTGGGAGCGCGACCAACCGGCCGTGGCGCCGAATGTCACGCTCGCCACGCTCAAGCCGAGCGATACGGTGGTGACGCTGATGTCGCGTGTCGCCCCGCCCGCGGTTGCCGCGGGGTAAGCCAGGGCGTACATCTAGCGGAGCAGCAAGGGTCCGCTCATGTCGCAAACGAAATCCAACGCAGAGCCGCTTCGGATCGACGTCGTGTCGGATGTGGTCTGTCCGTGGTGTTTCATCGGAAAACGCCGTCTGGAGAAGGCGTTGGCCTCCAAACCGTCTATTCCGGTCGAGGTGAGATTCCGACCTTATTTCCTGAACCCTTGGGTTCCGCGCGCAGGCATTAGCCGCGAGGAATATCTGACCACGAAATTCGGGTCGGTCGATAAATACAAGGGCATTGCAATGCGCGTGGCCGCGGCGGCGGCCTCCGAGGGCCTCACTTACGCGGTCGATAAGATCAAGCGTCAGCCCAATACGCTCGACTGCCACCGGTTGATCCTGTGGGCGGAACGGAAGGGTCCGGACGGCGGGGCTGCGCGGATGAAGCAGCGGCTCATGGACCTCTATTTCACCGAGGGTGGCGATCTCACGGACACGAATGTGCTGGTGCAGGCGGCGGTGGATTGCGGCCTTGACGGTGATGAGGTGCGCAAGCTGCTGGCGAGCGACCAGGACGCGGCGTTGATCGAGCAGGAAGCCAACGCTGCCAAGGAAGCAGGCATCGACGGGGTGCCGACCTTCATATTCGGCGGGGTTGCGGCGGTCAGCGGCGCCCAGGCGCCGGAAATGCTGGCGCGGGCGATCGAGCAGATCGCCACCAATCGCGACCAGTTCCTGGCTCAGCAGCGGGCGGCGACTATCTGAGCATCAGGCAGCCGCAGTTCGGCCTGGGCAGAGCGCCAGCACCAAACCGAGAAGCTGAATCGCGATCGTCGGGGTGAATGCCAGCACATTGGCATCAATACCGCCAGGTTCGGTGAAGGCGCCGCCGTAGAGATTGCGCGTCAGCGCGGCCACCACGAAACCTCCCAGCACGATGCAGCCAAGCAGTGCGCCTTCATATGAAAGCCCCCTCTCAGTAAACCGACTCGCGCCAGTTTACTCCGCCAGCCTCACTGGGCCAGCTGCAGCGCCAAAACCAAAACCGCGCTGGCGGCGATCCAGGAACCGAGAATACGGATGCCGATACGCTGCCAGCCGCGATGCAGCCTCGATGCGCCTTCGAGCGCGGCGGCCATGAGAAGGATCGCGCCGCAAAAAGTGCCGAGCTGAATGACGATGGCCTCGCGCAACGAGATCACGTCAGGCGGGGAATCGAGTGCGACGGCCGCGCCGCTTGCTGTCGCAATCGTCGCAACGAGGATGGCTCGCAGTGGGAGCGCGAGGGCCGTCAACAGGCCGGCCATAGCCGCTACGGCTAGCACGGCTTCGCCGGAAAATTCGGGGGCGTAGGCGCAGGCAATGGCGATGAATCCGGCCGCGAGTCCAATGGCGAATGCGGCGGGGGCATGCCAATGCATCGACCAATTCCACGGCGATCCTTGTTGGGCGATCACAGCGGCGGTCGCGACGATGGCCATCAGATGCACTGGCACAAACCATGGGTGCAGTAGACCGCCGTAAAAGCCCCCTGCCCCGCTGAACGGCGCGTGAGCCAACGCCGCGTCCGAGGCAAAGAGGAAAACGACAGCGATCCCGATCCGCGCGATCATACGAGCCTGCTCAAGAATACAAAGCCCGCACAGGCGATGAGAGCGCCGGCTGTCCGCACCGCGATCACGCCCACCGGCCAACACGCGAGCAGGCCGAAAGCGATGCCGGTGAGGTGCAACAACCCGGTCGCGATCACAAAACCCGCAGAAAAAGCGATGGCATCGGCGCCGGGAGGCAACTCGGCGCCGTGGGAATGGCCGTGAAAGATCGCGAATGCGCCGACGACGACGGCCGCGGACCAAATCGGCGGGCGCACCGCCGTCGCCACCATCAAGCCGAGCACGATAGCAGAGGTAGCGATGCCAATTTCGGTGCCGGGCAGCGGCACGCCCAGGATGCCAAGCACGCCGCCGAAGGCCATGACCAAAGGGAACACAACCGGCAGGAGATAAATCGCGGGCGGACCGAGAAACGCGCCCCAAAGCCCGACCGCAACCATGGCGACGACATGGTCGGGCCCGAAGACAGGATGTTCGAGCCCGCCGACAAAGCCTCCGGCAACGCTGCCGGTATGCGCATGGGCCGGAACGGCCATGAGCAGCAGGGAGAACACAAGAAGATATCGGGTGACTCGGGAGCGCATGCTCGGCACTATAGCGAAAATCAAAACAGCTCGGACGCGCGCCGCGATCCGCACAGCAAACTTGGGGGGAAGCATGAAGACGCTCACATCGGTAATTGCACTGGCGGTGCTTACGAGCGTTGCTGGTGCGCAGGCGGAAACCTATCCGTCGCGTTCCGTCACGATCATCGTGCCGTTCGCGGCCGGCGGACCGGCGGATGTGACCGGCCGCATCGTCGCGGACATTTACTCGCGGCATCTCGGGCAGCAATTCGTGGTCGAGAACGTGGGCGGCGCCGGCGGAACCGTCGGCACAACACGTGCGGCGCGCGCGGCGCCGGACGGCTACACGCTGATCTCGGGCCATATGGGCACGCATGCGGCCGCGGTGCCGCTCTATCCCAATCTCGCCTACAAGCCCGATGCCGACTTCGAACCGATCGGATTGATTGCCGAGCAGCCGGAATTGCTGGCGGTGAAAAAGGATTTTCCGGCGAACAATCTGAAGGAATTCGCGGCTTACGCAAAGGCGAACGAAAAGAAACTCAACATGGCGCATGCCGGCGTCGGCTCGGTGTCCTACGTCGGATGCCTGCTGCTCAATTCGGCGATCGGGATCAAGCCGACGATGGTGCCTTTCAACGGCACGGCGCCGGCGCTCACCGCCATTCTCGGCGGTCAGGTGGATTACGTGTGCGATCCGATCCTCGGTCCGCTGCCGCACGTGAGAGCCGGCACGATCAAGGCGCTTGCGATTGCCTCCAAGAAGAGAAGCGCATTGCTGCCGGATGTGGCGACTTCCGCCGAACAGGGAATGCCGCAGTTCGAATGCGCGCCGTTCTACGCCATGTTCGCGCCCAAGGGCACGCCGCAGGCGGTCGTCGACAAATTGGTGGAAGCGCTCGACAAAGGGCTGGACGAAGAAACCGTGCGCAAGCGGTTTGCGGATCTCGGGGCCGAAGTTCCGGATAAGAGCCGGCGGGGGCCGAAGGTGCTTGCCGAGCTGGTCAAAAGCGAAATCGCGCGGCTGACGCCGATTCTCGCGGCGGCAGGTGCGGCGAAGTAATTGATTCATCGCGCATGATCTCATCGGAAAACCGGTTCCCGCTTTTCCGGATCATGCGCTACGCCGCCTTGGCCTGTTCGGCGATCTGCACGAGTCGGCGCAGCAGCGCGGCGGTGCCTTTGAGTCGATCAGCCGGCCGCTCCCAATCCTCGAACAACACGACCTTCTGATCGGGCCGCACGCGCGCGGCCGGCGCCTGCTCGCGGATGAAGGCGATGAGTCCTTCGGGATTGGGAAAGGTGTTGTCGCGGAACGACAGCACGGCACCCTTGGGGCCGCTCTCGATCTTCTCCACGTGGGCGCGACGGCAAAGCGATTTGATCGCGACGATCTTCAACAGGTGTTCGACTTCCGCCGGCAACGGACCGAAGCGGTCGACAAGTTCTGCACCAAAAGCTTCGATCGCATGCTCGTCCTCGATTTCGGCGAGACGGCGATAAAGCGCAAGCCGTACCGAGAGATCGGCCACGTAATCCTCCGGGATCATCACCGGCGTGCCGATGGAAATCTGCGGCGACCAGCGGTCGGCAACCGGCGCGGCGATGCCGGCCTTCAGACTCGCTACCGCTTCCTCCAGCATCTGCTGATAGAGCTCAAAGCCGACCTCTTTGATGTGGCCGGATTGCTCCTCGCCCAGCAGATTGCCGGCGCCACGAATGTCGAGGTCGTGGGAGGCAAGCTGGAAACCGGCGCCGAGCGTGTCGAGCGATTGCAGAACCTTCAGCCGGCGCTCGGCGGTGGGCGTGATCTTGCGCGCCTCCGGCAGCGTGAACAGCGCATAGGCGCGCAATTTGGAGCGGCCGACGCGGCCGCGCAGCTGATAGAGCTGGGCCAGGCCGAACATATCGGCGCGGTGCACGATCAGCGTGTTGGCGGTCGGGATGTCGAGGCCGGATTCGATGATGGTGGTGGACAGCAGCACATCGTATTTGCCGTCGTAGAAGGCCGACATGATGTCCTCGAGCACGGAAGATGGCATTTGGCCATGCGCCACGGCCACGCGCACCTCCGGCACCTGCTTGTCGAGGAAATCCTTGGCACCGGCGATGTCCTCGATGCGCGGGCAGACGTAGAACGATTGCCCGCCGCGGTAGCGCTCGCGCAACAGCGCCTCGCGCACGATCAGCGGGTCGAACGGCGAGACGAAGGTCCGCACCGCCAGACGATCGACCGGCGGCGAGGCAATGATGGAGAGATCGCGCACGCCGGTGAGCGCGAGTTGCAGCGTGCGCGGGATCGGGGTTGCTGTGAGCGTGAGCACGTGCACCTCGGCGCGGAGCTGTTTCAATCTTTCCTTATGAGCGACGCCGAAATGCTGCTCCTCGTCCACCACGAGCAGGCCGAGGTCCTTGAACTTGATGGTCTTGCCGAGCAGCGCATGGGTGCCGATCACGATATCGACTTCGCCGTTCGCGATGGCGGTCTTGACGCGCTTGAGCTCGACCGGCGGGACAAGGCGCGAGGCTTGCGCGATATGGGCGGGAATGCCGCGGAAACGGTCCGTGAAGGTCTTGAAATGCTGGCGCGCCAGCAGCGTGGTCGGCACCACGACCGCGACCTGCTTGCCGTTCATCACCGTGGCGAAGGCCGCGCGCAACGCGACTTCGGTCTTGCCGAAGCCGACGTCGCCGCAGATCAGGCGGTCCATGGGTCGGCCGGCGGCGAGATCGTGCATGGTGGTGTCGATCGCCGCCTGCTGATCATCGGTTTCCTCATAGGGGAAGCCCGCGCAGAATTCGTCATAGAGGCCGGCGCCGACGGCGAGCTCCGGAGCGGCGTGCAGTTTGCGCTCGGCCGCGATCTTGATGAGCTCGTTCGCCATGTCGCGGATGCGGCTTTTCAGCCGCGCCTTGCGGATTTGCCAGGCCGTGCCGCCGAGGCGATCGAGATCGACGCCGGTCTCCTGCGAGCCGTAGCGCGACAGCAGATCGACGTTCTCGACCGGCAGAAACAATTTGTCGCCGCCGGCGTAGTGGATTTCGAGACAGTCGTGCGGCGCGCCGGCGGCCTCGATGGTCTTCAGGCCCATGAAACGGCCGATGCCGTGATCGACGTGCACGACAAGATCGCCGGCGGAAAGGCTGGTGACCTCGGCGATGAAGTTTTCCGCGCGCTTGGCGGCGCGGCGCGGCCGAACCAGGCGGTCACCGAGGATATCCTGTTCGCTGATGACAGCGACGTCGGCGGTTTCAAATCCGGATTCGAGGCCGAGTACGCCGAGTGCAACCTGCGGCTTCGGCAGTCCCAAGGCCTCCGTCCAGGATCCCACCAGGGACAGATTGCTGAGGCCGTGATCGGCAAGGACATGGCGCATGCGCTCGCGCGAGCCGTCGCTCCAGAGCGCGATCAGCGCGCGTTTACCTCCGGCTTGCAGGGCCTGAACGTGCTTGCCGACCGCGTCGAACACGTTGGCGTTGGTGTCGGCGCGCTCGGCCGCAAAATTGCGGCCGGTCTTCGAGCCAATGTCGATGGCGCCCTCGCCCGGCACGGTAAACGGCGTGAGGCGCGCCAGCGCGGTGGCGCCGAGGCGCTCGCGCCATTCCGTTTCGGTCAGATAGAGCCGTTCGGGCGGCAGCGGTTTATAGGGCGGGCCGGCATCATGAGCGAGCGCTTCTTTGCGCGCGCTGTAATAGTCTGCAATCTGGCTCAGGCGCTCGTTGGCGGCCTCCTCGTCGAGCGGCTCCAGCACGACGGGCGTGCCGGGCAGATAATCGAACAACGTGTCGAGCTTGTTGTGGAACAGCGGCAGCCAGTGCTCCATGCCGGGGTGTTTGCGGCCTTCGCTGACCGCCTCGTACAGCAGGTCGTCGCGCTCGGGCGCGCCGAAGGCGGCGACATAGCCGGTGCGGAATCTGCGGATGGTCTCGGTGGTGAGCTGGAACTCGGAGACCGGCACGAGATCGAGAGTGCGAAGTTCGGCGATCGAGCGCTGGGTATCTGAGTCGAAGGTGCGGATGGTTTCGATAGTATCGCCGAAGAAATCGAGACGGACAGGTTCGTGCATTCCCGGTGCGTAGAGATCGATGATGCCGCCGCGCACGGCATAGTCGCCGGGCTCGCGTACGGTCGAAGCGCGGGAAAATCCATTGAGTTCCAGCCAACGCGTCACGCCGTCCATGGCGAGCGTATTGCCGGGCGTGGCCGAGAGCGCATCGCGCGCCAGCAGGTCCTTTGCCGGCAGGCGCTGGAGTGCGGCATTGATCGTGGTCATCAATACCGCGGGCCGGGCGCGGCCCTTGATGCGCGCGAGGCGGGAGAGCGCGGCCATACGCTGCGCAACGATGCTGGCGTGGGGCGAAACGCGGTCGTAAGGCAGGCAATCCCAGGCGGGAAACTGCAGTAGGTCGATATCGGGCGCGAAGAACGACAGCGCGCGTTCGAGTGCGGCCATGCGGGGGCCTTCGCGGCAGATCACGAGCAGGCTGGTCGATGGCGCGGATATCCGCGCCGCAATCGCGCGCGCAAGGTCGGCGATGACCAATCCTTCGGCGCCGTCGGCGACGTTGGACAGCGTCAAGGGCCGGCCAGGGCTGAGCAATTGGGCGGGCGATTTCATCACTTGGTCTGCTGTCCCTGGAAATCGCGCAGTCTGCGGAACACGGCGCTGTCGTCACCCGGCGGAGGCGATGCGGCGCCGGTCACCCAGGCAAACAATTCGGGGTCCGGCACTTCGATCAGCTGCTCGAATTGGTCGAGTTCGGCGTCGGTGAACTGCGCGATATGGGCATCGGCAAAACGGCCCAAGATCAAATCCATCTCGCGGATACCGCGATGCCAGGCGCGAAATAGGAGCCGCCGGCGGCGCGTGTCGAGGGCTTGGCTCTCGATCTTGCTGCCGGTCATGATTTGCTCCTCGCGCAACGCCAAAAACCCGGCTGGAGGCCGGGTGCAACATTTATATAGAACGGCCGTGGCCGGATGTCAGGGGCGCTCTTCATTTTCCCTCTCTCCACTGGCGGGAGTTGGGGTGAGGGGCATTTCAAGGCGTCAGATTGTGGAAATACCCCCTTACCCGACGCGCCTTACGCGTCGACCTCACTCCGGAAACGAGGAGAGGTGTAAAGACATCGCGATGCGCCCTTCCCTGCTCGATCCGTTGTTTGCATCGCTGACCGCTCTGCCCGGCGTCGGGCCGAAGGTCGCGAAGCTGTTCGGACGCCTGCTCGGCCGCGCGGAGGCGCCGCCGCGCATTGTCGATCTGCTGTTTCATATGCCGACGGGCGTCATCGACCGTCGCGCCCGGCCGAAGCTGCGCGACGTGGTGCCGGGCACGGTCGTTACCGTGGCGGTAACGGTCGATCGCCACCGCCCTGCCCCGCCGCATCGCTCGCGCGCGCCGTACCAAATCTACGCCAGCGACGAGACCGGCGATCTCATCCTCACCTATTTCAACGCGCGCAAGGACTATCTCGAAAATCTCCTCCCGGTCGGCGAGCTACGCTACGTGTCCGGAACAACGGCGCTCTACGATGGCATGCTACAGATGGTGCATCCGGATCGCGTGGTCAGCGAAGCCGAACTCAGCACGTTGCCGATGGTCGAGCCGGTCTATCCGCTGACCGAAGGTCTCACGCTCAACCAGGTGCGCAAGGCCATGGATGGTGCGCTCGCCAAAGTGCCAGTGCTGCCGGAATGGCAGGACGAGGCGTGGCTGGCGCGCGAAAAATTTCCGACCTTCGGCGAGGCGCTGACTAGCCTGCACAGGCCCGTTGACTCGGCGGACATTCAGCCGGAGGGCGCGGCCTGGTCGCGGCTGGCCTACGACGAATATCTGGCGGGGCAACTGGCGCTGGCGCTCTTGCGTGCCCACCAACGCAGTCTGCCGGGTCGCGGTAGTTCGGGCGAAGGGTTGTTGCGCGCCCGCATCATCCAGGCCCTGCCCTACTCGCTGACGCCGTCGCAGCAGCGCGCGGTCAGCGAGATCGTCGCGGATCTGGCGCGGCCGCACCGCATGGTGCGGCTGCTGCAAGGCGACGTGGGCGCAGGCAAGACCGTGGTGGCCTTGCTGGCCGCCGCGACCGTGATCGAGGCCGGCCGCCAGGCAGCGCTGATGGCGCCGACCGAAATCCTCGCGCGGCAGCATCTCGCCACTATCGCGCCGCTGGCCGAGGCGGCGGGTTTGCGGGTGGCGATCCTCACCGGCCGCGAACGCGGGCGGGAACGCGACGACATCCTCGAACGGCTCGCGCTCGGCGATATCGATCTGCTGATCGGTACGCATGCGCTGTTCCAGGAAGAGGTCGCATTCCGCGACCTCGCGCTCGCCATCGTGGACGAGCAGCATCGCTTCGGCGTGCACCAGCGGCTCGCGCTCGCGCGCAAGGGCGAGGCCGTCGATGTGCTCGTGCTCACGGCGACACCGATCCCGCGCACATTGGTGCTGACCTATTTCGGCGACATGGAGGTTTCCGAATTGCGCGAAAAGCCGGCGGGGCGGAAACCGGTGGACACGCGCGCGGTATCGCTCGATCGGCTCGACGAAGTCATCGCGGCGGTCGGGCGCGCGCTCAAGGACGGACAGCGGGTCTATTGGGTCTGTCCGCTGGTCGAGGAGTCGGAGAAAACCGATCTCGCCGCTGCCGAGGAGCGTTTCGCGGCGCTGAAAATGGAATTCGGCGAACGCGTGGACCTCGTGCATGGCCGCATGCGCGGCAGCGAAAAAGATGCGGCGATGGAGCGTTTCTCAACGGGCGAGACGCGGCTGCTGGTCGCCACCACGGTGATCGAAGTGGGCGTGGACGTGCCGGCGGCAACCATCATGGTGATCGAGCATGCCGAGCGGTTCGGCCTGGCGCAGCTCCATCAATTGCGCGGGCGGATCGGGCGCGGCGCGGAGCATTCCACGTGCCTGCTGCTCTACAAGGCGCCGCTCGGCGAAACCGCCAAGGCACGGCTCGCCATCCTGCGCGAAACGGAGGACGGCTTCCGTATTGCCGAGGAGGATTTGCGGTTGCGCGGCGAAGGCGACGTGCTCGGCACGCGGCAGAGCGGCATGCCGGATTTCCGCATCGCGCGCGTGGAGGTGCACGGAAAATTGCTCGTGCCGGCACGCGACGATGCGGCGCTCATCCTCAACCGCGATCCGAACCTGACGACGCCGCGCGGGCAAGCACTGCGCCATCTGCTCTACCTGTTCGAGCGCGACGAGGCGATAAGGCTGCTCAGGGCAGGCTAGCCGGCGCTTTCGCGGGCGCGGTCGTTTCGCGCGTGGCGTGGGCTGCACGCGCGGTCGCCGCAAGCGCTGCGAGCTTATTCTGACCTTCGCCGTTGGGCTGGACCATTCCGGCCGAAATCAGGAGCGCCATCGCGGCCTCGACCGTGATGTCGAGTTCGATGAGTTCCCTGCGCGGCACATAGAAGAAAAATCCGGTGGTCGGGTTCGGCGTGCACGGCATGAACACCGAGACGTGCTCGGTCGCGGGCAGGCGGGCCGCGACGTCCCTCCCTGGCGCCTGCGATACAAATACCAGCGACCACATGCCGGGCGCGGGGAATTCGACCAGCGCCACCTTGCGAAAGCTCGATCCGGACTTGGAAAAGAGCGTCTCGAAGATCTGCTTCATGGTCTTGTAGACCGGCCGCACGATCGGCATGCGATGCAGAATCCGCTCGCCGAACTCCACGAGCTTGCGACCGACCAGGTTGGCGGTGAGGAAGCCGAGCAGCGTGAGCGTGCTGAAGGCGACGATCAGGCCGACGCCCGGCACGTGAAAGGACAGATAAGTCTCGGTCCGAAAGGCGTCGGGGATGATCGGACTGACGAGACTGTCGACCCAATTGATGAACCACCAGGTCAGACTGACGGTGATGTAGAGCGGACCGACCAGGATCAGGCCGGTGAGGAAATAGTTGCGGATGCGTGCGCGGGTGCCGCTGTGGTGCGGCGGTCCGATCATATCGGTGGCCGGGGCCGGCGGCGTAGCGTCGTTGTCGGGCAGTGTCATCTCAACCCTGTTTATTCCACCGTCACCGATTTTGCCAGGTTGCGCGGCTGGTCGACGTCAGTGCCCATCACCACGGCGGTATGATAAGCGATCAGCTGCACAGGGATGGCATAAACCAGCGGTGTGAACTCGGCCAGCATCTCGGGCAGCGCAAGCGTTGCGATGGAAGCTATCGCGGATTCATGCCGGCCCCTGCGGTCGGTGATAAGAACAATACGGCCGCCCCGCGCCGAGACTTCCTGCATGTTGGAAACGGTCTTGTCGAAGACCGCATCATAGGGTGCGATCACGACCACCGGCATGGTCTCATCGATCAAAGCGATCGGACCGTGCTTGAGCTCGCCGGCGGCATAGCCTTCGGCGTGAATGTAGGAGATTTCCTTGAGCTTGAGCGCGCCTTCGAGCGCGATCGGATAGGCGGTGCCGCGGCCGAGGTAGAGCACGTCGCGGCTCTTCGCCAGATCGCGGGCCAGCGCCTCGATCTGCGGCTCGAGCGCCAACGCCTCGGAAATATGGCGTGGAATGCCGATGAGCCCGCCTACGAGCTTGCGTTCCTCGGCTTCGGACAGCGTTCCGCGCGCGCGGCCGGCCGCGATCGCCAAACAGGCCAATGCGGCAAGCTGACAGGTGAACGCCTTGGTCGAGGCGACACCGATTTCGGGGCCGGCAAGCGTCGGCATCACCACTTCGCTTTCGCGGGCAATGGTCGAGGTCGGCACGTTGACGATCGAGAGCGTGTGCTGCTTCTGCTCGCGCGCATAGCGCAGCGAAGCGAGCGTGTCCGCGGTTTCGCCCGATTGCGAAACGAACAGCGCGAGATCGCCGGGCGCGAGCGGCGCCTCGCGGTAGCGGAATTCGGAGGCGACGTCGATCTCGACCGGCAGGCGTGCGAAGCGTTCGAACCAATATTTCGCGACAAGGCCGGCGTAATAGGCGGTGCCGCAGGCGGAAATCGAGACGCGGTTGACCGCGCGGAAATCGAACGGCAATGCGGTCGGCAGGCGAACGCGTTCAGCCGTCATGTCGAGATAGTGCGCGAGCGTATGGCCCACGACCTCGGGTTGCTCGTGAATCTCCTTGGCCATGAAATGGCGATGGTTGCCCTTGTCCACGAGAAATGCGGACGCGCTCGATTTCAGCACCGTGCGGTTGACCGTTGCGCCGTTGGAGTCGTGGATTTCGACGCCCTCGCGGGTGACGACCGCCCAGTCGCCGTCTTCCAGGTAGCTGATGGTGTCGGTGAACGGGGCGAGCGCGATGGCGTCGGAGCCGAGGTACATCTCGCCGTTGCCATAGCCGACCGCAAGCGGCGAGCCTTTGCGGGCGCCGACCAGCAGGTCCTCCTCGCCGGCAAACAGGAAGGCGAGCGCGAAGGCGCCACGGAGACGCGGCAGGGCGGCCTTCACGGCCTCCACCGGCGAGCGGCCCTTTTTCATCTCCTGGGTGACCAGATGGGCGATCACTTCGGTGTCGGTGTCGCTGCCAAATTTGGCGCCGGTCTTCTCCAGCTCGTCGCGCAACTCACGGAAATTCTCGATGATGCCGTTGTGCACGACCGCCAGCTGCTCGGTGGCGTGCGGGTGGGCATTGCTCTCGGTCGGCCGGCCATGGGTCGCCCAACGCGTATGGCCGATGCCGATGGTGCCCTTGAGAGGTTCACGTTGTAGACGGGTTTCCAGATTGCGCAGCTTGCCTTCAGCCCGGCGGCGGGCGAGTTGGCCGTGCTCAAGGGTGGCAACGCCGGCGGAATCGTAACCGCGATATTCCAGACGCTTCAGCGCATCAACGAGTTGGCCGGCGACCGGCTCACGCCCCAGAATTCCAACAATCCCACACAAAGTCCTGCTCCTGCGGCGGCAATGCCGATCTCAACCTTTAAATATTTGCTTCAACCTATTGCAAGGAAATCAAAATACATGCCGTCCTAAAATAGTCTAGCATGCTGACATGTAACCATGGTTACACGGTGGCGGCGCAACTTGCACGGCTCATTTGGAGGGTTGAGGCTTCTTTTTCCCGACAGATTTAATGCTCCGCAAGCGTTCGGCGCCCCCTTCCTTGACAACCTGTTGGGCCCGGCCAAGGGCCAATGCATCCGGTGGCACATCGCGGGTAATGACCGAGCCGGACCCCACATAGGCACCCGCCCCAATGGTCACCGGCGCCACCAGGGCCGAATTGGATCCGATGAAGGCGCCCTTGCCAATTTCGGTGCGGTGCTTGGCGTTACCGTCGTAATTGCAAGTGATGGTTCCGGCCCCCACGTTGGCGCCCTCGCCCACGGTCGCGTCTCCGAGATAGGTGAGATGATTGGCTTTGGCGCCGGCCTGGATGTCGGACTCCTTCACTTCCACGAAATTGCCGATGTTCACGCCCTCACCGAGCTTGGTGCCGGGCCGCAAGCGCGCGAACGGCCCAACGATCGCGGACCTGCCGACATGCGCGCCGTCGAGATGGGAGAACGAGCGGATGGTGGCGCCGTCCTCGACCACGACTCCGGGCTTGAACACCACATAGGGTTCGATCACGACATCCTTGCCGAATTTGGTGTCGGCGGACAGAAACACCGTCTCGGGTGCGACGAGGGTGACGCCGGCTTCGAGCGCAGCGGTGCGCAAGCGCTGCTGCAGAACTGTCTCGGCTTGGGCGAGTTGCGCCTTGGTGTTGATCCCTCTCACTTCGTCCTCCGTCACTTCGATGGCAACAGCCCGCAGACCCATTTGGCGGGCGATTGATACGGCATCGGTCAAATAAAATTCGTGCTTGCGATTGTTGTCCTTGATCGCATTCAGGATCGGGAGCGCCTGCTTGCCCGAGAGCGCCATCAACCCGCCATTGCAGAGCGTGATCGCGCGCTCCTTTTCGTCGGCGTCGGCATGCTCGCGGATGGCGATGAGCTCGCCTTCATTGGTCACCAGACGGCCATAGCCGGTAGGATCCGCCGGCCGAAAGCCCAGCACCGCCACGGCCGCGCCATCGACCAAGGCCGCGCGCAGCTTCGCCAGCGTTTGCGGCAAAATCAGCGGCGTATCGCCAAAGATGACCAGAATATCATCGGCGCCGCGGGTGATTGCTTGTTTTGCCGTGAGAACGGCATGCGCCGTGCCGCGCCGCTCGGCTTGGACATAAAACTCCGCATCGGGAACTATTTTGCGCGTGGCGGCAACGACGGCTTCGTGGTCCGGGCCGACCACAATGGCCGTGCGCGTCTGTCCAGCCGCGCGCAAGGCGGCGAGCACATGAGCAAGCAGCGGCTGCCCGCCGATCTGATGCAGGACCTTCGGCAGTGGGGACAGCATGCGCGTGCCTTCGCCGGCCGCAAGGACGATTGCCAGACACGATCTCATTTCGGCTCCAAGTTTAAGCGGTCATAGCCGAGCCCCCGTGAACGGAAAAGCCCGCTCTGCCTGGCTTGATAGCGTGAACGCAGCAGGGGCAAGCCAAATCTGCTAGTGTTTTCAAAGAGCTGATTCGCGGCCGGGAGATGCGGCGGTGGCCGAAGACGAATCTCGTGCGACGGATGCCACGTTCCGAGAGCGTTCTGACGCGCCATCGCTATGGCGGGTTGTACGGTGGGCGTTGACCGCTTTCTTGGCGATGGGCGCTGTCGTGCTGGTCGGCACCACGGATTTGGGCTTAAGGCGGATCACGCTGGCGCTCCAGACCATCCAGGGTGTGACGCCCCAGCCGCCCCGCGACAACAGCGAAACGCAACGCTTGTCCGAAAGCCTGCGCCGGATCGCCGATGACCGCGAGCGATTGTTGACGCGGCTTGAATCGCTCGAACACAAGCTCGACGATCTGACCGGTTCCATCACGGCCAGCGCTCCGCCCACGCGCCCAATCGAAACGAACCCAGCAGCCGTTGCCGAACCTGCGGTCGCGCCCAAGGCTGCGGTTGTTACGGCACCGACGGCGGGTCCTGCCAATCCGGCCGGACCGGCGACGGTCGCGCCCTCGGGTGCACCTTCGCAATCATCCACAACCGCGACGGCGCAAGACAACCCCCCTGCGGATGCACCGGCACCGACGGCGCCGACGGCGGCGGCGAAGACCGATTTCGGCATCGATCTCGGCAGCGCGCCGACGGTCGAAGGCTTGCGGGCGTTGTGGGCAACCGCAAAAAGCAAGCATGGCGCGTTGCTCGAGGGCTTGCGGCCGATCATTACCGTTCGCGAGCCGACGAAGCCGGGCAATGTGGAGCTGCGTCTGGTGGCCGGGCCGCTGCCGAGCGCGACGCTCGCGGCGCGGTTATGCGTCGCGATCACGGCCACGGGTACGGTTTGCCAACCGGCTGTGTTCGACGGCCAACGGCTGGCGTTGCGGTAGTTCGGCGCGCGCTCTTACGCGTGCAGCGCGGTCTCGACCAGCCGCACCCAATACGACGTGCCGAGCGGAATGACATCATCGTTGAAGTTGTATGACGGATGATGCAGGCCGGCGCTTTCGCCGTTGCCGACGAAGATGAAGGCCCCCGGCCGGGCATTGAGCATGAAGGAGAAATCCTCCGCACCCATGACCGGCGCCACGTTGTCGTCCACGCGATCCCAGCCCACGACTTCGGCCGCGACTTCGGCCGCAAATGCTGCCTGGCGGTCGTGGTTGCGCGTCACCGGATAATCGCGGCGATAGGTGAGCTTGGCCTTGGCGCCATAGGCGCGCGCAGTGTTCTCGACGACTTCGCGCAGACGCTGTTCGAGCAAGTCCTGGACCTCAGGTACAAGGCTGCGTGCGGTGCCGCGCAGGAGTCCGGTTTGCGGAATGACGTTGTCGGTGTTGCCGGCCTGGAACATGGTGATCGAGATCACTGCGGCTTCAAGCGGATCGACATTGCGTGAAACGATCGACTGAATCTGATTGATGATCTGCGAGCCGACCAGAATCGTATCGACCGAAAAGTGCGGACGCGCCGCGTGACCGCCCTTGCCTTCGACCTCGATCAAGACGCGATCGGCGGCCGCCATCAGCGGACCCGGCCGCAGCGCGAATTCGCCGACCGGCAAGCCCGGATAATTATGCATGCCGTAGACTTCCTCGATGGCGAAGCGGTCCATCAATCCGTCTTTCACCATCTCGCGGCCGCCGCCGCCGCCCTCCTCCGCAGGCTGAAAGATGACGACCGCGGTGCCGGAGAAGTTCCGCGTCTCGGCAAGATATTTGGCGGCGCCGAGCAGCATGGCGGTGTGACCGTCGTGACCGCAGGCGTGCATCTTGCCGGGCACGGTCGATTTGTACGGCAGATCGTTTGCCTCCTCGATCGGCAGCGCATCCATGTCGGCGCGCAGACCGATGGTGCGCGCGCCATCCCCCTTGCGGCCACGGATCAGGCCAACCACACCGGTGCGGCCGATCCCAGTTATCACCTGATCGCAACCGAAGCTTTTGAGCCTTTCAGCCACGAGACCCGCGGTGCGATGCACGTCGAAGAGCAATTCCGGGTGGGCGTGGATATCCTGCCGCCAGGCCGTGATCTCGGGGTGTAGGTCCGCAACGCGGTTGACGATCGGCATTGTGATCTCCTCCAGGGGCACTATACATCGAGCCGGCAGGCGATTTGAGAGCAAATAAGCGCCGGAATCGGCTGGCCTATTGACCCAGCGCTGCGCGATACCTACACACCCGCGCTGGAGAGCCCGTAGCTCAGCCGGTAGAGCACGTGACTTTTAATCACGGGGTCCCGGGTTCGATCCCCGGCGGGCTCACCACTTCAATCTATTTAGCAGTTGCGGCATTTGGGCTTCCCCAACCCGCGAAGCAACCCCAACATCAAAAGGAAATTGATTCATCTCGATTACAATCGACAACGGAGAGGCCGCAACCGGGTCCAACAGCTTCACGCCCTTCCCCGAATAGGCGTGACGATAAACTGGCACAACGGTCCGTAACTCCCCGACTACTCCGCATGAATGGGCCATAGAGTGCCCTTTTTAATGATAAAAAAACCATTGCTCTCCAGCATAGGTACCGGTGGTTGCGGGGAAGCGCTTTGACTGCGGCATTACCGGGATTCCTATCTGGCTTTGAGGGTCGGCTCAGGCTGTTCGGCCTCGGCGATCGCGAGCGCGCAATCATGCGCGAGACGTGGCCGATCATCGCGCCGCATCTGGACAACGCAATCAACTCGATTTTATCAGCCACCAGCGAGTTGCCGATGATCGCACAGATCGTTGCGCAGCACAGGGACTTCATCAAGCAGCTCGAAACCGTGCACTTCACGGCGCTGTTGAACGGGCGGCTGGACGGCCAATATCTGGAATCCTGCCGCAACACCGTCATGCAGGAATCCACCATAGGTCTCGACGGCCGCATGCGCAGCACGTCGGGGAATTTCGTGTTGCGGGCGGCAATCAAGGCGCTGGCGAAGGCCTATCGTTTTTCACCCGGCAAGATCGCCGACTACAGCATGGTGCTTTCGCAAATCATCGCGTTCGATGTTTCAAACGCGTTGACGCTGCATCGGGATGCAACCGAACAGGCGGCGAAAACGCGGCGCGCGGCGATCGATGCGTCGATTGCGGACTTCTCGACGGCGATCAGCGGCGTCATCGATGCGATCCAGAAGACATCGAAGTCGCTCACAACCACATGCGATACGATGAAGAACGTCGCCAACGATACGCTTGGCCGCATGGCCTCGGTATCCAATGCGGCAACGGAAACCGCGCACCGGGTGGAAGTGGTCGAGTCCGCGACCGAGCATCTCTCCGGATCGATCGAACACATCAGCGTGCAGGCGAGCCGCGGCCTGGGCATGGCGCGGTCGGCCGTCGAAGATGCGCAACGCACCCATGAAGCCATCAATTCGCTGAATGAAGCGGCCGAACGCATCGGCTCGGTGATCGGCCTGATTTCCGCGATCGCGTCGCAGACCAATCTGCTGGCGCTGAATGCGACCATCGAGGCGGCGCGCGCGGGTGAAGCGGGTCGAGGATTTGCCGTGGTCGCATCGGAAGTGAAGGCGCTGGCCAATCAGACCACGCGCGCGACCGACGATATTTCGCTGCAAATCGCCGCGATTCAGAATGCGACCAAACGTACGGTCGATGAAATCGCGTCGATCGTACGCGTGATCAACGAATTGACGTCGGTCACGACGACGATTGCGTCGGCGGTGGATGAACAGGGCTCGGTCACGAAGGAAATCGCCGGCAGCATGCACACGGCGGCAAGCAACACCGCGCGCGCATCGGGTGAAATTCGCTCGGTCGAACAATCCGCCCGTCAGAGCACGGCGGCGGTCGAGGAAATCGCGGCCTGGACCGATCGGTTGTCCGCCGGCGCGAGCGACTTGGAAACGCAGGTGGCGAAATTCTTCTCCCGCGTGCGGGCCGCTTGAGTAGAACGATCAGTCCTTGCGGCGCCGCGTAAAGCGGAATACGCCGACCGCAATCACAGCGAGCGAAATCGCCAAATAGTGCTTTGTCGAAGTGTCGGAGTCCAACTGGTCGATCAAACCGAAGATCCAGAGCGCCGAAAACAACGCAAGCAGCATAACCATACCGACACTCATCACTCACAATCCTTCTACGCTCGACGACCGGCCGCTTATTTCATACAGGCATTCTGTCCCATTGACCAGATCGGCAATCGTTAACGATTGCAGTTTTGCATCGTTTGCGGGCGGACAGAGATCGCATGACGAGATTGAAACGGCGTCACCGGGCAAGCGGTGATTGCGGCAATTTGTGCACAAGGCGCATTGATCGTTAAAGCTTCACGAAATGGTCGTTGGATCGCCATGAAGCTCGATGAAAAGGGCGTCGTAACCAATCCAGGTTGGAGGCGACGCAGAGCAAAGGAGCTACGTCATGACATGCCATGGCGTTACGATCCAAGCCGCATCTGCTGTGACTTGCCATGAGCGGCCCGGCTGTCCCTGCTGCGGCGATATCGTCTTGCTGCCCGTGGCGGCCGAGTTTGCCGGCCAAGGATGTGTCCGGCACACATGGGTTTGCGAAGGATGTGGGCATGCGTTCCAGACCGCGGTTCGATTTCGTCGAAAATCAGTCGCTCCGCGGTTTTCACCAGACCAATGAAAGACGCGGCCTGGAATAGGTTCCCGATACTCGGTGTTTGTTGGTTGCAAGCGTCTCACCTCGCTGGCCGGGGGAGAATACAGGTGCGAATATTCTTACGTGACGCATTAGGTTATCTCGCCGTTGCCGTTGTTGCGGCTGGTGGAATGCCAGTTGCCGCCGAAGTGATTGCCTATAAGGCCGAACTCAAGGCCAGCTACGAGATACCACCCAATCAAAGCAAGGCGACGGGCAGCGTCACCATTTCCTATGACACCGTTGAAAAATTTTTGTCGTGGAAGGGAAGTTTTACTGGACTTTCAGGCCCGGTTACGGCGGCGCATTTCCATGGGCCCGCGACATTCAGCAAGAACGCGGGCATCGCGCTCCCGATCGTGAGCGGAAACCTGCTTTCGCCCTTCGAAGGGTCAGCCAATCTCACCGATGCGCAAGCGGCCGACCTCAAGGCCGGCCGCTGGTATGTCAATCTGCATACGGCGGCTTTCCCCGCCGGCGAGATCCGCGGCCAAGTGGTCAAGTGATCGCGTACCCACCAGGCCGGGACTGTGGAACCCGCCGCGCACCGGCGGGTTCCTACCTTTTGGCGTCCGACGCTATTGTTTCGGAATGCCGGCCTTTTCGATCACCACGCCCCATTTCTTGATATCCGATGTCAGGCGCGCCTCGGCTTCGGCCGGGGAACTCGCCTTGGCATCGATCCCGAGATCGAGCGCGCGTTTCTTCAGCTCGGGATCGTTCAATACGGTGCGCAACGCAGCATTGAGCGTTTGAATGACGGCCGAGGGCGTGCCGGTCGGCGCATAGAGCGCATTCCATGCCACCACTTCGAAACCCGGAACGCCGCTTTGCGCGACGGTCGGAACGTTGGGTAGCGCTGGCGAACGCGTAAGCCCGCCGGTTGCAAGCGCGCGCGTTTTGCCGTCGGAGAGCCCCGGTTTGAGGGCGGCGTAGAAATCGATCACCATCTGGACGTCATTGCGCAACAGGGCAACGACGGCTTCGCCCGTGGTGCGAAACGTAACGTTCACAAAATTTATTCCAGCAGAGGATTTGAACAGTTCGGACGTCAAATGCTGTGTGCTGCCGGGATTGATGGTGCCGACATTGAGTTTGCCGGGATTGTCCTTGGCGGCCTTGATGAAGTCTTGCAGGGTCTTATACGGCGACTCGCCGTTGACGATGAACAGCGTGTCGAAATAGCCGATGGTGGAAATCGGGACGAAATCCTTCACCGGGTCATAGGGCAGACTCTTGAACAGCGGAACGCTGATGGCGGTGCCGTTGGTGAGAAGGATGATCGTGTAACCGTCGTTGCCGCCGGAGATGGCCGACCGCGCCGCGGCGATGCCGCCGGCGCCGGGAGCGTTTTCAACGATGAAACGCTGACCGAGCTTTTCACTGAGTTTTTCCGAAACCAGCCGTGTCGTTACGTCGGCGACGCCGCCCGGGCCGAACGGCACAATCACTCGCACCGGTTTGCTCGGATAGCCGCCTTGGGCCTTAGCGTCCGAAAATGACGCAACGGCGATCAGCGAGACCGCGATGACCGGCATGAGGCCAACCCGCCGTCGCAGCCACGTCATTGCAGTACGCGTTGTTACGATCATGATACGTTCCCTCACTCCCTCTGTTGGCTTCAGGTCTTAAAGGGCGGCGCCGACCCCGACCAGAGCGCCGATACGCGGCATGTTATCACAGCAACGACCGCAAGCAGACGATCGCGGGACCGGCAGAATAGAGACGCGGTGCGATGTCGAACACATCGTGCCCGGCATGGTTGCTTTGCATTTGGCGGCAGCTTTTTCTGCGCTATATTCCGTCAACTCATTGGTGATTGGGATAAATTCGCACCATCATCGAATCGCGGATGCCGGCCGGCAAAACTCGCCAGCCTGCGGATTGGGGGCCGATGCGCTGTCCTTACTGCGCGGAAGAAGTCAAGGATGAGGCAGTGGTCTGCAAGCACTGCCATAGCGAGTTGTTTGTCGTCAAACCCCTGCTCGAGAAAATCAACGTCATGAGCGCCCGCATTGCGGCGCTCGACAATGCCGCCGAGCACCTCGCACCCGAGATCGAAAGTCATATGCACCGGGCGGCGGCGCGGCATCACGGGCCCGCGTTCACTCCATTGGAATCGTATGCGCTGACCTATATTGGTCTTTTGGCGGCGCACTTTTTGATCATCATCGTCGCGGATTCAAAGCTGCTTTATTTGAGGGTGGCTTGGATGGCGATACCCTTTTTCTTTGGTTTGGCTTGTCGAGAATCGGAAAAATCCAATCTCGTTTATGAATTACTCGGCGCAATGGTGGTCGCTTTTGCCGCAATCCTATCGGGTGACGCCGTCGTGGCCTATCAGGATAACAAACCGTGGCTACCGGCGAATGCCTATGAATGGAGGGAGGATGCGATCTACGGCTCGAGTATCGCATTCGGATATCTGACTGGAGTCATCAGCCGACACATGCTGATCGCAATCTACTCGCCATCGGCAAAGCCGAACTTCGTGATCGAATGGATTGCCCGGTTCCTGGTGGAGCAATTCGGGGATGGAAAAGGCAAGCCCAAATTCACCTTGAAGTCGGTGCGGTCAATGGTCTCCTCGATACTGGGCTTCGGTTCAGCGGTGATCTCGATTGTGACCGGACTTTGGGAGTTCCTGAAATAGCTATCCTACGGAGCGGCCTGAAGAATTCGGCGCGTTGAAATTTTGCCAAAATTGAGCGATTCTGGAACGCAACGGGCGACGTTGATTGATCCGATCGTTAGCCGGTCGGCACAAGGGAGATCATCCACCATGTGGCGTCCCAAATTGACAGTGCTCATCGGCGCATTGCTATTGAGCTTTGCAGTTCCGCGCGTATCCGCAGCGCAGATGCTGATTTCGGAGTCGGAGGCCAAGCTGCCGCCGTCGCAGGACGCCAGCATGGTCACCCGCGGTCTCACCCGCGGCCCCGCCATCGAGCAAATATCGCCGGCCCTCGGGGCGACGACCGTGAAATCGCCGATGATGCTGAAGATCAAGTTCATCGCGCGGAACAACGTCGACGTCGATCCCGCGAGCGTCAAGCTGACCTATCTGAAGGTTCCGCAGGTCGACCTGTCCGACCGCATCAAATCCTATGTGACGAAGGACGGCATCACCATGGCTGCGGCCGAGGTTCCGCCCGGCAATCATGTGCTTCGTCTCGATGTGAAGGATAAGGAAGGTCGCACCGCAAGCTCGACCATCACGCTGACGGTGGTGAAATAATTTCAGCCTGACGAAGAGTTGCTTTCGAGCGCAGCCTTCACGCGTTCCGGGCTGAGCGGCAGCGAACGCACGCGCTTGCTGGTGGCGTTCGCAAACGCGTTGCCGATCGCGGCCGCCATCGGCCCTTGCGAGGCCTCGCCGGCTCCGAGCGGCCGTTCGCCGGGTCGATTGATCAGTTCCACGCTGATCTTGGGAACATCCGGCATTGTGATCACCGGATAGCTCGCCCAGTCGCGCGAGAGAATGCCGCTCTTGTCGAACTGCACTTCCTCGTACAGCGTCCAGCTCGCCGATTGAATCATGCCGCCTTCGATCTGGTTGACGAGACCGTCGGGATTGATGACCAGACCGGAATCGACCGCGGCCCAGGCTTGCGGAACGCGCAAGCGGCCGGAGGCGCGATCAACTTCGATGGTTGCGACAACGGCCACATAGGTCTGCAGATTCTTGTATCGGGCAAATCCGATGCCACGGCCGCGCGAACCCTCACCCAGCCTGCCCGGCTTCCAATCGGCCATGGCCGCGACCTTCTCGATCACCGCGCGCGCGCGCGGATCTTTCAAATGCGCGAGGCGGAAAGCGATCGGATCGGCGCCGATGGCATAGGCGAGTTCGTCGATGAAGGACTCGATCGTGAACACGTTGGCGTAGGCGCCGAGCGTGCGCAGTGCCGATACACGGATCGGCATGTCCTGGACAAAGTGATGGATGACCCGCTGATTGGCGAACTCGTAGTACGGAATGGAATTGCGGTCGCCACCGCCGGCCGGCTGCGGCGGGCTGGTGGGCGGTCCCATTTTCTGCGGCTCGGCCAGATACCAGGCGGCGAGAACATTGGTGCCGCTGGTCGACTGCGGGCGCGTGGTGTGGGTGTTGCTCCACAGTTCATATTGCCAATCGTAGATGCGGCCTTCCGGATCGAGCGCGGCCTTCACTTGCATCGCCATCGCCGGACCATAGGGCTCCCAGGCGAATTCGTCGTCGCGCATCCATTGCAGCCGGATCGGCCGATTGGGCGTGGCGCGCGCGAGCAGCGCGGCATCGACGGCAACATCGTCGGCGCCATTGTGACCGTAGCAGCCGGATCCCTCGACGTGCACGCAGCGGATGGAGGCGATCGGCATCTTCAAGGTCTTCGCCAGCTCGCTTCGCAGCGGGAATACACCCTGCGAATGCGTCCACACGGTCAGCTTGCCGCCGCGCATCTCGGCAAGCGCGCAGGACGGACCAATCGAGGCGTGCGCCAGATACGGCTTGGTGTAGATCGCCTGGTACATGCGGCCGCCTGCGAGCAGCGGCGCTTCCTTGATGCCGATGGAATTGTCCTTGCTCGGCAGCGATTTCAGATACTCGTAAATGTTATTGGGATCGGGCAGTTCGGGTCCGAGATTCCATTTCGCGCTCTTGGCCAATGCGAGGCGCGCGGCAATCGCGGTCTCTTCGCGATCGGCGATGACGCCCAAGAAGGACCCATCGCGCACCACGGCGATGACGCCGGGCATGGCCTTGACTGCGGCGTCGTTGACGCTCTCAAGCGTCGAGCCGTAGCGCGGCGGTCGCACCACACGCCCGTGCAGCATGCCAAAAGGCCGCATGTCCTGCACAAATGCAGCCACGCCAAAGACTTTTGCGGGGAGATCGACGCGCGGAGCCGGCTTGCCGACGATCTTGTAGGCTGACGGATTTTTCGGCGTGATCTTGGCTGTCGCTTCGCGCTTGAGGTTGGCGCCCGCGGCCACCAGGGCATAACTGATGTAGCGGCCATCGGGGGCATGGATCATGCCGTCGCTCGTGGTGAGCGTTTCGGGCGCGATCGAGAAACGTTTGCCCGCAAAATCAAGCAGGATGGAACGCACTTCGGCCGCGGCAAGGCGCAACGCCGTACCACTGTTTTCGATCGACTGGCTGCCGGCGGTCTGACCTTCGTCCGGCGTTGCAGCCGTGTCGCCGGAAATCATCTTGATGGCGCTGAGCGGCAAATCGAGTTCTTCGGCCGCGATCTGAGCGAGCGCGGTGAGGATGCCTTGGCCGAGCTCGACCTTGCCGGTGCATATGGTCGCGGTGCCGTTGCTGTTGATGCGGATCCAGGCATCCAGCATGCGATTGTTGTTGAGACTGCCGGGAAGCCGAGCCTCCTGCGCGCGCAGCAGGCGCGGGTCGAGCGTGAAGGCGAGCACAATGCCGCCCAATGCCTTGGCGAAGGTGCGGCGATTCAGGGTCGGCGCATTCATGGCGACGTCCTCCCCCCGGTTTGAGCCGCGCGTAAGACTGCGCGGATGATCCTGCCGTGCGTGCCGCACCGGCAAAGATTTCCGGCGAGCGCTTCGCGCACATCCTTTTCCGTCGGGTGCGGATTGCGATCGAGCAAATCCTTCGCGGCCATGATCATGCCGTTGGTGCAATAGCCGCATTGCGCAGCCTGCTCGTCGATGAACGCTTTCTGCAGCGGATGCGGCCTGTCGACCGTTCCAATGCCTTCGATGGTGGTGATCTCGGCGTTGGCGAGGGACTCGATCGGCGTCTGGCAGGAGCGCGCTACTTTGCCGTCGATCAGGACGGTGCAGGCTCCGCATTGCGCGAGTCCGCACCCGAACTTCGCGCCATTGAGCGCGAGATCATTTCGCAACACGTAAAGCAGTGGCGTGTCCGGCTTGGCATTCGTTCGGCGAATTTGGCCGTTGACCTTGAGATTGATGGCCATGGTGCCTCCCCATCCGAAGCACTAGCCAGGCGCTCCGGTCATTGGGTCGTATTCTGCTGCTACTTTGACGCGCCGTCGAGGCTTTTTGCGCTGCAACTAAGACAGTGCCGGAAGATCGCCTTTCTCCCATCCTTCCCGCACCTTGGCGCAGAAATCCGCGAAGCGGCCCTCCCTGATGGCTGCACGGATACCGGCCATGATGTCCTGGTAATACGACAGATTGATGGCCGACAGCAGCATGGCGCCGAGCATCTCGTTCGCGCGCACGAGATGATGCAGGTAGGCGCGCGAATAATCGCGTGCGGCAGGATGCGCGCTCTCCTCGTCAAGGGGCCGCGGATCAATGGCATGGCGCGCGTTCTTCAAGTTGATCATGCCGAAACGGGTGAAAACCGCGCCATGGCGGCCGTTGCGCGTGGGCAACACACAGTCGAATATGTCCATGCCACGTGAAATCGCTGCGAGCAGATCGGCGGGAGTGCCAACACCCATCAGATAACGCGGGGCGGTCGCGGGCAAAGCCGGCGCTATGTCTTCGATGACGTTGAGCATGACGGTCTGGGTTTCGCCGACGGCGAGTCCGCCGACCGCATAACCGTCAAAACCCATGTCGATCAGTTCGCGTGCGGAAGCGCGACGCAATTGCGCGACGTCGCCGCCCTGCACGATGCCGAACAAGGCGCGGCCGCGCGGCGCATGTTCGAAGGCGCGCTTGGACCGTTCGGCCCAACGCAGCGACAATTGCATGGCGCGTTCGATTTCCGCGCGCGGCGACGGCAGTGCGATGCATTCGTCCAGTTGCATGGCGATGTCGGCGCCGAGCAAGGTTTGAACTTCGATCGCGCGCTCGGGCGAGAGCCTCAATATGTCGCCATCGACGTGCGAGCGGAACGTGACAGCGTCTTCGTTGACTTTGCGCAATTCAGAAAGCGACATCACCTGGAAGCCGCCGGAGTCGGTCAGGATCGGCCGCGGCCAATTCATGAACTTGTGCAGGCCGCCGAGCGCGGCGATGCGTTCGGCCCCCGGCCGAAGCATGAGGTGATAGGTGTTCGCCAGCACAATGTCGGCGCCCGAGCGGCGCAGCTCATCGGGGGCGACGGCTTTGACCGCGGCCTGCGTTCCAACCGGCATGAATGCCGGCGTGCGCACGACGCCGTGGGGCGTTGCGATCTCGCCCAAGCGCGCGGCGCCGTCGGTCGCCAGCAGCCGAAAGGAGAATGCGTCAGACATGGTCATGCGCGAAACAGCAGACAGGCATCGCCATAGGAGTAGAAACGATAATCAGCATCGATTGCATGGGTATAGGCGCGGCGCATCACATCGAGGCCGCAGAATGCCGCAACCAGCATGAAGAGTGTGGAGCGCGGCAAGTGGAAGTTGGTCATCAGCACATCGACGGCGCGAAAGCGATAGCCGGGGGTGATGAATAGAGCGGTCTCGCCCGAAAAGGCGCGTAGGGTGCCATTCGGTTCGGCCGCTGTTTCGATCAGCCGCAGTGCAGTCGATCCAACGGCGACAAGGCGGCCACCTCGGCTGCGCACGGCATCAAGCGCCTGCGCGGTTGCCTCGCTCACGATACCGAATTCGGGCTGCATCTCATGCACCTCGGTATCGTCGGCATGGACGGGCAGAAAGGTGCCGGGACCGACGTGCAAGGTCACCTTGTGCAAAGCGATGCCGCGTGCCTGCAAGCGCGCGAGCAAGGTGTCGGTGAAATGCAGGCCGGCCGTTGGCGCGGCGACCGAACCCTCTTCGTGGGCGAACATGGTCTGGTAATCGTCGCGGTCGCGGTCATCAGGCGCACGTTTGGAAGCGATGTAAGGCGGCAATGGCATGTCGCCGCGCTCGGCGATGGCCTGATCGAGCACGGGGCCGTGGAAGGCAAAAGACAATGTCACTTCGCCGCCGGTTTTGTCCTCGACCGTGGCATCGAGCTGTTCCAGAAAACACACCCTCCCCTCCGCGCCGAAGCGGATCGTATCGCCCTGTGCGAGCCGCTTCGCCGGACGCACGAAAGCGCGCCAACGTGAACCATCAATGCGCTTGACCAGGGTTGCCTCGATCTTTGCCTCGGTCGAGCGCCCTATCCGGCGGCCGATGAGCCGCGCCGCAATGACTTTCGTATCGTTGACCACGAGCGCATCGCCCGGGCGGAGCAATTCCGGCAGGTCGGGCACGGTTCGGTCGTCGAGCTCCGGCGTGGCGCCGGGGCGCACCACCAGCAACCGCGCAGCGTCGCGCGGCACGATCGGCCGCAGCGCAATGCGGTCCGGCGGCAGCTCGAAATCGAATAAATCAGTTCGCATTGCTCATCTTTGCGGAAATTCGCGGCGCCGTCAGGTGCGGCAGCCACCACGGTTTGCCGTGGAACCTGGAATCGCTGAACGCGTCAATGGCGGTTGCCTCTGACGTCGAACGGTGCATCCGTCGTTCCATCCTGACCAATGGGCAGCCCCAACGGCCAAAAGGGCCGGCCTTGGATGCCGACCCTTTGTCTTCGGCCTCAACCGCGCGTCCTCAGGTTTTGTCGGCCGCCATCGAGGCCTTCACGATCTTGTCGGGATCGCGCACCGGTTCACCGCGCTTGATCTTGTCCACGTTCTCCATGCCTTCGGTCACCTCGCCCCATACCGTGTACTGACCGTTCAAAAAGGGCGCGTCGTCGAAGCAGATGAAGAACTGGCTATCGCCGGAATTGGGATCCTGCGCGCGCGCCATGGACACGGTGCCGCGCACGTGCGGCTGCTTGTTGAATTCGGCTTTCAGTTTCTTGCCGGAGCCGCCGGTGCCGGTGCCGTGGGGGCAACCGGTCTGCGCCATGAAGCCGTCGATCACGCGATGGAACACGATGCCGTCATAGAAGCCGTCGCGCACCAGTTCCTTGATGCGGGCAACGTGGCCGGGCGCGAGATCGGGGCGCATCTCGATGGTGACATTGCCCTTGGTGGTTTCGAGGATCAGCGTGTTTTCGGAAGATGCCATGAGATTGCCTGACCGATACTGGTTTTACTTTGGTTGGGGGGGGTTATTGATCCACGAGATATAAGTCACGCGTGTCATCAACTCAATGAGAGATCGAGTCGCTGCGCGCGGTTGCGGCCTTTTTCGCTGCCGAAGGTGAAGGTGAACGGACGGCCAGCAATAACATTGCCCAGTCCCTTGCTGAGGTTCAGCGGGGTGCAGCGCAGGAATGTATCGGCAACGGCCTTTCGGTAGGCGAGCTCATGTTCGGGCGTCGTGCCGGGCGTGATGTAGGTGAGCGTGGGTCTACCAAAAACTTCGCCATCGCGCGTGAAAGAAAGCTTCACGGTGATCATGATGTCCTGCGGCGCGACGGCAGGACTCGGCGGCTTCCAGCAGGCCGCAATGGCATGGCCGAACTGGTCCAGGGTTTTGAGTTCCGGCCCGGATTTCTTGCGCTCCGGATTGCCGTCCGGCTTGGCCTGGACCAAAAACGGCAAAACCTGATGGCGGTTGGCGCCGTTGTCGGCGATGGCGGCGCTATCCATGACCGCAGCGGCCAACAAACTGATCAGCAAGCCGTTCCGCATCAAAACACGCATGGCGCAACATCCGAGGCAATTTTATTTTTCGATGGTGGCCTTCTTTATGAAGTCGAGCTTCGGAAAGCTCCTGGTCAAATAAGCGTTGCCCTCGGTCTGAATGCGGCCCTGTTCGGGCCCACTGCCGCGCGGCGCGCCTTCGCCATAGTCGGCGAACAGGGAGTCGACGACGTTCATGCCGGAGACAACCTGACCGAAGGGCGAGAAGCCCATGCTGTCGAGACGGTCGTTGTCCTTGAAATTGATGAATACCTGCGTGGTGCGCGAGTCCGGACCCGAGGTCGCGAAGGTAATGAAGCCGCGCTTGTTGCTCTGCTTGACCGGATCGTCTGCGATCCTGGCATCCCGCCACTTGGCCATGGTGGCTGGATCGCCGCTGATTCCGAATTGCACCATGAATCCCTTGACCACGCGAAAGAAGCGCGCGTCGTTGTAGAAGCCGCTGTTGACGAGATCATAGAAGCGATCGGCCGCCTTGGGGGCCCAGTCGCGATGCACCTCGACTACGAAAACGCCTTTGCTGGTTTCGAAGCGCGCCCGATAGACCGCGGGCATGTTTTCGTTTTGTGGGGCGGCATCGCCCTCGGTCTTGGGGCCGCTCAGATTTGCGGACTGATCGCAGGCCGACAGGGACATGAGTGCAGCCCACAGGGCAAAACCGAGCGGCACGATCGATGCGCGGATATTCATCGCGGTCCTATTCGGGTCATCTGCCGGATCGGCGGCCGCCGAATTTTTTCTTCAGCCGCGCCGTGACCTGGGGCGGGACGAAGCCTGATACATCGCCGCCCATGGCCGCTATCTGGCGCACCAAAGTGGCGGTGATGGGGCGCACCATCGGCGAGGCCGGCAAAAAGACGGTTTGAATATCGGGCGCCATGGCCTCATTCATGCCCGCCATCTGCATTTCGTAGTCGAGGTCGGTGCCGTCGCGCAGGCCGCGGATCAACACGTCGGCGCCGGTTTTGCGCGCGGCATCGACCACCAATCCGGAGAAGGTGATCAACGAAAGCTTGCACCCGGCCTTGCGGGCAAGCGGCGTGCAGGTCGCCTTCAGCAGATCGAGCCGCTCATCGGCGGAAAACAGCGGCGCCTTGCCGTGATGCACGCCGATCGCCAGCACCAGCCGGTCGGACAGACGGACGGCGTGGCGCACAACATCAAGGTGACCGTTGGTTACCGGATCGAACGACCCGGCATAGAGCGCGGTGCGCGGCATGAAGGGGGTCTAACCCGGAAAATCCCCTGCGGGCAAGGCCGGTTGGGAATTTCAGGGGGGATTAACTCAAATTCCAAGGAACATGACCGGCCCCTGGCAGATCATGAAAATTGTAGCGATTGCGTGAAGCCTGTGGCGAGCGTTGCCCGTTATCTCCTTGCGTGCCCGGCCGGTAAAGGCTGCGGCGGAGGGAATCATGTCGAGCTTGCTATCCGATCCGCTTTACAGAATCGTGTTGGCCATTATTGCAGCGGCCGTGCTCGCCTGCGCGTTCACGATATTCACCGCGACGGCCCAACAGGCCGAAATCGTTGCGCCGGTAGCCGGCGGCGATCAGTCCACCGGTGCCGGATGCTTCGAGCGCGGGTGGCCGTATTATGAAGCGCATTGCGTGGTTGATCTGCGCCCGCAGCTCATGCCGGCAAGAATATTGCGAACGGTCACGACCGATCGTCCGTAAGCTTCCGCTTCGCTTGCGATCGACGTTCAAAGGCTAGCGCTGGCGCTCAGCCGCGCGGAATTTTTCGACGAAAATCTTGAGTACGGCGAGCTCGATATCGGACGTAGCCCAGTAGGACGTTTCATCCTCGGCCCAGCCGATGATGTTGAAGCCGGTCATCGCGTGCGTTCCGAGCGGCGTTCCCGTCGTCGCGGATGCGGGCATTTCCGTCAGGCTGATGAAATGCTCGCGGTGACCGTAGACGAGGGTCGGCACCGGTATTTTTTCGATCACGTCGAGCCGGCCACCAACGAGCGGGTATCCTTCGGCGGTCAAGTCGACGATGCGCGGCGCCTGTGCGGTTCGCGTACTGAACCACGGCTTGATCGTGTGCTGATCGGACGAATTGACGTCGGTTACCCGCGCGGCAATCAGAGCGCGGGCGTGGCTCGCCGTCAGTTCGCGGATGAAGATGTCATCCTCGCCCCGGCCGACGATATACCAGGCGCCTGCCGCCGAAAGCGCGATTGCAACCAGTATCGAAGCCGCGATCTTGTTCCAGGCGGACAGGACATCGTGCCGCGGGCGGCCGATTGATTTCATCACATCATCGCGCAATCCACGCGGCAGCGGGCGCGCCGGTAAATTGCCATGAAGCGCACGTCGCAGCGCCATGATCCGGTCGCGCTCAGCGGCCAGGCTAGGATCGGCGGAAATCTGCTGCTCGATCGCCTTGGCGTTGACGGGGTCGAGTTCGCCATCGCAATAGGCGTGCACCAGAAGATAGCGATCATCGGTTCCGGTCGTGCTCATTTGTCATCCGTTCCGAGCGCAGCCATCAATTGACGGCGCGCCCTTGCAAGCCGCGACATTACGGTGCCGATCGGCACGCCGGTGATTTCCCCGATCGCGCGGTAGTCGAATCCCTGCAACTCGCGCAGCACCAGCGTCTCACGAAACAGCGGCGGCAATCCCGCGATCGCGGATTCCAGACGGGCGGCCTCCGCCTGCTCGATGAGCGTCGATTCCGGCGTTGCGGGATCCACGGGATCCAATTTCTGGTCCTCGCCGCGATCGCCGTGGCTGTCCATGCTCACCAACGCCGGTTCGCGGTGTTTCTTGAGCCAGGTGAATGCGGTGTTTCGTACAATCGTCATCACCCAGGCCCGCGGGCTATCGCCGCGGAAATTTCCAATAGCGCGGTAGGCCCGCAAGCATGCTTCCTGCACGATGTCCTCGGCATCACTGGCGTTGCCGGCAAGCCATCGAGCCATTGCGAAAGCGTCTGGCAGATGCGGAACAACAACGTGCTCAAAGCGAGCTCTTTCGTCCTCATTCACCGTGCCACCGCCATTCGAAGGCGAGCCCATGTAACAGACTCGCACAGGCTCCGTTTTATTCCTGCTGGACCATCAAACCTTATTGAACCGGAACTTTTCATCCGAACCGGGAATATGCCCGGCAATTCTGGAGTCAAGCCGGTATCCGGTCGGATGCACGGTCTATCGGTCGTGTCACCGTCGTCAACCCGGGAGACCCGAATGTTTTTCGATATTCGACGTGAAACCATCACCTTCCTGTTTGCCGGAGCGTTGGTCGCCAACGCCTCCGGTTTCGCTTCCGCAGCCCCGAAGGTCTATGTGGGCAATTTCAAGGACAACACCGTATCCGTGGTCGATATGGCCATGGGCAAGGTGGTGGCCACCATTCCCGTCGCAGCGGGGCCGCACGGAATGACGATCACGCGGAATGGCCGATGGGTCTATGTCGCCGGCGATGGTTCCGCGCAGGTCAGTTTGATCGATACCAGCACCGACAAGGTCGTGCAGACCATCGACGTCGGCAAGTCGCCCCATGGCCTCACGTTGACGCCGGACGGGAAACGGCTGTTGGTGGCAGTCAACGGCGAGGATCGCATAGCATTCGTCGACACGGCGAAGCATCAGGTGGTCGGGTCCGTGCCGGTGGCAAAACCGCACACGGTTGCCATTCGTCCCGACGGCAAGGTGGCCTATGTCAGCTCGCAGCAACCCGGCAGTTTCGCGCTGGTGGTGATCGATCTTTCGAAGCAAACCGTCACGCGTACGATCCCGCTCGACAAAGCGCCGCGGGATGTTGAATTCGGATTTCAGGGCAAGGCCCTCTACTACACCGTCGCGGGGCAAGATGCGGTCGAGGTTTTGAACCCTGCAACCAACAAGGTCGTGGCCGAGATTCCGACCGGCGTGTCGCCGCATTACGTCAATTGGTTTGCCCATACGGCGTTCGGTTTGGCCGTCGTTCAAGGCCCCGGCGTGCTGCAGATGTTTGATCCCAAGAAAAACGTCGCGCTGGGCACGATCGCGGTCGGCAGGCAGCCGCACTGGATGACCGTGTCAGGCGACGGAAAAACCGCCTTCGTGACGAACGAAGGGTCGAATGATCTCTCGATCGTCGATCTGGCCAGCAAGAAGGTCGAAACGATCGCAGTCGGTAACGCTCCTCGTAAAGTCGTGGTGCAATCCGCGGCGGCCGGTCACGCCGGGAACGTCTCGATCACGAATTTCGCGTTCGCGCCGGGCACGATCACCATCAAAGCGGGTGAAAGCGTAACATGGATCAATAACGATGGCGCGCCCCACACGGTCACATTCAAGGATGGCTCGGTGAAATCCGACTCGCTTTTGCCGGGCGGGACCTTCTCCCATGTCTTCGAGCAGCCGGGCGCGTACGACTATTACTGCTCGTTCCACGAATTCATGACCGGCCGCGTCATCGTGCAGGCGAAAGAAGCAAGCCATCGCGCAAACGGAGCGGTCAAGCTGCGGTCTTGGCGGTCAGCTTCCCGAAATCGCGCTCCTTCAGGAATTGATCGAGTCCCCAGCGCTTGACCTGCGCCATGGTGTCGTCGAACTCGGCCTGCGGGATGCGCTTGTAGACGAAGCGCTCGCCGCGGCCGAACTTGGAGAAATCCCAAGGATGGTAGTCGGCGAATTCGGCCGGCACCGAGAGCTGCCACAGCGGGAGATATTTCTTTTCGTCTCTGTTCATCGCCTCCTCGGCGCGCTGCAGCGCGTTGAGGTAGCTACGCACGATTTGCGGCGTGGCATTTTGCGGAACCCACCACAGCGTATGGAACGTGTCCGCGATGATCTGGCGCAGGCCCAATTGTTCCGCCATGGCGATCTGCGGAGGAAGAAGGCTTGCGGCCTCCACCTCGCCGTCGAGCAGCGCCTTCAGGCGCGCACCGAAGCCGCCAATGTTGACCACCTTGATGTGTTCGAGCGAGAGATATTTTTCCAATCGGAACGGCACGTTGAAATGGCTGCCGGCGCGCATGCCGACGGAAATGGGAACATCCTTGAGGTCTTCCGGCTTGCGGATTTTCGAATCCGGCCGCACGAAAATCGCCCAGGGTGAATCGCCATAAGCATCCGCCACGATGCGCCCCATGCCGGCCGAGGCGTTGCAGATCGTACCCCAGACGCAGGCGCCCTGGATCACGTCTTCTTTGGATTCCGTGTAGGGCTGGTCCTGCGGACGCTGGAAATATTCCATGCCCTTCCAACTCGACTGCGTGCCCTTGAAGGTTTTCCAGTCAAGCTCGACGTCGAGACCTTCGGCGGCGAAGAAGCCCTCCTGATAGGCGACGAAATCGTTGAGCCCCATGCCTTTGGGCGCGATCTTGACCCGCTGCAAATCCACCATGAAGAATTCCTCTCGAGTTTTTTTGCCCGGCACGACGATTTTGAACAATTGTCTGCCTCAACCAACGTCATGGCAAGTCTGCATCGTGTGCGCGACATCGTGTGCGCGACGCGATGGGCGGTCGCCCGTCGGCAATGGTCAAATCAAATTGCCGCCGTCGTGGCGTCGTAGGTGAACAGCCACTCGTAGCGCTGCTTCACCTTCTCCTCCTGCCATTCGCGGTTCACGTAGGCGTCGGCGCCGGCGGCGTGGGCGAGCTCGGGATTGTGAAAACGCCTGGCATTTTCAGCCGAACCCTGCACCGCCTTGTTGGCGCGTTCGCGCCGTGCGGCTTCGTAGCGCTGCAGCGCGACGAGCGGATCGGCCGCATCGGTCTTCAGACATCGGGCCAACACACATCCATCCTCGATCGCCATGACCGCGCCCTGCGCCAGCATGGGCAGCATGGAGTGACAGGCATCGCCGAGCAACGTGATGCGACCCTTGGTCCATCGCGGCATGGGCGGACGCGCGAACAGCGCCCATTTGTAGGGAACCTCCACGCAGCGGATCATGGCCTGCACGTCGTCGTGCCAGCCACGAAAATCGTTGGCAAACTCGTCGATGGTGCCGCGCACGGTCCAGGATTCCACCCGCCAGTCGTCGCGCTCGAGCAGGCCAACGAAATTGAGCAGCGCGCCGCCGCGCACCGGATAATGCACCACATGTCCGCCCGGGCCGACCCAGTTGGTGCCGACATCCATTTTCACGCTCGCCGGTACGGCGGCGCGCGGGATCAGTCCGCGCCAGGCCACGATGCCGGTGAATTCCGGCCGGTCGGCGCCGAAGAGACATGCGCGCAGCCGCGATTGCACGCCATCGGCGCCGATGACGATCGGCGCGTGAGCGGTCTTGCCGTTCTCGAATGTCATCGCGACGCTGTCGACCGATTGTTCGACGCCGATGCATTTGTGATCGAGGCGGATGGCATCGGATTTTTGGGTTTTGATCGCGTCAAGCAGAACGCCATGCAGATCGCCGCGATGGAACATCATGTAGGGAAAGCCATAACGCTGCACGGAAACGGCGCCGAGGTCGAACAGCTTCCAGGTCTGACCGGTATTCCAGAGCCGGATCTCTTTGCCGGCGACGATGACACCGACGCGCTCGATTGCCGCGCCCAGCCCCAGTGCATAAAGGACGCGCGTGCCGTTGGCGCTGATCTGCACGCCGGCGCCGAGCTCCTTGAGCTCCGGCGCCTGTTCGTAGACATCGACATCGATGCCGCTCCGGAGCAGGGCGAGCGCGGCGGTAAGCCCGCCGATGCCGCCGCCTATGATTGCGACTTTGCTCAGCATGGTCCGGCGCTAATCATGTGGCGCGATGCGAAAGCGGCGGCGGGCGACGCTATTTGTGCACTGCCTATTTTGGGACACATCCGCCGTAATGATATTATCATGGCGGGAAAGGCAACCGGGAGATGATCATGTTCGGCATGCGTATTTGGCTCGTAATTGGGGGACTCTGGCTTGCACTCGCAGCCACTCCCCTTCAGGCGCAGGACTATCCGAACCGGGGGATCAAGATCATCGTGCCGACGCCGCCGGGCGGACCGGTGGATGTGATCACGCGCGTGGTTGCGAACTACCTGACCTCGTCGCTCGGCCAGAGCGTGGTGGTGGACAATCGACCGGGCGCCGGCAATACGCTCGGCTCCAGGGAAGCGGCGCGGGCGGACGCGGATGGCTACACCCTGCTTTGCTCCAGCGTCAGCGGACTTATTCTCGCGCCGATGCTGCACAAGGATGCGGGCTACGATCCGCTCACCAGCTTCACGCATATCGTCGCGATCGGCACCGGATCGCTGATCCTGGTGGTGCATCCGTCGGTGCCGGCAAACACCGTGCAGGAGCTGGTGGCCTACGCCAAGGCCAACCCCGGCAAGATCAATTTTTCATCCGGCGGCATCGGCGTGCTGCCGCATCTTACGGGCGAGATGTTCAAGGCTGCGGCCGGGATCGACATCGTGCATGTGCCCTATCGCGGCGGCGCACCATCGATCCAGGGCCTGGTCGCGGGCAACGTGCAAATGACCTTCGAGGATACCGGCGTGCTGCTTCCGCTGATCCGCGAGGGCAAGCTGCGCGCGCTCGCGGTCGCAAGCCCGAAGCGCAGTGCCGTCCTGCCCGAGCTGCCGACCATGATCGAGTCAGGATATCCAGCCGTCGTGTCGCGAAGCTGGACCGGGTTGCTGGCGCCGGTCGGCGCTCCGCCCGCGGTGGTGACGAAGATCAATGCCCAGGTCAACGCCGGCCTCAATTCGGCAGAACTCAAATCCTTGCTGACGAAACTTTCGGTTGAACCTCTGGGCGGCACGCCGGCCGATTTCGTGGAATTGATCAAGAGTGATCTTGCGCGCTGGACCCCGGTGGTAAAATCGCTCAACTTGAAAACCAACTAGTCGCGATGAGATTCCTTTTCGCCTTCGCACTGCTTGCCGCCGTTGCCACTGGTGCGGCGCGCGCGCAAACGCCCCCCAGTCCAGAGGACCTGAAAATCTATGCCGGCCTGCATGAAGCGGCCGCCAAAGGAGACGCGGCCGAAATCACGCGGCTGATTGCGGCTGGCGAAAAGGTGAACCTCCAGGATTCGAAAAGCCGCACGCCGCTGCATGTCGCGGTGTTCTTCAAGAAATACGATGCGGCGCGGGCGCTGCTCAAAGGCGGCGCCAATCCGAACGCGCTCGATGCCGAACGCTACGATCCCGTGACCATCGCGGCGGTGCAGAACGACGTCGAAATGCTGAAGATACTGCTGGAGGGTGGGGCGAGCGCAAAGAACATCACGAGCCGCTACAACGGCACCGCGCTGATCGCGGCGGCGCATAAGGGCAACGTCGAGATCGTGAAATTGTTGATCGCGGCAAAATCACCGCTCAACCACGTCAACAACCTCGGCTGGACCGCGCTGATGGAGGCGATCGTGCTCGGCAATGGCGGCGCCAATCACACGGCCATCGTCAAGGCGCTGGTCGATGCCGGCGCCGACGTCAACATTGCGGATCGGCAACGCACGACACCGCTACAGGCCGCGCGCACGCGCGGCTATTCGGAAATGGCGCGCATCATCGAAGCCGCGGGCGGACGGTGACGCCAAGACGTAACCCTCGAGCAACCCGGAAAGCCAAGGATCGAAATGACCGCTGCCACGCTGGAGCTCAGCCTCGCGCTGTCCGAAAACGAAAACACGCGTCCGCTGCTCGATGGGACGGTGAAGGCGGAGGGCATCCGGCTGATCCCGACCGCGGTGCATCCATCCGAGATGTTCTGGCGGCAATTGAAGTTCGGCGAGTTCGACGTCTCCGAAATGTCGATGTCGTCGCTCCTGATCGCGACATCGCGCGGCCCGACGCCGTGGGTGGCGCTGCCAGTGTTCACCAGCCGCGAGTTCTTCCACACCCGTATTCTGGTGCGCGCCAACGCCGGTATCAGCAAGCCGGCCGATTTGCGGGGCAAGCGTGTGGGGGTGCCGGAGTATCAGCAGACTGCGGCGATCTGGGCACGCGGCGCGTTGCAGCACGAGTTCGGCGTGAATGCGCGCGACATCGAATGGTTCATGGAACGTGCGCCGGAGAAAAGCCACGGCGGCTCCACCGGTTTCGCGCCGCCGGCGGGAATCCGGCTCTCGTACATTCCGCCGTCGACCAATATCGGCGAAATGCTGGTCGGCGGCGAACTTGATGCCACCCTGCTCTACCTCACACACCGCAATCTGGTTGACCGCAGCCGCCTCGATTTGTCCGGCGATGCGCGCGTGCGGCCGCTGTTCGACCGCGAAGCGGAAGGCTGGCGTTATTTCGCCCAGACCGGCCTGTTCCCGATCAACCACACGGTGGTGGTGCGGCGCGCGTTGCTGGAAAAGCATCCCTGGCTTGCATTGAATCTCTACTCCGCATTCGTGGCGGCGCGCGCGGACGTCATCCGCGGCGGCCAGGAGATGCTGCGGTCATACTTCGTCACCGGGCTCCTGGGCGAGGACACCAAGCGCGCATTCGCAACTGACCCGATGGCCTATGGCATCAAGGCGGCGCGCAACGTGCTGGAGACGATCGCGCAATATGTGCACGACCAGGGGCTGACGCCGCGGCGGGTGGGCCTAGCGGAAATTTTCGCGCCGAGCACGATGGATCTATAACGTGCTTACTGCGCCTTGATGTTGGCGGCGCGGATCACCTTAGCCCATTTTTCGATTTCGATCGCGATCAGTTTGCCGTAGTCGGCGGGGGCACCCGGAATCGGCCAGGCCCCCATCTCGGCGAGCCGAGCCTTCATCTTCGGATCGGCAAGCCCCGCGTTGATCTCGCTGTTGAGTTTCGCAACGATCTCGGGCGGCGTATTTTTCGGCGCGGAAACACCGTTCCACGTGCTGGCCTCGTAGCCCGGCACAAAATCGGAAACCGGCGGCAGGTCCGGCAGCGCTTCCGAGCGCGTCGTCGTCGTCACCGCAAGTCCGCGCAGCTTGCCGGCCTTAATCAGCGGCATGGACGGTTGCAGGTTGTCGAACGCCACCTGAACCTGACCTCCGACCAAATCGGTGAGCATCGGCGCCGAGCCGCGATAGGGCACATGCTGCATCGTGATGCCCGTCATCATCTTGAACAGCTCGCCCGATACGTGGATCGACGTGCCGATGCCGGACGATCCCATGTTGATCTTGCCCGGATTGGCCTTGGCATAGACGATGAACTCAGGAACGGTTTTGGCCGGCACCGATGGATTGACCTCCATCACATTGGGCGCGCGGCTGACGCCGGCGACGGGCGCGAAATCGCGGACAAAATCGTAAGCGAGCTTTTCGTAGAGCGTGGCGCTTATCGCATTCGCCACGCTGGACAGAAGCAGCGTGTAGCCGTCGGGGGGCGAGTTTGCGACCGCTTCGCTGCCGACGTTGCCCCCGGCGCCGGGGCGGTTCTCGACCACGACTTGTTGCCCGAGCCGTTCCGACAGCCATTGCGCGACAAGCCGCGCGGAGAGGTCGATCGAGCCCCCCGGCGGAAACGGCGCAACCAACCGCACCGGACGCGCCGGATAGGATTGGGCGAATGCGACGCGCGAGACGACGGGGAAAGCGGCGATGGCGCCTGCCAGGTGCAAAAATCGACGGCGTAAGAGTTTCATAGCACGTCCTCCGGCACACTCGCGCCATCATGCTATGGTTGCTACCGCTTGGCTAGCGGCCCATGCCTAATTCCCGTTCTCCTCGCCCTCCTCCGAGAGCCGCTCGACCGAGACGACCCGTTCGCCCTCGGCCGTGGTGAAGACGATCACGCCTTGCGTGGAGCGGCCGGCGATGCGGATGCCGTTGACCGGGCAGCGGATGAGTTGCCCACCGTCGGTGACCAGCATGATCTGGTCGGCCTCCTCGACCGGGAACGAGGCCACCACGCGGCCGGTCTTGGCCGTGATCGCCATGGCGACGATGCCTTTGCCCCCGCGGCCCGTGGTCCGGTACTCGTACGACGACGTGCGCTTGCCGTAGCCGCGCTCCGACAGCGTCAGCACGAACTGCTCGGCGGCTGACATTTCCACGTAGCGTTTCTCGCCGAGCTCGATCTGGCCTGCGGCTTCCTCGGCATCGGCCGACGCCTCCTCGGCGGTTTCCGCCTCGCCGCGGCGTACCGCGTTGGCGCGCTTGAGATAAGCCGCGCGCTCGTCGGCGGTGGCTGCGAGGTGGCCGAGAATCGACATGGATATGACCTTGTCGCCTTCGGCGAGATTGATGCCGCGTACGCCCATGGAGGTGCGACCCTGGAACACGCGCACGTCGGTGACCGGGAAGCGGATGCACTGGCCCTCGGCGGTGGCAAGCAGCACGTCGTCCTTTTCGGTGCAGATCTGCACGTCGACGATCGCCTCGCCCTCCGCGAGCTTCATGGCGATGATGCCCGACGGCCGCACGTCGACGAAATCAGAAAGCTTGTTACGGCGCACCGTGCCCTTGGTGGTCGCGAACATGACGTCGAGGTTGGCCCAGGTGCTTTCGTCCTCGGGCAGCGGCATGACCGTCGTAATCAGTTCGCCCTGGTCAAGCGGCAGAATGTTGATCAGCGATTTGCCGCGCGACTGCGGCGCGGCCTCGGGCAGTCGCCAGACCTTTTCCTTGTAGACCTGACCGCTCGAAGAGAAGAACAACACGGGCGTCAGGTTTTTGGCCCCGAACAGCTTGCTGACAAAATCTTCGTCGCGCGTCTGCATGCCGGTGCGGCCCTTGCCGCCGCGTTTTTGCGCGCGGTAGGAGGAGAGCGGCACGCGCTTGACGTAGCCCAAGTGCGATACGGTGACGACCATGTCGACGTTGTCGATCAGGTCTTCGTCCTCGATCTCGCCCTCCTGCTCGGCGATCACAGTTCGGCGGGGCGTGGCGAATTCTTTCTTGATCTCGAGCAGTTCGTCCTTGACGATTTTCTGAATGCGGGCGCGCGAGCGCAGAATATCGAGGTAATCGGCGATCTCGACGGCGAGCTTGTCGAGCTCATCCTTGATCTCGTCGCGGCCGAGCGCGGTCAGGCGTTGCAGGCGGAGGTCGAGAATAGCCTTGGCCTGCTCGGTGGAGAGTTTGTAGGTACCGTCCTTCGCTATCTTGTGGCGCGGGTCGTCGATCAGCGTGATCATCGCCTCGACGTCCCGGGCCGGCCAGTCGCGCTCCATCAACGTCTCGCGCGCGGCATTGGCATCGGCCGAGGCGCGGATCAGCTTGATCACCTCGTCGATATTGGCAACCGCAATGGCGAGGCCGACCAGCACGTGAGCGCGTTCGCGCGCCTTGCTGAGCAGGAATTTGGTCCGCCGCGAGACGACTTCCTCGCGGAAGGTGACGAAGGACGACAGCATGTCCTTCAGATTCATCACCAGCGGACGGCCGCCATCGAGCGCCACCATGTTGGCGCCGAAGGACGTCTGCAGTGGCGTGAAGCGATAGAGCTGGTTGAGCACGAGATCGGAGGCGGCATCGCGTTTCAGTTCGATCACAACGCGGTAGCCGTGCCGGTCGGACTCATCGCGCAGTGCGGAAATACCGTCGATCTTCTTCTCGTGCCACAGCTCCGCGATGCGCTCGACCATCGCGGCCTTGTTCACCTGGTAGGGTATTTCGCTGATGATGATGGCTTCGCGGTCGCCGCGCAGGGTTTCGATCTCGACCTTGCCGCGCATCACGATCGATCCGCGGCCGATATGGTAGGCGGAGCGGATACCGGTGCGACCGAGGATGATGCCGCCGGTCGGAAAATCCGGCCCCGGGATGATGTTGATGAAATCGTCAATGCCGAGCGCGGGATTGTCGATCAAGGCCACGCAAGCATCGACCAGTTCGCCGAGATTGTGCGGCGGGATGTTGGTCGCCATGCCGACCGCGATACCGCCGGCGCCGTTGATCAGGAGATTGGGAAAGCGCGCGGGCAGAACCACCGGCTCGCGCTCGTTGCCGTCGTAGTTGGGTTGGAAATCGACGGTGTCCATGTCGATGTCGCCAAGCAGCGACATGGCGGGTTTGGCCAGCCGGCATTCGGTGTAGCGCATGGCCGCGGGCGGATCGCCGTCGACCGAGCCGAAATTGCCCTGCCCGTCAATAAGCTGCAGGCGCATGGAAAAATCCTGCGCCATGCGCACCAGCGAATCGTAGATCGCCTGGTCGCCGTGCGGATGATATTTGCCCATCACGTCGCCGACGACGCGGGCGGATTTGACGTATTTTTTGTCGGGCGTGTGGCCCTGCTCGTGCATCGAAAACAGGATGCGCCGGTGCACGGGCTTGAGACCGTCGCGCACATCGGGCAGCGCGCGCGCCACGATCACGCTCATGGCGTAATCGAGGTAGCTGCGCTTCATCTCCTCCGTGATCGACACGGGGCGCACGTCCGAGGGCGGCGGTACCCCCCCGGCGGAGGGATTTTCGGTGTCCGACAAGGTTGAGTTTCCGGTCGTATCAGCGGACGAATCTGTCGAATTCTCTTAGCGGATTTGAGCCATCGGCGCCAACCAAAAAGGCAATTTTCTGGGACTATTTCTATGATAATTTTCAAAGGCTTGCAGTGCACTTCTCGACGATTTGCACCGCTGTCATTTGTAGGTGAGCGAAAGCCGTTCGCTAGCCGGTTTAGCGAATAATTCACCACGTTGATCTAGCGTCATGCGCAGGGCGACGTTGCACATCGGGATTCGCTGGAATCCTGGCAGGACGTTGCATCATGGCCGTATCAGGCATTTCTTCCGCCACCGCTTCCAATTCGCAATCGGCGAATTCGCAAAATTTGCGCCAGCTCTTCATGCAGCTGGTGAAAGACATCCAATCCGGCAATCTGGACGCAGCGAAGACCGACTATTCCTCGCTCACGCAGCTTCAGGGCAGCAATGGTGGTGATGGACCGTTCTCGCAGGCGATGAGCCAGATCGGGCAATCACTGCAATCCAACGACATCTCCGGGGCGCAACAGGCCCTTGCGTCACTGCAGCAGCAACTTCAAGGCAATCACCACGCCCATCATCACCATCATCATGGCGGCGGCAGTCCTCCACCCGATCCCAACGCGATTGCGCCAGTCGATGGCTCAAACACAAGCCCCGGCACGATCAATCTCATCGTCTGATCGTTGCCGCGTCGACGATCAATCCCCGAACAAGACCGCGTGCATGATCCGCCCGGGGTAGAAGGTGAAGAGGCCCGCGATCAGCAGCGCGCCGGTAAAAATACCGATCATCGTCCAGCGGTGGCGCTGCACTGCGTGGCGGTGCGCATGCCAGACCCCGAGCGGCAACATGACGAGGGTAAAAATCGCCAGCAGGTGGATCGGACTCCATTGGCCCCAAATCCGCAGCTGATGGATGAAGAAGGCGGTGACGCAGACCACGATCATCAGGGTCACCCAAATCCATCCCACGGTGCGATGGGGCAGCGTGCCTTTTGGCGCGGCAAGCTGAACAAGCCCGAGCACGAATGCGGTCATGGCGGCGAAAGCGTGAAGCTGGATCGCTGAAGATGCATTCAGGAGCGGTGCAAGTGACATGGTGCTCGATCTCCAAAGTGCCGGCGCCTGGTACGTCCGTGCGTCCTCAAGTCGGTTTCCAGATCATCAGCGCGAAAATGACGATCACGCCGGCGAAAGCCGGCCAGCCGAGCCAGAACCAGACGCGATAAAGCCGCTGATAGCGTTCAGGCAGAGGGGTTTTGTCGCGTGCGGCGGCGGCGGCGAGATCGCGCAGCTGGATTTGGATCCAAACAACCGGAAGCCAGCAAAGTCCAACCATCAAGTAAATCGCGAGCGTGAGCGAAATCCAGAATTCGAACAGCAGGAAGCCGGCGTAGTTCGCCAGCGCAATGCCGGAAATCGGCTGCACCACGACCGCAAGCGCGGTGAACAGGCCATCGGCGATAACCACGATCCGCGCGGTATGGGCGATGACAGCGGGATCGCGCGTGCGGTTCGCCGCCCACATGAAGAACGCAATCCCAAGCCCGGTGCCGAACAGAATCGCGGCGCCGAGCACATGGATGAGCTTGAGGGTGTAATAGAGCGTCATCATTACGACTAAAGTGCAAGGCTCAATGGTCAAGACATTCGGCTGCCGCGTCAACGTTGCAGCCCTGCGCAGGGATTGGTTTAGGTCCGCTGCGTGTCTTATAGTTCATGGCAACGTGCACTGCTCTTCGTTATTGGTGGCACGCGAGCCGCACGAGATATGACGTACGGTAAAGGCTTCGCAATCCTGCTGGCGATTGGCGTAGGCGTAGCAACGGCTGCGCCGGCCGCCTTGGCGCAGCTCGAACACCTGATACCGCCCGGGCTCATTCCCTCCAAAAGCGCGCCTGAGAAAAACACCGCGGCCAAACGCGCCGCGCCCAAGACCCATGGGCAGAAGGGTGAAACAAAAAAGGCAAAGCCGAAATCCGCCGCGCGGCCCATGTTTCCGTCAGCAGAGACGCCGATGACCTACACGATCGGGACGCTGCAGATGGCGGGCCGTACGCCCCAAGTTTACAGGATCGGCACGCTGCAATTTTCCGGCCGACCCCGCCTGATCTTTTCGATTGGCACGCTGACGGTCGTGGGCCTGTCGACGCCGCCCGCGACATACGCGATCGGCACTTTGACGATGACAGGAAGCGCTACACCGTGACGTTTCATGCAACCCGGGAGACCAGCCCTATGCGTATCGGCCGTACATCAGCCGCCCTTGCCTGTGCACTGACGATCACGTGGATGATGGCTGCCTCGGTGACGGGAGCGCGCGGGCAATCATTGGGGCCGGGCGAAACCATGATCCAAGGCACGCCGCCGGTCACGTTCCGGGTGGCGGTCAAGGTCTCAAACCTGATGCCGGAGGTCGAGAACATCCGGGTGCATTGCATCGTGCAGCAATCGACCGCGGCGCCGATCATGCACGGCTATACGACCACGCAGATTCCGACTTCGGGCAGCTTCGATGGCGTGGTGACGGTTCCGGTCAATATCCTCTACCCAAACCAGTCGGTGGCGCGCATTTCGCAAGCGAATTCCTATAGCTGCGTGCTTGAACTGGTCAACAATGGCAATCCGCCGCAGGCTTGGGCGCCGGATCCAACCAACGCACCGGTGTGGGCGCAGCCGAAAACCGGAACGAAGCTGGTGAAAAGCCTCTCGGGGGCATTTCCGCCGAAGTAGGCACGCGTCGCCGGCGTGAAGCCGATGCGCCGGAGGCCTCGCGTCAGAACGGAATTTCGTCGTCCATGTCGCCGCGCTTGCCGCCGGCGGCCGCGATCGCCGGCTTGCGCGAGGCGGTCGCGCCTTGCGATCCGAAGCCGTTGTCGTCGATCTCTTCGGGCGCGCTGCCGCTGCGGTCGCCGGCACGGTCGAGCATGGTGAGCTGGGCGTTGAACCCCTGCAGCACCACTTCGGTGGAGTAGCGCTCGATGTTCTCCTTGTCGGTCCATTTGCGGGTCTGCAACTGGCCTTCGAGGTAAACCTTCGAGCCTTTCTTCAAATATTGCTCGGCGATCTTGCAGAGACCTTCGTTGAAGATCACCACGCGATGCCATTCGGTCTTCTCGCGCCGTTCGCCAGTGGCCTTGTCCTTCCAGCTTTCGGACGTGGCCACGCGCAAATTCGCAATCGGACGGCCGTCCTGGGTGCGGCGGATTTCCGGGTCGGCGCCGAGATTGCCGACGAGAATGACCTTGTTGACGCTGCCTGCCATGATCCTCACTCCGCGTTGATCTGCGAGCCACCCTAGCCCTGCCCCTGCCGCCAGCAAGCGTCTTCGCCGCTTACCCAGCTGCTTACCCACAACCGGCTGGTCTGATTCGGGGCGACCAAGGGTCGGAATATTGTTCTTGTTATGTTCTAGCGCAAGTGGACTATCGACGCAAGTGGCTATGGACACCCAGTCCCAATTTTCACGCCGGTTCAACGCGGTCCTTGGTGAATGAGGGGACCTGTTGCGGATTGGCGACGGCGCCAGAAAAATAGGCAAAATCGGGAGACGCTTGATTACGCCGGTTTCGACCGCGTTGTATTGTTCGGTGCGGTCTAATGGGTCTTGTTTACAGGCCCATGGGAGGCACGGGAGTAGAGTATGCGTAGAGTATTTTTCGCGAGCGCGTCAGCTGCGCTTGCATTTCTCGCCACACCGGCATTTTCCAGCGATCTTCCATCGAATGCGAGTCCGACGGCGCGGGCGCCTCGCGCGGCGGTTTTCAATTGGAACGGCTTCTACGCCGGCGGCAACATCGGCTACAGCTGGGGCAAGTGGGACAGCACCGGCTTCGTCGTCAATGGATCCGACTCGCCTTCGGTGAATGGCGTCATCGGCGGCCTTCAACTCGGCTACAATTGGATGACGACCAATCGATGGCTGCTCGGGCTCGAAGCGGACATTCAGCTTTCCGGCGAACAGAAATCGACGAATTGGACAACTCCGGTAACGACCGTGGTTGGCATAGCTCCCTTGGGAGGTGTTGCCGCCAGCAATTCGTGGAAGTTCCCATGGTTCGGGACCGTGCGCGGCCGCGTCGGTTATGCGCCGGATAATTGGCTCCTCTATTTCACCGGTGGGTTGGCTTACGGCGAGGTCAAGAGCGAACTTGCGACGACCGGCATTGCCTTGTCCGACAACGTGACGAAGTGGGGCTGGACGATCGGCGGCGGCGTCGAAATCCCGGTGTCGGGTCGATGGACTGCCAAGATCGAATATCTCTACATCGATCTTGGGTCGCGCACGTTCTTCGCGGGCACGACCACGCCGGTCAGCTCGGACCTGCGCGACAACGTCATTCGCCTGGGCGTGAACTACAAGTTCCAGTAATCCGCAACGCCTGATCGGAATTGAACAAGCCCCGGCCGCAAGGCCTGGGCTTTTGCTTCGGGCGCAAGCTTTCTCGGCGGATTATGCAAGGCGTCGCGCAAACATGCGGAAATATTTTTGCCCCAGCGAGCCTAAACTTCAAATTCCTTCGATAATTGAATAAACAAGCGCGGGTTTTTGATAAGCAACATCGCCTTTGTGGATCGATATTCACGCCGGGAAAATGGGCAAAACGGAGGTGGCGACTCTTCAGTGGCTCCTGTCATGGTGTATTCTGCCGATTCAGCGGATTTCTATTTAGAGGCCCATAAAGAGACGGGGGACTTTATGCATCGAGCACTTTTCGCGACCGCCGCAGCCGCGCTTGCCCTGTTGGCTACGCCGGCGCTTGCCAGCGACCTTCCACCTTCGGCGATGCCAACGGCGCGCGCTGCGCCGCGCCCCGTGGGGTACAATTGGAACGGTTTCTATGCCGGCGGCAACATCGGCTACAGCTGGGGCAAGTGGGACAGCACCGGCGCCGTCGTCAATGGTTCGGATTCGCCTTCTGTGAACGGCATGATCGGGGGCCTGCAGCTCGGCTATAACTGGATGCAGATCAATCGATGGCTGCTGGGCCTTGAAGCCGACATTCAAATCTCCGGTGAACGGAAATCGACGGATTGGGTCACGGCTGCGGGGTTCACATTCGCTGGCTTGCCTGTAGCCGGCACTGCGGTTCACAACGCCTGGAAATTTCCATGGTTCGGAACGGTCCGCGGACGGATTGGTTACGCTCCCGATAATTGGTTGCTGTATTTCACCGGCGGCCTTGCCTACGGACAAACTAAGAGCGAGATCACGACACCGACCGTCTCCATGTCCGACAGCGTGACGAAGTGGGGCTGGACGATCGGCGGCGGCGTCGAAGCCCCGGTGGCGGCGCAATGGACGGCCAAGATCGAATATCTCTACATCGATCTTGGATCGCGCACGTTCTTCGCGGGCACCACTTTGCCGGTCAGCTCGAACCTGCACGACAACGTCATTCGCCTGGGCGTGAACTACAAGTTCCAGTAATCCGCAACGCCCAATCGGAATTGAACAAGCCCCGGCCCAAAGCCGGGGCTTTTGCTTCGGGCGCAAGATTTCCCGCCGGATTGTGCAAAAATCAGTCGCATGACTATGCCGAAATATTTTCGCACTGGCGAAATCATCCCGTTCTTCCTATGTTCCAGTTCTCGGTGCGCGATGGCTGATGCGCGCGCCGGACATTTCAGAGGCGCCGCGCTATCCGATGAATGAACCGTCCAACAGGAGCAAGCCCGGCCCGGAGGCGCGCGTGATCGCGATCCGCGGCGCGCGCGAGCACAATCTCAAAGACATCGACGTGGAGATCCCGCGCGACCAGCTGGTGGTGTTCACCGGGCTGTCGGGCTCGGGCAAATCCTCGCTCGCCTTCGACACGATCTATGCCGAGGGTCAGCGGCGCTATGTGGAGTCGCTGTCGGCCTATGCGCGGCAGTTCCTGGAGATGATGCAGAAGCCGGACGTCGACCAGATCGACGGGCTGTCGCCGGCGATTTCCATCGAGCAGAAGACCACCTCGCGCAATCCGCGCTCGACGGTCGGCACGGTGACCGAAATCTACGACTACATGCGGCTATTGTGGGCACGCATCGGCGTGCCCTATTCGCCCGCGACGGGTTTGCCGATCGAGAGCCAGACCGTGTCGCAGATGGTCGACCGGGTGATGGCGCTGCCGGAAGGCACGCGGCTTTATCTCTTGGCGCCGGTGGTGCGCGGGCGCAAGGGCGAGTTCCGCAAGGAATTCGCCGACTACCTCAAGCGCGGCTACCAACGCGTGAAGGTGAACGGCAAATTCTACGAAATTGGCGACGCGCCGACGCTGGACAAGAAATTCAAGCACGACATCGACGTGGTGGTGGACCGCCTGGTGGTGCGGCCGGACATGGCCACGCGGCTCGCGGATTCGCTCGAGCAGGCGCTGAAGTTGGCGGACGGGCTGGCGGTGGTGGAGTTCGCGGATGCCGCATCCGCCCTCGCTTCACCTCCCCCTGAAAGGGGGAGGTCGACCGCGAAGCGGTCGGGTGAGGGTCGCGCTACTGAAGATGACCCCTCCCCGGCGCTGCGCGCCGACCCTCCCCTTTCAGGGGAGGGTAAGAAAACAAAGCTTGCCGCCGCGGCAGCGTCGGATGCGAACCGCATCGTATTCTCCGAGAAATTCGCCTGTCCGGTGTCGGGCTTCACCATTCCCGAGATCGAGCCGCGGCTGTTCTCGTTCAACAATCCGTTCGGCGCGTGTCCGGCGTGCGGCGGCTTGGGCGTCGAGCAGCACATCGACGCCGATCTGGTGATCCCCGACAAGGACCGCACGCTACGCGGCGGCGCGATCGCGCCATGGGCGAAGTCGCAGTCGCCCTATTACATCCAGACGCTGCAGGCGCTCGGCAAGCATTACCGTTTCACGCTCGACGCCAAGTGGAAGGACTTGCCGAAGAAGACGCAGGACGTGCTGCTGCACGGTTCCGGCTACGAGGCGGTCAAGTTCACCTATGACGACGGCATGCGCGCCTACGAGACCAAGAAGCCGTTCGAAGGCGTGATCACCAATCTGGAGCGGCGCTGGCGCGAGACCGAAAGCGACTGGGCGCGCGAAGAGCTGGCGAAATATTTCACCGACATCCCCTGCGCGGCCTGCCACGGCGCGCGGCTGAAGCCCGAGGCGCTGTGCGTGAAGATCGCCGGCAAGCATATCGGCGAGGTCGCCGATATGTCGGTCAAGCGCGCGGGCGAATGGTTCTCCGCGCTGCCGAAAGAGCTCAACAAGAAGCAGAACGAGATCGCGGTGCGGGTGTTGAAGGAAATCCGCGAGCGGCTGAAATTCCTGGTCGACGTCGGGCTCGACTATCTCACGCTGGCGCGCGCATCCGGCACGCTGAGCGGCGGCGAAAGCCAGCGCATCCGGCTCGCTTCGCAGATCGGCTCGGGGCTGACCGGCGTGCTCTACGTGCTGGACGAGCCGTCGATCGGGTTGCACCAGCGCGACAACGCGCGGCTGCTGGAAACTTTGAAAAGGCTGCGCGACCTCGGCAACACCGTGATCGTGGTCGAACACGACGAGGACGCGATCCGCACTGCCGACCATGTGCTCGACATCGGGCCGGGCGCCGGCATCCACGGCGGGCAGATCGTGGCGCAGGGCCTGGTGCCAGACCTGATCGGCGAGCCGAAATCGTTCACCGGGCAATATCTCTCCGGCGAGCGGTTCGTGCCGGTGCCGGAGCGGCGGCCGCGCAATCCAATCCGCACGCTCAAGCTCGTCGGCGCGCGCGGCAACAACCTCAAGACCATCGATGCGGAGATTCCGCTCGGCCTGTTCACCTGCGTCACCGGCGTGTCGGGCGGCGGCAAGTCGACGCTTTTGGTCGACACGCTGTACAAGGCGATCGCGCGCAAGCTCAACGGCGCGTCGGAAGCCCCTGCCCGGCACGACCGCATCGAGGGGCTCGAACATCTCGACAAGGTGATCGACATCGACCAGTCGCCGATCGGCCGCACGCCGCGCTCGAACCCGGCGACCTACACGGGCGCGTTCACGCCGATCCGCGAGTGGTTCGCCGGCCTGCCGGAGGCGAAGGCGCGCGGCTACGAGCCGGGGCGCTTCTCGTTCAACGTCAAGGGCGGGCGCTGCGAGGCCTGCCAGGGCGACGGCGTGATCAAGATCGAGATGCACTTCCTGCCGGACGTCTACGTCACCTGCGATGTCTGCAAGGGCAAGCGCTACAACCGCGAGACGCTGGAGGTGCTGTTCAAGGGCAAGTCGATCGCCGACGTGCTCGACATGACGGTCGAGGAGGCGCTGGAGTTTTTTAAAGCAGTCCCGCGTGTCCGTGACGTTCTGGCTTTACTGCATCGTGTTGGTCTTGATTACATCCACGTCGGCCAGCAGGCGACGACGCTCTCGGGCGGCGAGGCGCAGCGGGTGAAACTCGCGAAGGAATTGTCCAAGCGCGCGACCGGGCGCACGCTCTACATTCTGGACGAGCCGACGACGGGACTGCATTTCCACGACGTGGCGAAGCTCTTGGAAGTGCTGCACGAGCTCACCGACCAGGGCAACACCGTCGTCGTGATCGAGCACAATCTGGAAGTGATCAAGACCGCGGACTGGATCATCGATCTCGGCCCCGAAGGCGGCGACGGCGGCGGCGAGATCGTCGCGGCGGGCACGCCGGAGGACGTGGTGAAGGTGAAGCGGAGCTATACCGGCGCATTCTTGAAGCCGGTGCTGGAGCGGCGGGTCAACAAGCCGCGGAAAAGAATTGAGGCGGCGGAGTGAAGGATACTGATACCACGGCCGGGATCGAAGGGCTGTTGCAGCTTTTTCTTTGCCATAAAAAAAGCGAATTGAAGAAACTCTGCCGAATTACGACTGTTACAAAGGCAGCACTGGCAGACTTCATTGTTGGCTCTATCAGCGGCGTAACGCCCTGGGCACATCAAAGACACCACCGTGAATTTGTCCCCAGTCACTTAATTCCTAGCACGGATGGCGGCGTTTCTTTGACTGCAGACGGTCGATTCACTTCGGCTGCGCAGAAATTCATGCGCAAAATTTCCTCCATCTTTGATCAGCGCAGGTTGCTATCTGGCCATCTTTTTTTCAGCAGCGATCTGTCGAACTGGCACCTCTTGTATTTCGACCAAAGAGACATGGCTCGGCATGACAACCACTGGGACGGCGGTTCTCATATCCATTTGATAAATCATTTGTGGCCCAATTGGACCGCTGACAGCATTTGGAACGAATTCCGAACCGGCAATCCGCAAATGAAAGGGGCGTACCACGTGCGGTTTATTGATAGTCGCGATTAACGGCACACGTCTTCTTAGTTTGGTTAGCTTTTCGTTCGACCGTCGGGATCATGAAGACGTTTTTCACTGTGGCCACATTTGTCGCACTTGAGGGTTCTTTCTTGGACACCGGCGAAACCGAAATGCGGATGCTCCCGAGACGCCACCACTTTCATTCGACCTTCGTTACAAATGGGGCAAGTTTCGCCCGACACTAGGGCTGCTATTTTGTCCTCAAGCCTTTTGATCTTTTGATCTTTTTCATGAATTGCTTCCCTCGCATCGGATAGAGCAATTTTCACGTCGGCAAGGGTTCCGTAGAGGTTTGCCATTTGAGCTTTAAGTGAGGCCAAATCGAAGCCCTTATCTATCTCTCGTAAGTCCTTTACAATTCTCGTTGCCTGCCCCAGCAATGTCAGTGCGGTTGCAATATCCAAAATAACCTCCCATCCGCCAGCAGTTTTTCTCTAAGAATATTTGAAAATAGAGACTGATGCATCCCCGCGACAAGAGCGGGCATGACGGAGTGTTCCGTTCGTCCCCGCGAAAGCGGGGACCCAGATTCCCAAACTGGATTCCCGCTTGCGCGGGAATGAGCGGGAAAGACTGGCATAATACCGACTATCTCTTCTTATATTTCCTCCCCAGCCGATCGAGTTCCTTGCTGTGAAACAGCCCGTAGGGTGGGTTAGCGCCGAAGGCGCGTAACCCACCGCTTCACTTGCCGCGAGTCCGATGGTGGGTTACGGCGCTACGCGCCTAACCCACCCTACGAGTACTCTCGTTATCCGTTCGTCCCCGCGAAAGCGGGGACCCAGAGTCTGGATTCCCGCTTGCGCGGGAATGAGCGGGAAAATGAGACCGAGCGTCACATCGATTTATTTCTTGTTGTACTTTCTCGCCACCCGGGTCGAGCCCGTAGGGTGGGTTAGCGCCATCCGGGTCGGCGCTTCGCGCCGTCCGGGCGCAGGTACCGGCGCATAACCCACCGCCTCACTTGCCGCGAGCCCGACGGTGGGTTACGGCGCTACGCGCCTAACCCACCCTACGAGTACTCTCGTTATCCGTTCGTCCCCGCGAAAGCGGGGACCCAGAGTCTGGATTCCCGCTTGCGCGGGAATGAGCGGGAAAATGAGACCGAGCGTCACCCCGTTTATTTCTTGTTATATTTTCTCGCCAATCGATCGAGCTCCTTGCTGTGGAACAGCATGCGTAGCCCGGATGAGCCCTCGGAACCGGCTGCGCCGGCCCGAGGGTAAACTCCGCGAAATCCGGGATTCTTCGTTCCTAGGGGGCGATCATTCCCGCATATCGCTGCGCTCATGCGGGCTACGGGCTTGCCGATCCGAGTTGTCATGCGCAGGCTTGACCCGCGCATCCATGATGAGGTGCGGCACGCGCAGTCCTTACGTCTAAATTTGCGGCGCGGCCCCATGGATGGCCGGGTCAAGCCCGGCCATGACAAACGGCGGCCAAAGAATACGGGAGCGGAGCTTCGCCCTCCTGGTGTAGATTGCCGGTTCCGAGGCCTGGCCTCCCACGATGGTCATGGCGCGGACACGCGCCGAAACGGCGGAGTAGCGTCGATGGAATACCCGGAATCGGCCATTCGCCGTCTGGACGATCTGATCGCGCGCGAGCCGGAAAACCCCGAGCTCTACGTGCAGCGCGGCCTGGTCTGGCAGGACGCGCATCAATTCGACCGCGCCATGGCGGATTTCGACCGCGCGCTCGAGCTCGACTCGTTCTGCGTGAGCGCGCTCGCGGCGCGCGCCAGGCAGCTCTACAACCTGCGCGATTTCGACGGCGCGATCGCGGATTGCACGCGCGCGCTCATGGTCGAGCCGAGCGACGTGGCGATCCTGTGCACGCGCGCCGCTTCCTATCTGCAAAAAGGCGAGCACGAGCGCGCGCTCGAGGGGTTCGATCGGGTGCTGCAGCTCAGTCCCGGGCAGCGCGGCGCACTGCAATGGCGCGGCATCGCCAAGGAAGCGCTCGGCGACGTGCCTGGGGCGGAGAAGGATTTTGCAATGTCCAAGGCGCTGAAGCCGCCGCTGGAGCCGGAATGAAGGCGGCGGGGGCCGATACGGACGAGACCGCGTTGCGCCTGATCGCGGCGGAAGCGTTCGATGCGTTCAACGCCGGCTGGCGGCAGGTGCCATCGTTTTCGGCGCGGCATCCGGGATTCACGCTCGACGCGGCCTATCGGGTGACCGCGCTCGCCAACGCCATGCGCGCGGCGCGCGGTTTCCACCCGCGCGGGCGCAAGATCGGCTTCACCAATCGCAGGCTGTGGGACGAATACGGCGTGCGCGCGCCGATCTGGGGTTACGTCTACGACCGCACGATGCACGATCCGGCAGAGCCGCTGCCGCTTGCGCCCTACTCCGATCCGAAGATCGAGCCGGAAATCATGTTCGGGCTTTCGGCCGCGCCGGCGCCCGGCATGGACGACGCGGCGCTCCTGTCATGCATCGCCTGGGTCTCGCTCGGCTACGAAATCGTGCAGTCGATTTTTCCCGATTGGAAATTTTCGCCGCCCGACACGGTCGCGGCCGATGCGCTGCACGGCGCGCTGCTGGTCGGGCCGCGCCACGAGGTGCGCGGGCGCGGGCGGGAAGACGAATGGCTGCGGACTTTAGGCGATTTCGAGGTCGCGCTTTATCGCGACGGCGTGTTGATGGACCGCGGTCATGCCTCAAATGTGCTCGAAGGGCCGTTGTCGGCGGTGCGGCATCTGGTCGAGCTGCTCGCGCACGACCCGTACAACCCGCCGCTGGCGGCCGGCGAGATCGTGTCGACCGGTACGCTGACGCGCGCGCTGCCGGTCAAATCGGGCGAGACTTGGATCACGCAGGTCAAGGGCGCGGCGCTGGAAGACATCAGTCTGCGGTTCGTGTGATGGAGCTACGACGCCGCTTTGTCCAACACCTTCATCAACACGTCGGGCACGGTGATATGCGGATTGTGGCTGGCGTCGATTTCGCTCACGCCCCAGCCCTCGCGGCGCGCGCGTTCGAGGAATTGCCGGAACGGATCGTTCGGCGGGTGGCGCGCGCAATAGACGTAATGGCGCGGCAAAGTCAGCTCGCCGCCGGGGAGCGTGACCGGCTGCTCGAAGGTTTTCAGCGGCTGCGGCTTGCGGCGCGGCGCGGCCCAGGCTTTGTCGGCCTCGGGCGTGTCGGGCGGCATGGGGTTGGGAGGAATTTTCCAGCCTTCGCCGTTCTTGGCGACGTTGTCGCGTAGGGCCTGCGCGCGCTCGGGCGTGAGCGAGAGCACGCTGTCGCCGTCCTTGGGTGCAAAGGCATCGACGTAGATCAGCTTCGCCACGCGGTCGCGCGCGCGCGCCGCAACGCCGGTCGCGACCATGCCGCCGTAGGAATGGCCGATCAGGATGATGCCGCGCAAATCCTCCATCTCCAGCACGGCGAGAATGTCGGCGATGTGGGTGTCGAGATCGATGCCGGGATGGGCGAGATGCGCGCGTTCGCCGAGGCCGGTGTGGGTCGGCGTCACGAAGCGATGCCCGCGCGTGGCCATCAGCGGATGCATCTTCTTCCACGCCCAGCCGGCCGACCAGGCGCCGTGCGAAACGACAAAAGTGGCCATGGGTTCCCCGTTGTCCGTGTCCGCGCGCAACGTAGCGGCAGAGCGCCCGAGTGGCTAGGATACGATGCTGAGAATCCCCATGGACGACATCCGCAACAACACCGCGCGGCATCGCTACGAGCTCGATGCCGACGGGCAGACGGCGGTCGCCTATTATTCGCTGGCGCCGGGCGTCATCACGCTGACCCATACCGAGACGCCCATGGCGCTGCGCGGCCGCGGCATCGCATCGCAGCTTGTGCGCGGCGCGCTCCAGGATGCCCGAGCGCAGGGGCTCAAGGTGGTGGCGAAGTGCCCGTTCGTCGCCGCCTATATTGCCAAGCATCCCGAGTTCGGCGATCTGTTGCGGTAGAGCGGGCAAGTGGTGTGGTCATGGCGAACGATTTCGGTGCGCGGTTTCGGATCAAGCCCGGCGAGCGCGTGAGCCTGAAGAAACGCGATCCGGCCGACCATGCGGCTTTTCCCGACAAGGAGGCCGCCAGGAAGCAGAGCGAGAAGGACGGCTACGTCATCAACGATCTGCAGGATCGGCTCTATGCCGAGGGCTCGCGCGCACTGCTCGTGGTGCTGCAGGGGCTCGATACGGCCGGCAAGGACGGCACCATCCGCCACGTGTTCAACCATACCGGCCCGATCGGCGTCACGGTGACGTCCTTCCGCCGCCCGAGCGCTGTGGAACTCGCGCATGACTATCTGTGGCGGGCGCATATCGGCTGCCCGCGCCGGGGCTATATCGGGATTTTCAACCGCTCGCACTACGAGAGCGTGTTGATCGAACGGGTCAAGAAGCTCGTGCCCGCGGAGATGATCGAGCAGCGCTACGAGCAAATCAATGCGTTCGAGAAGACGCTGAGCGAGAACGGCACGACGATCCTGAAATTCATGTTGCACGTCTCGAAGAAGGAACAGCGCGAGCGGTTGCAGGCGCGGCTCGACGAGCGCAGGCACCGGTGGAAGTTCAATCCCGAAGATCTCGACGACCGCAAGCTTTGGGATCAATACGAAACCGCCTACGAGGTGATGGTGACCCGCTGCTCTACCGCGTGGGCGCCCTGGCACGTCATTCCATCCGACCACAAATGGGCGCGCAATGCCGCCATCGCGGCCATCGTCCGGGCAAAGCTCGAGGAGATGAATCCGAAATATCCCAAGTCCGACTGGGATCCGAAGGATTTCAAGATCGTTTGAGAGCCCGGCAATTCATGCTCGGCATCAAGACAAATAATTATGGGAGGAAGGCACCTGCCCTCCTCCCATTTGACTTCGAGACGATCGCGTCAGGCTCCGACCTTGTCGGCGGTGCACTTCTTGATATGGCTCGTCTTGGCGGCACCTTTCAGCTTCTGGTCGGCTGCGTCTTTGGCACAAGCCGCGGCCGCGTCCTTTTGGCACTTGGTCATGAAGCTCTTGAGGGCTGCGCCTGCAAGCGCCTTGCCGTCCTTGTCAACCGCTTTCGATTTGCAGGTATCGTCGGCGTATGCGCAAGTCGTAGCGAGTGCCAAGGCGGCGGCGAGTAGAATCTTCTTCATCTTGAGTTCTCCTGAATGAGCGAGGTGTGTTGCGGTCTCTCCGAGCCGCCCCCCAAGCCGGCAGTCGTCTCCGTGCACCCCGAGACAAGACTCATAGCGCAGACTTTGACCGAATTAAATCATACGAAACGTGCATAATTTTTCTGCTGTTCATCTGGCGTTCATTTACCGCCGCCTGCGCAAGACACGCCGCGCATTCGAACCAGGATGGCCGTGGCGGTTGTCGACAGAGGGAGACACCCCGCACGTGGTCAACGGTCGGTAAATTACGGGCCTTGAACTCATTACAGACAATTTTCCCAATTTCGAAAATCGATCGGAAAGATGCGCGAGGTTAAAGTACCGTTGTTTCGATGGAAGAAAGTCCATGGTATCGATCACGCACAAGAGAACGCGCTATGCCAAAACCAAAGCGGCCCGCCGCGATCTCTCGCGCGCCCCGCTCATGGTCGCTATCTTTGTTTGGGCCATAGCGTCGCTCCTGTACTTCACGACCGGCAGCGAGCAAATCACGCGCGAAGGGGAATTCGTGTTTGGACGGCAGTCGCGCGTCGGCTCGATCATCTTCACGCCGCTTTTCGGCGATGTGTGCCAACGCTCGGCGTTCGACAACGATAGCGGTCTGGTCTTGCCGCTGGGCGCGATCCCTTGCGTGCAAATTCTCGCACTGTTGGATGAAGGGCCGAAAGACACCGCTCAATTCGGTCACTTCGCGGCGATCAGAGACAACTTCCACAAGTAATTCAACCGGCGCGCTTTTGCGTGGCGAGCGTGGCCTTCGGCGCGCCGGTCACGCGCCTCGGCTTGGCAAATCGTGCGCGCACGAGATCGAGCAGCACGACACCAAGACCCACGGCGAGCACGTACCAGCCGGGCCGTATCATGTCCCATTCAAAATCAAATGCCGATTGCAGAACCCGCATGGGCGATACGTGGAATACAATTGCGATCCCGATCGCCTCGCAAATAAAGGTGAGCACGGTCATCACAAGGGTGAGCGCGAGCAGCATCCAGGATGGCGGTTCCGCTCGGGTATTGCGAAATTTGACCAGCAGCCGGTAGCCGATCAGCCAGCCAAACAGGCCGGCAGCGATGGTCGGGACCGAGACATCGGCCTTGTTCTGCTGGAAAAAATGGATCAGCGCCAAAATGGCAATCAGGTAGACCGCCTGATGCAGCCGTTGCCAGCGCTTGACGCCGAGCCAGCGCACCATGCCGTCGGTTGATGTCGCCGCGAGCGCGGTCAGACCAAGCAAGGCGACGAAACCGATGGTCAGGTAAACGCGGAACAAAATTTCGCCTACCACCATGGTCAGGCTGAACATCTTGTCGGCCGCAAACAGCAGGATATGCGCGAAGGCATAGGTGAATGTGCCGACGCCGAGCATGCGCCGCACATCGAGAAGCTGATTGAAGCGCGCGATCCGGCGCAAGGGCGACACCGAAACCGTGACCAGCAGAAAGACGATCGCCCAAAAGCCGGCGCGATGGATCAGGTCGTTGATGGGGCGCGCGCCATTGAGGATCTCATGGGCGTCGTAGAGGGCCTTGAGCAACGGCGCAAGCAGACACGCCAGCGCGATAATTCGCAGCAGCGATAGATTGTTGGCGGGGTCGCGCCAGACTTTCAGCGGATGTCTCATGCGAACAAGCGAGTAGCATGGCGAGGGTTGACGCACCACTTACGTGACCGTGATCGCCCCGCCGGTTGAATCGAAGGTTCGTCATGCGCCAAGTTTTGCCGCGAGGTCCTTGAGGTCTGCGGCGGCAAAATCAACCGGTACAGTTGGAGCGGTCTCGCCGCGGCCAGGGCCGTGCTCGTTCGGACGCGCAATATGGGCGGTCTGCAACCCGCATTTCGCCGCATGCGCCAAATCGTTGGAATGAGCGGCCACCATCATGCAATCGCCCGGCGCAAGAGCGAAGGCTTCGCAGGCGGCAAGATAGACGCGCGGCTTGGGCTTGAAATCGCCGGCGATCTCCGAGCCGAGGATGGCATCCCACGGAAATGAGTTGCGGCGCGCAAGATCCACCATCAGCGCAATATTTCCGTTGGACACCGGCGCCAGCCAGTATGAGCGCTTGAGCCGCGCAAGGGCCGGCGCCGAATCCGGCCAGCCATCGAGGCGATGCCAGGCGAGATTGAGGTTCACCAGCGTCGCTTCCGGCAGTCCGGAAATCTTGAAGCGCGAGAGGATCGTTTCCAGGTTGCGCCGATGCAAAACGTCGAGCTTGCAGAAAGGCCGGCGGCCGGACCGGATTTCTTCCATGGCCGGCTGGTATTCGCCACGCCAGGCGTCGGCAAAGGCAAGCCAATCGAGTTTGTGGCCCAGCGGTTCAAGGATCAATCGCGCTTCGCGCGCTATGCTGGTTCGCCAGTCCACCAGCGTGCCAAACACATCAAAGAACAAAGCCTTTGGGATAGGCATGGATAACTTCTCCGCTCCATATTGTCGCGCGTCCGGAAATTGTCGAGAGAAAAGCTGCACGCGATTGCATGGGTCGTGAGGGGGAATGAATGTCGCATCAGGGTCTGATTGCTGAAACCGTATCGTTCCGCGGCTACAATGGCGATCAGGGTGAGGCCTATTATGCGCGGCCCACCCGTTCGGGAACTTTTCCGGGCGTGGTGGTGATCCATCACTTGCCGGGATGGGATGAATGGATCACGGAGGTGGTCCGCAAATTCGCGCACCACGGCTATGCCGTGATCTCACCGCATTTCTATTTCCGCGAAGGCCCAGGCACGCCGGACGACGTGGGCGCGCGCGTGCGCGCGACAGGCGGGGTTCCCGACGCGCAGATCATGGGGGACGTGGCGGGCTCCATCGCCTATCTGCGCGCACAAAAGAACGCGAATGGCAAAGTTGGAGCGATCGGCTTTTGTTCCGGCGGCCGGCATTGCTATCTCGCCGCCTGCACGGTGCCCGGCATCGATGCCGCGGTCGATTGCTGGGGCGGCAACGTGATCGTGGACGATCCGAAAGCCTTGAATGCCAAGCGGCCGGTGGCGCCGATCGAGTTGAGCGAGAAGCTCGCCTGCCCGCTGCTCGGCATTTTCGGCAACGACGACGAAAATCCCACGGCCGATCAGGTCAACCGCACGGAAGCAAAGCTCAAGCAGCTCAAGAAGAATTATGAGTTTCACCGCTACGACGGCGCCGGGCACGCGTTCTTCAATACGTCGCGGCCGGCCTACCGCGCCGAACAGGCGGCGGACGGCTGGAACAAGGTCTTTGCGTTTTTCAAAAAGCATCTCGCGGGCTGAAGCCGCCTATCAGGGGAGACAATCATGTGCTCGTATATCGTCGAAAAGGCTCGTTTGACCGGCAGCGCGAAAGGTCCAAACGGCTGGATGAAGATCGACACCGCCAACGTGTACTTCGATCATCCCTATCACGCGCCGCTCGATCATGCGCTCGGAATCGACTTCGTCTGCGAGGCCGATGGTGCGCGCGAGCGGGTGGCGGTCGAGATTTCGCGGGAGTCCGCGCTCGCGCTGATCGAGAAGATCCAGGCCGCGCTGGCGAGCGGCGAAGCCGCCCATGCAACGCCTTCGATCGTCGGCACGACGAGCGATGTGGCGAGCGTCTTCTAGGACGGCAGGCCATCAAGCAGCAACCCGCGCGGCCTGCACCTCGCAGGGCAAAGTTACCGGCTCCGGCAATTCCTGGCCCGGGATTGGCTCGTAACCGACGGCACGGAGCACGCCAGTGGCCGGGCACATCTCAACGGCAATGCGGGTGAACGGATTGAGCACGGGCGGCGTGACCCAGGCAAAACCGTCATCCCCGAAGCGCCCGGACCATGCGGCGAGCGCCTGACGACGGTCGCGGCTGTTCTGCGCGGCCTCTTCGAATGTGCTGGCGAAAATCCTTCCACCGCCGATACGCGCTTCCCATTCGGTCGAGACGTTGAGCCAGTCGTTAGCCGCCGACGTTTCGTTCAGCCGCGTCTGCGCGCCGTGCTCGGTGCGTTCGATCACGCAACGTTCACCGGGCGTGCAGCCAACGAGCGTGAAGATCACCGGGCGCGCGACCGGCGTGATCTCCAATTGGTGTCTGGCTTCAGCAAAATCGCGGCAGGTTTCCAGGGCCTGGCGCAGCAACTGATCGGGCGGGATCTCGCGCACGCGCATGGCTGTGTCGAGCGCATTGGCGGCAAAATCGTAGAGGCGAAACAGACGGCCGTGGGTGCGGCGTTTCATCGGCGCCTGATTGATGGCGGCGGCAAAACGTCCGGGTGCAAGCGCGGTCAAGGCGCCCACGTAACCCGGCCATGTGACATTGTAGAAATCGCCGGCGGGTCCGCGCATATGCGCGATCTCCACGTAGCGGCCGAGACCGGGAAATGGCCAGTCAAGCGTGCGGACGAGCCAGGGCGCGTGACCCTGCTCGCACGCCAGTGCCGTGCAGCACCATTGATATGAGCCGTTGAGAAACCAGACGCCAGGAATCCCAAGCACAGTTGCGATCGCGCCGATTTCCTCCACATAGGGCGAGCGGGAGCGCATCAACCAACGCTTCGCGAAATGGTCGAGCAGCGGCAAGATCGGCCGACACGCGGCAGGGAACCATCCGAGGCAAGCGTCACGCAGGCCGCGCGCGCTCGCCTCGCCTTCGCGGGCATGGCGCAACGTGCCGCCGGTCCGGACGTCGATGATGGGAATGGGCGTCAGATCCGACATCGCTCTCGCTTCTGATGGGCTCGACCTATCTGCCCCAAATATATCAAAGCGAAGCTAACGAGGCAGCAGCCATGCAGGAATAGGCGGCATGGATCGAAACTGCTAGTGTCCTTGCCGCAAACACACTCAGGGGAAGACGATGGTCTTTCGCAATGCAAAAATTCTGCTGGCGGCGCTCCTGGCGCTGGCGGCCGCTCCGGCCGACGCGCAAGTGCCGGAGATCCGGCTCGCTCGGCAATTTTCCATGGGTTACCTGCAGTTCAACGTCATGGAGCACCAGCAGCTCATCGAGAAACATGCGAGGGCTTTAGGCATTCCCGAGGTGAAAGTGTCCTGGCACGTGTTCAACGGCCCAGCCGCCATCAACGACGCGCTGCTGGCTGGACAGATCGATGTCGGATCGGGTGGAACGCCGGGGCTGTTGCTGCTGTGGTCGAAGACGAAGGGTACGCCGAACGAAGTGCGCGGCATTTCGGCGATGAGTTCGCAGCCGTTTCTCATGAACACCCGCAGTCCGACGATCAAGACGATCGCGGATCTCAAGGATACCGATCGGATCGCGCTGCCGGCCGTGAAGGTCTCGATCCAGGCCATCATGCTGCAGATGGCTGCGGCAAAGGCATTCGGACCGGCCAACTTCGGCAAGCTCGATACGCTGACCGTTTCGATGACGCCGCCGGATGCGACCATCGCGCTGCTGAGCGGCGGCGGCGAGATCAACAACGTTTTCAGCGTGCCGCCGTTCCAGAATCAGCAGCTCGAAAAACCCGGCATCACGACCGTGCTCAATTCCTATGACGTCATGGAAGGACCGCACACATTCACGGTCGCCTGGACCTCGGCGCGTTTCCGCAACGGCAATCCAGCGCTCTACAAGGCGCTGTATGCGGCCATGGAGGAAGCGACCGATATCGTCAACAAGGATCGGCGCGCCGCTGCTGCGCTCTGGATCAGCGATTCCAAATCGAAACTTTCGCTCGATTTCGTCGATCGCGTGGTTTCCGGTCCGCAGGTGCGGTGGACCATGACGCCCGAAAACACCATGAAGTTTGCGCGCTTCATGGTTACGAACGGGATGATGAAAGACGTGCCAGCCAGCTGGAAGGATTATTTCTTTCCGGAAATCCACGGCACAAATGGAAGCTGAGCCAATTAACGGTAATCACCCAGGGGGTCTTTGAATAAGCATGCTTTGAATAAGGCCGTTTGACAAATTGTCCTTATTTTCACCGCTGTTATAATGTCTCTCTCAGTTCGTTCGGGTGGGTTTGAGCAACACGACAGCGTTTTCTTTTTAGTCAAATACGACGAGCCTTCGATGTTCCAGCGAACTTTTTTGTTGAGGCCATGCGCGGCCGTCGCATTGCTCGCTTCTTTTGTCACGCCGTCGTTTGCCGATGCGTGGGACGATTGCCTGTCGCGCGACATCAAGAAGATCGCAGCGGGCTGCACCAACATCATCACCGAGAACACGCGCAGTCCCGCCGATGTGACGAAGGCGTATATCTATCGCGGAGGCTCATATTTTCGTCAGGGACTGGTCGAGCAGGCCCTCGCCGACCTGAATGAGGCGCTGGCGCGGTCGCCACGATCAGTCGAAGTATTGCTGGTACGCGGCGAAGTCTATCTTCGCAAGAGACAGCCGGATCTGGCGCTGGCGGATTTCAATACCGTACTGGAGATCGATCCCAAGAATTTCAATGCCTATGCCTCACGGGGGACTCTGCAGGCCGAAAAACGCGAATGGGCCCTCGCGCTGAGCGACTACGACCGTGCGCTCGAACTGCGGCCCGATAACTCGGCGGCCTATGCCACGCGCGGCCTCATCCATACGCAGATGGCCAATTACGAGCGGGCGATCGCCGACTTTGATCGGGCCATCGCGATCAGCGCCAACAATGCAAACGCATTCTATTATCGCGGCCTGCTGCAACAGCGGCTCGGCAAGCTTGATCTCGCACTGTCCGACATGAGCCGGGCCATCGCGATCGCGCCGAGGATATATGTCTATTATGTCGGCCGCGCTCAGATCTTCAGTTCCAAGGGAGACCTTGACCGGGCTATTGCCGATCTCGATGCGGCGTTGGCGATTTCACCGAACGACAAAAACGCGCATGAGGCAAGAGCGATTGCGCTCGCCACCAAGGCAGAGCTCGAGCGCGTTGGATCGTCTACCCGTCCGGCCAATCCGGCCGCGCCTTCCATAGGGAGCGCACCGTCGGGGATCTCGCAGGCCATATCGTCCAATCCGGAGGTCGTGCGTTTGGTCCAGGAGGCAGCCAGGGCTTTCAATACCAAGCAATACGAAGCGGCCATCGCCGCGGCCAGCTCTGCCTTGGAAAAGGAACCGAACAATATTGCGGCGCTGCGCCTGCGGGGCATGTCCCGCAATCAAGTCAAACAGCATGAACTAGCACTGGCGGACCTGGATCAGGCAATCAAGCTGAAGGAGCGCGATCCATTACTGCTGACTTTGCGGGGATTCGTACTCGTTTCCATGAAACGGTTCGATGAGGCGCTCGCGAGCTTTGACCGCGTCATCGAGATCGATCCGAAAAACACCGACGCGATGGCAGATCGCGCCATCATATTCCGCCTCAAGAACGATCTCCCGGCGGCGCTGGCCGAATATGATCGCGCGCTAGCCATAAACCCGAGGCACGCACCGTCATTGTCCGGACGCGGCAGGGTGTATCAGATGCAACACCAATGCGACAAAGCGATCGCGGAGTTCGACCGCGCGCTCTCGGTCAATCCACGATTTGTCGAGGCGCTGGCGAACCGAGGCATCTGTTTGGTCCTCAAAGGCCGCTTCACCGAAGCTACGGCGGACTTCGACCGCACGCTCGAGGTCGATCCGAACAATGCGCAGGCATTTCTGGGCCGCGGCTTGGCCATGCTCGCCACCAATCAGCCGGATCGCGCCATTGCCGCCTTCGATCTGGCCCTCGCGAACAAATCCAGCGACGAAGCCTTTATCTATTTGCAACGGGCGCGGGCCAATTTCACCAAAAACGAATTGAATGCGGCGCTTGCCGATCTCGACCGCGCACTTGCGATCCACCCGCGCAATGCCGAGGCGCTGACGACTCGCGCTCTGGTATGGATCAAAAGGGCGGATCTCGAGCATGCCCTTGCCGATTTGGATCAGGCCATCGAAATCGACGGCAATGTCATCGAGAGCTACCGCACGCGCGCGGCGATCTACGAAAAACAGGGCAAGATCGACCTGGCAGCCGCAGATCTGCGCAAGGCGATCGAATTGACGCCAAGATCGATCTTCGACATCGCGGCACAAGCGGATGCGAAAAAGCGCATCCAGCGACTGGAAAAGCGCATTCCGTGCGGGTCGGCGGGAGCCACCACTTCCCCGAACGAAACCTGCCTCTGAGGCAATTCGGCGGAAGTCCTTTCGCCCCTCGACCCCCAATCCCCTTAACGTTTTGCTGATTTGAGTCATGCGGATAGTGCAATGCTGCATCGCAGCAGAAACACTTTTGCAATGCACAGGTTGGACTTATATCAAGTCCCAAACTCGGGGGATTCCCCCTTCAGATTCAAAAGGATGATTACAATGTTGCTGTCTCAGATCCTGCGCTTCCTGCGACAATGGCGGCGCTATAATTCGAACCTCCGGGAGCTCAATCAGCTGGGCGACCGCGAACTCGCAGATATCGGTATCAGCCGGTCGGATATTCCACGCGTCGCGTGGGACAGTTCCGAGCGCTAAACCCGATGACCCATCGACCTCGGACGGTCACAAAGCCGGCGCCATCCCCTTCGACTTAAGCACCGGTGCGGCCGCCGGCCCGGCAAGCGTCCTGATCAAATCTTTGGCCGGCTCGGCCACGCCGGTCGCTGCACCGAGGCCGCCGGCATAGGTCGTAAAGTTCTGGATTTCAGCCGGCAGAGCGCCGACCAGCGTCACACCTTTTACCGGCACGATCTCACTCATCTGATGAATGCCGATCTCCGCCTCGCCCTTGGCGACGTGCTCGGCCACAAGACCGCCGAAAATCAGCTTGGCCTTCGGCTTCAATTGGTCGGCAATCCCCAGCTTCTCAAACAGACCCGCAAGATAGATGCCGCTTGATCCGCCTGAAGCCGGGTCGATGTAGGCGACCGACTTTGCGGCCAGCAGCGATTTCTTAAATGCCTCGACGGTCGGAATGTCCGGTTTCGGGGCGCCCTCTCTGACCATGACACCGACCCCGACGCGAGCGAGAACAACCCTGATGCCCGGGACTATTTTACCTTTCTTGGCGAGGCCATCGAGCGCGCCAGGGGAAGCAATCACGACGTCGAACGCTTCGCCCTCTTCGATGCGCTTGGTCAACTGACCGACGGTGCCATTGTCGACGATGAGCGTGTGGCCTGTCCTTTTCTCGAAATCGGGTTGAAGTGCGAGCACGATCTGCTTGTAAGCCCCGGCCGTGAGGACCTTGATTTCGGCAGCTCCCGCAGTGCCGGCACTCAAAGCAAGCAGGCTCGCAATCAGCAATAGTCTGCGCATCACATGCTCCTGGATTTGCGCGATCCGCCAGCCGGTTGCTGCAGCGATATTAGCATTGCTGCTTTTTCGGCGGCGGCCTAATTAGAGGCAATGGCACAAGCGCAACCAGTCCATATCGTCGGCGGCGGGCTCGCCGGTTCGGAGGCCGCCTGGCAGATCGCCGCGCGCGGCGTGCCGGTGGTGCTGCATGAGATGCGCCCGATTTGCACGACGGCGGTGCACAAGACCGAGGGGCTTGCGGAACTGGTCTGCTCGAATTCGTTCCGCTCCGATGATTCAGAAACCAATGCGGTCGGCCTGCTGCATGAGGAAATGCGCCGGCTCGGCTCGCTGGTGATGCGCGCCGCCGACGGCAACCAGGTGCCGGCGGGCGGCGCGCTGGCGGTCGACCGAGATGGATTTTCAGCCGCCATCACGCAGGCGCTTGCCGCACATCCTTTGGTCGAGATCCGGCGCGAGGAAGTCATCACGCTGCCGGAGGAGTGGGACAACATCATCATCGCGACCGGGCCCCTCACCTCGCCTGCGCTGGCCGACACGATCCGTGCGCTGACCGGCGAACAGGCGCTGGCGTTCTTCGATGCGATCGCGCCGATCGTTCATCGCGACAGCATCGATCTCGACGTGGCGTGGTTCCAGTCGCGCTACGACAAGGCCGGGCCGGGCGGCACCGGTGCCGATTACATCAATTGCCCGCTCACGCGCGAACACTATGAGACCTTTGTCGGCGCGCTGCTCGCCGGCGATACGGTGGCGTTCCATGAGTGGGAAGACACGCCGTATTTCGACGGCTGCCTGCCGATCGAAGTGATGGCCAAGCGCGGAGCGGAGACATTGCGGCACGGTCCGATGAAGCCGTTCGGCTTGACCAACCCGCATCAGCCCGCGGTCAAACCCTATGCGATCGTGCAACTGCGCCAGGACAATCGGCTCGGCACGCTGTTCAACATGGTTGGCTTCCAGACCAAGCTCAGGCACGGCGAGCAGTTACGCATCTTTCGCGGCATTCCGGGGCTGGAGCGGGCCGAGTTCGCACGGCTCGGCGGGCTGCACCGCAATACGTTCCTCAATTCGCCAAAGGTGCTCGATCCCCTGTTGCGGCTCGCCGATGTGCCCTGGCTGCGGTTTGCCGGCCAGATCACGGGGTGCGAGGGCTATGTGGAATCGGCGGCGATGGGATTGCTGGCTGGGCGCTGCGCGGCCGCCGAAGCGATGGGCGATACTCCTTCGATGCCGCCGCCGACCACGGCCCTCGGCGCACTGCTGGCGCACATCACAGGCGGACACATCGAGCGGATCGATGCAGGGCCGGCTTCGTTCCAGCCGATGAACGTCAATTTCGGACTCTTTCCGCCGCTCCATCGCGCGCCGGGCAAGGGTCCGGACGGCAAGCGGCTGCGCGGCACCGCCAAGAGCCTTGCGCGAAAGCGCATGCTCACGGCGCGGGCGCTGGCGGACCTCGATGCATGGATCAACGGCACGGCCCGTATCGCCGCGGAGTAAATCAGAGCTTGCGGGCGAGTCCGGCGCGCGCGGCGCGCCACAACGTCCACTGCCGCCGCCACTGCGAACGTTCGTGCAGACGAAACGGCCGATAGGACCGCCGTTCCATCCGTTGCAATTCCGGCCGTATCAGGACCGCGGGCAGCAGCGCGGGCGTCACGGCCGACGGCATGTTCTTGACGAGACCGCGCGCGGCGGCGAGATGATGGCGGGCGCGCAGACGCATTTCGGCGAGAGCGGCACGCACCTCGACCGTCGCATTGCCGGCGAATACATCCTCGGTCTGCGCGCGATGGCGCTGCATGACTTCGAGCGGAATGTAGAGCTGGCGTCGCGCCGCATGAATCGGCAAGGCGCGCAGCAGACCAGCGATGGAATAGGCAATGCCGGCGTGTCGGCTGATGTGGCTGATACCCGGATCGCGGCCATCGCTGAGGATGCGTGCCGCAAGGTCCATCACGGCCGACGAGGTTTTCACGCCGTAGAGTTCGAGCGCATCGAAGGTCGCCATCGGAGCGTCGTAAAGATCAAAGCGACGCGCGTCGATCAGGTCGGCGAGCATCTGCGGCGGGAGACGATAGCGCACGACCACTTCGCGCAGCGCGACCGCCACCGGATTGCCGGTCACCTCGCCGCGCGCGGTTCCGGTCAGCATCTCGGTCCACCATCGCAGCCGCACCTCGCCCGCCATCGGCTCGCGCGCGGCCTCGCGCACGCGTGCAACGTCAAGATTGAAGGCATAGAGTGCGTACAGCGCGCGGCGATACTTGGCGGGCGCGAACAGCGCCGCGAGATAGCGATCCTTGTCGCCTTCGCGGACGTGCTGCTCACAATAAGTAAAGGCGTCTGGCATGGTTTGCGATGGATTCGTTTTTAAGTCATTCCACCGCAATCAAGCCTGCGGCTACCCGGCGCCTCTCGCCGAGCAGGATATTATAGGTGCTGACGGCCGTCCCTGTGCGCATGACTTCGACGGACAGTTTGAGCGCATGAAATCGTATCTGCAACGGAGGCGGCAGAATCCATGGGACGCTGCCGGTGCCGATCAGAAACAAGCCGATGTCGGCGGCTGCCTCAAAAACAGGCGTCAGCGCGGTGTCATCGATGTCGTCAGCGCGCGAGACCGGCCAGGCCCAAATGCCGTTCGGAAGGCATAGCAACGAACCACGATGGGACATGCCGGCGAAGCGAAATCCGCCCTTGCCAAAACCGTCGATCGGCGCGGGCCGCGGCAGATGCGGATTCTCCGCCGCTGCCGACACGGTCATGACTCGCTGGTGAGCGAGTCGCGGCCCGTCCCCACGCCGAGATAGATCAGGATCGGAGAGGCGATGAACACCGACGTATAGGTACCGACCAGCACCACGCCGAACATCATGGTGGCGGTAAAGCTGTGGATCGCCTGCCCACCGAACAAAAGTAGGGCGAGTAAGGCGAGCGAGACCGTGACGTGGGTGATGATCGAACGCGACAGCGTGGAATTCACCGAGCTGTTGAGCAGATCCGGCATCGACAGGCGTTTATACTTGCGCAGATTTTCGCGAATGCGATCGTAGATCACGACGGTGTCGTTGAGCGAGTAGCCCAGGATGGTGAGAAGGGCCGCGATGCTGGTGAGATCGAAGTCGATCTGGGTGATCGACATGAATCCGATCGTCAGCACCAGATCGTGCACGTTGGCGATCATGGCGCCGAGCGCGAATTGCCACTCGAAACGGAACCATAGGTAAATGAGGATCGCCACGATTGCGAGCACGAGGCCGAGCGTTCCGTAGGCGAGCAGTTCGGTCGATACGCGCGGGCCGACCACTTCGACGCGCCGGTAGTCCACGTCATTGCCGAGCGCCTCGCGGACCTTCGTCACCGCGGCCTGCTGGGCCGCTTCGCCGCCGGGCTGCTGGGCCACGCGAATGAGAACGTCGGTGTCGGTGCCGAATTGTTGCAATTGCACTTCGCCAAGGCCGAGGCCATTGAGCGTGATGCGCATCTTGGCAAGATCCGCAGGCCCCGTGGTCGATCGCACCTCCATGAGCGTGCCGCCGACGAAGTCGATGCCGAAATTGAGGCCGTGGGTGAAAAACAGCGTGATCGCCATAATCGACAGCATGGCCGACATCGGAAAGCTCACGCGCCGGAAGCGCATGAAGTCGAATTGCGTGTCGTCCGGAACGATCCGGAGATGCGGAAAGACCTGGATCCCGAACAGAAATATCCGCGTCCCGGTGTCGTCGCGATCGATGTGAACCACGCTCATGAATTTCAAATTCCGTCGGTGCGCTGGTTAGATCGGCACGACCTTGGGCCGTCGCCATTTTATCCAGTAGGCGACAATCAGCCTGGTGAGCGTGAATGCCGTGAAAACGGTGGTGAGAATACCGATGCCGAGCGTCACGGCGAACCCTCTCACCGGGCCGGTGCCGATGAAATACAAGACGGCGGCGGCGATGAACGTGGTGATGTTGGAATCGAGGATGGTCGCGAGCGCGCGATTGAAGCCGGCATCGATGGCGTTGATCGTCGTCCGTCCGCCCCTTCGTTCTTCGCGAATGCGTTCGTAGATCAGCACGTTGGAATCCACGGCGATGCCGACGGTCAGCACCACACCGGCGATGCCGGGCAGCGTCAGCGTCGCGGACAACATCGACAGCACGCCGAAGATCATCGCAACGTTGATCGCGACCGCAATATTGGCGAACAAGCCAAACAGGCCATAGGTGGCGAACATGAAGATGACGACCATGGCGGCGCCCACGTACGAGGCGAGCTTGCCCTTGGTGATCGAATCCTGGCCCAGACCTGGACCGACCACGCGCTGCTCAATCGGAGTGAGCTTGGCCGGCAAGGCGCCGGCGCGCAGCAGAATCGCGAGATTGTTGGCGGACTCGACGGTGAAATTGCCGGAAATCTGCCCCTGCCCTTGCGTGATGGGTTCGCGAATGACCGGGGCCGAGATCACCTCGTTGTCGAGGACGATGGCGAATTCTCGCCCCACATTCTCCACCGTCGCCGTGCCAAAGCGCCGGGCGCCGCTGAGGTTGAACTTGAAATTGACGATAGGCTGGCTCGTGCGTGCGTCGAAACCGGGTTGCGCGTCGGTCAAATCCTCGCCGGCGACGATAACCCGCTTCTCAATGAGATATGGCCGGCCGCCCTCCGCCTTCGTGCCGTATAGAACTTCGGATTCGGCAGGGGGGCGAGTCTCCAAGGCCTGTTGCGGCGACATAGAATTATCGACGAAGCGAAACGTCAGTTTTGCGGTCTTACCAATGGTGTCGATCAGCTCCTGCGGATTGCCGAGTCCGGGCACTTGAACCAGGATTCGATCGATACCCTGTCGCTGGATCGACGGTTCCACCAGTCCCATCGCGTTGACGCGCTTTTCGATGATTTCGATGGACTGGTCGACCGCCTGACGAATCCGTTCAAGGATGGCCGGTTCGGTGACGGTGAGCCGGATCAGACCGCCGCCGGCATCGACGACGTCAATCGAGCGCTGTCCGGTCGCGCTGAGAATGCCACCGAGAGGTTGCGAGAGCTCGCGCAGCTTGCTCAACGCGAACTGCGGATCGACCCGCTCGCCGACGCGAAATTCGACGGAATTGCCACGAATGACAACCGTGAACGGACTGCCGAGCTTGTTGTCGCGCACGACACGGCGCACGTCATCCTGCAGCGATGCGATTTTCTCCTTGCGCACCGCATCGGTATCGACTTCGAACAGAATGTGCGAGCCGCCCTGCAGATCGAGCCCGAGCACGATGTGGCGCTGCGCCCAACTCGGCCAGGACTGAACTGTCTCCTTGGGCAGGAAATTCGGAAACGCGAAAGCGCACACGACGAACGCCGTGAGAAGGATCGATATTGCACTCAAGCGCGAATAAAACATGCCCTGTCCGCCTTGCGATCGCGTGCGGCGATCAGCTCGACGTCGTTTCCTCCTTGACCGGCTCGCCCTTGGCGCGCACATCGGCAACCATCGAGCGCATCTGACGCACGCGCACATCGTCGGCAATTTCGACCTCGATCTGGTCGTCGTCGATCACCTTGGTGACCTTGCCCACCAAGCCGCCGTTGGTGATGACGGTATCGCCGCGCCGCACGTTTTTGACCAATTCGGCGTGCTGCTTCACCCGCTTCTGCTGCGGGCGCAGAATCAGGAAGTACATGATGACGAAGATCAGCGCGAAGGGCAGCAGCGTCATCACCGTGTTGCCGCCGTCGCCGCCGGCGCCGCCGAACAGCGATCCTTGCGCGAACGCGGTCGAAATAAACATCGAAAGCTTCCCTTGGCTCGGTTGTCAGGGGTGGTACCGCGGGCGCGTTTCCGGCCCGGCGGCAAATCGCAATTTCGCGCGGACTATAGCGGCCGCCGCTCCAATTGCAACGCCGCAAGACCCCTAGGAAACGGGCCATTTTTGGCCGTTTCCGCGCCTGCCCGCTTGCGGGGGCAACGCCGCCCGGCTAAGAGCAGCGCGTTTGCTCGAAAGTTCGCTGCATGGCCAAGTCGAAGTCGAAATCGCCCTCCAAAGCCAAGGCCGCCGCGTCCTCCGACGGTACGGACGTGCTCGCGCGCATCGCCGAAGCGCTCGAACGGCTGGCGCCGCAACGCGCGGCCGCACCCGATTTCGACGCCGCCGACGCCTTCATCTGGCACCCGGACGGGCGGCGCCTGGCGCCGGTCAAGCGCGTCAATCGTGTCGAGATGTCGCTGCTCAAAGGTATCGACCGCGTGCGCGACGTGCTGGTCGAGAACACCGAACGCTTCGCCAAGGGCCTGCCCGCCAATAACGCCTTGTTGTGGGGGGCACGCGGCATGGGCAAATCGTCGCTGGTCAAGGCTTCCCATGCTGGGGTCAATGTCGCGCTGGCGCGGCAAGGTAACAGCACGCCGCTCAAGCTCATCGAGATTCATCGCGAGGACATCGAGAGCCTGCCCGAACTGATGAGCATCATCCGCGGCGCGCGGTACCGCTTCATCGTGTTCTGCGACGATCTGTCGTTCGATACCGAGGACACCACCTACAAATCGCTCAAGGCGCTCTTGGAAGGCGGCATCGAGGGCCGGCCGGACAACGTCATTTTCTACGCCACCTCGAACCGCCGCCATCTGATGTCGCGCGACATGATGGAAAACGAACGCTCGACCGCGATCAATCCGGGCGAGACGGTGGAAGAGAAAGTCTCGCTGTCCGACCGCTTCGGGCTCTGGCTCGGCTTCCACCGCTGCAGCCAGGACGAATTTCTGGCGATGGTCGACGGCTATATCGCCCACTACAAGATCCCCGCGCGCGGCGAAGCCATGCACCGCGACGCGCTGGAATGGTCGACCACGCGCGGCTCGCGTTCCGGCCGCGTCGCCTGGCAGTTCGTGCAGGATTTGGCCGGAAGGCTCGGCGTGGCGTTGAAGGATTAGCCCAAAACGTCGATGCCCGGCGCGAAACCGGGCATCCCGTACAAAAGCGGTTCGGAAATTACGCGCCGCCGAGATACTTGATCGGATCGACCGGCGTCGAGCCCTTGCGGATCTCGAAGTGCAGCTGCGGTGAGGTCACGTTGCCCGTCTGCCCGGCGTGCGCGATCACCTGGCCGCGCTTGATGGTGTCGCCGCGCTTGACCAGGATTTCGCTGGCATTGGCGTAGGCCGACACGTAGCCGTTCGGATGGCGGATCAGCACCAGGTTGCCGTAGCCTTTGAGCTCGTTGCCGGCGTAAGCGACGACGCCGTCGTCGGCCGCCTTGATCGGCGTGCCTTCCGGCACCGCCAGATTGATACCGTCGTTCTGCCCACCATTCGGACGCGGACCGAAGGCGGCGATGATGCGGCCCTTCACCGGCCAGCGGAAGCTCGGCAGGGCGCCTACCGCTTCCGCGCTTTTGGTGGCGACTTCGGCGCCGGTGTGGGTTTCGGGCGTGGCGATGCGCGCATTCTCGACCGGCGCGCTGGCGACTTTCGTCGCCGGAACGGCGCGTGGCTGCGCAACTTGCGGCGCGGGCGTCGTCGGGCGACGCTCGGCGACGCGATGCTCGCTCGGAATCGTCAAGCGCTCGCCAATGCTGACCTTGGTATAAGGCTGGATATTGTTGGCGTGCGCCAAGGCCACGAGCGTGACGCCGTGCTTGTGCGCGATGCCGATCAGGCTTTCGCCGGGCGCGACGACGTGCTCGCTTTCGGCGATCCGCGGCTTTATGGACGCCTCTGGCGCCGGTGCGCGGGCGACGGTGGTTGTGACGTAGCGCGGGATGACAACGCGTTGACCGGTCCGCAGCACCGCTCCTTCGCGGAAACCGTTGGTCTCTCTAATAGCGGATGCCGGCACGCCGTATTTGCGCGCGATGGTTTCGATTGTTTCGCCGCGGGCGACCGTCACCGGCGAGCCGCCGTCCCAGGTCCAGTGCCCGGCCGGCGGCGCACGACGGGCGGCTACCGTTCCGGTGTATTCGGGCGTCGTCGGCCGGTAAGCGCCGAGGCCCTGGGCGCCTGCAGAATAGCCCGTCGCGGCAACGGTCGCGGGCCGGCTCGGCGCCGGCAGCGGTTGCGCGTCAACGCGCGAAACGGGACGCGTCGCGATTGAGCCGGTGGTGTTCTGTTGCACGGCCGTGCGGTCGCTGTCGAAAGGGTTGGAATCGAAGCGCGCGGAGTTTGAACAACCGGCGGCGGCGATACCCAAAAGAGCGGGAACTGCCACTCGCAACCAGACACGCAAGCGAGACGGCACGTTGGAGCGGTGCATGTGGTTACTCACTCATACGCAACAATGCTAGACTTCGAAATAAAGCAGTAGCGAGTAAATAAGGTTTTAAGAATTAGCAGTTCGTTACACGCAGCCTAGCGTGCGAACATTAATGTCACAGCCTTTGTGCCCGCCGAATCACGACAATACCGCGCGCCGTGAAACAAACATCATAATTCCAGCGCCTGCCCGGGCAACAACGGCACGAAACGCACCGCAATTAAGTTTTCGCGAAAAGTTCCCGTTTGCGATTTGGTAAGCTTGATAATGTGTTGCGATCCGTCGTGGGGTCCGACCGGTAAAATCATCACGCCGTCATCCGCCAGTTGATCGAGCAATGCCTGCGGCACTTCCTCGGCGGCGGCGGTGACGATGATGCGGTCGTAGGGCGCCTTTTCCGGCACGCCGGCAAAGCCGTCGCCGGCGACAACTTCGACATTGTCATAACCGAGATCGGCGAGCCGCGCCCTCGCCCGCTCGGCGAGCGTGCGGTAGCGCTCGATGCTGACCACCTCTCGCGCCAGGCGAGAGAGCACCGCGGCCTGGTAGCCCGAACCGGTGCCTACTTCCAACACGCGGTGATGCGGCCTTAGCGCCAGATGTTCGGTCATGTAGGCCACCACATAAGGCTGGCTGATGGTCTGCCCGCACTCAATCGGCAGCGCCTGATCGGCGTAGGCGCGGTCAGCGAAGTCCGGTTCGACGAAGTGCCCGCGCGGCACCTCGTCCATGGCGCGCAGCACCGCCTGGTCGCTGATGCCGCGCCGGCGCAGCGTCAGCAGGATTCCATGCGGTTTTCGCCCTG
>DATJVR010000026.1:0-22344 GCA_035501735.1 Xanthobacteraceae bacterium | reverse complement strand
TGAGGTTCGACCGGCCGGCCTGGTCGGACACCACGACGTGCCGCCGGTTGCCGACCAGCGCCGGATCGATATGCTCGTAGGAGCGCGGGTCCTTCTCCACCGCCGAGACGTGCAGCCCGCCCTTGTGCGCAAAGGCGCTCTCGCCAACGTAAGGCGCGTGGCGGTCGGGCGCGCGGTTCAAGCGCTCGTCGAGCATGTGCGAGGCCTGCGCAAGCTTTTTCAGCTGGGCGTCGGAGACGCCAATCTCGAACTTGTCGGCGAATTCGGCTTTCAGCTTCAGCGTCGGAATGATGGAAACGAGATTGGCGTTGCCGCAGCGCTCGCCGAGGCCGTTGAGCGTGCCCTGGATCTGGCGCGCGCCGGCGCGGACCGCGGCGAGCGAATTGGCCACGGCCTGCTCGGTGTCGTTATGGGCGTGGATGCCGACATGCGTGCCGGGAATGACCCTCACGACTTCACCGACGATTGTCTCGACCTCATGCGGCAGCGCGCCGCCATTGGTGTCGCATAAGACGACCCAGCGCGCGCCTTCGTCGTAGGCGGCCTTGGCGACGGCCAGCGCATATTGCGGGTTGGCCTTGTAGCCGTCGAAGAAATGCTCGCAGTCGAGCAGCACCTCGCGGCCTTTGGCTTTCGCGGCGCGGACGCTTTCCTTGACCGCGGTGAGATTGTCCTCGAGCGTCGTGTTGAGCGCGACGCGCACATGATAGTCCCAGGATTTTGCGACAAAACAGATTGCCTTTGCCTTGGCGTTGAGCAGATCGGCGAGACCAGGATCGTTGGAGGTCGAACGGCCGGGACGGCGCACCATGCCGAAAGCGGTCAACGTGCTGCGCAGCTTGCGCGGTTCGGCGAAGAGCTTCGTGTCGGTCGGATTCGCGCCGGGATATCCGCCCTCGACGTAGTCGATGCCGAGGTCGTCGAGCATGGCGGCGATGGCGAGCTTGTCGTGCAGCGTAAAATCGACGCCATTGGTCTGCGCGCCGTCGCGCAGCGTGGTGTCGAAGAGATAGAGGCGTTCCTTGACCATCTTTGCTCGGCGCCTCACGACAGGCTGTAGAAGAGATAGAGCGCCAGCAGGATGGCGGCGGCGATGACCACGTATTTGAGCGCGATGTAATAGAGCCAGTGGCGCGGGAACGGGGTTTCGGGCTTGTCCATCAGGCGCTCCTTTGCTGGGTCAGCTTCTTCTTCATGGTGGTGTTGGTGAGCCACTCGTTGCCGACCGATATGGTGTTGCGCTGCTCGGCGGTAAAGCCTTGGCGCGCAAAGAATTCGCGCGCGGTGTCGCTGGCTTCGACCGTCAGCTGGGACACGCCGCGGGCGACGGCAAGCTTTTCGAGCGCATCGTAGAGCATCGAGCCCACGCCCTGCTCCGCGACCGCCGGATGCACATAGAGCATGTCGATGGTCTTGTTGTCCGCGAGCGCGCCAAAGCCTACGGGCGAGCCTTCGAGCGTCGCCAGCAGCGTGAGGTTTTTCCCAAGCCGCTCGGCAAAGGCCGCCGCGTCATCGGCGACCGAGGCCCAGGCGTCCTGCTGCGATGGATTGTAATCGTCTTCGGTCAATTCCTCGATGCTGGCGCGGAAGATCGCGGCCACGATCTCGGCGTCGCGCGGCAGGAATGGGCGCAGCGCGAAGCGCGGGTTTGCGCGAGCCATCATCGCGATGTCCCTCGTTTTCCCTCTCCCCCAATGGGAGAGGGGTGCCCGCGCGCAGCGCAGCGCGCGTTTTCATTTGTCACCTCCCCCCTTGAGGGGGAGGTCGACCGCTTGAGCGCAACGCGCGAAAGCGGTCGGGAGGGGGGTAATTTTATTTGCGTGCAGGAAAGACACCCCCCTCCCCACCCCTCCCCCTCAAGGGGGGAGGGAGCAGGTTTGAGTGCGGCGAGACTCATGCGAGTCAAATTCATCGCGCGATCTCCCAGGTGGTGCCGTCCTTGGTGTCCTTCAGCACGACGCCCATTTTGGCGAGCTCGTCGCGAATGCGATCGGATTCTTTCCAATCCTTGCGAGCGCGCGCTGCATTTCGAACACTAATCGCATCTTTTATATGCGCATCATCGAGCGCAAGAGATGCTGGACGCCAAGCGGTCCACGCCGCCGCATCTTGCTGCAACAAGCCGAGGTATTGCGCGCTTGCTTTTAAGCAAGAGGCGGCGCCAGTCGCGCCTTTGGCCGCTTCGCTGCGAAGTTCATGCAACGCAGCAAGCGATTTTGGCGTATTGAGATCGTCGCTCAATGCATCCACGGCATCCGCGCACAACATCTTCGGCGCGACATCGGCGGTGAGTTGGTACCAATGGTCAAGTGTACGCTTTGACTCACGTAGGCCGGTTTCCGTCCAGTTGATCGGCTGTCGGTAATGCGTTTGCAGCATCGTAAGCCTGATCACTTCGCCCGGCCACTCCTTCAGTTGATCGCGAATAATGAAAAAGTTGCCGAGCGACTTCGACATCTTCTCGCCTTCTACCTGCAGGAATCCGTTGTGCATCCAGAAATTCGCCATCACCGGCGTGTGGAAGGCGCAGCGCGATTGGGCGATTTCGTTTTCGTGGTGCGGAAAGACCAGATCAATGCCGCCGCCGTGGATGTCGAACGTCTCGCCGAGCAGCGCCGCCGACATCGCCGAGCATTCGATGTGCCAGCCGGGGCGACCGCGTCCCCAGGGACTCTCCCAGCCGGGCAGTTCAGGGGCCGACGGCTTCCACAGCACAAAATCCATCGGATCGCGCTTGTAGGGCGCGACCTCGACACGCGCGCCCGCCTCCATTTCGTCGAGCGAGCGCTTTGAAAGCTTGCCGTAATCCGGCATCGTCGAGACCGAAAACAGCACGTGGCCTTCGGCAACGTAAGCATTGCCGTTGGCGATCAGCCTGTCGATCAGGCGGATCATGTCGATCGGCGCCCGGGCATTGCTTACATATTCCGTTGCCCGCGGCTCAAAGGTCGGCGGCAGGCAGCCGAGCGCCGCGACGTCCTCCTTGAAATTCTTGTAGGTCTCTTCCGTCAGCTCGCGGATCGGAATGCCGCGCTCCGCTGCGCGCGCGTTGATCTTGTCGTCGACGTCGGTGATGTTGCGCACGTAGGTGACGTGCTCCGCGCCGTAGAGATGCCGCAGCAGGCGGAACAGCACGTCGAACACGATCACCGGCCGCGCGTTGCCGATATGGGCGAAGTCGTAAACGGTCGGCCCGCACACGTACATGCGCACGCGCTTCGTATCGAGCGGATTAAAAACCCGCTTCTCGCGCGTGAGCGTATCGTACAGGCGCAATTCCATCGGTTCCCCTGACCTGCTGGCCGGGGCGTCTATCGTGTCTCAATATGAGAAAAGACGGCCGAGCCAGCGTGATCGCTAGCCAATAATCTCCGGGCAAATGCAAATTTGCTTAAGGCCGTGCATGTCCCGCACAATGCGGCACTCCGACGACAGGGTCAAGTCCGCCGCCATCTCTTTCAGCCTTGCCTGCCGCGGCGCCAGGCTGCATATTTGGGCGGTTATCAAACTGTTAAGTATTTCGTTCACATTGTCTCCAGTTGGGGCCGGGTTGATGCGGACCGGAAACAGAGGAGTGATCCCATGCGGTCGCTGCTTGTTTCGTGCGTCGTTGCGCTTGTGCTGATCGGTGGGTTCGCTCCCGCGCAGGCCGAGAGGCGTATCTTCATCATCGCCAATAATGCGGATGGCTACGGCGTCGACCGCTGTCTGGCCAAGGGCGAAAAATGCGGCCAGGCGATGGCGACGCATTTCTGCAAGATCCGAGACTTCAAGCGCGCGGTTTCATTCCATAAAGTCCACCGCGGCGAGATCACCGGCGCGGTGCCGCTCGACGCCTATGCCTGCGCCGGCCGCAAGTGCGACGAATTCGTCGCCATCGAATGCGGACGGTAGACGCGCGTCAGACGTCAACACGACATTACCACTTTCTGATCGATGGCGCCGAAGATCGAGCGTCCAGCGCGATCGAACATTTCGATGCGCACGCGGTCGCCGAATTTCAGAAACGGCGTCTTGGGCGCGCCGTAGCGGATGGTCTCGACCGAGCGCAATTCGGCGATGCAGGAATAGCCGACGCCGCCTTCGGCCACCGGCTTGCCGGGACCGCCATCGGCGTCGCGGTTCGACACCGTGCCCGATCCGATGATCGCGCCGGCCGCGAGCGGCCGCGTCTTCACCGCATGCGAAATCAGCGTGGGAAAATCGAAGGTCATGTCGATGCCGGCATTGGGCTTGCCGAACGGCGCGTCATTGACGTGGCTGACCAGCGGGAGGGAAATTTTGCCGCCGTCGAAAGCCGTGCCGAGCTCGTCGGGCGTCACCGCAACCGGCGAGAACGCGGTCTGGCCCTTGCTCTGCAGAAAGCCGAAGCCTTTGGCCAATTCGGGCGCGATCAGATTGCGCAGGCTCACGTCGTTGAGCAGCATCAGCAGCCGGATCAGCGGCGCGGACTCCTGCGGGCTCGCGCCTTGCGGGACGTCGCCGACGATCACCGCGACCTCGGCTTCGAGGTCAACGCCCCAGGCGAGGTCGGACACCGGGACGGGATCGCGCGGCCCGAGGAAACCGTCAGACCCTCCGCGATACATCAACGGATCGGTCCAGAACGACTCCGGCAATTCGGCGCCGCGCGCGCGGCGCACGAGCGCCACGTGATTGACGTAGGCCGAGCCGTCGGCCCAGCCGTAGCTGCGCGGCAGCGGGGCGGCGCATTTGCCTTCGTCGAACGGCATGTGCGCGATGCGGCCGGCCTCGAGGGCGTCGGCGATCTCGGTCAGCCGCGGCGCGGCACCGTCCCAGTCGTCGAGCGCGGCTTGCAGCGTGGGCGCAACAGCGGCGGCATCGGCGGCGCGCTTGAGATCGCGCGAGACCACGACCAGCCGCCCATCGCGGCCGTGTTTCAGGGATGCGAGTTTCATTTGGGCTTGCGTTGCCTGCGGTTGAAATTTTTCTTCAGCCCGCTCCAGCAGTCGACGTAGTCGTCCTGCCGGGTCGGGAGTTCGGCCGCGAACTTGGTGACGTGCTGGCGGAAACGGGTCTCGAACATGAAGGCGAGTGTATTGGTCAGCTTCACCGGTTTCAGTTCCGTGGCACTGGCATGCGCGAAGGCGTCGCTGTCGGGTCCGTGCGGCAGCATCTGGTTGTGCAGGCTCATGCCGCCGGGAACAAAGCCCTCGGGCTTAGCGTCATAGACGCCGTAAACCAGCCCCATGAATTCAGACATAATGTTGCGGTGATACCAGGGTGGGCGGAACGTGTTCTCCGCGACTTGCCAGCGCTCCGGAAAAATCACGAGGTCGACGTTGGCGGTGCCGGGCGTTTCGGACGGCGAGGTCATCACCGTGTAGATCGACGGATCGGGATGGTCGAACAGCAGCGCGCCGACCGGCGAGAAGCGGCGCAGGTCGTATTTGTAGGGATAGTAATTGCCGTGCCAGGCGACCACATCGAGCGGCGAATATTTCACCTTGGTGCGCCACAGCTCGCCGCCCCATTTGACGTAGAGCGTGTGGGGCTTTTCCGAGTCCTCGTAGGCGGCAACGGGGGTGAGGAAATCGCGCGCGTTGGCGAGGCAATTGGCGCCGATCGGCCCGCGGTTCGGCAGCGTGAAGGCGCCGCCGTAATTCTCGCACACATAGGCGCGCGCGGGACCGCCCATCAGCTCGACCCGGAAAATGACGCCGCGCGGGATGATGCAGATTTCGCCCGGCTCGATCTCGATCACGCCGAATTCGGTGCGAAAGCGCAAGCGGCCCTGTTGCGCGACAATCAGCATCTCGCCGTCGCCGTTGAAAAAATGCTCGCGCTCCATGGATTTCGTGATCAGCAGCACGTGCGCGGCCATGCCGCCTTGCGCCTCGGCATCGCCGGCCGTTGTCATGGTGTGCAGGCCGGTGACGAAGGTGAGCTTCTTCTTCGGGATCGGCGTCGGGCTCCAGCGCAATTGGCCGAGCGGCAGCGCCGTATCGTCGTGCCCGGGCGCGGTGCGGATCAATCCGTGGTCGATACGCTCGAAACGGCCGGTATGGCGCACGGTCGGGCGGATGCGATAAAGCCACGAGCGCTGATTGGTGTCCTGCGGCGCGGTGAAGGGCGAGCCGGAAATCTGCTCGGCGTAAAGCCCGTAATTGACCTTCTGCGGCGAGTTCCGCCCGATCGGCAACGCGCCGGCCAAGGCCTCGGTCTCGAACGTATTACCGAAGCCGGACATGTATTTTGCCATTGGCACACGCTCCACAAGGGCTTGCTTCGACGCCGCTTTTGAACGACTCTAGTTGCGTGTGCAACTAGGATCAACGCATCAAATGCCCGGCCAACGGGCCATCAGCGTGTTTCGGGGAACAAGCGGGCATGAATGACAGTTCGTCAAATCTGGCGGTGGCGATGGCACCCGCCCAGCTCAAGCTCGAGGAGTTTCTGCCGTACCGGCTCAATGTCGTGGCGAGCCTCACCTCGCAGGCGCTCTCGCGCATCTATGCGGAACGCTACGGCATCGGCGTGCCGGAATGGCGCGTGCTGGTGACGCTCGGGCAATACGGCATGATGACCGGCAAGGCGATCGGCGCGCACAGCCACATGCACAAGACCAAGGTTTCGCGCGCGGTGGCGGAGCTGGAGAAACGCAAGCTGCTGGTGCGAAAAACCAACCGCGAGGATTTACGCGAATCCTTTTTGTCGCTGACGCCGAACGGCCAGGCGATCTACCAGGATCTGGCGCCGATCGCGCTCGATTTCGCGCAGCGGCTTGTGGAGGTGGTCGAGCCGGCCGATCGAGCCGCCTTCAACCGCGCGATCGATCGCCTGACCGAGCGATCGGCGGCGCTTGCGGCGGAGATCAACAAAGACAAGCGCAAGCCCTAATAACCGACCATCCGCGGGCCGTGATCGCCAGGCAGGAGGCGCCGTGAAGCTTTACACCTATTTTCGTTCGTCCGCGGCCTATCGGACACGGATCGCGCTCAATCTGAAAGAGCTGTCGTACGAATCGATTCCAATCCATCTCATTAAGGAGGGTGGATACAACCGCCGGCCGGAGTATCGCGCGGTCAACCCGCAGATGAAGGTGCCGGCGCTCACGCTCGACAACGGCGAGGTGCTGACGCAGTCGCTCGCCATCATCGAATATCTCGACGAGACGCATCCCTCTCCGCCGCTGCTGCCGAAGGATCCGGTCGCGCGCGCGAAGGTGCGCGCGGCGGCGATGCTCATCGCCTGCGACATCCATCCGCTCAACAACACGGCGCCGCTGCGCTATCTGAAGCACCAGCTCAAGCACGAGCAGGCAGAGATCGATGCCTGGTACCATCATTGGGTACTCGACGGCTTCGAGGCCCTCGAAACGATGATCCGGCCAGGCCCTTATGCCTTCGGCAACGCGGTGACATTGGCCGACATCTGCCTCGTGCCGCAGGTGTTCAATGCGCGCCGGCTGAAGGTTCCGCTGGATAAATTCCCAAAAATCAATGGCGTCGACGCGGCTTGTCTCAAGCTTGCGGCTTTCGACAAGGCACGGCCGGAGAATCAACCGGACGCCGAGTGACGTTTGAGCGCGTTGCTGCTAGAGAGGCGCGCCGCAGCCTGTAACGAGCCATTCGATCGTGAATCCTACGCATCTCGGCCGGGTCGTATTCTGGATGACCGGTGCGCTGTTGTCGTTTTCGGCATCGGCGGTGGCCGTGCGCGAGCTTGCGCCCAGGTTCAACATCTTCGAAATCCTCGCTTGCCGCACCGGCTTCGGCTTCGTCGTGATGGCGGCCATCACGCTGTCGCGGCCCTCACTCCGCGCGCAGCTGAACTCGCAGCATCTCGTGCTGCATGGTTTGCGCAACACGATCCATTTCGTCGGGCAATACACCTGGGCGTGGGCAATTACGCTGTTGCCGCTCGCGACCGTGTTCGCGCTCGAATTCACCATGCCGATGTGGGTTGCGCTGCTCGCCATTCCGCTGCTCGGCGAGCGCATGACGCCGACACGCGCGGGCAGCATCGTGCTCGGATTCATCGGCGTGCTCGTGATCGTGCGGCCGGGACTGGCGAGCTTCAAGCCGGCCGCCATGCTGGTGCTGGTTGCGGCGCTCGCGTTCGCACTGTCACTGATCGCGACGAAGAGTCTCACCAACAAGGTCAGCACCTTCGTGATAATCTTCTGGATGAATGCGATGCAGCTTCCGATCGCGCTCGCAGGCAGCGATCCGCTGTTTGTCCTGCGCTTCGACACGCATACGGCCATGGCGGCGGCCACCTTCGGCATCGTAGGACTGACATCCCATTACTGCCTCACCAACGCGTTCCGCTGGGGCGACGCGACGATCGTGGTGCCGATCGACTTCATGCGGATTCCGCTGATTGCGTTCGTGGGCTGGATGGTCTACGGCGAACCCCTCGACGTGCTGGTATTCGCGGGCGCCGGGCTGATCATCTGCGGCGTGTTGTGGAACTTGCATGCCGAATCGCGGCGCGTGCGCGCGATGCCGCTGGCGGACTGAGCGGCAAAACGCCCCGCTTGGCGCCACTCGCGCGGTGGCTGATTGATGGGTAAAATAGCTTCGTGCGGCATTATTCTCATGGCCCAGCACGCGTGCGAATTACGCTCACCGAACGGAACAGATGACCGCAACCGCGCGTCGTAGAATTCTTCGCCGAGGTTTTGGCTGCGCCGCCATCGCGCTGGCGGCCACGGCCATCCTTGCGCAGGCGCAGACGCCGCCACAATCCGGCGCGCCGGCGCCACCGGCACCGCCAGCACAAAATCCGATTTGCGCGCGGCTTGAAGGCCAGCTCATCGCGTTCGACCGCGGCGGCGGTGATACGAGTCGCATCGACCAGCTCAAGAAGCTCGAGGACGCACTGAACAAGCAACAGGCCGACATCGATCGACTGAACGCGCAGTCGTCGCGGATGGGCTGCGGAACGGGATTCTTCCTGTTCGGCGGGCAGCCCGAAGGGTGTGGACCCCTCAGCGCACAAATCCAGCAGATGCGTTCCAATCTCGACCGCATCCAATCCGACATGGAGCGGCTGAAGCTTGCGGGCTTGGATCGCGAAGGTCAGCGCCGCAGTCTCGTGGTCGCGCTCGCGCAAAACAATTGCGGTCCGCAATACCGCGCGATGGTGGAATCGACGCAGCCGCGCGGATTTTTTGAGAAGCTGTTCGGCGGCATTCCGCCGTTGTTCGGCAACAATGAGACGGTGACGACGCCGCAGGGCGACACGACATCGCCGCCCCCCGGCGCTAATGTCGCTGGCGGCTATCGGACGCTCTGCGTGCGCACCTGCGACGGCTACTACTTCCCGATCTCGTTCTCGACCACGCAGGCCAGATTCCAGGAAGACGAACGCGCGTGCCAGCGGCAATGCCCGGCCGCGGAGGTGGCGCTGTACGCCCATCGCAACCCGGGCGAAGACGTCAACCAGGCAGTGTCGCTCAGCGGCCGGCCCTACACCGAACTGCCGAATGCGTTCCTCTATCGCAAGGAGGTGGTCGCCGCCTGCAGCTGCCGCCAGCCGGGCGAAAGCTGGGCGCATGCGCTGAAGAATGTCGACAATCGCACCACGATCGAGACCGGCGATATTCTGGTCGACGACAAACGCGCGCGGCAAATGTCGATGCCGAAGGTCGACGCACAGGGGCGCGCGATCAAGCCCGATCTGCGCGGCGCGCGGATCGATCCGAAAGCATCCCCGGCGGTTGCCACAACCGAGCCGACGACCACCGCAACCACACACGAAGGCTCGGAGCAGCCGGATCCCAACCGCAAGGTGCGTTCGGTGGGGACGCCGTTCCTGCCGGGACAGTAGGCCATCTCGGACAAGTTGGACATTGCCGCGCGCGACCAGCACGAGGTCGTGTCGAAGTCGATCGCCGACATGATGCTATTCGAGTCGAAATGTAAAATTTTAATTCTAATGCGCTGTCATCTTTTCGAGGGCATCGGCCAGTTGAGCTATGGAAAATGGTTTCTCCAAATAGGCAATATTTTGCGCCTTGATCCATTTCATCTTCTTTTGCGAGGGCGCATAACCGCTGATACAGAGAACAGCCATTTTCGGCCGCGCCTGCAGCGTTTCCCTCACAATGGCAAGTCCATCCATGCCAAATGGCAGCACAACATCGGTCATCAAAACGTCGAAGGATGCGGGCGATATGACAAGGTTGAGGGCTTCTTTCCCATCCGCCGCAACTCGTACCTTGTAGCCGAGTTCCTTCAATTGAGCTGTCGTCATCGTTCGCACATCAACGTCGTCCTCCACCAACAATACGGTTTTCTGATTTCCGTTGAGTAGTGCGGGATCTGCGCCGATCTGGTCTTGCTGTTCTCCCATATCAATTCGAGGCAAACGGATCGTGATGGTTGCACCACGATCAACCTCGCTCTCCAGTTCAATATGCCCGCCCGATTGCTCCACAAACCCATGCACCATGCTCAACCCGAGCCCGGTGCCAAGTCCATCGGGTTTGGTGGTGAAGAACGGTTCAGTGGCGCGCCGGAGGACCTCTTCCGTCATGCCATGGCCAGTATCGCTCACGGAAATACAGACCTCCTCCCCCATGGGCCACCGGATCGGGCCTTCTTTGTCTGCCCATTTGGCCCGCTGGCACACGGTCGCAATAGTCAACTTGCCGCCTTCGGGCATAGCGTCGCGGGCATTGATCGCCAAATTAATCAGCGCATTGGTCCATTGTCCGCGATCGACCAAAACTCCTGCTCCCGAAGCATTCAATTTGATGTTGATTTCGATCGACTCGCCGATAGTGCGTTGCAAGAGTTGCAGCGTGTCCAGCACCAATTGATCAACGATGGTCGGCTTGGCTTGCAGTGGCGCCTGACGGGAGTATGTCAACAGCTGCTGCACAAGCTCTTTGCCGCGCTGCCCAGCACGTATGCTGGCTTCGATCAACTCCGGCTCTGCCGATTGGTGTTTCTTTGCAGCCAGTTCGATAAACTCAAGACCCCCATTGATGACCGCCAATAGATTGTTGAAATCATGCGCAACGCCCGCCGTCAGCTGCCCGACGGTTTCCATCTTTTGCGCCTGAAACAGTGTTCTTTGCGCTTCCTCGCGCTTCCGCATTTCTTCTTGAAGCTTTGCCGTGCGCTCGGTAACCAACCGCTCGAGTCTCTCGTTTTCCTGCGCTATGACCTCTTCGGCCTGCTTGCGCGCAGTAATATCCGCGATCGTACCGACCAGCCGTGTAGAATCCTCCGTGAGCTTGGCCTTACTCAGCAGCCACCTGTAGTCACCACTTTTATGCCGCAGTCTGAATTCGACCGAATGAGACTTGCACTTTCGTTGCCTGTATTCGGAGAGTCTTTCGGCAGCGGCCGCTCGATCGGCCGGATGAAGCAAATCTCTGTAGATCAGCGCGTTGTTGACGAGCTCATCATCGGCATATCCCAAAATGGCCTTCCAGCAAGGCGACATATAAGCGTTTCCATTCGCAAGATTTAATTCCCAGATTCCCTGTCCGGTCGCCTCCATCGCCCATGCCAGACGTTCTTCGCTTTCGGCCCGATCAAGATTGGCGCGCGCAAGTAGCGCGTCCGACTCGCGCTTCGCCCTTGCACTGTCTTCGATCCGCCGCTCGCGCGCAGCGATGAAGCCGACGAATACCAGAACAATTGCGGTCAAAAACGCGGCAGCGCTAAAATAGCGAATACGATCGCGCCGATAGATCGCCAGAATTTCTTGTTCAGATAAAGCCACCGTCACAACCAAAGGAAATGATGCAACTCTGCGAAAAGAAATCTGCCGGGTGATGCCGTCCATTCTTCCGCGACCAATGTAAAAACCAGTCCCTTGCTCTTGCAACTTTGCAACGAGACGTCTCGCGCTTTCAGTGACTGTCGGATTTTTGTCTTTGAAACCTCGAGCCGCGAGAAGACTGCCGTCGCCTCTCCATAGACTAATGGCTCCTTCCTTGCCGACATCGATCGTTTCATAGAAACGAACCAGCAGGTCCGGATAGATATATGCGGCGATAACTCCGGCAAACGAGCCATCTTTATTGCTCAAGCGTCGGCTGAATACGACCACGTTACTGGCCGAAAATCTTCCAACGATAGGCTTGCTGATAAAGAGACCCATCCTGTCGTCGTCGACATGGACGCGAAAATAGTCGCGATCATTGAATTCAAAGATCCTGCTCGGCAAGACCGGCTCCGACGTGGCGAGAAGTTCGCCGTTCGGCCCGATGATATTGAAGATTTGCTTCCATCCGCCGCGTTGAAAGCGCCGCAAGTTCTCGAAGTCAAACCGTCCCGGATCGTCCTCATACTCGCTTTGGAGCCCCAACAACACCTTGTCGGTTGCTTCGATGATTTGAATTATTTGTTGTTCGAAGGTGCGGGCAAGATTTCCGGTGTTCTGTCGCGCCGCCTCGATTGCAAGCGATCGCTGCTCGTTTAGATGAAGGATGACGCCGAACCAGGTCAGGCCGATTATCGCGAGACCGAGTAATACGCTGACCAGCAATGTGGGCCGCGACCAAAATCGCGCAATATTATCGAGTGGCATCTCCCCTCCTGCCACACACATCGAATTCGCAAAATGAAACTCTCGAACACCACCATCGTCAGCGAGCTACAGCCTTACTCAGAAAGCGTCTGCAATACGTAGCCTGCCAGATCGAGAATCGTAAGGTGCCGATTGTTGATTGCGATCAGTTCAGCGCGGCGAAACTCCGTTAGTCCTTTGAATACATGAACCGGCCTAAGTCCCGCGGGGCGTCGGCGATGTGGTGATGCCGAAGCGGGAACTCGATCGCCTGTCGCGATTCATTCCGCGTCTTGCCAGCCTCGCCATCAATTTCAAAATCAGCTGCGAAATTTACTCGTCAGCTGTTTGGCCGCTTACGATCCGGCCCGCTTGAACGCCGATCATTTCCAGGTTTCCCAACTGGCACTTGAGATACGCACTTACCCCGAATCAGCAAAAGATAATTTTTTTATTATACCAAAATAAACATGCCAGACGACACGTCCACTACAGAGATGCCCTCGAGAGATATCCTTGCGACACCGATGCTTCAGAGATCATTTTGCATCGCAAAATGTTACCCTTGAATGTCGCGACATAGGTAACAGGCGAAGAACCCAAATTGAGCATATGTTTTCTGTGTTGACTCCGAGAGCGGACATTCGATCCCGGCGCCCTGTTGGGACAAGCCTGGCCGGCATCAGCCTCTAAAAATCGAATGCGTCGGTTTTAGTGGCGGCGTTGTGCTTGAGCAGAGTCTTGTCGGGCGCGGGGAGCGACGCACCCGTATCACGAAAGCGGTTCACGATCGGGTAGCGGCGGTCGCGGCCGAAATTCTTCAATGTCACCTTCACGCCGGGGCAGGCCTGGCGACGCTTGTATTCGGCGATGTGCAAAAGCCGTTCGACCTTCATCACGGTTTCGCGGTCGAAGCCGGCCTCGATGATTTTCGCAACCGGCTCCTCGCGCTCAACCAGGCGCTCCAGAATTGGATCGAGCACCGCATAGGGCGGCAGCGAGTCTTCGTCCTTCTGGTTCTCACGCAGCTCGGCGGTGGGCGGCCGAATGATGACGTTGTCGGGGATCACCGCGCCGTCGGGACCGAGCGCGCCTTCGGGTTTCCACGTGTTGCGCAGCCGCGCGAGGCGAAAAACTTCGGTCTTGTAGAGGTCCTTGACCGGGTTGAAGCCGCCGTTCATGTCGCCATAGAGCGTGGCGTAGCCGACGGACATCTCCGACTTGTTGCCGGTGGTCACAACCATCAGGCCGAACTTGTTGGATATCGCCATCAGGATGGTGCCGCGCGCGCGCGCCTGCAGATTCTCCTCGGTGACGTCGCGCGGCCGATCGGCAAACAGGGGCGCCAGCGTCTTCTCCAGGCCGGAGACTGCCGGCTCGATCGGCACGATGTCGTATTGCACGCCGAGCGTCTTGGCGATCTGAGCGGCGTCGTCGATCGATTCCTTCGAGGTGAACTTGTGCGGCAGCATTATGCAGCGCACCCGCTGAGCGCCCAGTGCATCGACCGACATCACCGCGGTGAGCGCCGAGTCGATGCCGCCGGACAGGCCGATCACCACGCCGCTAAAACCGTTCTTGTCGACGTAATCGCGCAGGCCGAGCACGCAGGCCGTGTAATCGGACTTGTCGCTCTCCTCGACGGCGACCGTCGGTCCGCTCACGCAGCGCCACCCGCGCGGTTCGCGCTGCCACGCGATCAACGCCACGGCGTCGCGGAAGGCGGGAAGCTGCGCGCCGACCGAGCGGTCGGCGTTGAGCACGAAGGAAGCGCCGTCGAACACCAGCTCGTCCTGACCGCCGGTCATGTTGAGGTAGATCAGCGGCAAGCCGCTCTCGACCACGCGCGCGACCGCGATGTTGAGGCGATGCTCGGTCTTGCCGCGCCAATAGGGCGACCCGTTGGGCACGAGCAGGATTTCGCTGCCGGTCTCGCTCAGGCACTCCACGACCTCCGGACCCCAGATGTCCTCGCAGATCGGTATGCCGATGCGCACGCCCTTCACCAGGATCGGTCCCGGATTGGGCCCTGGCACGAACACGCGCTTTTCGTCGAACACGCCGTAGTTCGGCAGGTCGACCTTGAGACGAACGCTTTCGATCACGCCGCCGGAGAGCAAGACGTAGGCATTGTAGAGCTTGCCGTCCTCGAGCCAGGGCGTGCCGACGAGCAGCGCGGGTCCATTGGCGCTTTCGCGCGCAAGCGCTTCGACCGCGCTGCGGCAGGAAGACTGGAACGCCGGCTTCAGCACCAAGTCCTCGGGCGGATAGCCCGAAATGAAAAGCTCCGGAAATGCAACCAGATCGGCGCCTTCGGCGGCGGCCTGCGCGCGCGCCTGCCGCACCTTATCGGCATTGCCGGCGACGTCGCCGACCACGGGATTAAGCTGGGCGAGCGCAATGTTGAGGCGATCGGCGGGGCGCGGATTCATGGCTATCCTTGCAACATGATCTAGCGCGGCTCTGCCCGCCGCCGCAATTCCCGCCGGGAATGACTGCTACGCGGTCAGTGCTCGACGGTGCGAATGCCGGCGGGCACGCCGTTCACCTTGATCTGGCCGACCGTCTTCAACTGACTCCCGTTGAAGGTCAGCACATCGAGCGATTTGTTCAGACCTGATTGCGCGAGCAGCACTTTGCCGTTCTTGCTCCAGACGATGCCCTGGCCCCAGCCACCGACCTTGGCCGCGGCGGCAAACGTGAGCTTGGTGCCGTGAATGCGAAAGATCTTGACCAGGCCATGATCGTTGTAGCCCTGCTGACCCCTCGCGCGGGCCGAACCGTTCTGAATGGTGATCGCAACATAGGAACCGTCGGGCGACATGGTGGCGCCTTCCGGCACCTGCCCGACGGTAATGTGATCGACGATGCGCGGCGGATTTTGCTTGAGATCGACGACGCTGAGAATATCGACGTCGCCCTGATTGCCGCCCTGGTTCACCAGCACCGCCACATCGCCCTTTGGACTGACGGAAATGCTGTAAGGCCGGATGCCTGCCACCATGTAGCGCTTAGTATCCTCGACCTTGTTGCCGTCAACAGAAAGCACCGAGATGCGATGGTCGCCGTCGCGCGTGACCAGCGCCATCCTGCCATTGGGTGTGAAGGCGGCGTGGCTCGGGCCTGATTTGGTGTCGCCGAGCTGGACCTTTCCGGCCGGCGCGAGCGTCTTACCCGAAATGGTGAAAACCGAAACGGTGCCTTCCGAGCGGTTGGCGACCAGTGCAAGCGTGCCGGCGCGGTTGATGGAAACGCCGGAGGCACCCATTCCGGCCTGCAAGGTGCCGATCACCGCGGGCGGCGACGATTTCAAGTCGATCACCGAAAGCTTGTCGTCGGGAATGGCATTCTTCGGATTAGCGGGATCGATCTTGAAGCCGCTGGTGACCAGGGCAAAACTTTCATCCGGCGCGATCGCAACGCTGCTCGGCGGACCAACGACGCTGGCGGGCGCCTTCACCTCGCCGACAATCCTGGGTGGAAATACGCTCAGATTGATGATCGTGACCGTGTCGGGTGGCGCGTTTTCCACCACGATGGTCCGGCCTTCGGAATTGGCGGACTTGTTGTCGTTGGCGGAAACTGCGAGTTGGGCCGCGGCATGGACCGTCAGAAACGGCAAAACAACGAGCGTCAGCGCCAGCGTACGCACACCCGGCAAGCAGCCCTGCATGAACTTCTCCAGTGCCCGAACTTTTCTAGAATCCCCTCGCCCCGCGCCGAGCCGGCGATGCCATCGCCAACCTATCACCGAGGAACGCGCGTGTCACAGCTATCGCGACGAAGCCTCGCTACGCAGAAAACAGCGATTCGGATTCATGCTATAGCCCGGCCGCAGCCGGCAGCGGCTTGACGCGCGCGGCGCGTTCGGCCTTCAGCAGATCCGCCATCAGGAAGGCCATCTCGATCGCCTGTTCGGCGTTGAGTCGCGGATCGCACAGCGTGTGGTAGCGGGCGTTCAGCCCTTCGTCGGTGATCGCATGTGCGCCACCGGTGCACTCGGTCACATTCTGTCCGGTCATTTCCAAATGCACGCCGCCGCCGTGCGTGCCCTCGGCGGCATGCACGGCGAAGAACGCCTTGACCTCCTGCAGGATGCGGTCGAACGGGCGTGTCTTGTAGCCGCTCTTTGAGGTGATGGTGTTGCCATGCATGGGATCGCACGACCACACGACCGCATGCCCCTCGCGCTTGACCGCGCGCACCATGGGGGGAAGCAGATCGCCGACCTTGTCGGCGCCGAGCCGGCAGATGAGCGTGAGCCGACCGGGCTCGTTCTCGGGATTTAAGATGTCGATCAGACGCAGCAGTTCGTCGACCTTGCTGGAGGGGCCGCATTTCAAGCCTAACGGATTCATGATGCCACGGCAGAACTCGACGTGCCCATGGTCGGGCTGGCGCGTGCGGTCGCCGATCCAGAGCATGTGAGCCGACGTGCAGCAGAAAGTGCCGGGGCGCGTTGAGTCCTCGCGGGTCATGGCCTGTTCATAGCCGAGCAGAAGCGCCTCGTGACTGGTGTAGAGATCGGTCGATTTGAGTTCGGGATGGCTTTCGAGATCGAGGCCGCAGGCCTGCATGAAGGCAAGCGCCTCGGAAATACGGTCGGCCAGTTCGAGGTAGCGCTGCGAGGAGCGCGGATCGAGATCGAGCATCCATTGATGCACGCGGCCGAGACTGGCATAGCCGCCGTGGGTGAGCGCGCGCAGCAGATTGAGCGTCGACGCCGAATGACGATAAGCCTCGATCATGCGCGCGGGGTCGGGCGTGCGTGCGGCGGGACTGAATTCGGGTCCGTTGATGATGTCGCCGCGATAGCTCGACAACTCCTTGCCATCCCGCTTCTCGGTCGGCGAAGAGCGCGGCTTGGCGAACTGGCCGGCGATGCGGCCGACCTTCACCACAGGCATAGAGGCGGCATAGGTGAGCACCACCGCCATCTGTAAAAATATGCGCAGGTAATCGCGGATGTTGTTGGCGCTGATGTTGTTGGCGCTCGGATCGGTGAAGCTCTCGGCACAGTCGCCGCCTTGCAGCAGGAAACCTTCGCCTGCGGCGACGCGGCCGAGTGCGGCCTTGAGGTTGCGCGCCTCGCCGGCAAACACCAGCGGCGGGAAGCTTGCGAGCTTCTGCTCGACGGCCTCCAATTCACGCTTGTCCGGATACTCGGGCACCTGGGCAATCGGCTTTTTGCGCCAACTGTCGCGCGTCCAACGCTCGCTCACGAGAGGAAACTCCTTCTCCCTTCAGACTGTTCAGGAGCTAGGCGTTATACACGAGGGCCGGCAGGAATGGCCAGTGGCGCCTTTGCGAGCGGACTAAAAAAACACTTAAAAAACAATGCTATTCGGCCGCGACGCGGACGTGGCTTGCGGCCTTCTCGCGCAGGGTGACGAGCTCCTCGGAGGCGGTCGGGTGCACCGCCATGGTGGCGTCGAAGTCGGCCTTGGTCGCTTTCATCCGCACCGCAATGCCGACAAGCTGGATCATTTCGGCCGCGCCCTCGCCCACGATATGGCAGCCGACCACGCGATCGTTGGTGCCGTCGACCACGAGCTTCATGAACACGCGCGTGTCGCGCCCGGACAGTGTCGCCTTCAGCGGCCGGAATTGGGTCTTGTAGATATCGACCTTGGGCAGCCGCTCCACGGCCTGCGCCTCGGTCATGCCCACTGCGCCGCACTCCGGCTCGGAAAACACCGCGGTTGGCACGTTGCTGTGGTTGACCGCGGTCGGCCTGCCGCCGAATACCGTGTCGGCAAAGGCGTGCCCTTCGCGAATGGCAACCGGGGTGAGATTGATTCGGTTGGTGACATCGCCGATGGCGTAAATGTTCGGCACGGATGAGCGCGAATACTCATCGACATCGATGCCGCCGTATTTGGAGAGCCTGACGCCGATTTTCTCCAGCCCGAAGCCGGACACATTGGGATGGCGCCCCAGCGCAAACATCACCTGGTCGACGGTGAAAGCCTCGTGGTCGGAGAGATTGACGCACAAGCCATGCTCGACTTTTTCGATCGCTTCGACGATTTGGCGGGTGACGATCTTGATGCCGCGGCGCTCCATCTCGGCGCGCAAATGCGCGCGCAGCTCGTCATCGAAGCCGCGCAGAATACTTTCGCCGCGATAGACCAGCGTGACCTCGGCGCCGAGGCCGTGGAAAATTCCGGCGAACTCCACCGCGATGTAGCCGCCGCCCTGGATCAGGATGCGCTTGGGCAATCGTGGCAGGTGGAAGGCCTCATTGGAGGAAATGACGTGTTCAAGGCCGGCGATCTTGGCGCCGTGAAACGGGCCGTTGCCGGTCGCGACCAGGATGTGTTTGGCGCGCACGGTCTCGCCGGTCGCGAGCAGGCGCACCGTGTGGGCGTCCTCGAGCACGGCGCGGCTCTTTACGGTGCGCACCCCTGCCCGCTCCAGCGTGGATAGATAGGCGGCCTCGAGGCGCGCGATTTCCTTGTCCTTGTTGGCGATCAGCGTCGGCCAGTCGAACTTCGGTTCGGGCACTGTCCAGCCGAAACCGCCGGCGTCTTCGAACTCCTCGGCGAAGCGCGAGGCATAGACCAGCAGCTTTTTCGGCACACAGCCGCGGATCACGCAGGTGCCGCCGAAGCGATATTCTTCGGCGATCATCACGCGCGCGCCGTGGCCTGACGCGATGCGCGCGGCGCGCACGCCCCCGGAACCTGCACCGATGACGAAAAGATCAACTTCGGGCATCGCCGACCTCTAAGCTTGAACTGTCGCGGCCCGGGCTGTCAGTGAGCGCGGCGGTCAGAGGTTGTGACCCCGTTTCTTCAACTCCTCGCGAAACCGCGCGGCGACTTCCTCGCGAAATTTTTGCGCCCAGACCTTGGCGCGCTCCATGGTTTCACCCTGGATGGCTTCGCTTTCTTTCTTGAACTTCACGCCGATCGGCGACTTGTAGAACGCCAGCACGTCTTTGAGTTCCTTCTCGGTCAAGCGCGTCGCGAACAGCTTGATGATCTCGTTTGTCAGCTCAGCGCTGCGCGGAAAATACTCCTTGATCAGGATGTCGTAGATCTCCCCGATGTCGCCGGCGAGGCGGGGATCGGTGGACAGAAACGTCGATGCTGTGCCGTAGACGACTTCTCCGATGAGCCCTTCGGAGCCGCGCGAAAGACCGATGATGTCGACCAGTTCCTTGGCCGCGGCGAGCGCGCCGGCCGTCGGCTGCTGCTCGGCACGGGTGGGAACGGTCAAAGTTACGCATAGGGACGTTGCCAAGACGGCAAGCGCATACCGAACAACCTTGTTCATCTGAATAGTCCTTTCGCGTGAGAGTTCGATATCAAGACCGCTCGACAACACGGATGCCCGCCGGTCCTGCGAGAATCGCGACCTGGGCAATCCCTACGAACAGACCATGTTCTACCACACCCGGGATCGGTGAAAGTCGATCGGCGAGGGCCTTGGGATCAGCAATTCGGCTGAGATTAGCATCCAGCAACCAATGGCCGCCATCGGTGACGAAAGCATGGCCGTCCTTGCCCTTCCGCAGCGTGGTTTGGCCGGGGGCGCCGACGCTGGCGGCGACAGATTCGATGGCGCGGCGGGTGGCGGCAAGGCCAAACGGCACAACTTCGATAGGCAAAGGATAGCGGCCCAGCACGGGAACCCATTTCGATTCGTCGGCGATCACGATCATGCGAGCGGAGGCCATGGCCACGATTTTCTCGCGGAGCAGCGCGCCGCCGCCGCCTTTGATGAGACTCAAGTCCGGGGCGATTTCGTCGGCGCCGTCCACGGTGAGATCGAGCGCCGGCGTTTGATCGAGAGTGGTGAGCGGCACGCCGAGACGTTCGGCATCGGCTCGCGTTGCTTCCGAGGTCGCAACGCCGACAATAGCGAGACCGGCGCGCACGCGTTCGGCCAAAAGCTCCACGAAGTGCTTCGCGGTCGAGCCGGTGCCGAGGCCGATGCGCATGCCCGGCTTGACCCATCCGAGCGCGCATTCGGCGGCTTGGCGTTTTTGAGCCTCGACTTGCATGGCCGAAATGGATCCGGTCAAAAGACGGGCCTGTCTATCCTGCTTCCCTCTCGCCGCATAGCCGAAAAAGCGCGCTTTGCCGGCGCTCTTCCGACGAGCATTGCATGCGAAATCGCCATCTTGCCACGAACTCGCCGGACCGCTAGCGATCAGCCATGCCAACCGCGCCGGCCACTGTTGTCTTCGATCTCGACGGAACACTGGTCGATACCGCGCCCGATCTGGTCGCGACCCTGAATAGTGTTTTTGGCCGGCACGGGCTGCCGCCGGTTCCATTCGAAGAAGCGCGTACCATGGTGGGCGGCGGCGCGCGACGCATGATCGAGAGCGGGCTTGCGCGCGAAAACCGCGTGCTGGCAACAAGCGACATCGATCGCCTGTTCGACGATTTCATCGCGCATTACAGCGCGCATATTGCAGATCTGTCGCAACCCTTTCCCGGCGCGGTTCGCGCGCTGGATGCACTGGCGGCGCGCGGGTATCGGCTGGCCATTTGCACAAACAAGCTCGAGCGGCTGTCGCGTCTCCTGCTCGAAAAACTCGATCTCGGCGCGCGCTTTGCGGCGATCTGCGGTCAGGACAGTTTTGGCGTGCAGAAACCCGATCCGGAGATATTGCGGCGCACAATAAGGCAGGCCGGAGGCCGCTTGGACCGGGCCGTGATGGTGGGGGATTCCGTCGCCGATATCGATGCCGCCCGCGCGGCACGAGTGGCCGTGATTGCGGTCGATTTTGGCTATACCGACACCCCGGTTTCGCAGTTCAAGCCCGACCGGATCATTGGCCATTTCGACCACCTGGCGGGGGCCATATCCGATCTGCTGGCGCAGGACGGCTGAACCAGGGGTTGTGCCGATGCAATGGATTTTTCCCGAATTAATACGGCGTTTACCCTATTAAGAGCACAATATAATCAAAGTGTATGCTTGACGGCCGTGGCGGCCTACGAATACTTCAGCCGGCCAGCGCGGTCGCCTTTGGCGATGCAACGAAGTCGTACTCGGAATCGTACCCTTCACGTGTCGTCCGCCTTGTTACGTGGGGAAGCGGCCGGTCGCCGCGAGTTGACGGAAACCATCATGCGCCCAGCCTTCGTACTTGCAGCCACCAGCATCGTCCTTTCGGCTTGCTCGAACATGCCAAGCCTCGAACTGCCAAGTTTCACACCGACGCCTGCGGCTACGACCTTGGAATTTGAATCCGAACCGCCGGGCGCCGAGGTCAGGACATCAACCAATCAAACCTGCCGCACGCCGTGCTCGCTGTCGGTGACGGCGACTGAATTGACGGCCACCTTCGCGCTCGCCGGATATACACCACAGACCATTCCGGTGCGGACCGTGCAATCCAATGAAGGTGCCGATTCGCTGACGGGCACGCCGCCGCCGGCGCGCATGACACCGAATCCGGTCTATGCCGAACTGGTCATGGCGGCACCGGTCAGGAAACCGCCACCCGCAGCGGCGAAGCCACCAAAGAAAAAGCCGAAGACGGCCGCCAAGCCAAAGCCGAAACCGCAACCGCAACCTCAGGCGACCACGCCGGAACCCATGACCTCGGCCCCGGCAGCGGCGCCGCCGGCTTCGCCCTGGCCGCCGGTTACGCCGCCGCCCACGCAGCGGTAACGAACGAAGCGATTTGATCAGGCCAGCCGGGCGGACTTCGGTCCGCCCGGTTGCATGTCTGTTGACACCCCGGAGGCGCTCCGTACATCCTCGGCACCGCACGGCACGATCGTCAGATTTGCACGATTGCGCGCGACCGGGCGCTTAGCTCAGCGGGAGAGCGTTCCCTTCACACGGGAGAGGTCGTAGGTTCAATCCCTACAGCGCCCACCA
>DATJVR010000025.1:0-72642 GCA_035501735.1 Xanthobacteraceae bacterium | reverse complement strand
CGTCGGCGCTGGCGAGAACCTCGCGGTCGACGCCAACTGCAAGTTCGACCGCGCGGAGTCGCTCGCCTACGCACAAGCGCTGGCGCCGTTCCGGCTGCGCTGGTTCGAGGAGCCGTGCGATCCGCTCGACTTCGCGCTGCTTGCCGAGATCGCGGGCGCCTACGACGCGCCGCTCTCCACCGGCGAGAATCTGTTTTCAACCCAGGACGTGGAAAATCTGGTGCGCTTTGGCGGCCTCACGGCGGCGCGCGAGGACGTCATTCAGGTCGATCCGCCGCAGGCTTACGGCATCGTGCAATACGCGCGCTCGCTCGAGATGCTGGAGCGCCACCAGTGGCCGCGCCGTCTGCTGTTCCCGCACGGCGGCAACCAGATGTCGCTCGCCATCGCCGCCGGCTTCGGGCTGGGCGGCGCTGAATCGTATCCGGGCGTATTCGGCGATTTCGGCGGCTTTGCCGATGACGCGGAACTCGACGGCGGTTATCTGACCCTGTCGGAGCGGCCAGGCATCGGATTTGAAGGGCAGGCGCGGCTCTATCGCATCATGCGCGAGCTTGCTGCGTAAATTCAGCGCGCCATGCGCGAGGCTGCGTGCGTAGTTGTACGCATCTATTTGTTAGCATCTCGGCAACAAATGCCGATCTAATAACGTCATGTCAGACGACAGTTTGACGCGGGTGAGCGGCCTCGCAGCTCGGCGCATCGCTCCTAGGTCAGCGGGGCCGCTCATTTTTCTCAATTGATCGCGCCGTCCATGCTTTCGAAACGCGGCGCGCTATCCCGCCAGCCGCTCGATGGCGGCGCCGCAGCGCCCGAGCTTTTCCTCGAGCCGCTCGAAGCCGCGGTCGAGGTGATAGACGCGATTGACGACGGTCTCGCCTTCGGCGGCGAGCGCCGCGATCACCAGCGACACCGAGGCGCGCAGGTCGGTCGCCATCACCGGCGCCCCCTTGAGCTTTTCGACACCTTCGATGGTCGCCCGCTCACCTTCGAGGTGAATGCGGGCGCCAAGCCGCGCCAGCTCCTGCACGTGCATGAAGCGGTTTTCGAAAATCGTCTCGGTAATGTGCGAAGTGCCCTGCGCGCGCGTCATCAGCGCCATGAGCTGCGCCTGCAGGTCGGTGGGAAAGCCGGGGAACGGGGCGGTCGTGACTTCAACGGGGCTCAGCTCCGCCCCGTTGCGCGCAATGCGAATACCTTGGTTGTTGGGCGTGACTTCGACGCCGACGTCTGCAAGCACATCCAGCGCGGCCTGCAGCAGTTCCGGCCGTGTACCCTCAAGCAGCACGTCGCCGCCTGTCATGGCGACCGCCATGGCATAGGTACCGGTCTCGATGCGGTCGGGCAGAACGCTGTGGCGGGCGCCGGAGAGTTTCGCCACGCCTTCGACCACGATGCGCGAGGTACCGGCGCCGGTGATGCGCGCGCCCATCTTGTTGAGGCAGTCGGCGACGTCGCCGATTTCAGGCTCGCGCGCGGCGTTCTCGACCACCGTCGTGCCGTTGGCGAGGGACGCCGCCATAACCGCGGTATGCGTGCCGCCCACCGTGACCTTGGGAAAGACGATCTCGCCGCCTTTGAGGCCGTGCTTGGCGCGGGCGATTACATAGCCGCCTTCGATTTCGATGTCGGCGCCAAGGCGCTCAAGCGCCATGATGAGCAGATCCACGGGCCGCGTGCCGATCGAGCAACCGCCGGGCATCGACACGCGCGCTTCGCCCATGCGGGCGACGAGCGGCGCAATGACCCAGAAACTCGCCCGCATCTGCGACACCATTTCGTAAGGAGCGGTGGTGTCGACGATTTGCTTCGCGGTGATGTGCAGGGTCTGACCGCCCGGCTGCGTCTCGCCTGCCCTCTTGCCTGCGTACATCACATCGACGCCGTGATTGCCGAGGATGCGGCGCAGCAGACGGACGTCGGCGAGCGCGGGCACGTTATCGAGGATGAGCGTCTGGTCGGTCAGGAGGCTCGCGATCATCAGCGGCAGCGCCGCGTTCTTCGCGCCGGAAATCGGGATCGTTCCCTTCAGGCGCTGCCCGCCGGTAATTCGTATGCGATCCATCTGCCCTCGCTGCCTACGCCGAGCCGTTCGCCCGGCTGTGGCTGGCCGGCCAAATGTACCGCATCAAAGAGCTACTCAATAGTCCTGCGGGCCCAAAGAACACTCCGATTGCGGCGAAAGTTGCGCGCAGCATGACCAAATTATTGCCCAGGATCCGTCTCGCTCGCCTTCGCTTTAGGGGCTGAGGAGGAGCCCGCCTGCTCCGTACCGGCGCGTCCACGCGCCTGCGCCTTGCGGCGCTTGAGATTTTCCCGCAATGCGACCCGCAGGCGCTCTTGGCGGACGCCGGGACTTTCTGATTTTTTCCGTTCGGTCATGGCAGTTCGGCTTGTCATTAGACCGTGATGCTCGGCGCGACAATCAGGATTTGTGCACCATGCCTTCACGCGCTTGCGCGTGCCACCCCCTTATGGCAAGGAACGCTCGTCCCGTCCCGCCACATCTCTTAGTGCTTCGATAGTGATTCTTGGCTATTCGTGGTTCGTGCGTTGCGCTGCCGTAGCTCAGTGGTAGAGCACCCCCTTGGTAAGGGGGAGGTCGTTAGTTCAATCCTAACCGGCAGCACCACCGATACCTTCACCGCAGCGGGAGGCGCGTGGCTCGAAGCGACGCGCGATGCGGAGAAACACGGAGCTTCCGCATTTTGATTTTTCGTCACAGCAACGCATTAAATTCCGAAAGGACTTTGTGCAGAGCTATCCCGCTATGAAGCGGAACATGTCCAATCTCGCGGTTGCGAACGATCGGTGAGATTGGCCGCGAGGGCGTGGACGGTCTATAGACGATTGAGGACAGCGCGGACCGTCCGGTCGGGCCCGAAGTCTTCCGGACTTTCGATCGCAAGCAACCGGGCAAGATGATTTCTGGCGCGATTCACGCGGCTCTTGATGGTGCCGATGGCGCAGCCACAGATGTTCGCGACTTCTTCGTGTGAAAAACCCAATGCCCCGATGAGAATAAGGGCTTCGCGCTGGTCAGGGGGCAGTTTCGCAAGTGCGGCCAGAAACTCCGTCATTTCGATATGGCCTTCCTGCTCAGGGTGCGAACGCAGGCGTTCGGCGTAGCTGCCGTCACTGTCCTCCACCTCTCGGCGGCGCTTGCGATACTCGGAACGATACAAATTTCTCAGAATCGTGAACAACCAAGCAGACATGTTGGTGCCGGGCTCAAATGAATTGATGTTGGCCAGAGCGCGTATCAGGGTCTCCTGAACCAGATCGTCGGCATGGTCGACGTTACCGCAGAGCGATATGGCAAACGCCCGCAGACCGGGGACAGCCGACAGCATTGCTTCGCGCACTGAGGTACCGGGGTTCTTCACCGCGATTCCTTCTTCTTTTGATTGATGTTTGGTTGATCGGATTGATCGCCTTCGCCCGGTTGTTCAAGGCGATCGAGCAATTCAACGAAACGATCGGGCACGCCTTGCGTGACCATATCGTCGTAGATTTTGCGAAGCTGCTGTCCGATCTTGGCCTGGATCTCTGCGCTCAGCTGCGGCATTACAGATCTGCGCCCGGGCGGTTTGTGGTCATTCATCCCTTTAAAATCTCCCTGGCCCCTATCGAATTAACGTGTAAGGTTATCCCGGCAGGTACCCCTGTCCATTCAGATTATAACGTCTCGTCTTCTCAAATGGTTCCCAAAACGGGGGAACTTTTTCCTGGCCGGCGCGTTACCGTCAATACCGAATTAATGTGCCTCATTTCGGGAGGGTTTCGTGACCATAACTCAAGACGTCGCCCGGCATTTGCCCTATCTGCGGCGCTATGCCCGGGCCCTCACCGGCAACCAAGCGGCGGGCGACGCTTACGTCGCCGCGACGCTGGAGTCCCTGATCGCCGATCGCGGGACGCTCAAGGACAAACCCCTGACACGCGCCGGCCTTTATGCCTTGTTCACGAAAATCTGGAATTCGGTGCCGGTGAACAACCTGCCTGAACCGGGCGGCAAGGGACCGTCATTCGAGCGGCGGCTGTCGCATATCACGCCGCTACCACGCCAGGCCTTCCTGCTTATTGCGCTCGAAGGCTTTACGGAGCCCGAGGCAGCGCAGGTTCTTGATGTCTCGATCGCCGAACTGCGCGGGCTGGTCGAGGAGTCCGGCCGCGAACTGGCCGACGATATCGCCACCGACGTGCTCATCATCGAGGACGAGGCGTTCATCGCATTCGATCTGGAAGGGCTGGTGGAAAGCCTTGGCCATCGCGTGCTGGGAATTGCGCGGACCCATGAGGAGGCGCTCGCCTCTGCCCGGGTCAAACAGCCCGGCCTCATTCTCGCCGACATCCAGCTGGCGGACGGCAGCTCCGGTATCGATGCGGTCAACGACATGCTGCAATCGTTCGAGGTGCCTGTGATCTTCATCACCGCCTATCCCGAACGATTCCTTACCGGTGAACGGCCTGAACCGGCATTCCTGATCTCAAAGCCCTACCAGCCGTCCACAGTGTCCGCGGTTTTGAGTCAGGCGCTGTTCTTCGAACACAAGGCCACACGCAAAGAGCGCCGCACGGCCTGAAATCCGTGGCCTAGAATCCGCATTCGGCAATCGCGAATGCGAACCGATCCCATCGATGCGGAATCGTTGCTCGCCGGTCCGTCAAGACGGCGGGAATTTGGTATTACCGACAATATATATATTATGAACTTTACAAACTTGCGTCGGCTTTTACCAGCAATGACGCAGTCATCAGATCCATCGCCACGACAATGACGAAAGTCCGATCAACTATCGTCACAGGCCCGATCGATGGCAGCACGTCGTAGCGCCATGGAAACGTACGAGAGGCGATCATGGATCCCATCCTCGACTGGATAACCGCCGCAGCGACCTACGTTTCACCCGACACGCGCCTTTCCTGGCAGCAAGATCTTGTCGCATTGCATGTCGCGTCGGACATCATCATTTCGATGAGTTTTCTGGTTATGGCGCTCGGAGCAGTCTGGGTCTTGCTGCACCGTCTCAATATGACACCCATGCAGCGCTCGCTCGCATGGCTGTTTGCCGCGTTCCTGCTGTTCGCCGGCGGCGTTCAGTTCAGCGAGGTGGTCACGCTCTGGTACCCGCTCTACGGGATTCAGGGGTTCGTGAAGGCAACCGGCGCGCTTGCTTCAGTCGTGACGGTCGCGTTCATGCTGCCGGCGCTTCCCGGGCTTGCGCGGATTCCCTCCCCCCAAGAGCTCACCGACGCGAACGAACGACTGCGCGTCCTGTCCGCAACACATGACAGAGCCGTGCAGGAATTCAACGAAACGCGCGCCGATTACGAAAAACGACTCGCCGAACTCACTCGACTGTACGAACTCACAAAGGCGCGGTTCGAGACGGCGTTGCGCGAAGCGGACATCTACGCTTTCTCGCAAGATTCCGAGCTGCGCTACACCTGGGTGTTCAGCCCGCGCGGCGAGGAAAGCGCGGCCAAGATGGTGGGGCGGACCGACGACGAAATCCTGGCCTCGCCGGAGCACGATTCAAGCGTCGCCGTCAAACGCAGGGTCCTGAAAACCGGAACGGCGGAAGAATGCGAGGTCACCTACACGTTGCCGGAAGGGCGTGCAGTCTATGTCATGCGCATTCATCCAATCTTGGCCGTCGATCAGACGATCAATGGCATCATGTGCACGGCGATCAATTTCTCCCGCATGCATTCGCGCGAGAGCGAGCTGCGTCAACGCGCGGAGAAGCTTGAAACCACCTTGCAGCGCTACGATACCGCGCTGCGCGGATCAAACGTGACGGTCTACACGCAGGATCTGGGGCTGCGTTACGTGTCGATAAGCGCGCCCATACTCGGGCTCGACGTTTCCCAAATCGTCGGCCGTACCGATCAGGATATCCTGCCGGCGCAAAGCCGAGACGCAATCATCGCGCTCAAGAAAGAGGCCATCGATGCCGGGCGGCCGAAGGACTGTGAGGTCTGCATCCACGATGGCACGGTCGAACGCTGGTATGATCTTCATATGGAGCCGCTGCGCGAGGTCACCGGGGCGAGCGTCGGACTGATTTGCGCATCCGTCGACGTCACCGCGCGCAAGGAAGGCGAGGTTCACCTCCGCCTCCTGATGCGGGAGCTGACGCATCGCTCGAAGAACCTGCTGGCGGTCATCCAGGCGATGGCTCGCCAAACCGCGCGGCGGGCGGAAACGATCGATGTTTTCACCGAGCGATTTGGAGCGCGGCTGCAGGCGCTGGCAACCTCGCACGATCTGCTGATTCAAGAAAGCTGGCACGGCGCTTTGCTTTCGGACCTCGTGCGCTCGCAGCTCGGCCACTATCTCGATCGCGAAGGATCACAATTCTCAATCGAGGGGCCGAGCGTGTTTCTCAAACCCGAGGCGGCGCAGAACATCGGCCTTGCGCTGCACGAGCTTGCAACGAACGCGGCAAAATACGGCGCGCTGTCCGTGCCGTCGGGTCGCGTTTCGATCAGTTGGCGGCGAAAACCGGACGGCGGTTCCCCCGGTGTCGAAATCATATGGGTCGAACGCGGCGGTCCGTCGGTGCAGCCTCCCGACCAGCGCGGGTTCGGCAGCATCGTGATCGAGCGCAATCTCTCGCGCGCGCTGGAAGCGGATGTGCATTTGACATTCGAGCAGCAGGGAATCGAATGCCGAATCGTCGTGCCGGAATCACTGCTGGTCTTTGGACGCTGAAACATCCCCTCAGCACTCATTGGTGTGCGTCAGTGGAGATTCCGCCGTCGTTTTTATTCATCTGCTCTGAGAAATAAATCCTCGCATCGTTAAGAATTGAAAAGGCGTGCTCGTTATTTTTTCGGCCACATCCGGGACTCGTTCTGCACAATTAACTTCTCATCGCAAAAACGCGGTGATAAACCGCGGAATCGGCGGTCTTAAGTGTGACAAGAAAAATGCGGGACGACCGATCGCCATTTCTTGGCATGCCAGGAACAGCGCAGTTATGATCATCGGGGTTCGGGGGAGATTGAACTATGATTTTAGGAGCACTTGTCGGATTGTCGCTGCTCATCCCGGCGACACTCGATTCCGGCATCGAAGCGGCGCCAACCAAGCCGGCAAACACGATGACCGTACAACAAAAGAATGTCGTCATCGCACCGCTCATTCGTTCGGCGACTGAATGCATCGTGCACAAAGTGACGGCTGACCCGCGGATTCGCGCGGCGATCGACTCATCCGATGTCCGCGATTTGATCGTCGACTCGATGCCGTCATGCGTCAACGCCATGCGGGCAATGATCGATGTCTACGATCAGCTTTTCGGCGAGGGGGCCGGTGAGACGTTCTTCACGGGGCCCTATCTCGATAGTCTGCCGGCGGCCGTGCTGAAATCGGTGAAGAACACGAGCGAATAGCGGATATGCGGGTGCGGCGAGCCGCCCCGGGCGTCTCAGCCCGAAGCGGCGTAATGCTCGATTCGATATCAATTTATCGACGAATGATATCGACGACGGTCATGTTTGTCGGATTGACAAGCACCACCTGATTCTGCGCGACTGTGTACTTGTATTGCTTGGCCGCCGGAACCTGGGCGGTGAAATCCACCGGTAGTGAATAAAGTTCGATCGACGGCGGCACCGAGGCACCCAAGGACGGCTTGAAGCTGGCCGGCGGCGGCGATTTCACCTTCTCCATGGTTACCGTCTGATAGAGCGAGGTCTTTTGAGCTGCGCTCAACTGAAGCATGCCACCAGGCTTCGTCGTGCTTGCACTGCTGGGAGCTGACGATGGGTTTGGACCCATCGGGCTCGTCTGTCCTGCCGCGATGCTGATGCTAGTCAACAACGTGAGCACTATTGCACCGTCTCGAATAAGCGACTTCATCGTCGTCCTCCATTGGGTTTTAAGGGACAACATATCAACCGATCGAAGACGCTCTGGTTCCGATGACTCCCTCGTTCGATTTAATGCGGCGCCACGCGGGAGCCACATTTTTTCTACAATGTCGCCGCTGTCATGCGCATATCCGGCGCATGATGTGTTCACTGTTCGCCTCCGCTATCCGTGCTTTGAGGTTTCGATCCCTCTTTCCGAGCAACCAAGACCTTGGTTCCGCGTTGGCCCCTTCGACGATGGTGGAGGTTGCCATGCGGATTTTCATCGGAATGGTCCTCGGCGCCTGCCTCACAATTGCGGGCGCGTTCACGTATGACGCTCTGAGCGGGCGAATTGACAACATGTCAGATGCTGCGGCCAGCGAGCAGCGGCCCATGGTCAATTGGAATGTGGTGATCCGGAACTGGCATCTGTTGGAAGCAGACATGCGGGAGATGGGCGCGCGCGTGCATGAGCAGTGGCGGAGATTAACGGGCTAGGGCCCCCGGGCGTCCCTGAATAGCATCGGCCGACTATTCGCTGACGTAAGTCATTGCATAATATTGCTTTTTAGCGTGGAACCGGGCTTGGCTCGGCGGCGTTATATTCGAACGCAATAACCTCTTCAGGTGAGGCTGGACATGCAAAACGTTCGCTACATCATTGTTCGCGATCGGAACGCGTGGCTGATCAAATACAATGACGAGGAATACGGGCCGTATAAGACCCAGGCGGAAGCCACATTGTTCGCAGTGGAGGCGGCGCGAAAGCTCAGTGACCGCGGCGAGAGCGCCGAAGTGCTGCTCATGCACGACAACGGCCGCTTCCGCCGTGAATGGACCCACGAGCAGCGTGCCTAGAGCGGCCGGAGGGCCAGCCCTTAAACTGGCGGGAATTTAGGAACCTATATCGGGTTGAAGAGTTTTCCTATCAACGCGGCCATTGTCCCTATGGTCGCGTGAAGCGCCGGACGACATCTCCCCCGCCCCCCCGAACTGAAGTCGTCCGGCGCTTTATTTTTTCTAGAAACGACTGATGAACTTTTGAACCGACAGCGGCGTGGTGAATCATCCACGCACGATCGGCTTGGTCAACTTTTCGTGTGTCGCAGGCAGGCTGAACAGACAACGTTTGCGATCCGCTATGCCGCCACGACCGCCAGCTTGCCGACCGGTTGGGTCAAGGCTTCAACGAAACGGTCGCCCCAGTGTTTGATGTCATGTTTGGCCAAGATCTTGAAAAGATCGCGATGACGGCTGCGACGCTCGCCGAGCGGCATCGATAGGCCTTGCGCAATCGCATCGGCGACAGCTTCGGTGTCATACGGATTGACGAGGAGCGCGGCCCTGAATTCAAGCGCAGCGCCAGCAAACCGCGAGAGAATAAGAACGCCGGGATCTTCAGGGTCCTGGGCGGCGACGTACTCCTTTGCCACGAGATTCATGCCGTCGCGCAGCGGCGTGACCAGAGCCGCGCGGGATGCCCGGAAAAGACCGGCGAGCGCGGCGCGGCGATAGGGACGATTGAGGTAGCGGATCGGCGTCCAAGCGGCCTCGCCATAGGTGCCGTTCACACGGCCCACGGTTTCGCCGATGCGCCGTTCCATTTCGGCATAGTCCCTGATCTCGGAACGGCTGCGTGGGGTGATCTGCAGATATGTCACCGCGCCGCGCCAGGGCGTGTTCACCTCGAGGAAGCGTTCGAACGCATCCATGCGCCATTTGATGCCCTTGGAATAGTCGAGACGATCGACGCCGATGATGAGGCTGCGGTCGGCAAGGCTGGCCAGCACCTCGCGTACGAATGAAGAGCGCACGCTGCGCTCCGCCAAGTGATTGTATTCGCTGGTTTCGACGCCGACCGGAAACGTGCCGATCTGCACCGTTCGGCTGCCGGCCATGAAAATGCGGCGACCGCGATTCGGCATATTGCATTCGTCGGCGAGATAACGCGCGAAATTGTCGGTGTCGCGATCTGTCTGGAAGCCGACGAGATCGTAATGGCAGAGCGCGAGGATCAGCCGCTCGTGCTTCGGCAATGCGGTGAGCACATCCGGCGGCGGAAACGGCACGTGCAGGAAGAAGCCGATGCGGTTTTCGTGCCCACGCTCGCGCAATGCCTTGGCGAGCGGAAACAGATGGTAGTCATGCACCCAAATGATGTCGTCGGGCCGGATGACGTTGTGCAGTTGCGCGGCAAACTGATCATTGACGCGCAGATAGCCGTTCAAGGCCCGGCTGGAATAATTCGTCAGATCGAGACGATAGTGCAGGATCGGCCAGAGCGTGCCGTTGGCAAATCCATTGTAATATTGCTCGTAATCGGTGCGCGTGAGATCAGTCACGATGTAGGACACACCGCCATTCTCGATTGTGCGGGTGATCGCGTCACCTCGGGGGACCACGCGACCGCTCCACCCGAACCAGATGCCCTCATGCTGTTTGAGAAATGAGCGAATCGAGACTTCGAGCCCACCTGCCCGCTTACCATTGTCGCCGCTTGGAACTGCCACGCGGTTTGAGACGATAATTATCCGCGCCAATACCGATCCTCCCAACTGCGCGACAGACGCATCGCAGTCAAAATCAGGCCGGCCATCGAATAAGTCTGGGGGAAATTGCCCCACAGGGCGCCGGTCTGCGGATGTATATCCTCCGACAAAAGCCCGTATCGATTGCGGTGGCGCAGAGCATCCAGAAACAAATCTCGCGCTTGGTTCCGGCGCCCCAGCGACCACCAGGCATCGATCAGCCAGAACCGGCAGATTAGAAACGCCGTTTCCGGCTCACCAAAATCATCTGCATTCGCATAACGCATAACGTGTTTCTCGCGTAAAAGTTCACGCTCGATAGTGGCGAGCGTGCTGATAAATCTGGCATCGTTGGCCTCAATGATGCCCAATTCGGGCAAAAGCAGCGCACTTGCGTCGACATGGTCCGTGCCGAAGGCGGAGGTGAACGTATTGCGCTTTGCGCTCCAGGCGCCGTCGAGCAGCGCTCCCGCGATCCTGTCGGCGGCGGCGTTCCAATACGCCGCGCGATCGGTCAAACCGAGATGGGCGGAAATCGCCGCGAGCCGGTTGAGACCGGCCCAGCACATGGCCACCGAATAGGTGTGCACGGCGCGGCGGCCGCGAAACTCCCAGATGCCGGAATCGGGTTTTAGCGCAAGCGCCTCGGCCTTGGCGCCGATCGACTCGAGCAGATGGAACAACGTTTCGTCGCCAGGACGCGGCAGGCGGCGATCGAAGAACATCGGCATGGCGGCGAGAATGATGCTGCCATAGATGTCGTGCTGATCCTGCAGGGCCGCGGCATTGCCGATCCGCACAGGACCTTCACCGCGAAAACCTTTCAGATCGGGGGCGATCCGCTCGTCCATCGGATCGGAGGGAACGATGCCGTAAACCGGCCGTAACGTGCCTGTGTGGCTCGCAGCCACGCTGACGATAAAATTGATGAAATCCTCCATCATGTGCGTTTCGCCGATGCGATTCAGCGCCTTGACGACGAAGTAGGCGTCACGCAGCCAGCAATGACGATAATCCCACGTGCGGCCGGAACCCGGCGCTTCCGGGATCGACGTCGTATGTGCGGCGACGATGCCGCCAGTTTCCTCAAAGTTGGAAAGCTTGAGCGTGATGGCGGCGCGTATGATGGCGTCCTGCCAATCGTAGGATATCGAAATTCGCCGAACCCAACCCAGCCAATAGTCGTGCGTGCGGTCGAGGAACTCGCGGCAACTGGTCTCAAGATCGCCCGGGAATGGCTCATCGGTGCCGAGCACGAAATGCAGGGGGCGCGTGAGCGCGAATTGCACCTCGTCTTCGATGTAGGACAGCGGTGCATCGGTCGTGAGCCGGACGACGGTGTCGCCGCCCCAATAGCGGATGTGGTTGCTGCTGTGGGAGCGCTGCGTCATCGGAACGCCGTAGCTGTGGGTCGGGCGCAGCCTGACGGTGATGCGCGGCAAGCCTGCGACGGGCTCGACGATGCGTACCAGTTGCGGCGGTCGGAACATCCGGCCGAAATTGATGTAGCGCGGAGCGAAATCCGTGATCCGCAGCGCAGCGCCCCGACGGTCGGTGAGATGCGTCACCACGATCGCCGTATTGCGCAGATATTCCGATTGGCATTCGGCGATTTCGTCGAGAGCGATATCGTAGAAACCCTTGGCTTCGTCACCGGCCAGCAGCCGGCAGAACACAGGATTGCTGTCGAAACGGGGATAACACCACCAAACGAGTCGTCCGGAGGGCTCGGTCAGCGCCGCTGTACGGCCGTTTCCGATGATCGCGAGATCCAATCCGTAGTCGGTCATTGATGCACGGCGACATGGTGGGAAAGCCGTTCCAGCCATTTGCGGACTTCTTTCGGCGACTGAAAGATGCCGTCGATGCCGAGCAGCTTGCGACCGACGGAGATTGCCGTGCCGTTGAATTCCGGCATGACCGCAAAAGCGGCTTCGTCGGTGGTGTCGTCGCCGATGAAAATCGGAGCGCGGCCGGCGAAAGGCGAATGTTTCATCAATTCGCGAACCGCGGTTCCCTTGTTGAATCCCGGCGCCTTGACCTCGATAACGGCCTTCCCGGTGAGGAGTTCGACTCTCGCCGGCTGTTGGAGCTTGCAGAGGTGGAAAACATCGTTGAGCACGTCGAGCTCGTGCCCGCTTGCCTGGCGATAATGCAAGGCGAGCGAATAGTCCTTGTCCTCAATGGCGATACCCGGGTAACGGATCGCGATCTGCCGAAGCTGCTGTTTGATGTCGCGGTCGAGCGACAGCGCATGTCGCTCATAGCCCTTCCCATTCAGGCTGTGCCGGATTTCCGCACCGTGTCCGCCAATTGCCGGCAGACGCAACGGCGCAAACAGAAAATCGAGATCCTGCAAGGGCCGCCCGCTGACAAGCGCCAGCGCACCACCAGCACCTTCGCTCACACGCATCAGCGTGCGGCGGAGCGAGTCCGAGACATAGACCTCGTGCCTCGACGGCGCGATGTCGAGGATGGTTCCGTCAACATCGAGCAAGATTGCAGAGTTACGCAGATCGAAGCGGTCGAATGGCACGGGGCAGCAACCTCCCCCAAAAACAACTCGCAACATTGCAAAGAGTTGCGCCGCGCGCTGTCCGGACAATGGCGGCGCGGCGTAACAGATGCGCGAGTTTTTTGATGTTTTGCGGCTGGCGCCTCGCCTGCGCATGGCAGGCAAAGCGGCAATCCGCAATTATCGTTTACTGACCGATAATTTCGACGACTTCACTCGTTGCCGGGTCGACCAGAACAAGTTGATTGTTTGCGTAGAAGTAACGCAACGGCCGAACCGCCGGTACCTCCGCGTAGACCGTTTCGGGCAACGGAGACAGCACCACCGCTGGAGGCACCGGTTCTCCGACGCGAACCGCCATATCGGCGCGCGGTGCGGCAACTCGGCGTTCACGCGTGACAGTACGATAAATCACGGTGCGTTGTTGAGGCGAAAGCGTGAGCGGGGCGCGTTTTTCAATCGTGGTCGTCGTCGTTGTGGTGGTCGATTGGGCAAAGCCGATCGCGGTGCTGGCGAGCAGAGCGAGTGGTATGGCGAGATAGCCAACACGGTACAAGGACATCACAACCTCCTTCTGTCGTGCTTTCCGCAAAGATCCAATGAGCACAACGTCTTCTGCGGATCGCAGTTCCCTCCCCGCCCAGGTTCTACGAAAGCCGTCAGCAGTCAGCTAGACTAGAGCAGCAGCGGCCACCCACCGGGCGGCCGCTGATTGAACGTGCAAATCCATAATTACCGCGCGCGGTGAAGCTCGAGACCGGCCACGCCGACCGCGAGATTGGCGCCGGCCTGTCCCTGCACCGATACCGGTTGCAGGGCAATGGTCCGGTCTGAGCCACCGATCAGCACATTTGCGCCGGCGCCTAAGCCAACGGTCGCTTCCGCGCTGGCGCCGCTATAGAAGCCAGCCAGGGCGCCGAAACGCCGTGAGGTCGGGGCATAGACCGCCCACGCCATTTCGCCGCCGGCTGTGGCGCCGATGTCGAGGCCGAATTTGCTGATCGTGCCGAGATAGGCTTCACGCGGTCCTGGTTCCGACGGCGTGAACAAGCAGTGTACGCGCTTGCGCGAACCGATGATCAGGCCAAGCCCGCCTGAAATATCGCAGCTCAGCGTACCGACCTTCACGCGGTTCTGCGCCGAGGCGACCGAGGGCGTGAAGGCAAAACCACCAACCGCGAGCGCGGTGAGGGCCGCAGCCAAAGTGTTAACTGTCCGAGTCATCGTAATCCTCCATAGGTTACCGATCGGGCACTTGAACGCGAATGCCCTCACTGTCCTCTGGAGTAAACTCCAGCAATGACCTGAGGTTCCCACAATGTTGAGGATCGCGGCGCGCTTCTGGTTGATCTGCAAGAGTTTCGGGCAAATTTCTACGTGATGCTTCGTACTCTGGCGTGAAAATCAATTCGAGGAAAGAATCCCACGCGAGCCGCAATGCTGATGCGTTGCGCCTCGACCAACCGTTCCTGGACTCGTTCCTGGACTATCGCAACGAGATCGACATCCCGCTCACGTCGAGAGTTGCTTCCAGACCGACCTCGCGACCGCGCAGCACGAGCACGACGCCGCGTGAGTTGCTCAAACGCGCGGTCTTTCGTCCGCCGACCAAGGCATAGCCCGCATCCGTGGCGGAATAAGTGCCGGCAATGTCCGACACGCGTCTGAGATTATAAACCTGACCGGCCAGTCTCGCCTTCGCAAGGCCGATGGTGACGCCGACACTGATGCCGCCGACGCCGAGCGGATAGCGCTTGCCGTTATAGACCAGCGTGCCGCTGCCGCCGGCGCCGCCGAGAATGAAGCCGCCACTGACATATTCGATGTAAATATCGGCCGATCGCGATTGCGAATGGGACGGCGCGCTCAACGGCACAAGCATAAGCAGCGCGAGCATGAACATCCGTGCGGCTGACCTAAAGCGGTACATTTTTTCCTCCCGGTGTTTATCGGCGTTCGCCGATCGAAGGACGCCAGAATACAGCTTCCACCTTCGTATTATAGGACGCAAATCCGGCGTAAGCGATACGATACGAAGGCGTGATTTCGGAACTTGTGATTTCGGAACTCGGCTGCGACTTAGACGTTTGTCCTTCTACAGATTTAGCAAGACGCATCGCGATGAAAATTTTGCCCTGGCGGCGAGCGCGTGCGGCGTGATCGCCGCAGCGCGTTGTGTGGCAAAAACAAATTACCATATTGGGGCGGAGGGACATTCAAGGCGCAAAACTGGAGGAACAGTCATGATGAAAAAACTGATGACAACAGCAGCCGCCCTGGTGATGACTGCCGCGACCTTTGCTGTTCCGAACACGGCGGAAGCCCGTGGTGGACGGATCGTAGCAGGCGTGATCGGTGGTCTTGCCGCTGGTGCGATCATCGGCGGCGCGCTCGCGCAGCCGTATTACGACCCCTATTACCCGACCTACTACTACGGTCCTGGTCCTTACTACTACGGGCCGGGCTGCTATTGGCACCGGGTTTGGACACCAATCGGTTGGCGACGCGAACGCGTCTGCTACTAGATCGTAACGCGGTTCGCAAACTCGCGGCTCGACAAGAGCGCAACGTCCGTGAGCGGACGTTGCGCTCTTCGTTTGCGATCAGTCTTCGGATGAGCTCCGCACACGGCGCTGTTGCGATGAAGCGTCCGGATGCTTTTCCCGCCACTTCGGACCTGGGCCGCGCATGTAATGGAATTCCGGCCGGTAGGGATGTATCAGCCGGCGCAGCGTGACGATGAAGACCTTGGCGTTTTCACCGCACCAAGCGCAGCTTCTGTGGCAGTGCTCGGCAGACTTCAAAAGGATTGACGCGATCGACATGTCGGTCCCTCTTTCAATGCGGTTTACCCAACATGCATGAGAAGGGCATCAGAAAGAGGTCCTGACCATCCTCGTCGCTCACATGCAATGTCCACGTGCGCCAATCATAAGGGCCGTGGCTCATAACGAACTCGCGAACGATCTGGGTGGCGATGTGATGAGCCTCGATCATGTCTTCTACGTCGGCTCCGCGTTGATCCAGCAGAACGAGGCCATCTGCGTTGGAGCAGCGGAAAAAGATATGCGTCATGGTCGCCTCCATCGCTGGCTCGAGAGCGGCACGACGCAGACGTGTGTGTTCGGAGTCAGTCAAAACACGATGAGCACAACTTCGCCGTCCCGTCGATCAAGATCGATCCTTGCCGAGCTCGATCCGTAGTCCGCGACAAGGTTACGAATCCGGTAGTGAACTCGGTCTGAAATTCGTTGAATGCTGCCGTTCAGTTACATTAAGGCGAGATAAATGCTTCCCTTACGAAGCCGTTAGCCGTTGCGGCTGGAACCGATGCGGGAACGGCGATTTCAAAGGTGAAAGCGCGATAAATAATTTCTTGCAGGCTTATCGAAAATCCGGGTGCCGCAAAGACAAGGGCGTTAGGAAATTTTGCACACAACATTGCGTGGCTTCGCCGTGGCAAAAATGCGGCACTCGCCACAGTTCCATTGTGCACAAGAAAAATTGAGCGATTGAGCGTGAACCGATTATGGGGCTTAGCGATTTATTGAATGTACGGGTGCTTCTGAAGCCAGCCCCTCAACTCAGAACACAAGACGGCGAAGAGAATTCTTTTCGGTTGGGTCAATGGAGGATCGATATGCGGAAGATCGTACTAGCCAGCACGGGTATTCTGACAGTTGTCCTCGGCATCGGGTCGGCTTATGCCGCCGACATAGCGCCGAGAGCACGGATGCCGGCAAGACAAGAGCCTCGCTACCTTCCGTACAATTGGACCGGAGCCTACATCGGCATCAACGGCGGCGGCGGTTGGGGCCGATCCGATTTCTCGGCGATCTCCAGCGGCTCCTTTAACATGAGCGGCGGACTCGTCGGCGGCACGCTCGGCTACAACTGGCAGAGCGGTCCCGCCGTGTTCGGCCTTGAAGGCGATCTCGACTGGAGCAACATCCGCGGCAGCACGCCGTGTGGCGTGACGAGTTGCGAAACGCACAACAGCTGGCTCAGCACGGTGCGCGGACGACTGGGCTACGCCATGGATCGGGTGATGCCGTTTGTCAGCGGCGGCCTCGCGGTTGGCGATATCCGCACGTCCATCGCGGGCGTAGGCAGCACCAATACCACCAAGGCCGGATGGACGATCGGCGGCGGCATCGAGGCAGCGGTAGCGCCGCATGTGACCGCCAAGATCGAGTATCTGTACGTCGACCTCGGCCGAGGCGGATCGGTGGCGGGCTCTGATGCGCGCTTCGACAGCCACGTCGTGCGTGCAGGCCTGAACTATCGGTTCTAATGGAATTATGTCTGCGCCAGCACGCTGGCTCGACTGGAAACGATCAAGAATACGACTTCATGGGGGCCGCTCGGCGGCCCCCATCGTCATGCAGCATCGTCGATCTGCTGCTCAAAGGGTTGCGGCGCGAGATAAACCATCGACTCGTAGGCATAGCCGCAAGCATCGCAATTCCATAGGTGGCGGATACAGCGTTCTTTGACATGCTCGGACCATACTGGCGCGAGCAGCGCGTCACCGCATTGCGGACACTGATTTAAATTTTTTCTTGTCTGCGTGGTCTTCGCTTCCAGCGGCATGACGTGACCTCCTGCCTTCGCGTTTACCGTTGTTATGAGGCGTCGCACTTACTGGTCTGTCCTTTTCTAATCGGCACGTCAGGACATACGCCGCCTGTGTGACGGCATGAATACAATACGTGATTATCCGAGCAGGTGATAATGGGACGGTTCACAAATTGTTGTGAGACGGAGAAAATTCCAACGCCGCGCCTTCGCATATGCGAGACGAATTGCACTGCACAATTAGACAGACCCGCTGACGCGCCCGCAAGCGTATGCGCTTCCCGCGCGCTTGCCGGCTTCGTTGGGGCCTAGCCGTGCGCCATGATGGTGGCGATTGCCTGGATCTGGTTACGCGTGTAGCTCGGAAGGCCGGCGCTAAGCGAGGTGCCGGTGTTGAAGGAACTGTTCCCCATCAGCAGCTGGCCGGGGACAAGATTGCGCAGCACCGGAACGCGTTCGAATTCCTTCCTGCGATCCAGGACCTTGGTCTTGATCCCGAGCGCCATATAGGCTGTCGCGATGGTCTGAGATTTGTCGGTTGGATGCGGTTGCACAATGGCCATGAACTTTCCAAACTCCATGATCTGATTGACGTAGAAAATATTCTGCTCGAGCACGCCGATGACCGGCGTATCAATTCCGGTGAGCTTTTTCAGTTTGTCCTGGTCGATCTCATTTTGGGGAACCACGCGCAGCTCGCTCTGAAAGTCGAGATAATCCGCGTGCTTCTTGCCCTCGGTCAGCTGGTTGACGAGGTAGATGCCGGTGGGAAGCTTTCCCTCGAGCTGGTAGCGCGACTGGATGCAAATGGCCTGTTCGGCGGTGCACCATTTTCGGTCAGGGCGCTGGTTGTAGGCGTGCTCCGGATCTTTCGCGGGAATCACGTCGGCCGCCGTGATCGGCTGGTGCGTGATTTTCGAGTCGATCTTGGTCAGGAACGGGATAGCGGCATATTTGACGAGGTTCACGTCATCGGGCTGCTTGGGCAGAATAAAACGCGCCTCTGCCACGTACATCGAGATTTTTTGCACGTAGGACTTTGGACCGCCCTCGATCGTAGCGCTGACGGTCGGCTCGGTGTAGCTCGGATAAAGGCTGAGCAACTGTTTCTGCAACGGGTGCGCCTTCGCCCAATCCTCAAAGCGGATCAGCCCGGTCGCGGGGTCGACCAGTTCGTCCTGGCGGTGATCGGTGAACATTATGGTGTCCGGCTTGAGCTGAGCCGGCGTCAACCCCGCAAAAGTCGAGACCTCGTTGATCTTGAGCTCGTTGGCCTGCGCGAGCGAAATGGTTACCGCGAAAACTGCCAGTGGAATGAAGGGGCGCGTTACTGATCGAATCATCGGTTCACTCCTCTGCACGGGCTCAACGAAAGCGCCACGAATAGTCCGGATCGACGGCGCGCTGGCGCTGTGATGGGCGACCATCGAACGGCTGCGATACGCGCGGGGAGTCGAAAATTCGTCCGAAGAAGGCAAAGGGATTAAACGAGTCGCGTGGCGGCGTAGATCGGCTGAAAATGCTGTCGTCACTGTCGTCTTCGGTATCGGAACTGGCCCGTGCCACCAAGCGGTGCTCTGTCTCGACGATGTGGCCGTTCTGGTCGGTACGGAAATATTCGGTGAAGCCGCCACCGCTGCCTTCGCCCGTGGTCTCGTCGCTGCGGCCGTTGAGAGGCATTGCGATCAATTGACGCTGAGCTTCAGGCGATGGGCCGCGAAGCACGGTCTTGGGCGCGTAGCTATCCCAAGTGGCCTCCAGGATCGGACGGAAGATCGGAATGGCAACGCGCGAACCGGTCTGGCCCGGTCCGAGCGTGTTGTGCTTGCCGTCGGAATTGTCGTAGCCGACCCAAACGCCGATCGTCACGTCATTGGTGAAACCCATGAACCACGTGTCGTTCGCTTCGTCACTGGTGCCGGTCTTGCCACCGATATAGGGCGCCAGTTCGGACATGGAACGCGCAGTGCCGCGCGCCACGACGCCCTGCAGCAGCGTCTTCAATTGAAAGAACGCCGGCCGATCGGCGCCTTTCATCTGCACCAGGGGTTCGATCTTGTTGCGGTAGAGCACGCGCCCATCCTGCGCGATTGACTCGATGAGATAGGGCGTCGGGCGTGCGCCCTCGTTGGCAATGGTCGCGTAAAATGCGGCCAGATCGAGCAACCGCACCGGCTGTGCGCCCAGCACGAATGGATAGTAGCGCACGCATTCCGAATAAATTTGCGCTTCCATCGCAAGCGCGCAGATGCGGTCGAGACTGTCTTCCGGTTTCTCGGCGATGCCGCCTTCGAGCAGTCGCGCCGTGACTTGATTCTTGGAGTTTTCCAATGCGCGACGCAGTGTAATGATGCCGGATGAGCTGCGGTCGTAATTCCTCGGACGCCAATAGGCGCGAGAGACACCTCGCATCGACTTTTCGATTGGCGGAAGCGTGATCGGAGCGTCGCGTACCAGCGTATTAGGCTGCAGTCCGGTATTAAGGGCGGCCAGATAGGTCAGCGGTTTCAAGGCTGAGCCGGGCTGACGACGAGTCTGCGTTACGCGGTTGAGTTGGCTCAGCGGAAATGAGAAGCCGCCGGCCATCGCCAGGACACGGCCCGTTGCGTTTTCGATTACGACGGCGGCGCCCTGGACCGTTGGCCGCGAGCGCAATTCGGCGCGCGTCGCACCGTCGTTGCCATCGGTCACGTTCACGTAGACAACGTCATAGAGCTTGAGCCTTTGCCGGTCGAGGCTGCCCGACAATGGCACGATCGTGCCATCGAGCAGACCGACACGCATTGAGCCAGTGCTGCCCTTGCCATAGCCCGCATCGACTACGATTGCGGTCGTCCAATGCACGTCGTAAAGCGGAAGCCGGGCGTTCTCGAGCGCCTGTTGCCAGGCCGGCTTCGACTGATCCGGCAAGGTGGCGAAACGACGAACTGCATCCGCCAAATTCGTCTCTGCACCCTGAAACTTAGCTCGTCCAACGCTTTGTTCGTAACGCGCCAATCCATTCTGCAGCGCGATTTCTACGGCGCGTTGCAAATCAGGCCTGATGGTGGAGCGCACGATGTAAGAAGAAGCCGTGAGGTTGTCGATTCCAGCGAGTGTTTTTGCCTCGCGGGCGACCTGCTCCACATAGTAATAGCCATTGTCGCGGCGCGGACGATCATTGGCGATGACGGTCAGTGCACTGCCGAGCGCGGTCCTCATTTGCGCCTCGGTGATCGCACCATCCTCCTGCATGCGGTTGAGCACGTAAGCAAGACGGTCGCGGGCGCGCTGGGGATGCTTATCAGGAGCATAGGCGTTCGGGCCCTTGGCGAGACCGGCAAGCATGGCCGCTTCCGCAAGCGACACGTTTTTCACCGATTTGCCGAAATAGCTGCGTGAAGCCATTTCGACGCCCCAGGCGCTGCGGCCGAGGTAGATGGAGTTGAGATAGAGCTCGAGGATTTCCTCTTTGCTGAGTGTCTGCTCGACGCGCGACGCGACAATAATTTCGCGGATCTTACGCTCGTAGGTGACATCGTCGCCGACCAGCAGATTTTTCACCAATTGTTGCGTGATAGTCGAACCGCCTTGTGGCCGGCGCTGGGGCGCAAGCATGCCGACAAAGGCGCGAATCACGCTGCGTTCGTCGATGCCCTTGTGGTGGTAGAAGCGCTTGTCCTCGGCGGCAATGAAGGCCGCTTGGACGTTAGCCGGAATATCCTTGAGCGGCATGAAGACCCGACGGTTGTCGGGCTCATAGAGTTCCGCATAGTCGTCGCCCTTGCCATCGAGCACGAAGGTCGTGCCGGACAGGTGCATGCCCTTGAGCTTGGTGTGATCGGGCAACTCGGCGACAGCCTTGTTGTAGAAGCGAATCACCTCGGCGGGATCGACAATCGAATCAGCGACCTGCTCGTTCTTGCAGAATTGCCGATAGGCGATATAGAGATCGTTGAACTTGATGCCGCGGAACGCCTTCACTTCGCCGGCGGCCATCCGTTTGTCGTTCATCGCGGTGATGATCATGCCGTCGAGGTCGATCTTCTCGATGTCGAACGCCTTGCGCATATGGGCGCAGCCGTCGCGCAATATCTGCACGACCTCGGCCTGATCGACCGCCGGGTCGAAGTGGGTCTTCACATTCTCCGGACGAGTCGCGACTTGGCTCAAGGCCAGAGCGGTCGCGAATATCTTGACGAAGGTGACGTCCATTGTCGGCAGAGGCGATGAGGCGGAACGCGCACGGCGTTCCCCCTTGGGTGTGGTTTCTCCTATCTAAAAGTTTCAACTGGCCGAAGAAGTTCCATCGCGTTCGCAATATTTTTACCGACAAGTTTATGGGTGCGAAATCATGCTCAGCTACGCCTGCGTGTCGCCAGACTTCGAGATTTTCGACAATTAATTTTGCCGCGCGCCAAGCAGCCATCGAGCCACCGCTCGATCGCCTTCTGTTGACGCTGGGTCGTACTTGGTGAGTTAATTGCGCGCGGAAATAACGTCGGTATAAAGCCGCTGCCATTTGTCGCCGTCTTGCAGGACCTGACCTGAGTCGATCACGGTGAGCGTCTTGCGGTCGAGCGCGGATGGAAACTTGCTGTTGGTTACAACGTAGTCGCGCTCGGCCAGGAGTTTCTGCGCATCCGAGAGCATGAAATCGTAGAACAGCACGGTGGCGTACGGGTGCGGCGCCATTTTTGCCGCGGCGATGGAATTGGGCATGGAGACCAGCGGCGGAATGACAAACCAATCGAGTGGTGCGCCTTTCTTCTTGAGCTGCTCGGCGGTGTAGCTGAATACCGTCAGCGCGAGCGGTACTTCGCCGGCGGAAACGAGATTCGTGAGCAACGTGTGGCCCTTGCGCACAGAGAAGCCGTTGGTCGAGGCAATGTCGCGAAACAGCTTGATGCCCTTGTCCTCGCCCAACGCCTGCATCAGGCCGGCGAACCAGTCCGAATCGTCGGACTCGATGCCGAGTTTTCCCTTCCATTTTGGATCGATCAGGCTCTGATAGGATTTCGGCAAATCAGCCGATTTGACCAGTTTGGTGTTGTAGGCCGCCACCAGCACGTTGAGACAGAAGCCGACCCATTCGCGGTGCGACGGCAGGGCCTGGGGGATGAGATCGGCGAGATACGGCGACGGCACAGCTTGCAGGAGGTGTTCGCGCGCGGTGGCCTCGAGTGCCGGGCCGTTGTTGAGGATGAAATCCACGTCGTAGCGTTTGGCACGCGCTTCGGCGAGCACACGGTTGCGGATGTCCTCGGAGCTCGCGCGATACAGCCGCACTTTGATGCCGTAGGATTTCTCGAAGGCACCCACGAGGGCGACGTTATCCTCCGGCGGCGCGTTGGAATAGAAGGTGAGCGTGCCTTCGCGCTTGGCACCTTCGATCAGCCGCGCCGTGCGATCGGAGCCATTGTAGGCGGCGATGTCGGCAATGCTTTGCGCCATCGTGGGAGCGGCCGAGAGCGCCAGCGCGGCCGCCAGGCCGAGGACGAGGCGCGAAATCAGAAATCGAATGGCCGCAGGATTATTCATCTCGCCCTCCGAACGCCTCAGTGCATATGCGCGCCGCCGTCGACCACGAGCGTCTGTCCGGTGATGAAGTCGCTGTCGCTCGATGCGAAGAACAGCGCGGCGCCGGTCAAGTCCTCGGGCTTCTGCATGCGCTTGAGTGCGCGTTCGCTGCTCGCCGAGGAGCGGCTTTTCATCAGCGCCTCGTCAGGGTTCTCCTGCGAGAGCGTATTGCCGGGCGCAATGCAATTGACGCAGATGTTGTACTCGCCGAGTTCTTTGGCGAGCGTCTTGGTAAAGCCGATCACGCCCGCCTTCGAGGTCACGTAGTGGATGCGAGTGGAGGAACCTTTCAGCGCCGTGCCCGAGCTGATGTTGATGATCTTGCCGTAGCGCTGCGCGCGCATTTGCGGCGTCACCGCGCGGCAGGCGAGCCAGGTGCCCTTGAGGTTCACCGTCATCAGCTTGTCCCACTCCGCCGGCGTGATCTGGTCAAAGGGCAGCCGCGACATCGGCACGGTGGCGAACACCGCCGCATTGTTGATCAGGATATCGATGCGGCCAAACGCCGCGAGCGTACGTTGCGCCATGTCGGCGACGCTTGCCTCGTCCGCAACGTCGGTGCGTAGTCCAAGCGCCTCGAGATTGCGCCGGCGGAGCTCCTGCTCGACTGCGGTTGCGGCGGCGCCGTCAAGTTCGGCGATCACCACCTTGGCGCCCTCCTCGGCAAACCGATGGGCGTAGGCCTTGCCGATGCCGTGGCCGCCGCCGGTGACGATGGCAACACGGCCAGCCAAACGAAGCGTCATTGGTTGAACCCCGATTTCAATGATCAGCAAAGCGCATGGATTTTGCGACTGCAATCCCTAATTTACAGCGGCGAGATGCAGCAGCCGTGCCGGGTTGTCGCGCAGCATGCTCTCGATCAGGGCCTGCGAAAGTCCGCGTTCGCGCAGCATCGGCACGAAATCGGCAAATACGGTGCTGTAGCTGCGGCCGCCATAACGGTGAAGGAACGTCCTACGCGCCACGTCTGAGGAGAGAATGAGCTGGCGCTCGAGCCCGCGCGCGCAAGCCTCGCGCACAAGATCGGCGAGCTGAACGTTGGTCGGCCCTTTCGGGAAACTTACCTTGTCGATGCCGAGGTAGACGCCGGAGCGCGCTATTGACGCCAGCTCTTCGACGTTGCGAGCTGCGCCCATGTGGCTGATGACGACACGCGACATATCCATGCCGGCGCGCGTGAGCACGTCCACATGCCACGGCGCCTGGTCCGGACTCGAGGTGTGGGTGATGACGGCGGCGCCGGTCGCCTTGGCCGCGCCGGCGGCGGCCTTGAACAGGCGCGCCTCCATTTCTCCGGGCGTGCCGCGTGCGGTGCCAACCTTGATGACGCCGCAGCGAATCCCGGTCTGGCCGATGCCGTTTTCGACCTCGGCAATCATGGCGTCGCGCAGCGCTTCGACGGAACCATTGATGACGAACTCGGGAAACGGATCCCAGTAGAAGCCGGCGGCACACACGACCGCGACGCCGGCTTGCTCGCTGATGCGTCGCAGGGCGATCGGATCGCGGCCCCAATGGGGCGCACTCAAGTCGACGATGGCGGCGAGGCCATGGGTCTTGGCCTTGCGCAAATCGTCGATGACGTCGGCCTCTTCGGTCTTGCCGATGACGTTGTTCGGCCCTTTCTGGGCCGAGAGATCGATCTGCAAATGCTCATGGACCAGGATGCGGCCGGATATTTCCGCGATATCTCCGGTCACCGTCCTGATCACGGCGATGTCCTCGTGCGTAACAGGCCTATTCGGCGGCGGCCAGGCCTTTGCTCGCGTTGCGCGTGAGGCAAGCGATCGCAAGGTCGGTCGACATCACATCGCCGAAGACCAGATAGAAGCTGATGAGTGAAGCGTTGTGGTCCTCGTCGGTCATGGCCGCGTTGCCGTCGCTCACCATGATGGTCTTGAAATTGAGCATCATGGCGTCGCGCGCGGTCGATTCGCAGCATACGTTGGTCACGGTGCCGGTGATCAGGAGTGTATCGAGATTGCGCTTGCGTAGCTCTTCGGCAAGCTTGGACGAGCCCTGGATGAAGGCGCTGTAGCGGTCCTTTTCGACGATCAGATCGTCTTTTCGCACGTCGAGCGCGGCCCACAGATCATGGCCCTTGCTGCGGGGGGTGAGCGCGCCGGCGCGCTTTGCGCTGCGTGTCGGGCCGAGCATGCCGTAGAGGGTCGACCAGGTCTTCAGCGTCTCATCGGTATAGATGGTCTTGATCCAAACCACCGTTCCGCCGGTCTCGCGCACCGTCGTTGCGAGCCGGTTGATGTTGGGCACAATCTTTTCCGCCATCGAACACAGTGAATGCGCGACGCCCGGCAGCATGAAGGCATTCTGCATGTCGACGACGATCAGCGCGGTCCTCTTCGGGTCGAGATCGTCATGGACGTGCTCGCGGCCGTGCCGCGTTATCACTCGGTCGATCACGGATTGCGGTATTGCGATCTTGTGCATTCAGTCGCCCCTCTACGGTTCTAGCAAGTCCAGTATGCGGTCCCGGCATAACGGCGGCAACCGGCTCATGAAAGCGGATTTCGGTGCTTTGCCGTGGAGCCAAAGATCACATGGTCGTATTCGCGGCTTTTTGTAACTCGACAACGACCCTAGAAGCCTTCTAAAAATGGTTACCAGACGAGCCAGGCCGGCTGCGGGAGTGACGCAATCTCATGAATTACGAGGCATATTTCACCGAGGCGCTGTCCCGGCTGCGGAGCGAGCGTCGGTATCGGGTGTTCGCGGATTTAGAGCGAATCGCCGGCCGATTCCCGCATGCCGTGTGGCACTCACCGCAGGGCCCGCGCGAGGTGGTGCTCTGGTGCTCCAACGACTACCTCGGCATGGGCCAGCACCCCAAGGTGATCGGCGCGATGGTGGAGACCGCGACGCGCATGGGTACGGGCGCGGGCGGCACCCGCAATATCGCCGGCACCAATCATCCGCTGGTTGAGCTCGAGCACGAATTGGCGGACCTGCACGGCAAGCCAGCGGCGCTGGTGTTCACCTCGGGTTATGTGTCGAACGAAACCGGTATCGCGACCATCGCAAAACTCCTGCCGAACTGCGTTATCCTGTCGGACGCCTATAACCACAATTCGATGATTGCGGGTATCCGCGGAGCGAATTGCGAGAAGCAGATCTTCCGGCACAACGATCTTGCGCATCTCGAGCAACTGCTGCGCGCGGCCGGCGATCGGCCGAAACTGATCGCGTTCGAGAGCATTTACTCCATGGACGGCGACGTGGCGCCGATCAATGCGATCTGTGATCTGGCGCAGAAATACCGGGCGCTGACCTATCTCGACGAGGTGCATGCCGTCGGCATGTATGGACCGCGCGGCGCAGGCGTTGCCGAACGCGACGGCGCCATGCATCGGATCGACGTCATCGAGGGCACGCTCGGCAAGGCCTTCGGCGGGCTCGGCGGCTACATCGCGGCGAGCTCGGCGCTCTGCGACGCGGTGCGCTCCTACGCGCCCGGATTCATATTCACCACGGCCCTGCCGCCACCGGTTTGCGCCGCTGCGGTGGCGGCCATCCGGCATCTGAAAACATCGAGCTGGGAGCGCGAGCGCCAGCAGGATCGAGTCGCACGGACCAAGGCGGTGCTCACCGCCACCGGTCTGCCGGTGATGACGACGCCCACGCATATCGTGCCGGTCATGGTCGGGGATCCGGAGCAATGCAAAGCGGCCAGCGATCTGCTGCTGTCGGTCCACGGCATCTACATACAACCGATCAATTATCCGACGGTGCCAAAAGGTACCGAACGGCTGCGGATCACACCGACGCCTTATCACGACGACGCGCTGATCGACGCGCTCGCCGAAAGCCTGCTTGACGTCTGGGATCGGCTCGGACTGAAGCTGAAGACCCGCCCGCTCGCGGCGGAGTAAGCTCTTTATTATTCCAGCATGCTCTAATCCTCAAACGGTAGCCGCTGGCGCGGGAGATCGCGCGCGCGCGATGGAATATTGCCGGCGCGCCGCACCTGGAACGGCAACGACAAAGACACCAGCATGAACCGCCACAGATGATGCGCGCCGACGAATATCGGATCGAGATGAAGCGAGAGTGCAAGCACCATCATCGTGTCCTGCGCACCGGGTGAGTACGCAACCACCGCATCGGCAATTCGGATGGGCAGCAGTGAGGTCAACAACAGCACGAATGCCGATGCAACCGAAAGAGCAACCGCGAATGATCCGAGCGCGGGCCCGATATAACGCAACAAGGCGCGCGGTGCGGTATTGGCAAAACGCGAACCGGTGAAGGAACCAACGCCGATCACCGCAGCCATGACCAACCAAGCCGGCAAGGCGGAACGGATCAGCCCGGTTCCGTGCAAAAAACCAGAGCCGACCATGGCGCCGAGAAGGACCCCGCCCGGAAGCCGGAACATTACCGAGATGAGGGCCGTCGATGCCGAAACCGCGATAAGGATCAAAAGCTCCGCGAGCGAAGCCTGTGCAAGCCCCGCACGCTGCGTAAATGAAATGGTTGCGCTCAATCCGAACGCTGCGAGCCCGGTCGGGATGCCGATGGTGAGCAGGACGACACGCATCACTTGAACAATGGCGATGGCGCGAAGGTCAGCGCCGAATTCGGCGGCGAGCGTCATCACTTGCGCCAGGCTGCCCGGGCTTGCGCCCAAAACCGCGGAACGCATGTCCCAGCTGTGCAACAGACGAAGATACGATGTGGTTGCAACGATCATGCAAATGGTGGCGACCGAGAGCACGGCAATGCTGAGCGGAAACGTCACGACCCCGTGAAGCGTCTCAGGAGTGACCACCGCGCCGAGCGATATGCCGACCAGCACGGAAATGACGCGGGTGAGCGGCAGCGGAACCAGCATTGGCCGCCCGAGAAGCGCTGCGGTCGCTACCGTCAACAGCGAGCCGGAGACGAGACCGGCTGGAAAACCGAGCAGGCTGAAAACCGCGGCTCCGCCGGCGCCGAACAGCAAGGTTTCTGCGGTACGCAACAACCGGTCTTTGGGGATGGAAGCGGAGACCATCGGGCGCGATCAATGCCGCGCCCGCGCGCGATCGTCAAATAAGGGCGGTGTTGCGTTCAGATATTGCGGCCCTCGTTCAACGTGATGCGAACGAGATCGGCGGCATTCTTGGCGCCGAGTTTGTCCATGATGCGCGCGCGATGGACCTCGATGGTGCGCGGGCTGATACCGAGGCGGCGACCGGCTTCCTTGTTGGAGGCCCCGCCGGTGATCTCAGCCAGAACCTCGCGTTCGCGCTGCGTGAGGCGTTCCTGGCCCGGAAAGCGCTGCCGCTCGGCGCCGTCGGTCGCGACGGCGTGAGTTCTTGTATCCTGCCCCATTATTGGTGGTTCCTCCGCACGCATCCAACTCGACCACAGGCCGAGTCGCCACTTCTTATTTCCACCGCCTATTAAATAACGCCGGTTCTTTGCGGCATGCAAGCCCCGGAACTGCAAGGATTATTTTTTGGCCAACAGATCGCGAATCTCGGCCAGCAGCACCTCCTGGCGCGGAGGAGCGGCGGGTTTGGTCTCCTCGGTTTGGCGAAGGCGCTGGAACAGGTTGACGACGCCAAACAACGCGAACGCAATAATGATGAAATTGATGGTGATGGTGATGAAGTTGCCCCAGGCCAGAACAGCGCCCTCTTTCTTTGCTTCGGCGAGCGTGGCGGCGTGAACCTTGGGCGACAATGGAGTGAAGTAGTTGGAAAAATCGATGCCACCCGTGATCGCTCCGATGACCGGCATGAAAATATCACCAACCATCGACTCCACGATCTTCCCGAAGGCTGCGCCGATTACGACGCCGACCGCGAGATCGACCACGTTGCCGCGCAGGGCGAAGTCGCGAAATTTCTTGAGCATGCTTGCCTCCTCCATCAGCGGGGCCCCTCCGGCCCACGTACCTCTCGAAACTGCGCGTGCCTTATACGTGCATCAACGCACGGTGGACAATCCCACGCCTTCTGTGGTGACCTAGCGTAAGGGAGGGGTTCCGGGGCCCTTTGGGGTCGAACCCCGGGTGGCGCAGGAGTGCGTATGCTGCAAGGCTGGCTCGTCGTCGCGGTGGCGCTCGGCTACATCGGCCTGCTGTTCGTGATTGCCAGCGCTGGCGACAAGATGCGGCAAGGCAGCCGCAGCGGCCGCCTGCGCGCGCTGATCTACCCCCTCTCGCTCGCCATCTATTGCACGTCGTGGACGTTCTTCGGGTCGGTGGGCCTGGCTTCGCGCACCGGATACGATTTTCTGACGATCTATATCGGGCCGATCCTGATGATCGGACTTGGCTGGCCGTTGATCATGCGCGTGGTCCGGCTGGCAAAGGCGCATAACATCACCTCGATCGCCGATTTCATCGCGGCCCGTTACGGCAAGGATCAGACAGTGGCAGCCGCGGTCGCGCTGATCGCGATCATCGGGACCATTCCGTACATCGCACTCCAGCTGAAGGCCGTGTCATCCTCGGTCGGCACGATCCTGCTGCACATCACGACCAAAACAGGATTCGAACAGGCGTGGTTCGGCGACATCGCACTGGTTGTCGCGCTGTTGATGGCGGCGTTCGCAGTCCTGTTCGGCACGCGCCATATCGATGCGACCGAGCATCAGAATGGATTGATGCTGGCGATCGCCACGGAATCGATCGTCAAGCTCGTCACCTTTCTCGCGGTCGGCGTGTTCGTGACTTTCTGGCTATTCGATGGGCCAGCGGCGTTGTTCTCGCAGGCGATGAAACAAGCAAACACCGCCGCCGTGCTGACGCGAGAGCCGCAACTTGGATTGATGGCGGCGATGACAGCGCTATCGATCGTCGCCATCGTGCTGCTGCCGCGGCAATTCCACGTCATGGTGGTCGAGAACAACAACGAAGGCGAGATCAAGCGCGCGGCGTGGTTGTTCCCGCTCTATCTCGTGCTGATCAATCTGTTCGTGCTGCCGATCGCGCTGGCCGGCCTGTTGAAGTTTCCGCTCGGCAAGGTCGACAGCGACATGTTCGTGCTCGCGTTGCCGTTGACCGGCGGTTCCAACCTCATGGCGCTGGCGGCGTTCGTCGGCGGTCTGTCGGCGGCAACGGCGATGGTGATCGTCGAATCGGTTGCGCTGTCGATCATGGTGTCGAACGATATCGTGGTGCCGTGGGTCTTGCAGCGACGCGAAGCTTTCATCAGCGGCCGCGAGCATGTCGGCGGGTTGCTGCTGACGGTGCGCCGCGCCGCCATCTTCCTGATTCTCCTGCTGGCATATCTTTATTACCGCTTGGCAGGAGATGCGCAGCTCGCCGCAATCGGACTGCTCTCGTTTGCGGCGATCGCACAACTTGCGCCGGCCTTCTTTGGCGGCCTGATCTGGCGCCGCAGCACCTCGCGCGGCGCGATTGCCGGGTTGACGATCGGTGTTTCGGCCTGGGCCTATACGCTGCTGCTGCCGAGCATTGCCGACGTCGGCATCATCGGAAGGCAAATACTGACCGACGGTCCCTGGGGCATTGCATGGCTTAGACCGCAGGCGTTGTTCGGTCTCGATCTGCATCCGCTGGTGCATGGCGTGGTCTGGTCGCTCACGTTGAACATTCTCGCCTATGTCGGGTTCTCGCTGTGGCGCAAACCGACATCGATCGAACGGCTGCAGTCGGAACTGTTCGTTCCCACGCATTTGGCTCCGATCAGTCCGGGTTTTTTGTGGCGCTCCACGGTGACGGTCGAGGAGCTCACGACCACCGTCGCGCGCTATCTGGGTGAAGAGCGCACACGCGCGGCGCTACAGACCTTTGCCACGGCGCGCCGCATCAGTCTCGATCCGCAGGCGGAAGCGGACTTCCAGTTGGTCCGCCATGCCGAGCATTTGCTCGCGTCGGCGATCGGGGCTGCATCATCGCGGCTCGTGATGTCGCTTTTGCTGCGAAAACGCACGTTGTCGACAAAGGCAGCGCTCAAAGCGTTCGACGACGCCAATGCCGCGATTCACTACAACCGAGAAATCCTGCAGACGGCGCTCGATCACGTGCGGCAGGGCATCGCGGTCTACGACAAGGATCTCCGCCTGATCTGCTGGAACCGGCAGTTCGGCGAAATCCTCGACCTGCCGCCCGAACTCACGCGAGTCGGAACCGGACTTGACGAAATATTGCGGAGCAACGCCGACCACGGGGCGTTTGCCTCGGACACGATACAAACCGTGATGAGCACGCACGTCGAGCATCATGCGGCGCGCAGCGAGCCAATTCTGGCGCGGTTTCCCGAGCGCGGGCTGGTCTGCGAGCTGCGCACGAACCGCATGCCCGACGGCGGCATGGTGATGACGGTGACGGATATCTCGCCCACGGTTGCCGCGGCGGAAGCGCTCGAGCGCGCCAATGCGACGCTGGAAATGCGGGTGCGCGAGCGGACCACCGAGCTCACGCGGCTCAACGCGGAACTCGAGCGCGCCAAGGCCGATGCGGAGGACGCCAACGTCTCCAAGACCCGCTTCCTGGCCGCCGCAAGCCACGACATTCTACAGCCGTTGAATGCGGCCCGCCTTTACGTGACATCGTTGACCGAGCGGCAGGCGGGCAACGAGGACGCGCGGCTAATCGCCAACGTCGATGCATCGCTTGAAGCGGTCGAGGAAATCATCGGCGCGCTGCTCGATATGTCGCGGCTCGACAGCGGCGCGTTGAAACCCGAAATCGTCACCTTCCGCATCAACGACCTGATGCGGCAACTGGAAGTCGAGTTCGCGCCGATGGCGCGCGAAAAGGGCCTTTCGTTGAAATTCATGCCGTGCTCATTGCGCGTGAGCTCGGATCGCCGGCTGCTGCGGCGGCTGCTGCAGAATCTCGTCTCCAATGCGATCAAATACACGCCGAAGGGCCGCGTGCTGGTCGGCTGCCGGCGCCGGCGCACACGCCTGCGGATCGACGTGTTTGATACCGGCCTCGGCATTCCGGCTTCAAAAAAACGCGTCGTCTTCCGCGAATTCCACCGGCTTGACGATGGCGCAAAGGTCGCGCGCGGGCTTGGATTGGGCTTGTCGATCGTCGAGCGTATCGCGCGCGTGCTCAATCACAACGTGGAACTGAAATCCGAGATCAGGCGGGGCTCGCGTTTCTCGGTCACGGTCCCGATATCGAACGCTTTGCCGCTACGGGAAACGCAGCGCAAACTCGTCAGCCTCGATCGCGGGCAGCTCATCGGCATGTCCGTGCTGTGCATCGACGACGAGCCGAAGATTCTCGACGGCATGGAGGCGCTGCTCGGCGGCTGGGGCTGCCAGGTGGTCAAGGCACCGGACCTGGCGACCGCGATCGGCGCCCTTTCCGAGACACAAATCGCGCTCAACGGGCTGCTGGTCGATTATTACCTCGGCCAGGGCAACGGCATCGAGGCCATCGTCGAGTTGCGCCGCCGCTTGGGGACGGAACTACCGGCGATTCTGATCACCGCCGATCGCAATTTGGACATTCGTTTAATCGCACGCGAGCACAACATTCAACTGCTGAACAAGCCGATCAAACCGGCATCGCTGCGCGCGCTGCTCGCGCAATGGCAAGTGCAGCGCGTGGTTGCAGCAGAGTGAAACGCGCCTACACCGCCTTGAGGTGGGCGTCGCGCCGCTTGTAAAGCTCGTCGTCGGCGTAGCCCATGGTTTCCGGCCGACCGCGGCCGAGCATCACTTGAAAATAGACCGGCTCGAGGCTGTCGTTCTGATAGCCATGGATCACGCCAGCGGGGCAGGAAATGCATTCCCACGGCCCGAGTCGCGTGGTGAGGCGCTTGCCGCTTTCGTCCTCGACAAACACGTCGAGGTAACCTTGCAGTACGAAAAAGCATTCCTCCACTTCGTGCGTGTGCGCGGCATTGCCCTGACCGGGCTCGACATACATGATCGAGAGCGTGAAATTTCCAGCCGGGATGACGGTTGGGTCGCCGTGCTTGCCGGAGCCGCCAGCGCCGATGAAGCGATGCTGCGCGCGTTTGAAGCCCTCGATCTTGGCGTCCTCGAACGCGGCCCAATCCGGCTTCTTCTCGCGGAATCGGCCGACGTACTTCTTCATGATCTCTTCGATGGGAACGCCCTCGAGCTCCTTCGGGCGCGGATGCCGTGCAACACTCATGAAACGCTCCTGTTTGATGTTTGCTTGAATCTAGGCTTCGACGACAGGGCGCGTCAACGCGGTCATTCCGCTGCTGCTTTGCGCTGGCCGGCTTGCACCAACTCCCAGATGTAAGTCGGGGTGAGCGGCAGCTGGCGCGGGTCTGCGCCGAAAGACCGCAGCGCATTCGCCACGGCGTTGGCGATGGCGCCGCCGGCTGCGATGATGCCGCCCTCGCCCGCGCCCTTGACGCCGAGTGGATTGATCGGCGAGGGGAAATCTTCGAGCACGACGCAGCGCAGATTGGGGAAGTCGCTTGCGGTCGGCAGCAGGTAGTCGGCGAGCGAGCCGGTGAGAAACTGCCCGTCCTCGTCATACTGCAAATGCTCGAGCATAGCGCCACCGAGGCCCTGCACCAGCGAGCCGACCATCTGGCCGCGCAGCGTGAGCGGATTGACCGCACGACCCACGTCCTGCACCATCACGTAATCGATGATGTCGATGCGGCCGAGTTTTGGATCGACCGCGATGTGCACCGCATGGGCGCCGTAGCTGTAGGTGTGTTTCTTGTTGAGGAACGCGCCTTCGGCGCTCAGCCCGGCAAATTGCTTCAGCGGGAGCGATTGGCCGTCAGGACCGCTGATTTTGTCAGTGTCAATCTTGATGGCGGGCGGTGCGCAACCAAGACGCTTGGCGCCAGCTGCACGGATCGCCGCGAGGAAACTGTTGGCGGCATCGAGTACGGCCGAGCCGCCCATGACGGTAGAACGCGAATGATACGCGCCATAGCCGTCGCTCACATAGGCCGTCGAGCCATGATGGACATGACGGATGCGCTCGATCGGCAGTTCGAGCGCATCAGCGGCAATCTGCGCGAACACCGTCTCGACGCCCTGACCGACCGAAGACGTGCCGAGGAAAACCGAAATCGTGCCGTCATCGTTGACTTCCAGCCGAGCGGTTTCCTTCGGGCCGGCGGCGCCGCCTTCGATGAAGCACGAGACGCCGACGCCATGGTATTTGCCATCGATCAATTGGCCACCGAGCTTCGAGGCCTGCGGCCAGTCGATCTCCTTTAACGCGCGATCGAGCGTGGCGCGATAATCGCCGCTGTCGTACTCGTCCTTGGCGTCGGTGGGCTGGACGGTCGCGACACCATAAGGCTGCTCGGCAGCAGTAATCAGATTGCGGCGCCGCAGCTCGATCCGATCGATGCCGAGATCATCGGCGATCATGTCGAGCAGGCGCTCGACATAGAAGTTGGCCTCGAAGCGTCCAGGACCGCGATAGGTGCCGACCGGCGTCTTGTTGGTCATCCAGAGCTGGGAATCGATCTTGATGTGCGGCACGCGGTAGGGCCCGGCGAGGAACTGCGCGACATTGCGCGCACCGACGGCGCCATTGGTCCGCATATAGGCGCCCATGTCGGTATGGATCTGGCCGCGGATGGCGAGCAGCGTTCCGTCGCGCGCGCAGGCCACCTCCAGTTCAGCCTCGGTTTCGCGCGCGTGATTCATGGCCATCAGGTTCTCTCGCCGGTCCTCGATCCATTTCACCGGGCGGTTGATATGGCGAGCCGCAAACGGAATCAAGAAATCCTCAGGATAAAATTCGCCGCGCGCGCCATAGCCGCCGCCGACGTCGTTCTCGATCATTTCGATCGAGTCTTCCGGGAGGCCGATCTGCTTGGCAAGAATTCGTCGGTTGAAGAAGGGAACTTTCGCGGCGCCGGACACCGTCAATTTGCCGTTCGCTGCATCCCACTCGGCCATCACGCCGCGCGGCTCGAGCGTGAGCCCATAATGGCGGCCCGTTCGCATGCGCTCGTGCCGCACATAGGGCGCATTGACAAATGACGCATCGGCGTCGCCCTTGCGCGCCTGGAAAACGAGCGAGCGATTGGTGCCTTGGCTTTCGAACAGGAGGCTTTCGTCCCGCGCTGCCACTTGCCAATCGGCCACAGCCGGCAGCGACTCGATCTCCACGTCGATGGTTTCGAGCGCGTCTTCGCCGATTGCCACGCTCGTTGCCAGCACGACCGCGATCGGCTCGCCGACGTAGCGTACTTTGTCGTAGGCGATGACCGGCTGTTCGAACGGCTTGAACTCGGGCAGCGGTTGCAGCCGCATGGGAATGATCGGCGGGCCGCCGGGCATGTCCTTGGCGGTGATAACGGCACGAACGCCCGCAATTTTCAGCGCGGCCGACGTGTCGATCGCAACGATGCGCCCGTGAGCGACCGCGCTTCGCAATATGACGGCATAGAGCAGGTTTTGCGGCGCGAGGTCGTCGACGTATTGCCCGCGGCCGCGCAGGAAGCGCAGGTCCTCGCGGCGCTCCAACGGGCTGCCGATGAAGGTGTTCTTCATGGCTTGCCGCCGTTCTTGTAGGCAGCCCGCGCATCGAGCACGGCCTCGATGATCGAGATGTAACCGGTGCAGCGGCAGATGTTGCCGGACAGCACATCGCGAATGCGATCGGCGTCGCAGTCGGGCTCCTCGCTCAGCAGCGCGTGCGCGGTGGTGATCATGCCGGGCGTGCAAAAACCGCATTGCAGGGCGTGATGCTTGCGGAAGGATTTTTGCAGCGGCGTGAGATCGTCGTCGTTGGAAAGGCCTTCGACGGTGACAACCTTGCTTCCTTCGGCCTGCACCGCGAGCATGAGGCACGATCGCACCGCCGCGCCGTCCACGAGCACGGTGCAGGCGCCGCATACGCCGTGTTCGCAGCCGATGTGCGTGCCGGTGAGGCGCAATTGATGCCGCAGACAATCGGCCAGCGTCATGCGCGGCTCGACGTCGATGCTGACCGATTTCCCGTTGACCTCGAAGCGTACCGGCATATGGCTATCCTGCCGCGCTTGTCAGCGCGCGCTCGATCAACGTGCCAACCAGCGCACGGCGATAGGCGGCGCTGGCATGAATGTCATCCTGCGGTGAGACCGCGGCAGAGGCTGCGGCTTCGACCTGCGCGATTGCGGCGGCGTCGACAATCCTGCCGTTAAGCGCATTTTCAGCGGCAGTGACGCGATGCGGCTTGTCACCAATGCCGATGACCCCGATGTGCGGGTTGCTCGCTTTGCCGGACTTGTCGAGATCGTAGAAGACCGCAGCACCGGCCATGGCAAAATCGCCGCGACGGCGGGCGAATTCCTGAAATCCCCAGCGGCGCGCCAAAGGCCAGGGCGGCAGGCGCACCTCGGTAATGATCTCGTCGGGACCGAGTGACGTCGTCAACGCACCGCGAAAAAAATCGGCGGCCATCATGGTGCGGGCGCCGGATTTTCCCATCACAACGATTTCGGCATCGCAGGTCACCGCAATGCCGGGCATTTCAGCAGCAGGATCGGCGTGAGCGATGCTGCCGCCAACGGTACCGCGGTTGCGGATCTGATAGTGCGCCACGTGCGCGACAGCAGCTTTCAGCAGCGGGTGCGCGGTCGCAAGCCGTGCGTCATCCTCGATATCGCGCCAGCGTACCAGCGCACCAAGCCGCACGCCATCGTTGGAAATCTTGATCTCGCGCAAGCCGGGCAATTTGCGCAGATCGACCAGCAGCGACGGCTGCGCGATGCGAAACGCCATCATCGGCATCAGGCTTTGGCCGCCGGCGAGCGCCTTGGCGTCGCCGCGCGCGGCGAGCAGCGCCACCGCATCGGCGAGCGTCGTCGGGCAGGCATATTCGAATTGAGGGAGTTTCATGCCGGAGCTTGCGATGGACGAGCCTGCAACGGCCTACTATCCCCGTCCGCAATCACGTCGTCAACGTTGGTGGGCGCGGGAGATATGATAACGTCCCCGCAACCAGCTGGAGAACCGTGATGGCCGTGACTTTGAGCCTCGCCGTCGGAGACTACGACCGCACCCGCGCGATCTTCGACGGCCGCGCCAAGATCGAAGGCTGCGATGTGACCGCGGTGATGCTCGAGCCCGAGGAAGCCTTCCACCGCGCATTCAAGTTCCAGGAATTCGATGTGACGGAAATGTCGCTATCGAGCCACATCGTCAACTGCGCGCGAGGCAGCGCGCATTACGTCGGCATCCCCGCCTTCGTCTCGCGGCTGTTCCGGCACAGCGGCATCTACATCCGCACCGATCGCGGCATCAAACGGCCGGAGGACTTGAAAGGGAAAACCATAGGCCTGCCCGAATATCAGATCACGGCGAATGTCTGGATCCGCGGCATACTGAAGGATCAACACGGCGTCGAGCCGCGCGACATCAAATGGCGGCGCGGCGGGATCGAGGAGCCGGGCCGCGACGAGCGCACACCAATCAAACTGCCGGCGGATATCGTCCTGAAGGACATCCCGCGCGATCGCACGCTGTCGCAGATGCTGGAGACCGGCGAGCTCGACGGCATGATCGGCGCGCGGGCGCCGTCATGCTTCCGGCGCGGCGCGCCGAATGTCGCGCGGCTCTATCCCGACTATCCAAAGGCGGAGGAGGAGTATTTTCGAAAAACGAAGATGTTTCCGATCATGCATCTGATCGGAATACGCCGCACGCTGGTGGAGCAACATCCGTGGCTGGCCGTCAGCGTGTTCAAGGCCTTCATCAAGGCCAAAGAGATCTGCATGAAGGAATTCGAGCAGATCGGGCACCTCGCCTGCTCGCTGCCGTGGAGCGTCTACGAATACGAGCGGCTCAAGCGCGCGATGGGTGAGGATTATTGGAGCTACGGGCTGGAGGTGAACCGGCATGTGATCGAAACGCTCGCAGGCTACTCGTTCGACCAGGGGCTCTCCGCGCGGAAAGTGTCAGCGGAAGAATTATTCGCGCGTTCGACCCAAGAGCTTTCGAAGATCTAGCGGCTCACCAGCGTTACGCCGGCTGCAACCAGGACAGCGGCAATGCCCTTGGATACGAATTCGCGCGCCGAGAGATCCTCGCGGCTAAGTTTCGGAAACAGCAGGGTCACCATCACGCCGATTGCGAACACAAAGAGCGTCGTGGTCGAGCCGATAGCCTGCACGATGGAGAGCGGCGCGAACAGCAATGCGTAGCGATTGGACAGGCCCCCACCGACGTTGATGAGCTCGTTGGAAGCGTTGATGGCAAGCAGGGCACTACCATTTGAGCGAAGAAGTTTGAAAAACTGCCCCCGGTAGGTGCCGATGGAGAGGAAACAGGCGCCGAAGACCGCTTCGCCGGCGAACATCCAGAACGTGGTGGCCCAGAACTCGTCGCGCAGGGCGAACGCCTTGAAGATCAACGTCGACAGCGACAGGACAAAACCACAAGCGATCATCAACGCGGCCAGCCGCCAGCGAAAGCGCTCGCGTTTCGGGCCGAAGCCGATCGAAACGAAGAGAACACCGAACACGATCAGCGCACCGCCGGCAAGCTGCGTGCCGGTGAGCTTTTCACCGAGGATGAAATAGGCGAGGGCGTAGCCAAACAAGGGGGAGGATTGAAAGAACGGCGCCACGACCGACGCCTCATGGCCTTGCAATGCACGCAGATAGAAGACTATCGCGCCCATGTAAAGAATGCCGGAGAGCGACATGAGTGCGATGCTCAATGCGTCACGGCGGAATACGCCGGGCTCGAAAGTCGCGATCAGAGGCATCAGCGCGAGCCCCATGAGCGCGGTGAAGAGCAGGAGCACCACGACGTCGGTGTCCTTGAAATATCGCTCGACCAGATACTTGTCCAAGTGCGTGGAGGTCGCCCAAAGCACAGGACCGCAAAGTGCGAAAACAAGCCAGCTCATGCTCGGACTTTCCGAATCAATTCCCAGACGCGGGGCGGCGTGAGCGGCAATTCGCGAGGCTCAACGCCAAAGGAGGACAGCGCATTGGCCACGGCATTCGCGATCACCCCGCCGACCGGAATGATGCCGCCCTCCCCCGCCCCTTTGGCGCCGAGCGGGTTGTGCGGCGCGGGCTTGAGTTCGAGGGCGACCGCGCGGATGACAGGAAAATCACTCGCGGTCGGCAGCAGATAATCGGCAAGCGAACCGGTAAGCAACTGGCCCTGCTCGTCATAGATGAGATTTTCCAGAAGTGCGCCGCCAAGCCCTTGCACGATGGCACCAAGCGTCTGGCCGTGCAGTGTCGCAGGATTGATGATGCGGCCAACGTCCTCGACCGCGACATAGTCGAGCAGCGACACGCACCCGGTTTTGGCATCGACCGCCACATGCGCCGCATGCGCGCCATAGCTATAGGTGCGCATCTTGCTGGCATAAGTGCCGTCGGCCGAAATGCCGTCGGCGGCGAGCGCGGAAAAAGCGATGGTTGTGCCTTTCGGGCCGTGCGCCTTGTCCTCGGAAAGCACGATGTCGTCAACTCGGCAGTTCAGGCGCTTCGCCGCCGCCGCGCGGAGCGCCGCGCGGAAATTCTCGGCAGCAGCGACAATGGCCGAGCCGCCCATGACGGTGGCGCGGGAACTGTATGAGCCATAGCCGCGCGTGACATGGAAGGTGGAGCCGTGAAATACGCCGCGAATGCGCGCGAGCGGCAATTCCAGCGCATCGGCGGCGATCTGCGCGAAAATAGTCTCGATCCCCTGCCCGATCGCGGACGAGCCGACATAGACCGACACGGCACCGTCGCTTTCCAACACGAGCCGCGCATTCTCGCGCGGACCGGAGCCGCCACCTTCGAGGTAACAGCCAACGGCGATGCCGTGATAGCGGCCGTCAATCGGCTTGCTTTGCATGGCCTGCTTCTGCGACCAGCCGAATTCCTGCAAACAGCGGTCGAGAGTGACGCGATAGTCACCGCTGTCGGTCGCAGTCTCGATGTCGAGCGGGACGACCTTGGCGAGCGCGTAGGGCATTTCGTTTTCGGCGATCAAGTTGCGGCGGCGGAATTCGACGCGATCGAGCTTGAGGTCGTTCGCCACCATATCGAACAGCCGCTCGCGAAAGAAATCGGCCTCGAAGCGGCCCGGCCCGCGATAGGTGCCGGACGGCGTCTTGTTGGTCATCAGCAGCAGGACATCGATGTGAATGTTCGGAATACGATAAGGCCCCGAAAGCACCTGGGCGACATTGCGCGCGGCGGTCGCGCCGTTGGTGCGCAGATAGGCGCCGAGATCGGCGGCGGCGGTGCCACGGAGGCCGAGAATCGTGCCGTCGCGCGCACAGGCGATCTCCAATTCGCATTCGACATCGCGCGCGTGGTTGGTGGCGAGCAGATGTTCGCGGCGATCCTCCACCCACTTGACCGCGCACCCAAGCTTACGCGCCGCGAACGGAATCAGAAAATCCTCCGGATAGTACTCGCCGCGCACGCCAAAGCCGCCGCCCACATCCTGCTCCACCATGGTGATGGTGTCCTCGGAAAGGCCGAGGTGCCTGGCGAGAATAGCGCGATTGTGGAACGTGACCTTGGCGGCGCCATAGACCGTCATATGGGACTTGGCCGCGTCCCATTGCGCGAGCAGCCCGCGCGGCTCCATGGGCACGGCGGTGAACCGCTGAACCTTGAAGCGCTCGCGTCGCACGTAGGGCGCAGTGGCAAATGCCGCTTCGGCGTCGCCGCGAATGGCCGTGAGCTTGGTTGCACAATTGGTGCCGGCCGGTTCGAACAGCATTACGTCATTGCGCCGCGCCATATCGCGGTCCGCAACAACGGATAGATTCTCGATCTCGACCGCGATGGCCTCGAGCGCGTCTTCGGCCGCGGCCACGTTTGTCGCCACCACCACGGCGAGCGGCTCGCCGGCATAGCGGACTTTTTCGTGCGCGATGACCGGCTGCTGATAGTGTTTGAACTCGGGCAGCAGTTCCTGACGCAAGGTGATCGTTGGCACTTCGCCAATATCCGCGGCGGTGATGACGGCGCGCACGCCGGGACGCGCCAACGCCGCCTTGCAATCGATCGAACGAATACGGCCATGCGCGATCGAACTGCGCAGGATGGCGGCGTGCAGAACCCCTTCGCGGGTCACGTCGTCGACGTACTCACCGCGGCCCCGGAGGAAACGCAAATCCTCGATGCGCTCGATCGGGCTGCCGATCAGGGAATTCGCCGTGCGCATGAAGTCCGATACCGCTGACTGTCCGGACGCGATCTTGACCGGTGGGCGCGCGCTGCGCAAGTTCGGCAGCCAATGACCACTATACGCCCGGCCGATGATTTTGCTCTGCGCCTCGCCGTTCTGTACGCGTCCCTCTTCCTCGTGGTCGGGATTCAGTTTCCGTTTTTTCCGCTCTGGCTCAAGGCGCGCGGGCTCGATGCGGAAGCCATCGGCATCGTGCTGGCGGTGCCGATCGTGATGCGAATCATCGCGGTGCCGCTCATCAACCGCGCGGTCGACCGCGCCGGAGATTTGCGCAGAGGGCTGATTGCGGCCTCGTGTGCGAGCGTCGTCGGGTTTGCATTCGTCGGATTTTCGCAGGGATTCATTGCGATCCTCCTGGCCGTCGCGTTTGCCTCCGTAGTCTCCAGCCCGATCATTTCGCTGGCCGATGCCTATGCTCTTAAAGGTCTGAATGTGCGCCGCCGCGCCTATGGACCCGTACGACTGTGGGGATCGATCGCTTTCATTGTCGCCAACCTTGTTACCGGCGTGCTGCTGACGGTCATCGCCGCCGATCGTCTGATTTGGCTGATCGTTGCGGCGTTCGCGCTCTTGGCCATGGTGTCGCTCGGGCTTCGCCGCCCTGATGCGGCGCCGCCCGGCGAAAACGCGCACCTCATTGCCGCCGGTCACTTCTGGGGATCGCTTAAATTCCTAACAGTCGCGGCGGCGGCCAGTCTGATCCAGGCCAGTCATGCGCTGTATTACGGCTTCTCGGCCGTGGATTGGACCGCCAAGGGCATTTCCAGCACCTCCGTCGGCCTGCTTTGGGGGCTCGGCGTTGTGGCCGAAATCCTGCTGTTCGCGTGGTCCAGCCGGCTTGCCATGAGCCCCGCGACGCTGTTGGCCATCGGAGCAGCCGGCGCCACAATTCGCTGGATCGTCATGGCCTTCGATCCTCCGATGGCGCTACTGACGCTCGCACAATGTCTGCATGGTTTGTCGTTCGGCGCTACGCATCTCGGGGCCATCCAATTTGTCTCCCGCATGGCGGGCGACAAGCGCGCGGCGGCGGCGCAAGGCGATTTCGCAACGATTTTGGCGATCGGAAACGCAGCGGCGACCGGCGCCTCGGGGCTGCTTTATGCTGCGCTTGGCAATTCTGGCTACGTGATCATGGCCGCGATGGCGGTCCTGGGCGGCGCATGTCTTCTGCCGGCACTGACAGCGCGCGGTAAATCTTAAGATTTACTGCAATCGATAACCACGCGTTCAACCAGAGCCAGAGGTGGTGCGAAAATGCCATCGTGAGGATGCGAATATGGTGTTAATTTCAGACGCCCCAACATGGGGTTATCGCCTGGGGACCGCACGTGGAAGTGACCAAGCCTCTCATGGCGGGTGCGCGGATTGTTCGGTTGCGGGTCTCTGCATCGGACGATGTGGAGGACGAACGGTTACGCGTGAATTCGATCGCGGTGCGGCTCAATGGCGAGTTTCCCGACCGCGTGCGGTTCGAAATATTGCCCAGGGAGGACAAAGCCGCCGACCAGCCGCTGCAACCGCAAATTCTCGAGGCGAGCGATTGCGACATCGTCATTGGGATATTCGGCGCACAGTCGGGCAGCGAACTGCCGCCCGCATTGCCGCGATTGACCGACGGCGCGCTGCCGGACATTCATGTGTTGCAGAAACGTGTGCCGGGCTCGTCGGCGGATGAGGGCGACCTCGCGCTGCTCGATCACCAAGGACGGCTGTTCAAGAGCTTTCTCGAGCGCTGGCTGCGCTCACGCGACGGACAGTTTGCCGCTGCGTTTCATACCTTCACCACCATGGCAGATTTCGATGCGCAGATCGAAAAACTTCTGCGCGACTGGATCGCATCGCATCTTCCCGTTGAGGCGGCCAAGCCCGAGCGCGATGTAGTCCGTGTTTCGTCCGAACAACGCGCAAGTCCGCGCAGCCGCGGCGGCACGTTTGCGGCTGTCGCCGCGGTCGTGTTCGCGCTGATCGCGGCTTTTACGCTCTACAGCTGGCGTCAGGCGCAGAGCCACCTCGATGCCGCGACATCCGCGATCGCGACCCTCGTCGATGCGGCTTCGGCGATCGTGAGGCCCAGCGCGGAGCCGGATACAACCGATGCGGCGATCGAGCAGGTGCGCGATGCGATCACCAAATTCTCCGTGGCGTCAGGCAATGCACGTGCGCTGCAGCAGCGCGCGCGGACTGCGTTGACGCTTGCCGAAATCGATCTCGACCGCGGAAAAATCGACCGCACGCGCGAAGAAGCGCAGGAGGCATTCAAGACTCTCGATCCGCTCGCCAAGTCCGGCAACCTCGAGGCGCGCCACTTGCGCGCACAAGCCGAGCGTCTGATCGGCGCAACTTATTGGGAAAAAGGCGATAACGAGGAAGCGAAGGTCCACTACGAGCGCGGAATTGCCGATCTCAACGACTTGTTGAAAATCGGCAACGATCCCGCAGTCGCGTGGCGCTGGATGCGTTCGCTCGCGAAGCTCTATCAGGCCCAAGGCGACATTTTGCTGTACCGCCTCAATCAGTCCGAACAAGCGCTCGAGGCGTTCGAAAAGGCCCGGCTGCTGCGGGCGCGCGTGATCGACCTCGGACATCAGGGCCCAGCGTTCGAGCACGACCTGGCGTGGATCATGAACAAGCGCGGGGATGTCGAAGCGCGCCTGGGCAACGACGAAGCGGCGCTCAAATGGTTCGTCGAGGCGCGCGATCGCCTCGACGGGCTGAAGGACCGGATCTGGGACAATCCGCGATGGGCGGAGGATCTTGGGACGATCTACAGCAACATCGGCGCGCTCAAACGCAAACAAAATCGTTTCGCCGAAGCGGCGCCGCAATTCGCGCAGGCGGAAGACATTCTGACCGCGGTGTACAAGCGCGATTCGAAAAACCTGGAACACGCTTCGGCCTTGAACTGGGCGCGGTTCGTGCGGGCGGAAAATCTGTTCCGCTGGGCGCTGGCGAAGAACGATCGCATTCTCATGCTCGAAGTGCGCGAGCAGGCGATTACGATCATCGCAATGGCGTCGGACCTCATCAAGCAGGCGCCGCAGCGCACGCAGGAACAGTTGAACAAAGTTCGTGAAGAGGCATTCCGTGCCGCCGTCGATGCATCGCTGCGGCAATGGAACGGCAATCATGAGAGCGCGGCAGCGGGTTTCATCGAAGCTGCCGACATCATCAAGAAGGACTATCTACCGGTGGCGGCGAAGTCGCCGTGGCCCGACCTGCTGATCGAGAATATCCAATATCTTGAATGGGCCGGCATGGCTTACGTGAAGGCGCAGAAGTTGCCGGAAGCGCAAGCGATGTTCAAACGCGCGCTCGATATGCTCGCCGAGTATCGCGGCGTACTGGGCGACAAGCTGACCGAGGATTACCGGCAGCGGATCGCCGCGCGGATCGATCACGCGCAGCCGGCTGGCGAACACAAGCCGGCAGCGGCCGTTGATCGCGTACAATCTCCCCCGGCTCCGGCCGAACGCGCGCCAGCTCCAGCGCCAACTCCCACTCCGACCGAGAGTGCGCCACGGGCCGGCGAACCCGCGCCAGACGCGCGCGAGACGGTTACTCCACCTCAACAATGATTTCTGGAAACTGGTGCAGGCGAGGCCCGGGGCCGTTGCCGCCGATGAAATAATTGTCGCACAGCCAATTCAGGTAACCGCCGTGGATGTAGGTCGGGTGCACCACGATGTTCATGTCTTTCTCGATCGTCCATGGCTCGTCGAAGCGCACCAGCGGCCGCTCGACCAGATCGTAACCCTGGCCATGACAATAGAGCCGTCCCTCCTCGGGCCGGCCGTTCTTGCGCATGAAGGCGTTGAATGTCTCCCACACATCCTTGCAGGGCGTGCCGGGCTTGAGCATGTCGAGCGTGACCTTGCGGGATTCCTTGCAGAACTCCAGCTCGTCCTTCATCTGCTGCGGGACCTTGCCGACCACGCAAGAGCGGCCAAGCTCGGTGTACATGCCGCCGGGCCCCGAATCCTCGACCAGCAGCGCGATCTGGTCGCCCTTCTGGATGGTGCGGTTCTGCATGTGGCGCTGGCCGAATTTTGCCGGCTTGCCGAGCGGCATCGAGGCGCAGAGATAGATGCCGTTCTCGCTGCCGTGGACCTGACTGTAATGCTGGGCGACGGCGGCGACTTCGGTGTCGCGCATGCCCGGTTTCACCGCCGCGAACGCGGCCTGCATGGCGCTGTCCTGCATCAGTGCAGCGCGGCGCACGAGTTCCATTTCCTCCGGGCTTTTGATGACCTTGATGCGGTCGACCAGCTCACTGGCATCGACATATTTCGCCGCGATGTATTTGCGTTTGATGTGATCGACCATGGCAAACGACATTTGGTACGTGCCCAGAAGACCGATCGTTCCCTTGGCGTAGGGTTCGAGCGCCTTGGCGGCGAGCTCGGGGTCGTATTCCTTGGTGAAGTGGGCGGAGGCATAGCTCGGGGTCGTCAGGATGCGCTTGACCCCGCGCCAGGTGCCGTTGCCGTGCGCGGTGACCTCGCCGCCGCCGAACGGGCCCTGCGCCACCACTGTCATCTCATCGTCACGCGGAAATATCACGGTGTTGGGGTAGCCGTTGGTGGCCGGCATATCGGTGAAATATTTAACGTAGCCCCCCATGTGGTCGTTGTTGTTCTGCATCAGCAGAACGTCGACCTTCTCCTTCGCCATGGCGGCCCGCACTGCCTTCCACCGACGCTCAAGCTCCGCGGTCGAAATCGGCGTCTGTAGGCGTTCGCTTAATCCATTCCCACTCATCAACGTCACTCCTGGTCCGAGTGTTGGGTTTCGGTTGGCGGCACATTAGGGACAAGCCCCTCAAGATTGCAACGGGGAAGGACGCGGGGGCCGGAAATCCACAAACCACAAAGGTGCCGCCTTTCGGTCCAGCAATGATCCCATTGCTGGGTTGCTCTCGCGTTGGATTCGGCGGGGGTTCAAGCAACCATTTAGCCGTGAAGTTCGTTGAGGAGTTCGGCCCCTGCGCCGCCTCGGCCGGGTCAATTTTGGGCTCGTTTGAAGGTATAACCTAAGCGGGTTGACGATTATGGATGCTGCAACGCTGATACGTTCGGCCTCACAGCCGCTCCCCAAGAGGGCTTCGTTCATGGGCCACTACCGGTTCGGCATCGAGGAAGAGTATTTCGTCACCGACATGCGCACGCGCAATGTGCGCCATGTCATGTCGGAGCGTTTCTTTCGCGCCTGCAAAAAAGAACTGGGCGATTTTGTCACCAACGAAATGCTGCAGTCGCAGCTCGAAGTGGCGACCGCACCATGCGATACCATGGCACAAGCGCGCGAACAGTTGCACAGATTCAGAAGCGTTCTGGCCAGACGCGCCACCGGCCACGGTCTTGGCATCGTGGCGTCCGGCACGCATCCGCTCGCTCTCTGGCACGAGCAACAGCACACGCCGAAGGAACGCTACGCCGAACTGATCGCCGATCTGCAGATGGTCGGTTTCCGCGACATGCTGTGCGGCATGCACGTTCACGTGGAAGTGCCGGACCCGGCGCAACGCGTCGAAATCATGTACCGTGCGATTCCGTTTCTTCCGCTGCTATTGGCATTGAGCACATCGTCGCCGTTCTGGCAGGGCCATCGCACCGGGCTGCACGGCTATCGGCTCGCGGCCTACGACGAATTGCCACGCACCGGCTTTCCGCCACTGTTCAAAACGCTGCACGAATACCAGAACTACGTCGACACGCTGGTCAACGCGCATGTCATCAAGGACGCGAGCTTCATCTGGTGGGCAATCCGTCCATCATTGCGGCATCCGACGCTCGAATTGCGCATCACCGACGTCTGCACGCGCATCGATGATGCGATCTGCATCGCCGCGCTGTTCCGCTGCCTGATGCGCCACCTGGTGGAGCAAACGGATATCAATGCTGACTTGAGTCAAATCGGACAGGCGATCGCGGTCGAAAACAAATGGCGCGCACAACGCTACGGAGCATCGGCAACATTCGTCGATCAGCAATCAATGAAAGCGAAGCCGAGCGCGGTCGTGCTCGAAGAGCTGCTGGAGCGAATTGCGGATGATGCCGAGGCGCTCTCGTGCCAGAACGAAGTCGCATACGCGCGCAAAATTCTCAAGCGCGGATCGAGCGCCGACGAGCAACTTAAGATCTACAACAATGCGCGCATGGTGGGCCGGACGCGTCAGTCGGCCTTGCGAGAAGTTGTCGACTGGCTCTATCAGGAAACAATCAAGTGATTCGATGTGCCGGCGGCGACGATATTCATCGTGTCGGCCCGTAGGATTGCAATCAAACAGCCGTGAACAAGGATTGTCCGCGCTGCGTTCGGCGGCGCTGCATTAAATTTTTGAAATGGTCAATTAACCCTTTGAAATGAGGCCCTAATCAAACATCAAATTCGCTGTCTCCCGCGGTGACGGCGGCGGAATGAGCGAAAAATATGCAGCGCAATGGTTATGCGCGCGCAAACGACTAGACATCATAAATTATGGCGCTAACCGTATATGCGGAGGGCGCGTTCAACATATATAGTGAATGGCAAGCAGGCGGGGGGCAAATCCGTTAAAAAGCCTTTTTGTATCGCTGAGCTGGCGGTCGATGTCTCGAGTAAAGTATTCCTGACCGATGGACGCAATCCTGATCAAGATTTTCGCGACCGCGCTCGCACTGAGCCAGGTCACCACCCGCCCCGACGCGGTGAAGACGCAATTTGATCCCGAGCAGGATCAGGCGGAAGTCGTGCAGCTCCTACGCGACGGCTGCGCGCACATGATCAAGGCTTTCGACATCGAAAATCTCGCGATCGACGATCTGATCTCAACGGCGCTAACCGACAAACGCGGCGGCGCCAACGAGATAAAGGCGTTCAAAGGAATCAAGTTCGACGATCTTTATGTCGCGTACAGGCAGTTCTGCAAGAACGAGCAGGTGGCGAACTCGCCATTCGACGCGCGTGAGGTCATTCTATTCTTCAACAAGACCGTGACCGATCTGCCGGATCACACCAAGCTCAAGGGCATGAAACTCCCCGGCACGACATTTGTGCTCGACGCCAAGGGTCAGAACTACGCGGAACTGTTTGAACCCGACAGCCGGCGCGTATGGGTGCCGTTGAACGACATCCCAGTCCACGTGCAGATGGCATTCGTGGCGGCCGAGGACAAACGCTTCTACCAACACAAGGGCATCGACGAGCGCAGCGTGATCCGCGCCTTCATCGATGCGATGGGCGCATCGGGCCGGCCGCAAGGCGGATCGACCATCACCCAGCAATTGGCGAAGAACCTGCTGGTGGGCGACACCGTTTCCTACGAGCGCAAGATCCGCGAGATGATCGTAGCGTCGCGGATCGAACACACGCTCACGAAGGCAGAGATCCTGGAACTCTATCTCAACACGATTTTCCTCGGGCGCAGTTCCTGGGGCGTCGAAATGGCGGCACGAAGCTATTTCGGAAAGTCGGTCAAAGAGGTTTCGATCGCCGAGGGCGCGCTGCTGGCCGGACTGACCAAAGGTCCGAACGCCTACAGTCCCGACAAGAATCCCGAGCGTTCGCGCGAGCGCATCACCTATGTGCTCAGCCGCATGAAGGATGACGGGGCGATCGATGCGGCGCAGCTGAAAGAGGCCTTGAGCAAGACAACTGGCGTGATTCCTGCCAATCGGGGCCGCCGCGACAGCGGGTTCCACTACGTCGATCAGGTCGCGCGCGAGGCCAAGCAGGTGGCCGGAATCGACAGCCTGACCAACGCAACTTACGCCGTCCACACGACGATCCGGCCCGAGTTGCAGCGCGCGGCCGAAACCGCGCTGCAGGACGGTCTGGCGCGCTACGAATTGAGCGCCGGACGCAGCGCCTTCTACGGCGCCGAAATCAATTTGGCCTCATCGATCCGCCGGCTCGAAGCAAAACCGATCCCCGGACCAGCAAAACCGGCCTGGCAGCGGGCGCTCGAGAATGCGCGCATGCCGCTTTACGACGTGCACTGGACGCCCGCGGTCATCATCGAGCTGCGTGGCCGTTCGGCGCCGCCGCCGCCCAAATCGACCAAAAACAGTAAGGGCAAAAACGCCCCGCCACCCGCCCCGATCGCCATCGGCGAAGGTGGAGGCGCGCTTCGCGTCGGCCTGAAGGACGGCAAGATCTTGCCGCTGAGCGTGAGCGGGTCGATCCGACGCGAATTCAAGCTCTACGACGTGGTCTACGTGAACGTGGTCGATGGCAAGGGCAAGGACTCCAGCCAACGCGCCGAACTGCGCACGCGGCCTTCGGTGCAGGGCGCGGCCGTGGTTATCGACAACTCCACCGGCAAAATCCTCGCCATGGTCGGCGGTTTCTCTTATCCGCTCAGCCAGCTCAATCGGACCACGCAGGCGCGTCGGCAGCCGGGGTCGGCGCTGAAGCCTCTGACCTATCTGGCCGCGCTGAACGCCGGATTGCAACCGGATACGCTCGTCGATGACGAGTCGATCACATTGCCGCCGATCGGCAATGCCGAGAATGCGCAGGAGAAGGATTACTGGACGCCGAAAAATTACGACGGCACTTCCTTGGGCACGATTACATTGCGTCATGCACTCGAGCAGTCGAGAAACCAGGTGACGGCGCGCCTGCTTGACGGCGGCATTGCCGAAAGTCCGGAGGACAGCCTCGACAAGGTCTGCGCGCTTGCGGTCGAGGCGAAAATCTACTCGCAATGCGAGCGGTACTATCCCTTCGTGCTCGGCGCCCAGCCGGTGCGGCCGCTCGATCTTGCGGCATTCTTCGCAACCATCGCCAACGAGGGTGGCCGCCCTACGCCGTACGCGATCGAATCCATCGAGCAAGACGGCAAGACGATCTACAGCCACGCACCGGCACCGCTGGTGCAGATCACCTTGGCGGATCGGCCGGCCTTCTTCCAATTGAAAACGATGATGCAAGGCGTGCTGGCGCGCGGTACCGCCGCTTCGCTGCACGAATATTCGCTCTACGTCGGCGGCAAGACCGGAACCAGCGAAGAAGAGAACGATGCCTGGTTCGTCGGGTTCACCAATAACGTCACCGTTGCGGTTTGGGTGGGTTACGACAATGCCGACATGCGGCAACGGCGCACGCTCGGCGGCGGCCGAACCGGCGCGAATACCGCGATCCCGATCTGGCTGCCGATCATGAAGGCGGTATGGGCGAATTACGCACCGCAGCAGGCCCTGCGCGGTCCCTCGCCGGAAGCCGCAAAATTCCTGGTTGCGCGCCCATTTGATCTGCAGAACGGTGAGCGGACCTCGCGCGGCGCTTTCATGGAGTATTACCGGACCGACGAAACCGGCCAGATCGCCGAGGCGCCGACGCACCTGTCCTCGCGTTATGGCGGCGGTTTTGGCGACCGCGATAATCCGTTGTCGGCGCTGTTCAACTTCTTCGATCGCGGGGTCGGGCCGCGCGAGGCCATCCGGCCGCCGGCAAACGTGGGGCCGCCATCGTACCGCGGACCGCGTATCCAGTTTTTCGATCGGCTCTTCCGCTAAGTTTTTGCGGAAAATTCCGCAGCCCTGCGCTATGGTCGCGGGCGCACATCATTGCGCTCAGCGCAGAGGGATGAATGAGCCGCGTCAAGCTTTCGATTGCCACCACCGACTACGACCACTTCCGCGATTTTCGCCTGGGCGCCGTGCAGGCCGAGGGCATCGAGGCTACCTGGTCGATGCTCGGGCATCACGAGATTTTCGCGCGCATGACGTTCAACCGCGAATGGGACGCCGCGGAAATGTCGTTCGCGAAATTCTGCGCGCAGGTCACGCGCAAGAATTCCGACCTCATCGGCCTGCCGGTGGTCTGCTCGCGGTTGTTTCGGTTCTCCTCGTTTTACGTCAACAAGCACAGCAAGATCAGGACGCCAAAGGATCTCGAGGGCAAGACGATCGGCTCTCCGGAGTGGGCGCACACCGCGGCCGTCTATATGCGCGGCTGGCTGAAGGACGAGCACGGCGTCAAGCTGCAGGACATCCATTGGTACCAGGCGGGCGCCAACGAACCGGGGCGGATCGAGAAAGTGGAACTCAGCCTGCCCAAAGGCGTCAAGCTCACGCGCGTGTCCGACAAATCGTTGAGTCAAATGCTGGCCGCAGGCGAAATCGACTGCGCGCTGATCGCGCGCCCGCCGGATTGCTTTCGACAGGGCCATAAGGACGTGGTGCGGCTTTTCCCGGATTTCTGGACGATGGAGGAGGCCTACTACGTGCGGACCAAGGTCTGGCCGATCATGCATATCATCGCGGTGCAGAAGCGCGTCCTGGACGAGAACCCATGGGTGGCGCGCAATCTCTACAACGCGTTCCTCGAATCAAAGCGCCGCAGCATCGAGCGCATAATGGACCCGGCGGTGTCGCGTTATCCGGTTGCCTGGCTGCCAACCTACGCGCGCAAGATGAGCGAGGTGTTCGGCGGCGACCTGTTCCCCTATGGCATCGAGGAAAACCGCCCGACATGGGAGCAGTTCCTGCGCTATACTCACGAACAGGGCATCGCGCACCGGCATGCCAAGCCGGAGGAGATTTTCCCGAAAGGGATCATGACTTCGGTGCGGGTCTGACGCGGCCCGGAGGATTGAAGGAAGGCAACGATGAGGCGACACAACGCTTACGTCCCCCATGGTGTAATCCCGGCGGTGATTTTGCCGTTCAAGGACGATCTTGCCATCGACGAGGCGGGATTCCGCAAACATCTGCGCGACGTGACCGCGACGGAAGGACTTTCGGCGATCACCATCAATGCCCATTCGACCGAAGTGGCCTCCTGTACGTTCGACGAGCAGAAGCGCGTGCTCGACATCGCGCAGGACGAGATCGGGGCACGCGTGCCGATCGTCAACGGCATATGGGCGGACGGCAGCCTGGAGGCCGCGCGCATCGCGCGCATGGCAAGCGACGGCGGCGCCTCGGCGCTGCTGGTATTTCCGCCGGCGCCGTTCACGCTCGGTCAATCGCCGGCCATGGCGCTTGCGCATTTCAAGCGCATCGCGGACGCCACCGATCTGCCGCTGATCGCCTTTCAATATCCGCTCGCCACCGGCCAGGGCTATCCGAACGACACACTGCTGCGCCTGGTTGAGGAAGTCCCGTCGATCCGCGCGATCAAGGACTGGTCCGGCACCGTGCAGCAGCACGAATGGCACGTGCGCACGCTGCAAAGCCTGCCGCGGCCGGTCAACGTGCTGTCGACACAGAGTTCGTGGCTGCTCAGCTCGCTGGTGCTCGGCTGCAAGGGCCTGTTGTCCGGCTCGGGCAGCGTGATCGCCGACCTGCAGGCGGCCCTGTTCCGTGCCGTGCAGGGCAATGATCTCGGCGCCGCGCGCCGCATCTACGACCGCATCAGCCCGCTGGCGAGCGTGTTCTACGCGCAGCCCTGGGCCGACATGCACAACCGCATGAAGGAGGCGCTGGTGCTGCTCGGCCGGCTGCCGCGCGCGATCGTGCGTCCGCCGCTGGTCAAGCTCGAGGCGGCGGAAACTAAGCGGATCAGAAGCGCCCTGGTCGAGGCCGGCCTGTTGTCCAAGCCGAAAGACCGCGACGCGGCCTAAGACGTCAGCCGGAAAAACCCAGGCGCTCGCGCAAGGGGCGCGCTTCGTCGCCGGTGATCAGCGCGACGAATTGAGCAGCAAGCTCCGGCTCGCTCGACTGCACACAGACACCGCAAGTGTAGACCGTGGCAAGCTCGCATCCCTTGGGCAGCGGGCCGACCAGAGTCGTGCCCTTGGTGTTGAGGATTTCGGTCACCTGGGTGCAACCGATCGGTCGCTTGCTTCGGGCTGCGGCGAGCTCGCGCATCGCGGTCGCACCGTTCGGAAATGTCCGCAATCGTGACGCCACTTCCGCAGTCAGCCCGAGCGCGTCGATCACCTTCGCAAAGTGGATGCCGGCGGTCGCAAGCTTCGGATCGGGAAAATAGATGCTGTCGGCCGCGCGCAGGGCGTTGCGCAGCGCAGCAGCGTCGTTGATCGGCGGCGCGGGATCGCCGGTGCGCACGGCTACGGCGGTCGGGACGGTACCGATGTGGCGGGCCGAGTCGTGAATGACGTGGCCAGTCCGTGCCAGATCGGCAATCAGCGCCGCGGTCAAAATCATGATATCGGCCGGCGCGCCAGCCAGAAACTTCTCCTTCATGGCGCCGACCGCCCCGAACGTGCCTGCGATTTCACAGCCGCTCCGCGCCCTGAATTGCGGGGCCAGCGCGTCAACCAGCCCCTGCGCCGCGCCGCCGCTCAAGATATGCAATTGCATGCCCGCCGATCCCATTGCCCTTGCGCCAAGATAACGCGTAAATCATCGCCTTTGTCGAGAGCGAGCGCGGGGCAATGGCCAATCAAGATCGGTTTCTGCTCGCCGGCGTCATGGGCTGGCCGGTGATGCATTCGCGCTCGCCTAAACTGCACCAATACTGGTTCGAGAAATACAGCCTCGCCGGCGCGTATGTTCCGCTCGCGGTCAAGCCGGAGGGCCTGAAAGCCGCGTTGCGCGGGCTGCCTGCGCTCTGCTTTTCCGGCTGCAATCTGACCATACCGCACAAGCAGGCGGCGATGGCGATCATGGACGAGGTGGACAACGTGGCGCGCAAAATTGGGGCAATTTCCTGCGTGGTTGTGCGCCCGGATGGATCGCTCTTCGGCAGCAACAACGATTGGTTCGGGTTCATCCATAACATTGAGCAAACATATCCCTCGTGGCGCGCCGATGCCGGACCAGTGGTCGTGGTCGGCGCGGGCGGCGGCGCGCGCGCGGTCGTCTATGGGCTTGCTGAACGCGGTGCCCGCGAGATCCGTCTGGTGAATCGCACATTCGAACGCGCGCAGAAACTTGCGGCTGAAATCGGCGGGCCGATCACGGTGCTGCCATGGCAGGAGCGCCACATTTCATTAACCGGCGCAGCCATGGTGGTGAATGCCACCAGTCAAGGCATGATCGGCAATCCGGCGCTCGATCTGAACCTCGCGAAGCTGCCGAAAAATGCGTTGGTTGCAGACATCATCTACATCCCGCGCGAAACACCGCTGCTCGCCGCGGCGCGGGCGCGCGGACATGCGACGATCAACGGCCTCGGCATGCTGCTGCATCAAGGGCGGCCGGCGTGGAAGGCTTGGTTCGGGATAGAGCCCGAGGTCACGCCGGAACTGCGCGCGCTGATCGCTGCGACCATTCCGGAGACGTGGCAGGCGTGAGGGGCTAACTAAATCTTCGAGCGGTAATGATCCCACGTCTTCTTGAACAGGCTCGGCGAGCGCAGCTTGATTCGGCACGCCTCCTGCTCGGCGTCGCTGAAGACGTAAGGGTCGCCGATCTGCATGGCCATGTATTGGCGCCGCGCATTCTCCTCCACGTAGGCCGCATAGGCAAAGCATTCCAGAATGGTCTCGCCGGCGGCGACGACGCCATGGGCTTTCAGCATCACCACGGGGTTGTCCCCCATGATGGCGACCATCTTCTCGCCCATCTCCTTGGTGTTGACCGACATGGGCGAGTCCATCACCGGCATGTCACCGAGCAGCGCGGCCTGCGCGTAGACCACCTTCTGCTGGACGCCGGTCATGGTGAGATAGGTCGACCATTGCGGATGGGTATGGAACACGGCGTTGATCTTCGGCCGCGCGCGATAGACTTCGGCATGGATGGGAAACTCCAACGGCGGCTTCACGTTCGAGCCGTCGACCGGCCGGCCTTCGAGATCGACCGCGACGATGTCCTCAACGGTGAGCGTCCCGCGCACCGAGGCGCCGGAGTTGATGTAGAACGAATTCGCATCGCGGCGCGCGCTGCAATGGCCGTTGTGATCGATGTATTCCGCGCGCTCGAGCATGCGGATGGCGTCGACCAACTCCTGTTTGACGACCTGCGGCGACGATGGCGGCATGACACGCTCCTGAACCAATGCGAGACTACTTCATCACCCGCCGCTTCCACAAATCCCAGGAGCGTCCGACGGTGTTGACGTTCACGATGTCGGCGAGCCGGCCTTCCTCGGGATCGAGTGCTGCGATTGACCCGCCGAGCGCCGCGGCCTGAAGCTGAACGCGGGCGCTTATCTCGGTGAATATGGCGCGAAACACGGCGACCGGGAGACTTGCCGCCACCACCACCATACCGTGGGCCCGCAAGAGGCAGGCGGATCTGTCGCCGAGCGCCTCGGCCAGCGCGGCGCCCTTGGCCGGGTTGCTGATCACGATGTCGGTTGCGCCGAATTTCTCGCGAATATCGAACACCGGCACGCCGGCGGCGAGAAAGGCGGCGTTGTGATACATGGCGCGCATCGGCGTGTTGGTCAGCCCGAAGGGGATCACCGACGCCGAATGGCTGTGCGCAATCGCCATCACGTCGGCGCGTTTCTTGTAAATCTCGCCGTGCAGGAAACGCTCGATGAAACCGTTGCGGCCCTTGGGATCGATCGCCTCGCAATCGAGATCGAATTCCATGATGTCGTCGGCGGTCACCAGTTGCGGCGCGAGCGAGCGCGACATCAGAAAACGCTTCGGGTCGCCGGGATGGCGCATCGAGACATGGCCGGCGGCGTCGAACACCCCCTGGTCGACCAGAATGCGGCTCGCCGCCGCCAGGTCCTCAAGCTGGGCCCGGTCGACGGTCTTGCCGGACGCCGGCGCGGCGCGCTGACTGACACTCATGGTTCCCCCGTATCAAGCGTCCTCATGGCGATAACGGCTCGGCGTCGATGAGTACGAAAGCGACGGTGGCCGGCGCGTCGGTACGGTTGCTCCAGGCGTGATTGGTGCCGCGCTGGATCAGCACGTCGCCGGTTTTCAATAGCACTTCGCCTTCATCCATCATGGCATAGATCTCACCGGCCAACACAATCGCATAATCGATCGAATTGGTTTTGTGAAATCCGGGATGACGCGGATTATCTCGGTCGGTCGCGGCGTGGCGTCCGGTCGGATCGTCCCCAGCGCGCGGGTCTGCACGCTCGCGTTCAAGGGCGGGCAGGCGATCCCTGTCGGGAGGATATTCAATGATACGGAAGACGCTGCCGTTCTTCGCCGGCGGAAGCCGGAAGGGGTGATCGGTGACCTCCGCGTTGCCCCGATTATCGGCCGGCGAGCCGCGCGTCTCCCATAATTCGGTGACGATCGCGCTGCCGGTGCCGCGGCTGCGCACGTGCGGTGCGGGCCCATCCATGATGAAGATGGACTTGCCGCCGGCATTGTGTCCGGTCACCACGCGGCGGATCGGTTTCGGCATACTTCCTCCGTCAACGGCAACCCATGAGCGGACTTGCCTTATTGATCACCATAAAAGGTCCAAGCTCCTTGGCGGCGATGTCGGTAAAGCTCGTATCGACCAGCCGGTCGGCAGGCGCTTCCTTTGTAATGATGTTTTCACGCTTGAAGAATGATTGGAGCGCCAGCAGGCTTTGGACATTGAACCCGCCGTTCGGATCGCGCGCCTGCCAATCCATACGATCAAGCAAACCGCGATCGCTTGCCACCTTGTTCTTGATCAACACGTCCATGACCTCGCCGCGATTGGGCCCGCGATGATAGGCCTGACAGTAATCGCGGCCGGCATGGACCAACGCGGTGATTGCGCGTTTTGCCAGCTCGCGGTTGCCGTTGATCCAGTCGCTATTGGCGATGTAGCCGACGTTGGTCATCGGCAGCGCCTTGATGTGGCCTTGCTCGGGATCGATCCAGGCGACACCGATGTTCTTCTCGATCGCAAGCTCCGTGAACGGGGCGACAGTGAGCGCGACGTCGAGCGCACCGTTGGCAAGCGCAACCGGCATTTGCGGAAAGCTCAAATATTTGAGCTCGACATCGTGGATGGTCAGGCCGCCGCTTTCAAGCACCATGGCGATCTCATAGACCGATGTCGATCCAGGCGCGCTTATGCCGATGGTGCGGCCCTTGAGATCGGCCGGGACCTTGATCTTGTCCTTGAGATCAGGGCGGAGCAGCAGCCGATGGTAGAGCGGGGTTGAGCCGGATTCGAGCACGAGAGTCACAGGTATTCCGGCGGCAATCGAATTGAAAATTCCGGCGTTGATGCCGCCTTGCGCGATCTGGACCTGATTGGTGGCGACGAAAGCTACGGCCTTGCTAAGCGATTCGATGCGTTCGATCTTCACGTCGAGACCGGCGGAGCGGAAATAACCCTTGTCGAGCGCAAGATAGGTGGAGGCCGAGGGCACGCTCGGAACGACCGCGATCGTCAACGGCACGAGCTGTTGCGCGGCGGCCGGCGCGCAAACGGCAACGAGAAACACCGCAGCGGATATCGAGAAACGCACCCTTTGCTCCGAATAATTCAAGAGATGACCTCCGCATGGTCGCCTTGCGCCCCTATGCGGTCAACAGTTAGCCTCCGCGATAGAGCCGATCATCCCACAGCGGGCGCCCTGTTTCGATTCCCCAATGGCCGAAAAAATCTACGACTATGTGATCGTCGGCGCCGGCTCGGCGGGCTGCGTTCTGGCGAACCGGCTGACGGAGGATCGTGGCGTCGAGGTGCTGATCCTCGAAGCAGGCGGCTGGGATTGGGACCCCTGGATTCATATCCCGCTCGGTTGGGGCCGTATTCTGCTCAATCGCATGCACGACTGGATGTATTTTACCGAGCCGGAACCGAACATGGACGGGCGGCGGATCGAATGCGCGCGCGGCAAGGTGATCGGCGGTTCGTCCTCGATCAATGCCATGACCTATTCACGCGGCAATCGCGGAGATTACGATCGCTGGGCCGCGTCGGGGCTGCCGACATGGTCGTACGCCCATGCGCTGCCCTATTTCCGCAAGCAGGAATCCTGGGAGGGAGGCGCGAGCCCCTATCGCGGCGGCGACGGACCGCTGAGCACGTGCTTTTCGACGTTCAAGGATTCACTGGTCGATGACTATATCGCGGCGGCGCAAGCGAACGGCTTTAAGTGGAACGATGACCTTAACGGCCCGGATAACGAGGGCATCGGACGCAATCAGAATACCATCCGCAACGGGCGCCGTTGCAGCGCCGCGATCGCCTATCTGCGGCCGGCAATGGAACGAGAAAACCTGCGAGTCCAAGTCAAGGCGCTGGTGACGCGGGTATTGATCGAAAACGGCCGCGCGATCGGCGTGGAGTACCGGCAAGGCGGAGATACAAAAATCGCGCGTGCAAGCCGAGAGATCATACTTGCGGGTGGCGTGATCAACTCGCCACAGATACTGATGCTATCAGGCATCGGGGATCCGGATGACCTTAAGCCACTCGGCATCAAGGTCAACCTGCCGCTCAAGGGTGTCGGCAAGAATTTACAAGACCACGTGATGGTGCCGGTGGCCTATGGCCGCAAGGAACCCGGACCAATCCATCGCGCCATGCGACTCGACCGGATCGCGATCGAGCTGGCGAAAACCTACTTCTTCGGCACGGGACTGGCCACCGACATTCCGGGTGGTGTCGCTTCCTTCGCGCGGGTCATGCCGGACTCCAAATTGCCCGATACCCAACTGTTGCTTTTCGGCGCGCCCTTGTCGGCCGGGCCATATCTGGCACCGTTCAAGCCGCCGTTTGCCGACGGCTTTGGCGGACGCATCATCATGCTGCATCCGGAAAGCCGCGGCAGGCTTACGCTCGCATCGAGCGATCCTGCGACGCCCATTCGTATCAAGCAGAATTTCATGTCCACCGATCGGGAATGGAAGACGCTGCGCGCAGGCTTTCGGAGGTTTCGCGAGATCATGGGCAGGCCGAACATGGCACGCTACATCGCGAGCGAGCTTGCGCCCGGTACGGCAGCCCAGTCGAATGCGGATATCGATGCGCATATCCGCCATACCGCGATCACGCTTCATCATCCGCTCGGCACGTGCAAGATGGGCGGCGCATCGGATGAGACGGCGGTCGTTGATCCGGAATTGCGCGTGCGCGGCGTCGAGCGCCTGCGCGTGGTGGACGCCTCGGTCATGCCCGACCTCATCAGTGGGAACATCAATGCGCCGGTCATGATGATCGCGGAACGCGCGGCCGACCTGATCCGCGGCCGGCCGACGCTCGCACCGGTCAATGTGTAAATATCGGAGGAATTTGTGGCCCGGCTTGATCCAATCCCCGTTGAAAAGCTCACGCCCGCGCAGAAGAAAATTCATGACGTGCTTGCCAGCACGCGCAAGCGCGTCGGCGGGCCGTTCGCGATCTGGCTGCGAATTCCAAACCTCGCTCACACGGCCAACGAGCTGACCTTGGCACTGCGCGAGAACGGCCTGCTCGACAAGCGCCTATTCGAGCTGATCGTGCTGACCGTGGTACGGCATTGGTCGGCGCAATATGCCTGGGCTGCACACGAACCGCATGCGATCACCGCGGGGCTTTCGAGCGAGGTGATCGCAGCGATCCGCGAACGGCGCCAGCCGGCGTTCGAGAAGGATGACGAGCGGCTGATCTATGAGGCGGTGCGGGAACTGCTCGACACGATGGAGCTGAGCCGGGCGACTTACGATCGGTTGCTGAAACAATTCGGTCTTGAAAAGACCATCGAGGCGATTTCTGTGGCCGGCTTTTACGGCATGGTGTCGACCGTGCTCAAGGGTTTTGACGTGCCGACGCCGAACGGCGAGCGGCCGTTTCATTAAGCCAGGCGGACATCGAACATGGGTCTGGAATTCGGTATTTTCGACCACCTCGACTGCAACGATTTGCCGTTGCTCGATTACTACGAGCAGCGGCTGAAGGTGGTCGAGGCATTCGACCGCGCCGGCTTCTACGGCTATCACGTGGCCGAGCACCACTTCACGCCGCTCGGCATGGCGCCCTCGCCGAGCGTTTTCCTCTCCGCGATCGCGCAGCGCACCAAGCGGCTGCGCTTTGGAACCTTCGTCTACGCGCTGCCGATCCATCATCCGCTACGGGTGCTGGAGGAAATATGCATGCTTGACCACTTGAGCGGCGGGCGAGTGGAAATGGGCTTCGGCCGCGGCTCGGTGCCGTACGAAATCAGCTACTACGGGCAAAATGCGGACGAGCGGCAGCAGATCTACGCCGAGCGGCTTGAACTGATCCTGCAGGCCTTCACCGCGAAGACATTCAGCTTCAAGGGCAAATACGACCGGTTCGAGAACGTGCCGATGCTGATCGAGCCATTGCAGAAGCCTTATCCGCCGCTGTGGTACGGAGCTCACTCACCCGAGAGCGCCGAGCGCGCCGCCCGCAAGGGCATGAACATGGTCAACAACGATATCCCGGCGACGACGCGCGCGACCATCGCACGGTTTCGCGATGTGTGGCGTGAAGCGCATGGTGCCGGAACAGCATTACCAAAGATGGGCATGGTACGTTTCTTGGTAGTGGCCGAGCGCGATGCGGAAGCGCTTAGCATTGCGCAACGCGCCTATACACGATGGCTCGCGAGCTTCAACTATCTGCATCACATGCACGGGACGACGCCGCTGCTCGGCGCGCGGCCGGAGAATTTTGATCTGCTCATGGAGAAGGGACTCGGAATAGCCGGTTCGCCGAGAAAAGTGCTGACGTTCCTGGCCGAGCAGCTCCAAGACTGCGGGGCGAACTACATGGTCGGGCAATTCGCGTTCGGGGACCTTTCGCTCGATGAAATGTTGCGCTCGGTCGCGCTGTTCGCGAGCGACGTGATGCCGGGGCTGCGCGCGCAGTTCGACGCGCCGGTCAAAACGGCAACGGCGCGCTGATCAGATTTGAAATCATGCGGATGCGCGCAGAACGCAATTGGCTGCGATACTCGGAAAATACCGGCTCGACGGGACAGGCACCGTTGGCGCAGGTCGCTTTTTGCGCTGCATCCGCTGGATTGCGCGCAGCTGCGGCGATTTTCGGTCGATCTGGGCCCAAGGCGGCGTAAAGATGGTCGATTTCGGCGGCGGAGGCGCCGGCATAATATGTTGCGCCGCTGCGACCTGAGAAAGAATGACGCTGAGGATGAAGGCGACCAGCCAATATTTTGCAGCTAACAACACGCAACCAACGAAACGCACGCGCATAGAGGATCCCCAAACTACCTCCTCTATGTCCCCCGCCAGCAGGTATTAAAAGTTGTGTTCTGTTCCAGAGTCCACAAACTTACGGCCAAGCACGGGACAAATCGCCTGATTCAATCTCGTTGTGGCCAAGCCGCAACAATTCGGCAACAGCTGGCATGGCACAAAAAATATGAGTATCTAGCTGCACTTAATGGCCCCACTCCCGCCCATGAACACTGATGTTCTGATCGTCGGCGCCGGCCCGGTGGGGCTCACGCTCGCGCTCGATCTCGGCCGGCGCGGGGTGCGCTGCATGCTGATCGAGCAAAAAAGCGCGCCGCACATGTGGCCGAAAATGGAGCGCTGCAACGCGCGCTCGATGGAAATCTATCGCCGGCTCGGTGTTGCGGAGAAAATCCGCGCAGCGGGCCTGCCGGCGCATATCCCGATGGACGTGTTCATCGTTACGTCTCTGGTCGATCCGCCGCTCCTGCACCTGCCCTATCCGTCAGTCGCCGAGGCCAGGAAGCAAATCGCCGCGTGCCGCGATGGCTCGATGCCGCTGGAGCCCTATCAGCTGATTTCGCAGTACACGCTCGAGCCACTGCTGAAATCGGTGGTGGAGACGCTGCCGAGCGTCACGGTCCGTTACGGCTGCGAATTCCTATCGTTCACGCAGGACGCCAATTCGGTGACCGCCGAGGTGGAGCAAATTGGCGGCACTCATTCAACCATCAACGCGCGCTATCTGGTCGGCTGCGACGGAGGAACCAGCAATGTGCGCAAGCAGCTCGGCTTCAAGCTTGCCGGTGAAGGCAACATCTTGCAGCTCCGGCAGGCGCTCTATCGCTGCGACGACCTGTTCGAGCGCATCACGATCGGCAAGGGCCGCCACTATCACGTGGCCGACGCACAGGCGACGCAGTTGATCGTGCAAGACGATACGCGCCATTTCACGCTGCATTCGATGGTGGAGAAAGATTCCGACATGGCGGCCATGTTCGAGAAGACCTGCGCCATGCCGGTCAAATACGAAATGCTCTACGTGGGTGAGTGGCGGCAGAATTTGCTGATCGCGGACCGCTACGCCGAAGGCCGCGTGTTGCTGGCGGGCGACGCGGTGCATCTGGTGATACCGACCGGCGGGCTCGGCATGAACACGGGCGTCGGCGATGCCATCGATCTCGGCTGGAAACTCGCGGCCACGCTGCAGGGCTGGGGCGGGCCTGGTTTGCTGAAGTCCTATGAAATCGAGCGGCGGCAGATCGGCGAGCGCAATGTTGCCGCTTCCGGTTATGCCTCGCGCGGCCGGCGCACGTGGCGCGCCGCCTACCGGCCGAATATTCGCGACAACACGCCCGAAGGCGCGGAGACGCGCGCCAATCTGGCGCGCATCGCGGACGTGGAGCAGCGCAAGACCAACGAGATGATCGGCGCGGAGCTCGGCTATCGCTACACCGGTTCGCCAATCATCTGGCCGGAGGCGGGCGAAGCGCCAAAGGATGATTTCATCGCGTATCGGCCGACGACGTGGCCAGGCGCGCGGCTGCCGCATGTCTGGCTCGATGACGGCAGCGCCATACAGGATCGCATCGGAACGGGCTATACGCTGCTGCGGCTTGGCGGCGCGCAGGTGGACGCCGGCGCACTTTCCGCGGCGTTCGCGGATATTGGCGCGCCATTCTCAATTCTCCACGTGAAGGACCGACGCGCGCGCGACGTCTATGGCTACGACTTGATTTTATTGCGGCCCGACCTGCACGTCGTGTGGCGGGCCAATCAGCCGCCGGCCGATGCGGCCAAGCTCGCGGCGCTCGCCACCGGGCACCAATCCACCTGACCTCCCTCTCCTATCGCAAGGATATCCCATGCCGAAACTCGACGTGATCATCGAAGAACTTGTCACCGCCAACCGCATCCTCGCGCACGAGGACATCGTGGATTCATTTGGCCACGTCAGCGCGCGCCATCCCGAGCGAAAAGATCGTTTTCTGTTATCGCGGGCGCGGGCGCCGGAGCGCATCGAGGCCGCCGACATCATGGAGTTCACGCTCGAAGGTGACGCGGTCGATGCGCGCGGGCGGAAGCCCTATCTGGAGCGATTCATCCATGGCGCGCTGTTCGAAGCGCGGCCTGAGATCAATTGCGTCGTGCACAATCACAGCCCGAGCACGATCCCGTTCGGCGTCACCGGCAAGAAAATGCGGCCGCTGCTGCATATGTGCGCGTCGATCGGCCATAACGTTCCGCTTTGGGACTCGCAGAAGAAATTCGGCGATACCGATCTGCTCGTCTCCAACATGGCCATGGGTCGCGATCTGGCAAAGGCCGTAGGCAAAGGACGCAGCGCGTTGATGCGCGGACATGGCGCCGTCGTGGTCGGGACTTCGATCCGCCAGGCGATCTGGATCGCGATTTATCTTGAACTCAATGCCAAGCTGCAGATGCAGGCAATGAGCATGGGCGCCATCAAATATCTCACCAACGGCGAGGTCGACGCCATCATCGGCCGGCAGAAGGCGTTCTCGTACAACCGCGCGTGGGAGAACTGGTGCATCCGCGCCGGGCGGAAGATGCAGGAGCTGGAAGGCGAGTGACCTAAAGCGGCGTCTTGTCGATCTGGCCATTCGAGCGGACGAACCAGCGCTCGCTCGGAAACGGTTTGCCGGCCAAGCGGTCGGTCAGCCAATCGGCGACCAGGATCGGCGGGAACGGGCCGAGGTTGGCGGCGGGCACATTGCCGACCGAATGGCGCGACTCCTGGTACACCACCATCTGCTTCGGGCCCCTGACCGATTTCACCAGACGCTCGGAATGCTCGATCGGGCTCAGTTCGTCGAACTCGCCGGCCACGCACAGATAAGCCGCGCGAATCTTGTCGGTATGGCCTTCCCAGGTGATGGTCTTGCGGAATTCGTCGAACGCGGCCTCGTCGGTTATGCCCGACATATACATGAACCGCTTCTTGAAGGTCGGCGATGCCTCCTGAAAAATCGTGTGGCAGCCAGGTTCGTGGCAAACGGAAGTCACCGCACAGGCCTTTATTCGCGGCTCGTGGGCGGTGAGGATTGAGCCGAAGAACGTGCCGAAGCTCGTACCGGAGACGCCGATGCGGTCGGCATCGATCTCCGGGCGCGCGACCAGCCAATCGACGATCGGCTTGCCGGCCTTGGTCCAGCGCTCGGTCGAGTAATAGACGCCGATCATGGGCGCCTCGTATTGGCCGGGACCGTCGATCGCAAGCACGGCCAGGCCGCGCGATAGAAAGCGGTCGCCGTAAAGCGCCACCAGAATTTCCTTGTAACTGTCCATACCGGGGATCGCGATCACTACCGGAATGCGCCCGCCGCCGTAACCGGGCGGCAGATGAAACCATCCGGGGATCGCCTTGCCTTCGAACGGAATCCAGACCGGCTCCACGTGGTGATCGGCCAGCGCGGCGTATTTGGTGAAGCACTCGCGCTTCTTGGTGTGGTAGGCGATGTTGGCCTTGTCGTTTTGATCGTACGGCCACTGGGCCGCGCCCCAGTGAACTGCCGCCATGAAATAATTGTCGCGCGCGGTGACTTTGTTGCCGGCCTCATCGGCAGCCTTTGCCTTGGCTTCGCGACGGCGCGCCACAGCCTCAAACGCCGGGCCGATGTCGGCCATCTTCTTCACCCGTTCGCGGATACCGGCGAAATCGGCATTGGCTTCGAGACCGCAGGGCGCCTGGATATAAAGCGAGCGTGGCTGGTCCCAATCGATGCCGTTGGCGCGGATGATATTGTCGATGAGCCAGCGCTGCTCGTTGAAGCGCCGCACGTGCGGCTCGCCGCGCGTATCGAGGATGGGTTGAGGTGGATTCTTCATCTTGGCCTCCCGTGCAAGGACATTCGTTTTGATATTCTAAATCAATCCGGATGTCAGCGCAGAAAGCACTATAATACGATCGACGGGAACCGACTGCGGCGCCAAAGATTTACGGGAGGGAAAAATGCTGGGCATTTCATTGCGCGGAATCCGTACAGCCTTCGTCGGAATGGTTTGCGCCGGCGCCGTGATGCTTCCGACGATCAACGGTTACGGCGAGGACGCCTACCCCTCGCAGACGGTCAAGATCGTGGTGCCGGCTGCGGCAGGTTCGACGACCGATACGCTGGCGCGTCTGATGGCCGATCTGTTCAGCCGGAAATGGGGGAAAGCCGCGGTGGTCGAGAATATCGCCGGCGGCGGAATGAACACGGGCTCCGAGCGCGTGTTCCGTTCGACCCCCGATGGCTACACGCTGTTGGTCGCGCCGCCCGGGCCGATCACGCTGCATCAGCTGCTGTTTCGCCAGCTCGGTTACGATCCCGCCCAATTCGTGCCGATCACCATGCTGGCGAAAATTTCCAACGTTCTGGTCGTGCGCAAGGATCTGCCGGTGTCGTCGGTGAAGGAGCTGATCGCCTTCGCCAAGGCAAATCCGGGCAAACTCAGCTACGCGTCGCAGGGTCCGGGCTCCACCGCGCATCTGTCGGCAAGCCAGCTCGAAGTTCTGGCCGGCATCAAGATGCTGCACGTGCCCTACCGCGGCGCCGTGCCGGCGCTCAACGACGTGGTGGCCGGCCATGTCGATCTTTTCTTCGATACGTTGACGACCTCGGTGCCGCTGTTCCGCGCCGACAAGATCAAAATTCTCGCCGTGGCGGGATTGACGCGCGCCGCGTCGGTGCCGGAAATCCCCACGATGGCGGAATCCGGCCTACCCGGCTTCCGCTCGATCACTTGGTTTGGACTCGTTGCTCCGCCCGGCACGCCGTCGACGATTTCCGCGAAACTCAATCGCGATGCGGTCGAAATTCTGAAAAGCAAGGACGTCAGCGAGCGATTGCGCGAGCTTTCACTCGAAGTGGGGGCGACCAGCCAAGCCGATACCGTCAAATTCTTCGCTGACGAGACCGCGCTTTGGGGAAGGGTGATCAAGGAAGCGAATATTCAGCCGCAATAGTGCCGAACGTCCGCCCTCAAGGCCCGCCATCAGCCCAGCGCAACGTTGAGCACGTGGAAGACCACCGTCGCGATCAAGCCGAGCTGGGCATAGCCGACGAACCGGAACTTGTTCTTGCAGATCTCGGCAAGTGTATCGATGTTCTGAATATATTCGTCCGCCACGAAATCGCTCACGCCTTCCGGGTTGAGATTTTTCAAACGCTCGCCGGCTGCCGGCCAGGCGCCCCAGAACAACGAAACTTGACTCGGCCGCACGCGCGGCAAGACAATTAATGTTGCGCACACGATTGTGAAAAAAAGCGCCGCCGTGAACAGCAGCGACAATATCCAGGGCAGCGTGAATACGTTCATTGAATTGAGCCAGACGAATCCCTTTTTGACGTCCTGCGACCAGAAAATCAGGATGGCGACGAGAAACGACCACACATACGCGGCCTTCTGATCGGCCGCCTTCACCTGATCCAAAAAGATGTGATTGATGCCGCGCAAATGCTCGACGAGTTGGTGCGTGCTCATGGTCGCTCGTTATGCAAGGGTCATTTTCAGGCACGCTTTGCGCGGACAATGCCCGGCAAGGTGGGTCAAAAAACGCGATCTGACAAGGCTGAAAGCAGCATCAAGGCGGGACGTGGAAATCCTCAGGCTTTTGCGAAAATGGCTGCGGGCGAGAGGGCCGTTCGACTGGAAAGGATCGGCTCGAATGGCTAGACTGGCGACGGTTCGGCGAACCACAAGGTCCAGCTTAACCTATTTGGCTACCAAGCGTTTTTTGAGATGACGGCGGCGAACATTCCAGCGGAGGCGGCGAGCGCGCGCACCGGCGAGGCAACCGAATGAAGTCTGCTTCGGCGATCAAGCCATCGATCTCGTTCGGATATCTTCGCAGCCGACTGTTCCGCAAATATGTCGTGCTGTTCGTGGCGGTGGTGGCGGTTGCGCTGCTGGCGAACGGACTGTTCGAAATCTGGTTTTCGTATCAGGAGCACAAGGAGGCGCTGACGCGGATTCAGCGCGAGCAGGCGGAAGCCGCGGCCGCCAAGATCGGACAGTTCATCAAGGACATCGAAGGTCAGATCGGCTGGACCACACAATTGCCGTGGACTGCGAGCGCGCTCGAACAACGTCGTTTCGATGCACTGCGGTTGTTGCGACAGGTGCCGGCGATCACGGAGCTTGCCCAGCTGGACGCAACCGGCAAAGAGCAACTCCGCGTGTCTCGCCTTGCCATGGACTCGGTGGGCTCGGGCGCCGACCTCAGCAATGACCCGAAATTCACCGAGGCCGTGGCAAACAAAATCTACTACGGCCCGGTTTATTTCCGCCGCGAATCCGAGCCCTACATGACGCTCGCCATGTCCGGCGCGCGGCGCGATGCCGGTGTGAGCGTGGCCGAAGTGAATCTCAAATTCATTTACGACGTGGTTTCGCAGATCAAGGTCGGCGATCAGGGCCGCGCCTTCGTAATCGATGCACGGGGCCGTTTGATCGCGCATCCCGACATCAGCCTCGTGCTGCGCAACACCGATATGACGCGGCTGCCCTACGTGCAGGCGGTGCGCGAGGCGGGCGCAGGCGCATCGCAAGAGGGCGTGCAGGTCGTGAAAGACGTGCAAGGCCGCGAGGTGCTGACGGCCTACGCCCCGATCGCACCGCTGAATTGGGTCATGTTCGTCGAACTGCCGATCGATGAGGCCTATGGGCCGCTTTACGTTTCCATATGGCGGTCCAGCCTGTTGTTGCTCGGCGGCCTCACGCTCGCCTTCCTGGCGGGCCTTTTCCTTGCGCGCAAAATGATTGTGCCGATCCAGCGAATGCGCGAGGGCGCGGCGCGGATCGGCAGCGGCGACCTGTCCGAGCGCATTGCTATCAAGACCGGCGACGAACTCGAAACATTGGCCGAACAGTTCAACGACATGGCGGGGCGGCTGCAGGAATCCTATGCGGGCCTGGAGAAAAAAGTCGCAGACCGCACGCATGAGCTTTCCGAGGCGCTCGCGCAACAGACCGCAACCTCGCAGGTTCTCCAAGTCATCAGCAGTTCCCCCGGGGAACTGAAGCCGGTGTTTCAGGCCATTTTGGAAAACGCCACCCAAATATGCGAAGCGGCATTCGGCTCCATGCTGCTTAGCGAGGGAGAGAATTTCCGCCGCGTTGCCCTGCACAACACGCCGTCGCGCTTCGTCGAATTTCACAATGCCAGCGCGATTGTTCCGGCACAAAAAATACGCGACCTCAAGCGCCTCGTCGATACGAAACAGCCGGTCCATGTCCTCGATGTGGCGACCGAAAATCCGGACGACCCGATTGCCAAGTTCGGCGGCGCACGCACGCTGCTGATCGTTCCCATGCTGAAGGAAGGCGATCTTCTCGGCGCGATCGGGATCTATCGGCAGGAAGTCCGGGCGTTCACTGAAAAGCAAATCGCGCTTGTCATGAATTTCGCAAGTCAGGCGGTGATCGCGATTGAAAACGTTCGGCTGCTCAACGAATTGCGCGCTCGCACTGACGAGCTTGCGCGTTCGGTCGAAGAATTGCGCGCGCTCGGGGAGGTCAGCCGGACCGTCAATTCCACGCTCGATCTGGAAACGGTGCTCAGCGCGATCGTCACCAAGGCCACTCAGCTGTCCGGCACCGAGGCGGGCACGATCTATGTGTATAACGAGGCAAGCGACGAATATCAGCTACGCGCCACCTACGGCATGACCGAGGCTTTGATTGACGCGATCAAGGGCCAGCACGCCGAAATTTCGGAAGCCATCGAGCAGACCACCGAACAACGCCAGCCGGTGCAGACCCCGGATTTGCGCAACGACCCGCCGTCCGTGGTGCGCGAGATCATGCTGCGCGCTGGTTATCTGGCGCGGCTTATCGTGCCGCTCGTCGCGACCGACCGCATCGTCGGCGCGCTGGTGGTGCGCCGCAAGGCGCCGGGCGCGTTTCCGAAAAACACCACGGAACTCTTGCAGACCTTCGCAGCGCAATCGGTGCTCGCGATCCAGAATGCGCGCCTGTTCACAGAAATCGAGGAAAAAGGCCGCCAGCTCGCAATCGCCAGCCAGCACAAATCGCAGTTCCTCGCCAACATGAGCCATGAGCTGCGCACGCCGCTCAATGCCATCCTCGGCTATACCGAGCTCATCCTCGACAACATTTATGGCGACGCGCCGGAGAAGATGCGCGCGGTGCTCAAGCGGATCGAAAGCAACGGCCGGCATCTGCTCGGCCTGATCAACGACGTGCTGGATCTGTCCAAGATCGAGGCGGGCCAACTCGTCCTTTCGCTCAACGATTATTCGCTCAAGGATGTCGTCTACAACGTGTTCACCGCGGTTGAACCGCTGGCGGCGGAGAAGAAGCTCAATTTCAAGGTCGAGGTGCCGCCCAATCTGCCGGTCGGGCATGGCGACGAGCGGCGGCTCACCCAGGTGCTGCTCAATCTCGTGGGCAATGCGATCAAGTTCACCGACAGCGGCGAGGTGGTGATCAAGGCGGCGGCCACCAACGGCTCGTTCACGGTGGCGGTGCGCGATACCGGCCCGGGAATTTCGGAAAGCGACCAGGGCAAGATTTTCGAAGAGTTCCAGCAGGCCGACAATACCGCGACGAAGAAGAAGGGCGGCACCGGCCTGGGCCTCTCGATTGCGCGGCGCATCATGGAATTGCATGGCGGGCGGCTTTGGGTGGAATCCGAACTCGGCAGGGGCTCGGTATTCTCGTTCATGCTGCCGGTGAGCGTGGAGCGGCAGGTCAAGCAATGAAATCGCCGCGGAAAAGAGTTGGCAGGCAACAGCACCGCGTGCGGTCCGTTTCGGCACGCGCCAGCCTGGATACCGGGGTCGATTCAAAAGCCGACGCCCTGCAGCGCGAGCGCGATGAAGCGCTGGAACAGCAGAAGGCGACGTCGGAAGTGCTGCGTGTCATCGCCGAGTCAGCGGGCAAGCTGGAGCCGGTCTTCCAATCGATCCTGACGCACGCAGTACGGTTGTGCGGCGCCAAGTTCGGCAATCTCTGGCTGCGCGAAGGGGATAATTTTCGCATCGCCGCAACCCATGGGGCTCCGCAACGATACCGCGATTATTTTCGTCGCAATCCGCTTGTGCATCCGCATCCTAAAAGCGGACTTGGTCGAATCACTATGACGCGCCGGACGATTCAAGTCGCCGATATCAGGGCAGCTCCGACCTACGGCGACAAGATGCGTACCGCAACCATCAAACTTTCCGGCGCGCGCACGCTGATTGGCGTACCGATGCTCAAAGATGGCGCGCTGATCGGCGTGATCAGCGTCTACCGCCAGGAGGTGCGCCCGTTCACCGCAAAGCAGATCGCAATCATCCAAAATTTTGCCAATCAGGCCGTGATCGCCATCGAGAACACGCGGCTGCTCAACGAACTGCGCGAATCGCTGCAGCAGCAGACCGCCACGGCCGACGTCCTGAAGGTCATCAGCCGTTCGCCGGGCGACCTGGGCCCCGTCTTCGACTCGATTCTGATAAACGCGACGCGCATTTGCGAGGCCAGTTTCGCGAACCTCGTTCTCTTCGATGGGCATGAATGCCGCATGGTCGCGATGCATAATGCACCAAAGGCGTACGGGGACTTGCGGAGCCGCGAAACAAGCTTCTTGCCCACTGGAACTCCGACGGGCCGCGTGGTCGAGACCAAGCGACCGCTTCACATCGCTGATCTTAGTGCAGACAAGGCTTTCGCCAATTCGAGGATGGTGAAGCTCGCGGGCGCTCGCTCCACGCTTGGCGTGCCAATGCTAAAGGACGATCAGGCCATTGGCGCCGTTCTCATCTACCGCCAGGAGGTCCGTCCGTTCACGGAAAAGCAGATCGCACTGATGACGAACTTTGCCGCCCAAGCCGTCATCGCCATCGAGAACGCCCGCCTTCTCAACGAACTGCGCCAGCGCACGGACGATCTTTCCGAGGCGCTGGATCAGCAGACCGCGACCTCGGAGGTCCTCAAAGTCATCAGCAGCTCGCCGGGCGAATTGGAGCCGGTGTTCAACTCCATGCTTGAGAACGCCACCCGCATCTGCAGTGCGAAGTTTGGCACGCTGTTCCTGGCCGAAGGCGACGATCGTTACCGTACCGCGGCGCTTTACGGGGCGCCCCCTGCATTCGCGGAGGCGAGATGGCGCAATCCGGTGCTCTGGGCGATTCCGGGAACGGGCCTCGGCCGCACCGCTGCAAGCAAGAAAGCCGTACAGATCGCGGATATTCGGCTGGAACCGGCATACACCGGAGATCCGTCGCGCTCCTCAATCCTCAAGCTTGCAGGCGCGCGCACGATGCTCAACGTGCCGATGCTCAAGGAAAACGAAATTGTCGGTCAGATCGGTATCTACCGCCAGGAAGTGCGCCCCTTCACCGACAAGCAGATCGCGCTCGTGACCAATTTCGCCGCGCAGGCGGTGATCGCCATCGAGAACACGCGGCTGCTCAAGGAACTGCGTGAGTCGCTGGAACAGCAGACGGCGACTTCGGACGTGCTCAAGGTCATCGCATCTTCGACCGGCGAGCTCGACCCCGTGTTCAGCGCCATGCTCGCCAATGCGGCGCGTCTCTGCCAAGCGAATTATGGCGCGCTTTGGCTGCGCCAGGGCGACAACTGGCGCGCCACCGCGATGCACGGCGCCTTGCCGCCCACCTATATTGAACGGTGGCGCAGTGGCGCGTGGTTCAACCCGGGGCCCAATGCGCCGATGCCGCGCACCGTTGTCAGCCGGCAGCCGGTCCATATTCCGGACATGCGCGAAGACATTTCCTATCACGAAGGTGGTGCTTTGCCGGTTTCCGCGGTCGAGGTGGCCGGCATACGCACGCTGCTTTGTGTACCTATGCAGCGGGAAAACGAGACAATCGGCGTCATCACCATTTACCGCACGGAGGTCAAGCCGTTCAGCGGCAAGCAAATCGAGCTGCTGACAAACTTCGCCGCGCAGGCCGTCATCGCCATCGAGAATGCGCGGCTGCTCAACGAGCTGCGCCAGCGCACCGACGACCTGACCGAATCACTTGAGCAGCAGACGGCGACGTCGCAGGTGCTCAGCGTCATATCAAGCTCGCCCGGCGAATTGAACCCGGTGTTCGACGCGATCTTGGAAAACGCAACCCGCATCTGCGATGCGAGCTTCGGCGCCTTGCTCATGCGGGAAGGTCGCAATTTTCGGCGCGCCGCGATCCACAACGCTCCTCCGGCCATGGCGGAGAATTGGGAGCGACGCCCGGTCATCGAGCCCGGGCAGGCGCCGATGGTTGACCGGGCGGCTGCGGGCAAAACCGTTCTTCATTTCGCCGACGTCGCCGCAGAGTTTCCAGACGACCCGATGACCAAGTTCGCCGGCGCGCGGTCGCTCGTCGTCGTGCCGATGCTCAAGGACGGCGAGTTGATCGGCATGATCGGTATTTACCGCCAGGTCGTGCAGCCGTTTAGCGAGAAGCAGGTTGCGCTGCTGCTCGGCCTCGAACAGCCGCGCGTTCTCGATGGCGATCACCGCCTGGTCGGCGAAGGTCGTCAACAGCTCGATGTGATCGGCGGTGAAATGCGTCGCCTCACGCCGCGTTACTCCGATGGTTCCGATGGCC
>DATJVR010000024.1:0-72309 GCA_035501735.1 Xanthobacteraceae bacterium | reverse complement strand
AGGTTGCGCCGCGGCAGCAGCGCGCCCGGATTCGAGATGTAGCAGGTGTTGCCGCTCAGCTGCACGCTGTATTCGGATGCGCCGAGCGCCGTGGCGCGGATGCATTCGCCGGGGGGAAGCAGCGGCCACGGCAGGGATTTGATTTTATTTCTAATACAAAATCCAATTCGTTTTCCAAGGTCGCCGAACTCGCGCTCCTCCCGTCCGTAGATGTACTCGGCGACACCGCCGGAGAACATGACGCCTTCGATTCCCTCCAGCGCGATGCGCTCGGTGAGGTAGTGGGCGTCGAAGCGCAGCAGCGAGTCGGCGATGTGCTCGGCCACGCGGTCGAGGTCGCTCGGGCGCACGGCGTCGCCGCGCTTCCATTCGTAGCCGGCTTCCTTCGCCAGGCGCTGTCCGGCGGGCTCGAGGCGCGCGAGCCGCCCCGAACCGTCGACGACCAGCAGGCGGCCGCCTAGATGCAGCGCGGCGGTGGCGGTCACCCGGCCTTTCTCCGCGATCGCGAGCTTGGTGGTGCCGCCGCCGATGTCGACGTTGAGTACGGTCTTGGCTCGCGACGCTGAAAGCTTCACCGCGCCGGAACCATGCGCCGCCAGCTGGCATTCCATGTGGTGTCCGGCCGACGCGCAGACAAACTTCCCGGACTCCTCGGAAAACAAATCCGCAATCGCCCGTGCGTTCTTGCGCTTGAGCGCTTCGCCGGTGAGGATGACTGCCCCCGAGTCGATCTTCGCGCGCGTTAGGCCCGCTGCCGCATAACTGCGGTTGATGAATTCAGCCAACGCGCCGGTGTCGATCGTGAAATCCGGCAGATAGGGTGTGAGCAGGATCGGCGACTGCCAGAGGATTTTCCGTTCGACCACGACGAAGCGGCTCGAAAGCCCGGTCGCAAGCCGCGACAGATGCACGCGCGCGAACATCAGATGCGACGTCGAGGAGCCGATGTCGATCCCGACTGTCGTCAACTCAACGTTGTCCGCCGCCCAGATCGCCTCGCGAATTTCGCGCGTCTCGGCTGCATCGTCGACGTGGACGTGCTCGAATTCGAGGTCGTGCAATTACTTATCCTCCCCACCGCGACGCTGCGCTCCGCGGGTGGAGTGGGTGGAGAAGTTCCTTACTCATCTACGATTGCCCGTTTCACGCCGCCTCGTTGATGTACTTCGCCATACCGGACTTCACGCTGTGCTTGGCGAGCTCGGCCAAAAAGATCTTATGGATGCGTGGGTCTTGGTTCTCGTATTCGATCTGGCAGCCACCGTCTTTCACGTTCACATCCATCCCCAAGAACACGCGTCTTTTGTCCGTCGTGAACGGATAACGCAGGCTGCCCATGGCGACCGCAAGATAGCGCGCGGGATGGGTCGACGTATTGAAATGCTGGTGGAACATCTGGTCGGGCGGCGCGAACACCACGCCATGCTGCCAGTCGACCCGGCGAAAATCTTTCTCCCCCTCGTACCACAGGAGGGAATAACCGTGGCCGGTGACGGCAAACACGTGGAAGTCGGCCCCGTGGCGATGCGCCTTCTTGTAGGTACCGACCGGCATCTGCGAGGAATGTGCATGGATCGTGCCTTCCGCCAGCACGAACATCATGCTCGACCCGCCGGCCCCGCGCTCGGCCCAGGTCTTCAGCTCGAACGCGGCGAGATCGGGAATGAAATTCGTTTCCCACATGTTGCGGCCCGGGCGCACCGGCACGAAATTGCCCTCGCCGGCGAAAAAGTTCGGCGCGCCCTCTCGATCCTGAAATTCGAATGCATTGTCGAACACGAACCTTTCGTTGTGAAATAGATTGAGCATCGTCGGCAGGCTGTTGGTCGAGGCAAGCCTGGCACGTTCGCGTCCGCTCGAATTGAAATGCTGGTAGCGGCAGTTGAGCGGCAGCGCGAACAGACTCTTCGGCCCCCACTCAAAGCTGTGCTTGTGGCCGCCGCTGGTTTCGACCACCGTGCTGCCGTGTCCCGCGAGCACATATACGACTTCTTCGTACAGATGTTTCTGCGGTTCGCTTTTTGCGCCGGCCGCGAGATCGAGTACGAACACCGAAACGAAATCGCCGCGCCCTTTCAGATGCACGATGCCACCCTCGATTCCGAGGCGAGGCCAGCGTTTCGTTGGTACCTTCAGCAAATCGACGCCGAAATCCTCGGTGATGGGCACGCCTTCGCGCTCCGCCCAGGAGAGATAGGGGTCGAGCAGCAATTTCGGCTTCGTTGCGTCGTCCATCATGTCCTCCATGGCGCGCGGACATCATAGAGCCGCCAAGCCGATTGTGAAGTAGCGCCCGTTATCGCGCGACGGCGCGCACCGGTGCGGATTTGCCGATTGCCGCATTGACGCGCGGCATGACCTGTTCCGCCAGGAGTTGCATCGAGCGCTTGGCCAGCGCCGGATCGACCCAATCCATGCCGGCGTAGACCAGTTCGCCGAAATCGCCGACCTCCTCGCGCAGCGCGAGAAGGGCATCCACCACCTTGTTCACGCCGCCATGAATGACGCAGTGGTTCATCACGTGATCGATGGTGATTTCCTCGTCCGGCTGGTCCTTGTGGCTCTTGAACACATAAAGCCGCTTGCCGCGTTTCATTTTGGCGAGCATCTGCTCATAATAAAAAAGATATGGACTGTTCACATCCATACGGCCGTAACGTGCCGCGGTCTTGTCGTCGTCGGCGACGAATACCGCACGCGCCACCCGCCAATCGGCGACATCGGGCTCGACACCGGATTCGGTCTTGCCCTTGCAATAATGCTCCCAGTGCGACTTCAAATGCTTGCTGAGCAGGAAGTTCGCCGACAGCGGATGGAAATCGCGCTTGCCCATCAGCACGACGCCCGGCGAAAACGGCGCCACCACCGTGCCGACGATTTCGGGCCGCGGCTTCTGGTAGGGCTTGCCCATATACCCCACGCCAATGGGGAGCGCCTGCGTGCGCATGGTGGAGACCTTGTAACGGTTGCCCGGAAAGTCGATGTCGTATGGCGCCTCGTTCTCCCAGATCGCGAGGATCACATCGATCGCCTCCGCGAACATCTTGTTGCGATCCTGCTCCAGGATGCCGAGCGCCTCGGCATCCGACGTGAGTGCTCCGGGGCTCACGCCCAGGATGAAACGCCCCTCCGCCATATGGTCGAACATCGCCGCCTGCACTGCGATCAACACCGGATGCATGTGGGAGAGATTCGCGGTTCCCGTCGCAAGCTTGATCGTCTTGGTCTCCGGGATCAGGGAGGCATGGAACATCATGCTGTTGGTGATGTTTTCGCACTTGTCGGTCAGGTGCTCGCCCACGAAGGCATCGTGGAAACCGAGCTTATCGGCGAGGATGACGGCTTCCCGATCCTCTTTGAGCGTTTCCACCCAGCTCCGGTGCATGGGGTGCACCGGCATCGTGAAGTACCCCAATCTCATCCTCGATCTCCGCTTTGTGGTCAGCTAGGGTAACCAAGACGTCAGGCGCGGCAAGTCCTTTGCATGCGCTTGAGGCCCTGCCAAGGACTCTCAGGGACAACCCATGCGCCATTTAGCTCCGCTCGCAATCGCTTTCGCGCTCTGTTCCGGTTATGCCGCGGCCGAGCCGACGCTCGTGCGCGTCAACACCTTTCCCAATGCGCGCTCGCTACCGTTTTTCGTCGGAATCGAGAAGGGCTTTTTCAACAAGCACGGCATCAAGGTCGAAGTGGAATTCACCGAGAATTCCAAGTCTCAGCGCGCGGGTCTCGCGGCCGGCAAATTCGAGTTGGTTCATTCCGCCGTCGACAATGCGGTCGCCATGATCGATGTCGCCAAGGTCGACGTTGTGATCGTCTCCGGCGGCGACAGCGGAACGAACGAATTCATCGTTCAGTCGAATATCAAATCGTTCGCCGATATCCGCGGCAAATCCGTCGTCGTCGATGCGCCAAACACCGCTTACGCCTTGCAGGCAAAGAAAATCCTGCTCAAGAACGGCCTGAAGGACGGCACCGATTACAAGCTCAATCCGGTCGGCAACGGAAACTACCGCTTCAAGGCCATGGTCGAGAGCAAGGACAACGCCGCCGGGGTCATGAACCTGCCTTACTCCGCGCAAGCCATCGAACTTGGCATGAAAAGCCTCGGCCGCACCGTCGACATGCTCGGCCCCTATCAGGCCGGCGGCGCCTACGTGCTGCGCTCCTGGGCGAAAGCGCATTCCGATACGCTTGAGCGCTACATCGCGGGCTATGTCGAATCGCTGCGCTGGGTGACAAATCGCAAGAACCGCGCAGAGGCCGTTGCGATGCTGATGGAGAAGCAGAAGCTGTCGCAATCGCTTGCCGAGCGCAGCTACGATCTGATGATCGATCCCTCATTCGGCTTCGCCACCGACGCCAAGTTCAACATGGCTGGCTTCAAGAACGTCCTCCTGCTGCGCCATGAAGTCGAAGGCGGCACTCTCAATCCGCCTGAACGCTACATCGACCTCACCTACTATCAGAACGCCATGAAGCGGCTCGGCCGCTGACGGCACACGGTCGCCATTGAGGAGCAACAGCGGCAATGCCGAAAAATATTCTCGATGGCGGCCAGGTCATCGTCGATTATCTCATCCGGGAGAAGGTGCCTTACGCCTTCGGCCTGTGCGGCCATGGCAACATCCAATTCATCGATGCGCTCTACGAGCGCAAGAGCGACATCAAGACCATTTCCGTCCACCACGAGACCGTCGCCGGTTTCATGGCCGATGTCTACTACCGCGTCACCGGCCGGCCGGTGGCAACCTTCACCTCATGCGGTCCCGGCTCGACCAATCTGCCGATCGCGCTTGCCAACGCTTATCTCGATTCCGTGCCATTCCTCGCGGTGACTGGCAACGTGCCGACTAGCCAGTTCAATCGCGGTGCGTTTCAGGAACTCTATCGTCAATTCCAGGCGGATTTTCCTTCGACCGTGCGCAGCATGTGCAAGAAGGTGTTTCAGCCGACGCGCGGCGAGATGGTACCGCTCGCGGTGCGACAAGCTTGGAAGACCATGGTCACCGGACGGCCCGGCCCGGTCGTGCTCGACGTACCGTTCGACGTGTTCAAGGAAGCGGCGGCCGAGGAAGCGCCCAAGCCCGAGGAGTGGAACGCCAATATCTCCTGCCGTTGCGGCGCCGATCCCGAAGGCGTGAAGAAAGCCGTCGACCTGCTGCTCACCGCCGAGCGGCCCGTCATCCTCGTCGGGCAAGGCGTGAAATACGCCGGCGCCGCAGAGGATCTGCTGGCGCTTGCAGAGAAACTGCAAATCCCGGTCGCGCATTCCATGAGCGGCATCGGCGCGCTCGACACGCATCACCCGCTCGCCCTCGGTCTGCTGTCGCGCGGCGGCGCCTATCAGGCCAATCACGCGGCGCGGCAGGCCGACGTGCTGCTCGCGCTCGGCGTGCGCTTCGACGACCGCACATCGAGCTCGTGGATTCCCGGCTATTCCTTCACCATCCCGCCCACCAAATTGATCCATGTCGACATCGATCCCGAAGAGATCGCGCGCAATTATCCGGTCGCGCTCGGGCTGATGGCCGACGTGCGCACGTTCCTGCGCCAAGTGCTCGCGGAGTTGGACAGCCGCAAGAATGGCGCCGGTGCGGCCGCGGCGCGCAAAAAATGGCTGAACGCCATCGACGGCTACCGCAAGGAATGGGAGAAGTTCATCGCACCGGGATTCGCCGATGATTCCACGCCGATTCACCCGCAGCGCGCCGCGCACGAAATCGATCAAGCGCTACCCGCCGACGCCATCATGGTCAGCGACATTGGGGTACATCACAATTGGCTGCTGCAATTCTGCAAGCCCAGACGCCCTGACTCGTTCATCGGCTGCATGGGTTTCGGTCCCATGGGCTTCGGCGTCGCCGGCGTGCTCGGTGCGAAATTCGCCGCTCCCGACCGGCCATGCATATCGGTCTGCGGCGACGGCGCCTTCTTCATGCACGCCAGCGTGCTCGGCACCGCGGTCGAATACGAGCTGCCGGTCGTGTGGGTGGTGTGGAACAACTACGCCTATGCGTCGATCCGCGGACTGCAGCGCGGCTATCTCGACGGCCGCGAGCTTGCCACCGATTTCAAACACCCGCAGACCGGTGCGCCCTATAATCCGGATTTCGCCGCCATGGCGCGCGCCGCCGGAATTTCAGGCGTGCGCGTCGATCGCGCTGGCGATCTGCATGACGCCGTGAAGATGGCCATTGCGGCCGACAAGCCGTATCTCATCGACGCCAACATCGCCGCCGACCAAAACCCCGGCGGCGCGGGCGTCTGGGAGCTTCCGGGCCTCGGCCAAAGCAAACCCGCCTTCGGCGGCCGTTATCAGCCGCGATGAAGTGTCCAATGCAAGCACTGCTTCGATCCGTCACCCTTCGAGGCTCGCTGCGCTTGCACTCAGGGTTACGGCTTGAACTGGGAGTAACCAATGACCACCATCCCCGAAGAATCAAAAAACTTCCGCGTGCTCGGCCATGATCCGTCCGCTGCCTGGGGCTGCGGCAGCCTGGTGCAGATTCACAAGGGCTATGCCTATGTCGGCTCGGTCGGCACTGCGAGCGGTCACGCGCCGGAAGGATTCACCGTCCATGACGTTCGCGATCCGAGGAAACCGCGCAAGGTCGCCGAGGTGAAATCGCCGCCCGGGGTCCATTCGCACAAGCTGCGCGTGGTCGATGGCGATATCCTCTACGTCAATTCCGAACGGCTCGGCGGCGACGCCGGCCGCAATGCCCGCACCGGCCTGTTCATCTTCGACATCTCCAAAGGCGGCGAGCCTAAGCAGGTCGGCTTCTACGATACGCCCGGCACCGGGCCGCACCGCTTCGGCGTCGACAACAAGCGCAAGCTGGCGTTCCTGCCGAACAACGCTCACGGGTGGAACGGCCGCGTAATCTGGACACTCGACATCCGCGACCCGCTCCAGCCCGAGATCGTCAGCCAGTGGGGCCTGCCGTGGATGAAAGCGAATGGCAAGGGCGAAGAAGGCGAAGCCGCCCCGCACGAGGAGGCCGTCACGCTGCATGGGCCGCCCATGATCCGCGGCAACCGCATGTATTGCGCGTGGTGGGGCGGCGGCATTTCGGTGATCGACTGTTCCGATCTGCGTAACATGAAACTCGTCGGCCACCTCTCTTGGGCGCCGCCGTTCCCCGGCTCGAACCACACCTGCTGGCCGATCGGAGACAAACCCTATCTCGTCGTCACCGACGAGGCGCGTGCCAAGCAGAAATATCGCGACGCCCAATTCATGTGGATCATCGACGCGCGCAAGGAAGACAAGCTCATTCCGATCGCCACCTTCATGCCCGACCGCGACAAATATTTCGATCGCCCCGGCCGCTACGGCGCGCACAATATTCTTGAATATCTGCCCGCCGACGGCCCGTGGAAAGACATCGTGTTTTTGACCTACTTCAACGCCGGCCTGCGCGCCGTCAACGTGAGCGAGCCGCTTCAGCCAAAGGAAGTCGGCTGTTTCGTGCCCGCGCTTGACGGCGACCGCAAGGCGGTGCAGTCGAACGATATCGGCTCCGACGAGCATGGCCGGCTTTACTTGATCGATCGCGCTGGCGCAGGGATGCACATTTTGGAATACACGGGCTGACGCGATGGATTTCGGACTCACCGGCCGCGTCGCGATCGTCACCGGCGCAAGCCGCGGGATCGGACGCGCCTGCGCCGCGGCACTCGCCGCCGAAGGCGCGCACGTAGTAATCACCAGCCTCGATCAAGCGCGCAACGAAGAAGCCGCCGTCGCAATCCAACGCCGGGCAAAAGGCCGCGTGCTCGGCATCGCGACTGACGCCACCAAGGATGACGCCGTGCGCGCGCTGTTCGACCGCACGCTCGCCGAATTCGGCCGTCTCGACATCTTGGTGAACAACGCCGCCTTCGTCGGCTCGGGCGATTTCTTCACGCTCGACGAAAAAAAGCTTGCCGAAACTTTCGAGCATAAGCTCAATGGCGCCGTACGCGCAACGCGCTACGCCGTCCCGCCTATGCGCGCGCGCAAATGGGGCCGCATCGTCAACATCGCCGGCGGTGCTGCTTGGCGGCCGCAGCTCGGCGCCATCACGATAGGCCTCAACAATGCTGCCTTGCTGAATTTGACCGTGGCGCTGGCCGCTGACCTGGGCAAGGATGGCATCCTGGTCAATGCGGTCGTGCCGAACAGCATCCGCACTGAACGCCACGAGGACAACATTCGTACCGCCATGCAGAAGACCGGCAAAACCGAAGCCGAAATTCTTGCACCACGCATTTCGCGCATCGCGCTCGGCCGCATGGGCAAGGTGGACGAGGTCGGTGCGGTGGTTGCGTTCCTCGCCTCCGAACGCGCCAGCTTCGTCACCGGCAGCATATGGCCGGTCGATGGCGGCGCCTCGTCGCGTCTCTGAGAAGGAGCAACCGGTGCGCAGAATCTTCATTGCGCTTCTTACCGCCGCAGCCTCGCTCTTTGCATGTGGCGCCATCGCCGCCGATTACCCGACGCGGCCGGTCACCATCGTCGTGGCTTTCCCGCCCGGCGGCCCGAGCGACGTGCTCGCGCGCATCGTCGGCCGCAAGATGGAGCAGCTTCTCGGCCAGCCGTTTGTGATCGAAAACCGGCCTGGCGCCGGCGGCAATATCGCGGCCGAACAGGTCGCCCATGCCGCGCCCGACGGCTATACGCTGCTCAACGGCAACAACAGCATCCTCGCCACCAATGCGGCGCTCTACAAGAAAATCAACTTCGATCCGGAAAAGGATTTCGTTCCGCTCAGCCTGATCGGCACGCAGGGCAGCATCCTTGTCGTGAATCCGAATGTCCCGGCGAAATCGCTCGGCGAGCTGATCGCGCTTGCGAAGGCCAATCCGGGTAAACTCAATTTCGCTTCCTCCGGCTATGGCGCCGCCGCGCATCTCGCCGGCGAATTGTTCAAGACCCAAGCCAAGATCGACATCGTGCACGTCGCCTACAAAGGTGCGGCCCCCGCCCTGCAGGAGCTTATCGGCGGCCACACGCAGATGATGTTCGCGACTGCGGCGTCCGTCGTCGGCCATATCAAGAGCGGCACCGTGCGCCCGCTTGCCGTGACGACGCTCACGCGCATGTCCGCGATGCCGGACATTCCGACCATGGACGAACTTGGCCTGAAGGGCTTTGACGCGAACACGTGGCACGGCCTTGTGGCGCCTGCCGGCACGCCCAAGGACATCGTCGACAAACTCAGCGGTGCGATCGTGGCCGCGTTGAAGGATCCGGTCGTACGCAAATCGCTTGAGGATCTTGGCGTCGAAATCGTCGGCAATTCACCGGCGGAATTCGCCGTCTACATCAAAACAGAAATCCCGAAATGGACCGCAGTGGTGAAAGCCTCCGGCGCACACGTGGATTAGGCAAGGTCAGAGCAACTTGAGCTGCCGATCCTCCGGCTTGCGCGGCGTGAGCTCCGGCTGTTGCAACTTCACCAGCTCGCTTTCGATGTCGGCGAGGAACGGCGAGGCGGCCAGGTTGCGTAACTCTCCGCGCCAGTGCCGCTGTACCGCACGGCTGAGGATGAGCCGGTCTTTTGCTCGCGTCATGCCCACGTAGAACAGGCGCCGCTCCTCGGCGAGCGCCGCCACGTCGCGTTCGTCGAATTTGAGCGGCAGCAAGCCATCCTCAAGCCCGATGATGAACACCACGCGGAACTCGAGCCCCTTCGCCGCGTGCAGCGTGAGTAGCGACACCCGGTCGGCGCGCGGATCGAAGAAGTCCTCTTCGCTCGCGACCGCGACCGCGTCAGCCAGCCGCCCGCGATCGAGCCCGCAATTCGCCGCTAGCGCAGTCAGCCGCTGCCAAGCCATGATAATCGCGGCATGGTCGGTTGGCGCACGCTCCTGCTGTAGCCGTTCGGCGGCGTTGTGAAGCTGTTCGGTCAACGGCCGGCTGGTCGGCTCTTCATTGAGAGCAGCCAGCAGTGCACTCACCGCCGGTTCAGCCGCGAACGGCGCGTGCGCGTGTTTCTTGAACGGGATGCCGGAGCGGATCAGCGCCTCGCACAGCGCCGCGGATTGCGTATCGGTGCGGTAAAGCACGGCAAAATCGGCAAACGATAAATCGACCTGCTCGCCGCCGCTCGCACGCCCGCTGTCGATAGAGAAAAACGAATGTCCGCCGATCATCTGCTCAATTGCCTGCACCACGTGCTCGGCCTCCGCGCGTTCCGTCGACGCGGCGTGGATGGTGATACGTTCGTGCATATCGCGGACGATTTGTGCCGCGCCCTGCGCGCGGCCGGCGGCAATGACCTGCGCCGCTGCGCTCGCGATCGTGCCGCTGGAGCGATAATTGCGCCCGAGCGTGACGATCTTGGCAGCGGGATAATCCTGCCGGAATCGCTCGAAACACGCGGCATCCGCGCCGCGAAATCCATAGATCGCCTGATCGGGATCGCCGATCACGCACAGGTCCGAATTCACCGGCGCAAGCAACATCATCAGTCTGTATTGCTGCGCGTCGACGTCCTGGAATTCATCGACCGAGATCGAGCTCCAGCGTCCGCGCGCCCACCCGGCAAGAGCCGGATCGTTCGCAAGCGCCTGCACGGTGAGACCGACGAGATCATCAAAATCGATCCAGTTTTCGAATGCCATCTCGCACGCGTAGGCCTTCGCGGCTTCGTCAATCGCGGCGCCGAGCGATTGCTGCATGCGTTTTGCTTTCGAGATCGTCTGCAACAGCTGACCAGCCTTCCGCTCGCTGACGTTCATGGCCGCAGCCAAGACCGCGGTGCGTTCTGACTCGCTCGCTACGCGGAAATCGCGATGCAGCGCGGCAGCCGAAAAGTTCTCACGCAGAAAGGCAAGCCCGAAGGAATGGAACGTGTGGATAGCGACCGCCTCCGCGCGTTCCGGCAGCAGTTGCGCGAGCCGCTCGCGCATTTCCGTTGCGGCCCGCCGCGTGAACGTGATCGCAAGGCAGTTTTCGGCGGCAACACCGCGATCCGCAATGAGATGCGCAATGCGGTGGGTCAGCGTGCGGGTCTTGCCCGAACCGGGGCCGGCCACGATCAAGACCGGACCGCCAACCGCCGAGGCCGCGGCGCGTTGGTCGTCATCGAGTGCGGTAAGGATGCTACTGCCGCCACCCAACTTCCCTCCCCCCGCCGAGCGAAGCGAGGCGGTGGGGAGCGCTCGGGGGTGGGGGACGTCTTTGCTCGAAACAGTACCCCCCACCCCGCTTGCTTCGCTCACGACCCTCCCCACCGCCTTGCGGGAAGAGGGTTCGGCACCGCCCTTCGTTTTCCTTGCGACCGGCGCATCGAACAACATTCCGCCTGCCGTCATCCGCTTCAGTTCGTCCACCTCGAACAGCCGGATCACCCCATATTCGCCGTCGTAGCCGGCCTCGCGGATCACCCTGCCGGCGCGCAGCCGCGCGATCGCTTCGGCGAGCACGCCGGACCCTGCACGCGCGATATCCTCGACCGGCACGCGCTGGAGAATGTCGAGTTCGGCCCCAAGCTTGGCGATCGCCAGGTCATAGCTCTGCTCGACCGCTTTCGATCCGGTGCCGCTTGCCGTGATCTCCGACAGCATTTCCGGCAGCGGCACCAGACTCGACACCGCGCCGGCGGTTGGCGGCGGCTTCGCCTCTGTTTCGCTGCGGTCGGCCAGCGCCTCGACGCGATGTTCGACCCCGATCGTCAACCTACCGCCGCACACCGGGCACAGCCCGCCATGCGCGATTGTTTCTTTCGGCGTCAGCCGTACGCCGCACTTGCGATGCCCATCGAGATGATATTTTCCTTCCTCGGGAAAAAACTCGACGGTGCCGACATAACCTCGGCCCGTCTCCAGCGCCCGACGGATTGCGAAATAATCCATGTCGCAATCGAACGTGGTCGCCTCACGTCCAAGCTTGCCGGGCGAATGCGCATCCGAATTCGATGTGAGCCGATAGCGGTCGAGCATGGAAAGCCGCCAGTTCATCCCCGGGTCCGACGACAGCCCGGTCTCAACCGCGAAAATCTTATCGGCGAGATCGCCGTAGCATTCGGTGATCGAATCGAACCCGCCCATCGCGCCGAGCACCGCGAACCAGGGCGTCCAGATGTGCGCCGGCACGAGATAAGCGTCAGGACCCGATTGCAGCGTGATCTCCAGGAGGTCATGTGAGTCGAGACCCAAGATCGGGCGCCCATCCGACGCAATATTCCCGATGCGGGCGAGTGCCGCCGACATCCGATCGACAGTCGCCAAGTCGGGCGCATAGATCAGATGATGTATCTTCCGGGTCTTCTCACCCTTCTTGTAGATCGTGGAAATTTCCACCTCGAGCAGGAAGCGCACCGGCTTGCGGCACGCCGGCGGGAGCTTCGCCGCTATTGCGGCCTCGATCTCGGGCTTGAGCCGGAACAAACCCGATTCCGCCGGCACGAGCTTTGCCCCAAGCTCCGCGCGCCAAGCCGGATGACAAAAATCGCCGGTCGCGACCACGCCGATGCCCTTGCGTGCCGCCCAGTAGGCCAGATGCTCGAGATCGAGATCCCGACTGGTCGCTCGCGAATATTTCGAATGGACGTGCAAATCCGCGTGGAAGCGCATGGGGTACCACGCTTGCAACCGGTTGCGATTTCGCTGGAATCACGCACGACGAGCGGCCACTATAGGCGCTGCCGGCGCCGCGCGCGACGGCACCTGTGGACAGGCGCGATATTGTCGCAAAGCCACCGGCATCAACGCGCATGGCGCAAGGGATTGCGCTCGAACCGCTGCAAGCAATAGCATCGCAGCCAGCCGCTAAAAGGCGCAAAGCACCGGCTGAACACGGCCCAAAGATGGAGTTGATGTCATGCAAGAGGCAGTCCGAATGAAGAAATCGGAGCCTGCGGTGGATCGGCCGCGCGATTTGCGCCAAACGCTGGAATGGCTGAAATCGCAGGGTGATCTCATCGAGTCGGACAAACCGGTCGATCCCGATCTGCAGATTACGGGCTTGCAGAAACACCTCGATGGCGGCTGCCCGGTGCTGTTCAACAACGTCAAGGGCAAGCCCAATCATCGTGTCGTCACCAACCTGTTCGGCGACATGAATGTGATCAACAAGATGTTCGGCTGGGCGAACGACGTGGAGCGCACGACCAAACTCGCTTATGCGCTCTCGCATCCACTCAAGCCCGTGGAAATTTCTCAGAACCAGGCGCCGTGCCAGGAGCACGTTGTCAAGAATCCCGACGACGTGAACAAATACATGGTGCCGATCCGGCACACGACCTACGAGCCCGAGCTCACCGTCGGTTCCGGCATCCGCTGCGTAACCGGCGCGCAATTCGACGGCGGCTCCGACCTCGGCTACAACCGCATGAATTTCCGCTGGGGCAATGTCGGCACGTTTCAGATCTCGCCTGGCTCGCACATGTGGCAGGTGGTTAACAAATACTACAAGGCCAACGAACCGGTTCCGATCACCATGTGCTTCGGCGTGCCGCCGGCGTGCACGCTGCTCGCAGGCGCCGGCTTCGATTACGCGGTGCTGCCGATGGGTTGCGACGAGATCGGCATCGCCGGCGCAGTGCAAGGCACCCCGATCCGCTTGGTGAAGGCACGGACGGTGGACGCCATGGCGCTCGCCGACGCCGAAGTCGTGCTTGAAGGCTACGTCAACCCGCGCGACCGCCGCTTCGAAACCAAGGAAGCGGAAGATGCCGGTGTGCAGGGCCGCTTCCATTTCCACCCCGAGTGGGCGGGGTATATGGGCAAGTCCTACAAGGCGCCGACCTTCCACGTCACCGCTGTGACCATGCGCAAGCCGGAGACCAAGCCGATCATCTATTGCCTCGGCGTGCACATGCTCGACGACCACAACATCGATACCACCGTGCGCGAGTCGGCGATCTTCGAACTGTGCAACCGGCTGCAGCCCGGCATCATCCAGGACGTGGTGATCCCCTATTGCATGACCGACTGGGGCGGCTGTGTCATCCAGGTGAAGAAACGCCACCAGATCGACGAAGGCTGGCAGCGCAATTTTCTCGCGGCGATCCTCGCCTGCTCGCAGGGCATGCGACTCGCCATTGCGGTGTCGGAAGACGTCGATCCCTATTCGATGGACGACATCATGTGGTGCCTGACCACGCGCGTGAATCCGAAGACCGACATCCTCAATCCGATCCCGGGTGGGCGCGGGCAGACCTTCATGCCGGCGGAACGCATGACCGCGGGCGAGAAGCAATGGACCGCGTCGAACACCCAGTTCGAGGGCGGCATGGGCATCGATGCCACGGTTCCTTTCGGCTACGAGAGCGACTTCCTGCGCCCGGTCTATCCGGTCGACAAGGTCAAGCCCGAGGATTTCTTCTCGAAGAAGGACATCGACAACGCGAAATCACGCATGGTCGGCTGGGTGAAGTCGTTGGCGAGAACGGGACGGTAATGATGCTGTCCGTTCTTGGGACTCTCTGAGAATCCTCAAACAGCAGCCAATGCCGCACCACCCACTGCGCATAGAATGACGACCAGCCATGGTGGCGTCTTCCACATGAAAAGCAGGAGGAAGGCAGCGCAGCCAAGTGCGAAATCTCGTGCGTTGGTGATCCCTGCGGTCCAGACCGGGTTATAAAGTGCGGCGAGCAGAAGCCCAACGACTCCGGCATTGATGCCGCGCAGCGTCGATTGCGCCCATGATTGTCGTCGAAGATCATCCCAGAAAGGTAATGGACCAATCACCAACAGGAACGAAGGAAGGAATATTGCGACAAGACACAGCGCGGCGCCCTGCCATCCATTTGGTTCCGGCCCCATGATTGCTCCGAGATATGCGGAGAAAGTGAAGAGCGGACCGGGGACCGCCTGGGCTGCGCCGTAGCCAGCGAGAAACGCATCGTTGCTCACCCATCCTGGTGGTACGACTGAAGCCTGTAAAAGCGGCAGGACGACATGTCCGCCACCGAACACCAGCGAACCAGCGCGATAGAATGCTTCGAACAAATTCAAGCTGTGATTTGGGAAGGCCGCAATGATCAGAGGCGGCCCCAAGAGAATCGCAAAAAATAGAACTATGGCGCACGTGGCAGCGGTACGTGTCACCGCATGAGGCATTGCCACGTGATCGGTTGGGGCTGCACTGCGAAGCAATGTGAGGCCTGCAACTCCGCCAAGCAGGATGGCGCCGATTTGGCCCCATGTCGAAGGAAACGCGATCGTCAGGACAGCCGCGGCCACCGCAACAGTTGCCCTCTCGCGATCCGGGACGAGCGAGCGCATCATTGAAAGGACTGCCTGCGCAACGACTGCGACGGCTGCAATCTTCAAGCCATGTAACCAGCCGGTTCCAAGCGTGTTGCCGGCTGCCGCCACACCATATGCAAACAGCACAAGTGCCACGGCGGACGGCATCGTGAATCCGACCCATGCAGCGAGCGCTCCCAGGTATCCGGCCCGCGATAGTCCGATGGCGATACCGATCTTGCTGCTTGCTGGGCCCGGCAGGAATTGGGAAAGAGCAACGAGATCGGCGTAGGTTTTTTCTTGCAACCATCGGCGGCGGACGACAATCTCATCGTGAAAGTAGCCCAGATGAGCAATCGGACCGCCAAAGCTTGTCAGGCCCAGACGAAGGAAAACCACAAAAACCTCGGGCCAACTGCCGATTGGAGTCGTTTGATCCGCTGACCGCGACGTCTCGGTTGTCATTCTTGCCCTGCCGTCGCTTCGGTCATTTCCGCTCAATCAATTCACCGAAGAGCTCACGCACTTTCTGCTTAGCCAAGCGAAGCGCCTTGCGCCCCTTCGGCGTGGCCCAATAGAGACGGCGCGCACGTGGACCAACGCCTTGCTTTTTGGCATTGAGATAACCCCTTCGTTCCAGGGCGCGCAGCATGGGGTACAGGGTGCCAGGACTGATACGGTATCCATGGCGAGCTAATTCTTCGATCATCCAGTGACCATACAGTTTGCCTTCAACGGCATGGTGCAGGATGTGCAGGCGGATCAAGTCCGCGAGCAATTCCCTGTGAAGTTCATCATTAATTCCCAACTTTGAACCTATATCGGATTTCGTAATTGGGAACCGATGCTAGCTTTCAGAGGTTAAATCCGCAATCGCATGACACTTGTATCCACTCTTATCGGAAACCAGACCATGTCCACGCTAGAAGGGTCGATGCCCCTCCTGACCAAAACGATGTTCGTGGCGGATTCTGAAAGGAACGCTAGCTGGCCCTGCTCTGCCCACACCAGCTTTGCACAAGCGCCTTCCGATCAAGTTTGCCGCGCTCAGTCTTCGGCAATGCCGAACTCAGCACGATTTTTTTCGGCGCTTTGAACGCCGGCAGTACGGCCTTGCAATGCCGTAGGATATCGTCGGCGCCGATTTTCGCATCCGGCCGAAGCACCACATAGGCAATCACTTCCTCACCGTAAACATTGTCCGGAATGCCGATGCATGCCGCTTCGAGCACCTCCGGTCGCTGCATCAAGATGGAATCGATCTCCGCCGGCGATATTTTCGCGCCGCCGCGGATGATCAGTTCCTTCTCGCGGCCGGTGAGCCGCAGAAAGCCATCGGCGTCGAGCGAACCAAGATCGCCGGTGCGGATGCGCCCGCGGCTGTGCACCTTCACGGTGCCATCCTCGGCGAGATAGCGGTAATCGTTGTCTACAAATCCGCCGAGCTCGACTTGCCCGATTTCGCCGGAGGGCAAGCGGCGACCTTCCGAGTCGACGATCGAGAGCGCGTGATATCCGAGCGGCCGGCCTACCGTGCCATATCGACGCGCGTCTCCGGTTGCCGCGGCGATCCATCCCGTCTCGCTCGAGCCGTAGCCCTGTGCCACCGGAATGCGGAAGCGTCCCTCGAACCGCCGCCACTCCTCGACCGTAAGCGGTGCCGAACTGGACGTGATGTAGCGCAGCGACGGCACGTCAACGTGCGTTACGTTGTCGTCGCCATTGAGCAGGAGATTGATCGTGGTCGGATTGCCGGTTGCGATCGTTGCGCTGTATTGCCTGACGGTATCGAAAAACCTGCTGCGCGAGAATCGCCGTCCCAGGATCAGCGTCGCGCCGCAATAAAGCGGCGGCAGTGCGCTCAATGTCTGTGCTGAGCACCAATTAAACGAGCGGAAATCATAGATGCGATCGGCTTCGCTCATCGCGAAACCATCGGCGGTCGGCTTCACGTTTGCGATCAGCTCCCGAAAACTCAGCACCACGCCTTTCGGGTGTTCGCTCGTGCCGGAGGTGAACAGGATCACCGCATCGTCGGTCGGCTTCGCATCGACATGCGCTTCGCTCGGCTCGCAATCCTGCACGGCGCGAAAAAACGTATCGACCGCAGGCTGGCTCGCTGCGCCGAGCATCAACCGCGGCGCTGAGACCTGCGCCAGGAGATCGTCGAGCCCCAATCCCGCTTCGTACACCGCGACCTTCGGCTTCAGCCGCGCGAAAATATTGTCGAGCTGGTTGCGGTTCATCTCCACATGCACGGTGCAGATCGTCGCGCCATAAGCCATCACGCCGATGTAACAAACCAAGTGTTCGATCGAATTGTTCGACAGCAGCGCGACGCGGTCGTTGATGCCGATGCCCTGCGTTTGCAGAAATGCTGCCATGCGGCGCGTGAGTTCCCTCAGTCTTGCGTAGTTGATTGCACGTCCGTCGTCGGCCGAGATGATGAAAGGCTTATCCGCATGGCGCACAGCGGCCCGGTCGATCCAATGGCGCAACAGCCGCGGACCGGCCTCGTTTGCGCATACCGGGTCTGATATGGTCATGGCACGATTTTTAAGGCATCACGGTCGCAACTTAAAGAACTGAAGGAAACGCCCGCGCAATGGCTGCCAACATCAATCCCAACCCCTTCACCACTCGGCCCGAGATCGAGGGCACCTTCGGAGTCGTCGCCTCGACCCATTGGATCGCGACCGCGGTCGGCATGTCGATCCTGGAAAAGGGCGGCAATGCCTTTGACGCGGCGGTCGCCACTGCGTTCACGCTTCAGGTGGTCGAGCCGCACCTCAACGGCCCCGGCGGCGACGTCCCGGTCCTCGTTCACGATGCGCGCAAAGGCCCCGCCAAAATCGAAGTCCTCTGCGGCCAGGGCCCCGCGCCCGCAGGGGCGACCATCGCACATTACAAGAGCGAAGGCCTCGATCTCGTCCCCGGCACCGGGCTTCTGGCCTGCTGTGTGCCCGGAACGTTCGAAACCTGGATGCTTCTCCTGCGCGATTACGGCACCATGCGGCTCACCGACGTACTGTCGCCCGCAATCGGTTATGCGCAGAACGGCCATCCACTGGTCGAGCGCGCCAATGCGACGATCGCGACCGTCAAGGACCTGTTCAAAGAGCATTGGCCGACTTCGGCGGCGATCTATCTGCCGAACGGAAAGGTGCCGGAGACCGGAACGCTGTTCACCAACAAGACCCTCGCCGCCACCTACGCCCGCGTGCTGAAGGAAGCGGAAAGCATCGGCGCCAATCGCGAGCAGCAGATCGAACGCGCGCGCAACACCTGGTCGCAAGGATTCATTGCCGAGGCAATCGACAAATTCTGCCGCACCCAGGAGATCATGGATTCGAGTGGCAAGCGCCATCGCGGTGTCCTGCGTGCCGACGACATGGCGCGCTGGCAGCCGCGCATCGAGGCGCCGGTCACGCTCGAATATGGACGCTACACCGTCTGCAAGGGTGGCTTCTGGAGCCAGGGCCCGGCGATGCTGCAGCAGCTCGCGCTGCTCAAGGGATTTGGCCTCGACGGCGCCGATCCGAAGAGCGCCGACTTCGTCCACACGCTGGTCGAATGCGCCAAGCTCGCCTTCGCCGACCGCGACACGTTCTACGGTGATCCGGATTTCGTGAAAGTGCCCGGCGAGACGCTGCTGTCGGAGGCCTACAACGCCGAACGCCGCAAGCTTGTCGGCACCACGGCTTCGATGGATCAACGGCCCGGCAATATTCCCGGCTACGGCATGCCGCTTGGCATCCGCGTGACCACCGCCAAGCGTGTAGCCGCCGGAGCGGGCGAGCCGACGGTTGGACGTCAGCCATGGACCCATGACGACGCGGTCGATCCGAGCCTCGTGGTTGACGGCGCGAAGCTCGAACGTACCGGCGTCATGCGCGGCGACACCGTGCATTTCGATGTGATCGATCGCGACGGCAACATGGTGTCGGCAACGCCGTCCGGCGGCTGGCTGCAATCCTCTCCGACAATCCCGGAGCTCGGTTTCTGCCTCGGCACGCGCGCGCAGCAGTTCTGGCTCGACGAGGGTCATCCGAACGCGCTCGCGCCGGGCAAGCGTCCGCGCACCACGTTGACGCCGACCATGGCGCTGCGCGACGGCGAACCGTACCTCGCCTGGGGCTCGCCCGGTGGCGATCAACAGGATCAATGGACTGCGCAATTTTTTGTGCGCCACGTTCACTGCAATATGAACTTGCAAGAAGCGATCGACGCGCCCGCCTGGCACAGCGAGCATTTCGCATCGTCGTTCTGGCCGCGCGAGGCGCGCCCCGGCGTGGTGCTGGCGGAGGGCAGGTTCCCGGCGGAAACAATCAAAGAACTTCGCCGCCGCGGCCATATCGTGGAAATCGAACCCGATTGGTCGGAGGGCCGGCTTACGGCTGCATCGCGTCTCGGACCGCGGCGGCGCGCCGCCGCCAACCCGCGCGGCATGCAGGGCTACGCTGCGGGACGATGACGCAACCCAAGCCCGCACGGCTTTACTTTGTGCGCGCGATTCATCACAAACGAGTACGCAAACTCGACAGTTTTTGGTGGTAGGCCGACATGGCTTCGGCAGCGTTGAACAATGCCGCGATCGTTGCGGAAAATGCGGCCAAGCTATTTCTCGACGGTTCCGTCGTCGCCTTTCGCCAATTGTCCCTGCAGGTTCGCGCGCAGGAAATCATGTGCATCGTCGGCCCGAGTGGGTGCGGCAAGACCACTTTCCTGCGCTGCATTGCCGGCCTGACCGAACTGAGTTCCGGCTCGCTGCTGGTCGGAAGCAAGCCCGTCGTCGGCCCGCCCGATGGCGTGGCGATGGTGTTCCAGCACTTCGGCCTGCTGCCGTGGAAAACCGTGTACGAAAATGCCGCCTTCGGCTTGGCCATGGCCGGCACGCCGGCAGGGAAAATCCGTCAACGCGTCGGGCACTATCTCGATCTTGTCGGCCTTGCCGGATTTGAGCGGCACTATCCCTATCAGCTCTCTGGCGGCATGCAGCAGCGCGTCGGCCTCGTGCGCGCGCTCGCCATGAATCCGTCCGTCATGCTGATGGACGAGCCGTTTGCCGCGCTCGATGCGCAGACGCGTGAAATCCTGCAGGAGGAATTGCTGCACCTCATGGAACGGCCCGAGGAGCGCAAGACCATGGTGTTCATCACCCATTCGATCGACGAAGCGATCCTGCTGGGCGATCGCATCGCGGTAATGACCGCACGCCCCGGCCGCATCAAGGAAGTACTCGACATTCCCTTCAGCCGGCCGCGCGACGTGGAAACCGTGCGCGCCGACCCGCGCTTCGCCGAATTGCGCGCGCATATCTGGCACGAGCTTCGCGCCTCGGGCCCAAAGGGAGCGCAGGCGGCGTGAGCGACGCGGTTCAAACCAATTTGGCGACGGCTGCGCTCGATGAAGCGCAGGAACAGGAACGCACGCGCCGGGTGACGGCTGACCGCAGGCGCCGCCGGAATATTCAAAATCTCGGCATCCGCATCGTCTCGCTCGCGGTTGTGCTGACCGTCTGGCAGGTGTTCGGCGGCCGGCTCGATCCCGTACTGTTCACCACGCCGATCGCCGTTGCCAAGGCCGCCATCGGCATGATCGCCAGCGGCGAATTGTGGACCTATCTGTGGCCGAGTCTCGTGGTGCTCGCCATTGGCCTTACGCTTGCCGCCATATTCGGCATCGCGATCGGACTTGTACTCGCGCGTTTCTGGGTGCTCGATGTCGCGCTCGGCGTCTACATCACGTTTCTCTATTCGATCCCGAGCGTCGCCTTGGTGCCGCTGATCGTGCTGTGGGCCGGCTTCGAGACCACGGCGAAAGTCGTCATCTTGTTTCTGTTCGCCTTCTTTCCGATGGCCATCAATACCTACCAGGGTGTGCGCAACGTCGATCCGAAACTGCTCGAAGTCGGCCGCGCATTTCGCTGTACCGAGCGGCAATTGTGGGCGAATATCGTGCTGCCGGCCGCGCTGCCTTTCATCGTGACCGGCTTGAGACTCGCGGTCGGACGTGGGCTGATCGGCATGGTGCTCGCCGATCTCTACACGGCGATTTCCGGTATCGGCTATCTGATCGTGCGCACCGCTTCGACCTATCAGGTTGACAAGATGTTCGTGCCGATTGTCACGCTCGGGCTGCTCGGAGTGACGCTGACCGCGCTGTTGCGCGTGCTCGAACGCGCGGTTGCGCCCTGGACCTCGGTGTTGGAACAGGATTAGGCAGGGGGAAACAAAATGACGCTTCTACTTCGACAATATTGTGCGGGGCTTGCAGCGGCCGGCTGTGCGCTCGCTGTGTTTGTCAATGATGCAGCAGCGCAGAACGCGCCCAACTGCACGACCATGCGCAAGATCAACATCGGGGTATCGGTCGCGCCGCCAAACGTCGTGCACACGTCGCCATACATCGCCAAGGAACTCGGCTACTTCGCCAAGCGCTGCATCGATGCCACCATCATACAATTCGAGGGTGGACAATCTGCCACTTCGGCCGCCGCAGCCTCCCAGGGCACCGCCATCGTCAGCGTGAGCGATGTCGCCATCGGCCGCGGTCTCAAAGTCAAGCAGATTTGGGGCCTCGCGCCACGCATGCCGCAAGCCTATGTGACATCGCCGGACGTGAAGACGGCGGCTGATCTCAAAGGCAAACGCCTGTCCGCGACCGGCGGCGGCGTCGGCGGATTCAATTGGCGCATGGGCCGCGAGGTCCTGCGCACCGCACACCTGACCGTGGATGACGCTCAATTCATTGCCTCGCCGACCGCCGGCCGTCTCCCCGGTTTGGTCGCCGGCCAGATCGACGGCGTGGCGCTTCATCCCGAGGATGTGTTTCTGGCGAAGAAGCAGAAGCCTTCGCTCAATCTGCTCGTCCAGCTCGTCGACCTGATGCCGCACTACATGTTCAATGCTTACGGCGCTTCGACCGAATGGATCGGCCGCGACCGCGCACTGCTGCGCGACACTGTCGCCGCCATGATCGAAGCCAATCGCACCATCTACAGGGAAAAGGCCAAGGTCGTGCCGATCATGATGAAGGCGACCGAGAAGCCGCAGGATGCCGTGGAGTATGCCTGGGAGGTGGAGACCAAGAACTGCGTATGGTCGGTCAACGAGGGTTTCACCCGCGAGCGCACCGAATGGTCGGCGCAAAATAGCGTCGACACCGGCGACATCGAGAAGGACAAGAAACCGTCGTTCGATCAGATCGTCGAACTATCGCTCGCGAAAGAGGCGGTCGATCTCGCCGGCGGCCGTCAGACCATCGGCAAGTGCACGGAGTGATGCCATGAACGAACAGCCGCGCCGGCCGCTTGGCCCGCAGCCGTGGGACGTGGTCCGCAACAAGCTCGACCAGTCGCTCCCGTTCGCCAACATGCGCGGAACGCCCTATTACCGCGACGCCGTCTACGAGCAGTTCTCGCCGGCCGAATATGCCCGCCGCTATGCCGCGCTGCGTGCCAAAATGCGCGCGCAGAAGCTCGACGCCGTCATCGTGCCCGGCGGCCCGAGCCATTGGAGCTTCGGCGGCGGCATGCTCTGGCTCACCGGCCATTGGGAATGGCACGCGCTTTGTTGTTACGTCCTGGTTCCGCTCGAAGGCGAGCCGACCATGATCTATTCAATGGGCGGCACCCACGCCGAAGCGGTTCGCCGCAACGTCGAGGTCGCGGTGAAAGACGTGCGCCACAGCCGCAATGGCCGCTATGCCGAGGTGATGGTCGAGCGCCTGCGCGAGCTCAAGCTCGAGCGCGCGCGCATCGGCTTGATGGAGATCGACCCGCGCCACGGCGATTACATGCCGGTCAACCAGTTCAACGTCCTGTGCGACTCGCTGCCCGGCGCCGAACTCGTCTTCACCAAGGGTTTTTTGCACGATCTCGTGGTGGTTCACAGCGACGAGGAGCTCGCCTGCGTGCGCAAGGCCGGCAAGCTCTGCGAGGATGCGATGAACGCCATGGTCGAGCGTGCGCGGCCGGGCGTGAAGGAATATGAGCTCCGCGCCGCCGCCGGCAGCGCCATCCTCGAAGGCGGCGGCGACATCGATTTCCTCATCATCGGCTCGACCCCGATGGCCAATCCCGCGCTGATTTTCGGCAACCCGCGACCCTCCGGCCGCGTGCTGCGGCAGGGCGACATGATCAACATGGAGCTTGCCGCCGGCTACCGCGGCTACACCGCGCAGATCGGCTCACCCATCTGCATCGGCAAACCAACCGACATGGTGAAGAAATTCTGGGACGAGATCATGCTGCCCGGTTATCACAAGATCGTCGCCGAGATCGCACCGGGCAAGACCTGCGAGGCCATCCGCCAGGCCAGCCGCTTCTTCCGCGACAAGGGCATGCAGTCGCGTCCCACGCAATGCCACGGCATCGATCTTGTCACCGACAACCCGCACATCAGCGCCGAACACGTCGCCGGCACCGAGGCCGATGCGGTGCTCAAACCCGGCATGGTGATCATGGCCGAGCCCAATCCGATCACGCCCGATGGCATGTTTGGTATTTTCCTCGGGCACACGTTCATTGTGACCGCGGACGGCCGCGAATGCGTCGACAAGTTCCCGCTGGAAATCGCGGTCGCCGGCTGAGGAGATAATGGGCGCCAAGCATTTCGGCGCACGGGTGACACGCAGCGAGGATCCGGCGCTGCTGGCCGGTCGCGCCCGTTACGTGGACGACATCACGCTTCCGGGAACGTTGCACGCCTGCTTCGTCCGTAGTCCTCACGCCCACGCCCGCATTCGCGCGATCAACACCAAGGCTGCACTTGCGCTCCCCGGCGTTCATGCCGTGCTTGTGGCCGATGATCTGCCGCCACGCATGGCAACCGGACAGATTCCAATGCTGGTGCCCAATCCGTCGATCAAGACCGCGCGCACCCAGATCGCGCTCGCGCGCGAGGAAGTTTGCTACGTCGGCCAGACCATCGCGGTGGCAATCGCCGACAGCCGCTACATTGCCGAAGACGCCGCCGCCGCAGTGAAAATCGAATACGAAATCCTGCCGGCGGTGAGCGACCCGCGCGCCGCGATCAAATCCGGCGCTCCGCGCGCACACAGCGATCTCACCTCCAACATCGCTGCCTTCGTTCCCATGAACTACGGCGATGTCGACGCTGCCTTCAAGAACGCACCGCATGCGTTCGAGGAGGAAATTTTCCAGCATCGCGGCGGCGCCATGTCGCTCGAAGGCCGCGCCGTGCTCGCGCGTCACGATGCGGCGACCGATAAGCTCGAAGTGTGGTCGTCGACCCAGACGCCGCATCTTTGTCGCGCCACGCTCGCCGATCTTTTCGAGCGCGATCTGGAATCCATTCGCGTCATCGCGCCTTTTGTGGGCGGCGGTTTCGGCACCAAGGCGCCGTTCTACCCGGAAGAGGCTGTCATTCCGGCCGCCGCCATGAAGCTTGGCCGCCCGGTTAAATGGATCGAAGATCGCCGCGAGCATTTCGTGGCATCGACACAGGAACGCGATCAATATTGGAAGGTCGGCATCGCGGTCGACAACCACGGAAAAATCCTCGGGCTGCGCGGCACCATGTTGCACGATACCGGCGCCTACGTGCCCTGGGGCATCATTGTGCCCTATATCGCGGCAACGACATTTCCCGGCCCCTATGTCGTTCCGGCTTACAAGATCGAGGTCACGGTTGCCCTCACCAATCGCGTGCCGACCACTGTGGTGCGCGGCGCCGGCCGGCCCCAAGCCGTATTCGCCATGGAGCGGCTGATGGATCGCGTGGCGCATGAGCTACGCATCGACCGCGCCGAACTGCGCCGCCGCAACATGATCAAGCCGGAGCACATGCCCTACGCGATGGGCCTCACTTTTCGTGACGGCAAGCCGCTCGTTTATGCGAGCGGCGACTTCCCGAGGGCCCAGGAGCGCGCCATCGAACTTTCCAACTACGCTGGGTTTCGCGCGCGCCAGATCAAAGCCCGCGCGCAGGGTCGTCACATCGGCATCGGTATGGCAAATTACGTCGAGGGTACTGGCCTTGGTCCCTTCGAAGGTGTCACCGTCCGCGTGCTGCCGAACGGCAAAGTCGCCGTCGCCACCGGCGCTACCAATCAAGGCCAGGGCCAACAGACGACGCTGTCGCAGATTATCGCCGACCGGCTCGGCTGCCGGATCGACGACATCATTATGTCTGTCGGCGACACCGGTGCGATCGCGCAGGGTATCGGCGCCTTCGCCAGCCGGCAAACGGTCAACGCTGGAAATTCGGCCATGATGGCCAGCGAGAATGTACGCGGACAGATCGTGGCGCTCGCCGCCCGCACGCTCGGCGTGCAACCGGCCGACATCGATGTCGAGGACGGCCGTGCCGCTGCCCGTTCCGGCAACAAGCCGTCCCTCACCTTCGGCGAGCTCGCGCGCCTCGCACAAGGCATGCCGGGATTTTCGTTCGTCGCCGGGCAGGCACCTGGCCTCGAACACACCGCCTATTTCACACCGCCGCAAGCGTCCTATTGCAACGGCACCCACGTGGCGGAAGTCGAGGTCGATCCCATGACCGGCGGCGTGCGGCTGCTCAACTACACCGTGGCCCATGACAGCGGCAACGTCATCAATCCCATGATCGTCGATGGCCAGGTGCAGGGCGGTGTCGCGCACGGCATTGGCAACGCACTGTTCGAGTGGATGAAATACGACGACGCTGGGAATCCGCTGACCACGACGTTCCAGGATTATCTGCTGCCGACCGCGCCCGGTATCCCGAGCTGCATCATCGAGCATGTGGAAACGCCGAACCCGCTCAACCCGCTTGGGGTCAAGGGTGCCGGCGAAGGCGGTACCATTCCGGCGCCTGCCGCCATCATCGCGGCGATCGAGGATGCGTTGTCCCCGTTCGGCGTGCACTTCGTCGAGATGCCGCTCACACCCGCGCGTATCGTCGAGGTGCTGCGCGTGGCCGGCGCTTATGCCAAACTCGATGCCGCATGAGCCCGCCATGAATGCCGCTGAGAAAACGCCCGCGCCAAGGCAATCGCCGTTCTGGCAGTTTTCGCTGAAATTCTACGCCGTACCCGGCGTGGCTCCGGCCTGCATCGCATTGCAGGATGAAGCCGGCGTCGACGTGAACCTTCTATTCTTCCTGCTCTGGAGCGCGACGCAGCGCCGGACCCTGATCGAATCCGAAGTCAAAGACCTGGACCAGACGATCGGCTCGTGGCGCGCCACCGCCGTGATCCCTCTGCGCGAAATGCGCCGGGCGTTGAAGTCCCCGCCTAAGGCGTTCGCGGCTGACGCCGCCGAAGCCTTCCGCACCCGCATCAAGCAGCTCGAGCTCGAAGCCGAGCGGCTGCAGCAGGAGGCGATGTACGGGCTCGCGCAATCCGGCCGCTTCAGCCGCACCGCATCGACGCCGGTCGAAGCCGCCCGCGCCAGCATTGGAGCCTATCAGGCCATTTTGCGCCGCCTGCCGCGCGCGCCCCTCGAAACCGTGCTTGCGGCATTTGCGCAGATCGCCGCCAATGGCTAAACCGCTTGCAACGGGAGTATGTGACCGATGAACAGCAAGGCTCCGCGGCGGCTCGTGATTGGTATTTCGGGTGCGTCCGGTACGATTTACGGCGTGCGATTGCTCGAGCTGCTCAAAGGCACCGATATCGAAACTCATCTCGTCATGAGTAAGTCCGCGGAAATGACCCTGGTCTACGAGACAGATTTGAAGCCCAAGGATGTCCGCGCGCTCGCTACCGTCAATCATCCGATCGCCGACATCGGTGCGTCGATCTCCTCGGGCTCCTTCCCGACCATGGGCATGATCGTGGTGCCATGCTCGATCAAAACCATGAGCGAAATCGCAACCGGCGTGACCAGTTCGCTGCTCTCGCGTGCTGCCGATGTCGCGTTGAAGGAGAAACGCCGGCTCGTCCTTGCCGTGCGCGAGACGCCGCTGCACGGCGGCCATCTGCGCACCATGACGACGCTGGCCGACATCGGTGCGGTCGTCGCGCCTATCGTGCCGGCGTTTTATAACAAGCCGAAATCCGTGGACGACATCATCAATCACACCGTCGGCCGCCTGCTCGATTTTTTCGGCATCGAAACCAAGGTCGTCAAGCGCTGGCAGGGCGGTTCGACGGAAGAGTAAAAAACGGGAGTGAACATCGTGGATCAGAAAGTATACGACACCGGGATGAAAATACGCCGTCAGGTCGCCGGCGACGCCTATGTCGATAAGGCGATGGCGAACCTGACCGACTTCAATCGCGATTTTCAACGCATCGTAACGCAATATTGCTGGGGCGAAGCCTGGGGCGACGACACGCTCAAGCGCCGCGAGCGCTCGATCCTCAATCTCGGCATGATTGCCTGCCTTGGCCGGATGGAGGAATTTCAGACCCATGTCCGCGGCGCGCTCAACAACGGCCTGACCCCGAACGAAATCCGTGCCGTGCTCACGCAGATCGCGCTCTATTGCGGAATTCCGGCCGGCGTCGATTGCTTCCGCCACGCCAAACCGATCATCGAAGAGTACGAGAAGGCAAAGAAATAGCGCCCCCTGCTCCCGCGGCAGCACTCGCGGAGTGTTTGCGATGCTCGAAAAATCCGGCAGATCGACAGCGAGCGGCGCGAAGGCGGCCGGGCCCGCGCTTGATTTCCAGGCTCATCTTGCGGCGCTGGAAGCGAACGGACTTCTCGTTCGTATCGACCGGCCGATCGATAAGGATACCGAGCTGCATCCGCTCGTCCGCTGGCAATTCCAAGGCGGATTGCCGGAGGAAGAGCGCCGCGCGTTTTTGTTCACCAACGTCGTCGACGGCCATGGCCGCCGCTACGAAATGCCGGTTGCGGCTGGCGCGCTTGCTGCCTCGCCGCAGATTTACGCGATCGGCATGGGGCGGCCGGTCGAGGAGATCGGCGCGGCTTGGATGCACGCCATCAACAATCCCATCGCGCCCGTTCAGGTCGCCTCTCCACCTTGCCAACAAGTCGTCGTCAAGGGCAGCGAGCTGCGCAATCCTGACGGCGGGCTCAAATCGCTGCCCGTGCCGGTCTCCACACCCGGCTTCGATGCCGCGCCCTATCTCACCGCGACGCTCTGTGTCACCAAGGACCCCGACACCGGCCTCCGCAACATGGGCACCTATCGCGGCGCGCTGAAAGCCGTCGACCGCCTTGGCGTGCGTATGTCCTCGCGCATCGGCGGCGCCGGCGGCTATCTGCATTGGAAAAAATACCGCGAGCGGCGCGAGCCGATGCCCTGCGCCATTGTGATCGGCTGCGCGCCGGTCGTGATGTTCACCGGTCCGCAGAAGCTCGCAATCGACATGGACGAAATGGCGGTCGCCGGCGCGCTCGCAGGCGCGCCGATCCGCACGGCAAAGTGCGTCACGGTCGATCTTGAAATTCCCGCCGACGCCGAAATCGTCATCGAAGGCTTGATCGATCCGGAATTGCTCGAGCCGGAAGGCCCCTTCGGCGAAAGTCATGGCTATGTCGCGCTCGAAGACTTCAACATGTCCATGCAGGTGACCGCGATCACCCACAAGCGTTCGGCCGTGTTCGTCTCCATCATCAGCCAGGTGACGCCAAGCGAATCGAGCGTCATCAAGAAGGTCGCCTACGAGCCGATGTTCCTGAGCCATCTGCGCGACCAGCTCGGCATCAAGGGGGTGCGCGCGGTGTCGCTGCACGAGCCGTTGAGCAACATACGGCCGGTGATTTTCGTGCAATTCGCGCACGGCGCCGCGCGCAGCGAAGTCTGGCGTGCGCTCGACGGCGCGGCCCATCTGCGCGCCGATTGCGGCAAGGTCGTCATTGCGGTGAGCGAGGATATCGACCCCTCCAACACCGACGCGGTATTGTGGTCGATCGCCTATCGGTCGAACCCGATCGATGACGTTCACATCTTCGGCGGCCGCTCGGGCGGCCACGGACCGAAATCCGGTCGCCGCGACAATGACTCAACCATGCTGATCGACGCCACGCTGAAGCAGGCCTTCCCGCCGCTCGCGCTGCCGGCGCGCGAATACATGGAGCGTGCCCGCGCGATCTGGCAGGAGCTCGATCTGCCGGCGCTCTCCCCGCAGCCGCCATGGCACGGCTATCAGCTCGGCGAATGGGACAAGGCCTGGGACGAATACGCCCGCCGCGCGGTGAACGGCGAGTGGGAAACAAGCGGCAAGGAAACCTTTGCTCGCCGCCGCGGCGGGCTCACGCCGGAAACGCCGGTTCGCAATGTCGAAGACAGGGCAAAAAAATTTGACGAATAGAGGGACGCCATGAGCCTAGCGGAACGATCCGACGCCAACCGGGCCGCATCGCCGTCGGTAAAAACGAAAGGCTACATCGCGCTTGCGAAGAAATTCCGTAGCGGCGAAACCACCCCGCGCGCCTTTCTCGACTCCTGCCTCGATACAATCGCCCGGCTGGACAAATCCGTCGGCGCTTTCATCGTTATGAACATCGAAGGCGCGCGCCGCACTGCCGACGAATCCACGGCGCGCTGGCGCGAAGGCAGGCCGCACTCGGCCATCGACGGCATGCCGCTTGGAATCAAGGACATTATCGAGACCGCCGACATGCCGACCGGCCAGGGCTCGCCGCTGTGGAAAGGTTTCGCCACGCGTCGCGACTCCGCTTCCGTGCACGCGCTGCGCGAGGCCGGCGCGATCATTCTCGGCAAGACCTCAACGACCGAATTCGCCGCCAGCGAACCATGGCCCGGCACCGTCAATCCGCATGATTATTCGCGCTCGCCCGGCGGCTCGTCGAGCGGCTCGGCCGCGGCGGTTGGCGCGGGCATGATTCCGGCCGCGCTCGGCACGCAGGTCGTCGGGTCCATACTGCGCCCCGCGAGTTATTGCGGCTGCGTCGGCTTCAAGCCCACGGTCGGCGGCCTCAACCGCGGCGGTTCCTACGATCAGTTGAGCCAGAGCGCGCACGGCGTGCTGGCTGCAACGTTGGCCGACGCATGGCACGTGGCGCGCGCGGTGTCCGAACGCGCCGGCGGCGATCCCGGCAAGATCGGTCTGCTCGGCGACGTCGATTTCGCGCGCATCGTCAAACCGAAGCGCCTCGCCCTGCTACAGACCGGCGGCTGGGTCGCGACCGGCGATGCCGCCCGTGATGCATTCGAGGGCGCGAAGCAGCTTTTGGCGACGGCCGGCTTGTCGCTCCACAACCGCGCCGACGACCCGGCGATCGAAGCGGCCGAGCACGAATTGACCGACGCGCTTGTCATCACACGCCAGATCAACGAGTGGGAGGGCCGTTGGCCGCTCAACACCTATGCCGACACCGATGTCACGAAACTCAGCGGGCTATCGCAGGAACGCCTGCGCAACGCCAACAAGATGACGCAACGCGATTACGCGGCGCTGATCGAGCGCCGCAACGCGGCGCGTACGGCCTTCGCAAGAGCCGCCGAACGCTATGACGCCTTCGTGACCCTGGCCGCGACCGCTGCGGCGCCAGTCGGCTTCAAGACGACCGGCAATCCAGCTATGAATGTCGCGGCCTCGTATCTCGGCGTGCCCGCAATCGGACTGCCCGTGCTCACCGACGAGCAATTGCCGCTCGGACTGCAGCTCATGGGCGGCGCGGATCGCGATGCCGCGCTGTTCGAAACCGCAACATGGGTGCTTGCCGCACTCAATCGCGTTGATCTGATCGGTTCATCCGACTGACCACAAAGCGCGGAACTGCACCGCGACGGCATCCTCATAGCGCGCGGCCTGTTTCGCCAGTCCCATCGCCAGAGCGAAGCGGCTGCACGCGGCGAAAGTCTCCGCCGAAATCGCCGGATCGTAGAACGGCAGATCGCGGGACACCACGTCGGCGATCAGCGATGCTTCAAATTCCAGAAACCATTTGCGCCCCACGTCAGCCGCGAGTTTCACATTCTGCTTGAGCGCGGCTTGCGTCTTCACCAGTGCACGCACGGCGCCCGCCGCCTGCTCGGGCGCGCGGTCGATCAGCGCCGCCGTCGTCACCAGTGCGGGAAACGTGTAGCCAAACGCCGCCATCGGTCCATCGCCACGCCGCACATCGAGCACGATCGATCCGACACCGCGTCGCACCGCCACCTCCGCACCCATGCCGTTGGCCCAGAACCCGTCGATCTTGCCGTCCTCCAAAGCCCTTGCCGCGTTGACGCCGAACGACACGCCGGCACCGGTCGAACCGGGCACCGGCATGATCTCGACGCGATCACGCACCTCATCGATGCCGGCATCCGCCAACAGTCGTTTCAAGCCAAAGTCGACCCATGGCGCCGCACCGATTTTACGGCCCTTCACGATCGCAACGTTGCCGCGCTTCGCGCCGAGGTCGGCGCGCATGACCAGGAACCAGTACATCCCCTGCGCCAGCGCACCGAGCAGCTTGGCGCCGCGCCACTCCGGAAACGCCGCGAGAATCGAATGTGCCGAGCCGCCGACAAAATCCGCCTTGCCGTCTCGCAACCACGCGTAGGACGTGTTGACCGGAAACACGAGTTCGAGTTCGACATCCAACCCTTCGCGCTGGAAGAATCCGAGTTCGACTGCCGCTATGGCGGGGAAGTAGGAATTCGACACCAGATCGGGAATGACAATCTTCATCGGTTGTTCTTCCTTCAGCGCGCCGTGGGGCGTCGCCGGCGTTTCACCTTAAGTTTTTGACATTACATGCTAAATCACCGATCTTAAAGGCCGGGGAAAGACCAATGTCGGTTGAAGCCATCGGCGGATCGATGCGATTGAGCGCGCCGCGCCCGCGTTTGCGGCTCGAACATTTCGTGATGGGCGGCACGATCCTGGCGCTGATCATCCTCATCGTCTTGCCGTTGCTGTTTCTCCTGTTCGGCAGCGTGCGCGGCGATCACGGCTTGAACCTCAACTATTTCGGCGAAGTGATTTCCGGCCGCCTGTATCGCCAGGCGCTGTTCAATTCCCTGATTCTCGGCGCCTGGACCGGCCTGTTCAGCCTTGCCATCGGTCTTGTTCTCGCCTGGGCCGTCAGCCGCACCGACGTTCCGGGCAAAACGTTGATCCAGATCACCGCGAGCCTGTCGTATCTATCGCCGCCGTTCCTGACCGCCATCGCCTTCGTCTACCTGTTCAGCCCGAATGCCGGCCTGATCAATGTCTTCCTGCGGGATGTCGCCGGTCTTCCCTGGCTGACCTTCAATATTTTTTCAATGACGGGTCTCGTGCTGGTCACGGTCCTGCACACATTCCCGTTCGTTTATCTGCTCGCATCGAGTGCGCTCACGTCGGTCGACGCCTCCTATGAGGAGGCCGCCCAAATATTGGGCGCGAGCAAAATACGCACCGCGCTGTCCGTCACCGCGCCGCTGGTTGCGCCGGCGATCCTGTCCGGCACGCTGCTCGCGTTCGTGAACGCCATTGCGTTGTTCGGCTCGCAGGCGATCATCGGCCTTCCCGGTCGCATCGTGACATTGCCGACGCGCATCTACGCGCTGTTCGACTACCCCGCCGAATACGGCTTGGCCTCCGCCCTCTCGCTCATTTTTGTCGTCATCACCGTGGCCGCGCTCTATCTGCAGCGCGCGTTTCTCGCCCGCCGCTCCTATGTCACGCTCGCTGGAAAAGGCGCGCGGCCGCAACTCATCGCGCTTGGCCCGGCGCGCTGGTTCCTGTTCGGTTTTTCGGTCTTGGCTTTTCTGATTGCGATCGTTGCCCCTTATACGACGCTGCTCGCGGTCTCGCTCTCCAAATCTTGGGGGCTGGCATTTTGGAAAGGCCTCACGCTCGACAACTATCATTTCATTCTGGTCGAATACAATGTGACGCAGCGCGCGATCCTGAACAGTTTGACGTTGGCCATCATCGCCGCCACGCTGGCGGTGCTGCTGGGCGCGATAATCGGCTGGATCGATCTGCGCACCCGCATGCCGGGCCGCAAATTGCTCGACTACACCGCGCTCATTCCGCTTGGTCTGCCCGGCATCGTGGTCGCGGTCGCGCTGATCCAATTCTGGCTGGCAATGCCGCTCGCGCTCTACGGCACGATGGGGATTCTGCTCTTGGCCTATGTCGGCCGCTACATTCCGCTCGGCGTGCGCGCGGCCAACACCTCGCTGCGGCAAATCGATCCCTCGCTCGAAGAAAGCGCGCAGATTCTCGGCGCCTCCTGGCTCACCACCATGCGCGAAATCACGTTTCCGCTCATCCGGCCGGGTCTGTTCGCCGGCTGGCTGCTTGTGTTCGTCCCGGTTATCCAGGAACTGAGCGCCTCTATTCTGCTGTTCAGCCCGACCTCGATCACGCTGGCGGTTGCCGTCTACAATCTCTATGAGACCGGCGCGGTCGAGCGAGTCGGCGCACTGGCGATCATCAACATGCTCATCATCGGCGCCGCGATTGTCGTTGCCAACAAGCTCGGCGGCGGCTCCATCACTAAGGCCAACTCCGCGCGCGAGGTCGCGGCCTGATGGCTGGCATTTCGATCAAGGCTCTATCGAAGAGCTTCGGCGCGCGCGATGAGAGGCTCGCTGCGGTCTCCGAGCTCGATTTGGAAATCAAGGACAATCAATTCGTCACGCTGCTCGGCCCGAGCGGTTGCGGCAAGACCACGACGCTGCGCCTCATCGCGGGCTATATCGTGCCCGACGCTGGAACCATCCACGTCGACGGCAAGCTGTTGTCCGCGCCCGGCGGCGTGGTGCCGCCGGACGGCCGCGGCATGGGCATGGTGTTCCAGAACTACGCCGTATGGCCGCACAAGACCGTGTTCGAGAACGTGGTCTTCGGCCTGAAGCTGCGCAAAATTCCCAAACATGACGCGCGCCGGAAAGTCGCCGAGGCGCTTGCGCTGGTCAATCTCACCGGACTCGAGCAACGTTATCCCAACGAGCTTTCCGGCGGCCAGCAGCAACGCGTAGCACTCGCCCGCAGCCTCGTGGTCGAGCCCGAAATTCTGCTGCTCGATGAACCGCTGTCCAACCTCGACGCCAAGCTGCGCGAGCGCATGCGCACCGAGCTTAAAGTTCTCCAACGTCGTACCGGCATCACCTTCGTCTACGTGACCCATGATCAGGCGGAAGCGCTCGCGCTTTCCGATCAGATCGCCGTTATTCACGGCGGACGTCTGCAGCAATTCGGCACGCCGCAGGAAGTCTATTCGCGACCCGCCAATCGCCTGGTTGCCGATTTCATGGGCCTGGTCAATCTCGTGTCCGGCCGGGTTCGCGACATTCGCGACGGCATGGGCAGGGTCGAAATCGGCAACGCTCTGGCAATCGATATCGCGCTTCCTGCCGGAACTTTAGTCGGCGACAGCGTTGAGGTGGCGATCCGTCCCGAAAACATTCATCTCGGCAAGGCGAACGGCTCACAAATTAGCGCAAAAGTCACCGACCGCACATTTCTCGGCAATATCAGCGAGTACTACGCCACCCTCGACTCCGGCCAGACGCTTCGGGTACAGACTCACCCGCAACAAGTTTTCGAACTCAACGAGCCAGTCACGGTCGAGATCGATGCTGCGCACTGCAGCGTCTTCCGCGCATAACAAGCCACCGTCACTATAGTCCGTCACCAGGGAGTGCCATCATGAATAAGCCGCTGTCTCACGCACCCGTTCAGGGCAAGGAGCATTGGACCAAAAAGGGCGACGTGCGCCTGTTCCTGTGGGAGAAGCCGGCCGTGCCAGGCACGAAAAAAGCCGGCACGATCCTCTTCGTGCACGGCTCATCGATGGCCTCCCAGCCGACGTTCGACCTGCAGGTGCCCGGCCGGCCTGGCGCCATGGATTTTTTCACCGCGCAGGGCTTCGACACCTGGTGCATGGACATGGAGGGCTACGGTCGCTCCGACAAGAACCGCGGCATCGATTCCACTATCGCCGAAGGCGCCGACGACCTTGCCGCTGGCACCGACTACATCCTCAAGACCCGCAACACCGGCCCTCTCCTGGTCTACGGCATATCCTCAGGTGCGTTGCGCGCCGCGCTGTTTGCCCAGCGTCATCCGGATCGCGTCAAACGGCTGGCGCTTGACGCACACGTCTGGACCGGTGAAGGCAGCCCCACGCTCGAGCAGCGTCGAAAGAAACTTCCGGAATTCACCAAGACCAAGCGGCGGCCGATCGACCGCGCCTTCGTACGCTCGATTTTCGAGCGCGATCATCCCGGCACCGCCGATGACAACGTGATCGAGGCCTTCGCCGACGCCATTCTCAAGCTCGACGACTCGATCCCGAACGGCACCTATATCGATATGTGCAACAATCTGCCCGTGGTCGATCCGGCCAAGATCAAGGCGCCGACCATTGTCATGCGCGGCGAGTACGACGGCATCGCGTCGTTTGACGACCTGATCAACTTCTTCAAGCTGCTGCCGAATCCCGACAAGCAATTCGCGGTCATGCCCGGCATCGCGCATGCGTCATTTCATCAGAAGAATTACCAGCTGGTCTATCATATCCTGCTGAGCTTCTTCACCCAGCCGGAGCCGATCTATCGCGGCGCGGGCCACTGAACACGGCGCCTAAACAAACGGAGAAAACGATGTACACGCGTAGACACCTGCTCCTCGCCGCCGCCCTCACGACGATCAGCGGCGCCGCCTGCGCGCAAGATACCGCCGACATCGCCAAGGCGAAGGCTGAAGGCAAGCTCGTCTGGTACACCTCGACGCCGATCGAGACCGGCCAGAAGATCGTCAACCTGTTCGAGAAGGAATACGGCATAAAGGTTGAAATGTTTCGCTCTGGCGGCTCCGCCATCCTGCGCCGCTTCCAGCAGGAGATGGATGCAGGCCGCGTTGCGGTCGATGTGCTGACCACCTCCGAGCCAGCCGCCGCCGCCGCAATGACCAAGAAGGGAATCTTTGTCCCGTTCAAGCCGAAGAATTTCGACAAAATTCCTGATGCGGCGAAGGATCCCAACGGCAATTACATCGCCCAGCGCCTCAACATGATGACGCACTATCTGCGCAGCGACAAAGTGGCCGCCGCCGACGAGCCCAAGAGCTGGGACGCCCTGACCGACGCCAAATACAAGGGCAAGCTCGTGATGGCCAATCCGTCGTTCACCTCGCTCATGGTTTCCGTCGTTGGGATGCTGTCGCAGTCGAAAGGCTGGGGCTATTTCGAGAAACTCCGCGCAAACGACATTTTGATCGTGCAGGGCAACCAGCAGGTTTCCGACATGCTCAAGCGCGGCGAACGGCTGATCGCGGTCGGCGCCCTCGATTCCTACGCTGCCGACGAGCGCAAGGCCGGCCATCCGATCAAGACGATCTATCCGAGCGACGGGGTGTTCGTGATTCCCTCGCCGACGTCAGTGATCAAGGGCGGCCCCAATCCGAACGCGGCCAAGCTGTTCGCCGAATTCATGATCAGCGATACGGTGCAGAAGCTGTTTCCCGAGGAGGGCGGCTATTCAGCCCGCGTCGACATGCCCGCGCCCAAGGACAGCCCGGACATGAAGAGCATCAAAATCAACGCGGTCGACAACGATTACATCGAAAAAGAATCGGCGCGCATCAAGAAGCACTTCGACGAGATTTTCCAGTAGAGCATCATGCTCATTCGAAAAACGCTCTCAGCGCGTGATCATGTGAGGCGGTAGATTGATGCCGGCGCCCGTGCTGCGCGCGTCGCGCGGACCCGACAGCCGCCGGTGCAACCGGTCGAGCAGAAGATAGATCACCGGCGTGGTGTAGAACGTCAGGAACTGCGACACGAACAGCCCGCCGATGATCGTCATGCCGAGCGGGCGGCGCAGCTCCGATCCCGGGCCGGTCGCGATCACGAGCGGCAGCGCGCCGAGCAGCGCCGCCATCGTCGTCATCAGAATCGGGCGAAAGCGTGCCAGACAGGCTTCTTGTATCGCTTGTTCGGCCGGCAGTCCGCGTTCGCGTTCGGCCGCGAGCGCGAAATCGACCATCATGATGCCGTTCTTCTTCACGATGCCGATCAGCAGAATGATGCCGATGAAGGCGATCACGGTCAGCTCGGCGTTGAACATCTGCAGCGCCAGCAGTGCGCCAAGGCCAGCCGACGGCAGCGTGGAAATGATCGTCAGCGGATGCGCGAGACTTTCGTAGAGCACGCCGAGAATAATGTAGACCGCAAGCAACGCCGCCAGGATCAGGATCGGCTGCGCACCCGCCGATTGAGCGAACTGCTGCACGTCGCCGGCTCCCTCGGCATGCAGCGTATCGGGGATATGCAGTTCGGCTACGGCTTGCTGGATCGCCCGTGTTGCCTGGTCAAGCGTCACGTTGGGAGCGAGGTTGTAGCTGATGGTGACCGCGGGGAATTGCCCCTGATGATTGACGACCAACGGCGAAAGTCCCTTGTCGATCCGGGCGACACTTACAAGCGAGACCTGGGTATTGCCGGCGCCCGGCACATAGATTCGCGTGATATCCGTCGGATCGCGCTGAAACTGCGGATCGATTTCGAGAATGATGCGGTATTGATTGCGTTCCGAATAGATCGTCGAGATCTGCCGCTGCGCAAACGCGTTGTTGAGCGCATTGTCGATGTCCTGGATGCGTACGCCAAGCCGCGCCGCCGCCAGCCGATCGATCGTCACATTGGCCTGCAGGCCGCCCTGCTCGCGGTCAGAGTTCACATCGATCAGCGTGTCTGGTTGCAGCTGCTCCAAGCGCGTCTGCACGCGCGGCAACCAGGCTTGCAGCTCATCCAGATTCGGATCCCACAATGTGAACTGAAAGGTCGAGCTCGATTGCCGGCCGCCCGCCCGCACATCCTGCGCCGCCACCATGAAGACCCGCATGCCTCCGACGTCAGTCAGCTTTGGCCGCATGCGGTTGATGAAGGCCTGCGAACTGATGCCCCGCTCCGACAATGGTTTCAGGCTGATGAACAGACGGCCGTTGTTGACCGAGGCATTGAAGCCCGATGTGCCGACCGACGACCCCACGGCCGCCACTGCCGGATCGCTCAGCACGATATCGGTGACGCGCTGCTGCAATTCCTTCATCGCCTCGAACGATATTTCCGGCGAGGCGCGCGTCCCGCCGAAGATCAGGCCGGTGTCGTCCTGCGGGAAATAGCCCTTGGGCGTCTTGATATAGAGGTCGACGGTCAACGCGATCGTCGCCAGGAAGATGAACAGCGTTATCAGCTGGTGCCGTAGCACGAAGCCAAGGCTTGTCTCGTATGCCGCTGACAGTCGCTTCAGCACGTCTTCGACGATGCGATCGAGGGCGGTCCTGTCGGGTGACGGCGGCGAATGCACGAAATGCGCGCATATCATCGGCGTGAGCGTCAGCGACACGACCGTCGATATCGCAATGGCAAACGCCAGCGTAACCGAAAACTCACGGAACAGCCGACCCACAACCCCGCTCATGAACAACAGCGGTATGAAGGCCGCCACCAGCGAAACGCTGATCGAAATCACCGTGAAACCGATCTGTCGCGCGCCTTCGATCGTGGCGCGCAGCGGAGACATTCCTTTTTCCAGATTACGAAACATATTCTCGATCATCACGATGGCGTCGTCGACCACAAAGCCCACCGAAACGGCGAGCGCCATCAGCGACAGATTGTCGATCGAGAAACCTGCGATCCACATCGCGGCGCAAGTTCCGGCGAGCGCCAGCGGCACGGTGATCCCTGCGGCGATCGTCGCCGCTGCCCGTCTCAAGAACACGAATACCACCAGCATCACCAGCATGATCGTGGCGAGCAGCGTGAGCTGCATGTCGCCGACACTCGCGCGGATCGTTTGCGTACGGTCGGACAGCACCGAGAACTCGATGTCGGCCGGGATCCATCGCTTCAGATCGGGTAAAATCTCTCGTATCTGATCGACGGTATCGATCACATTTGCGCCGCCCTGTTTGGTGATGACCAGCAGAACCGACGGCTGCGCGTTGAACCAGGCTGCAGACCGCGTGTTGCGCACGCTCTGCTCGACCGATGCGATCGCTGACAGCCGCACGACGTTTCCGTTCGCAACCTTGACGATGAGGGTCTCGTATTGCTTCACCTCGCGCATCTGATCGTTGATCGCGATCGACTGCGCGCGATTGCCGCCCTCGAAATTGCCGAGCGGTCCGGCCGCATTGGCATTGACGACCGCGGTGCGCACGTCCTCCATGCTCATGCCCATGGAAGCAATCGCGATCGGATTGACGCGAATGCGGATGGCCGGCTGCTCCGAGCCGTTGACCGACACCTCGGCGACGCCTTCGACCTGCGCGATGCGCTGGGCGATGACGCTGTCGGCCGCATCGTAGATCGCGCTCGGCGGCGTGGTCTTTGCCGTCAGAGCGAGGATCAGGATCGGCGCTGACGCCGGATTGACCTTGCGGAAATTCGGCAACGTCGGCAGATCGCTGGGAAGGTCGGTCATCGCCGCATTGAGCGCGGCCTGCACGTCGCGCGCCGCGCCGTCGATATTCCGGCTGAGATCGAACTGGATCGTGATGTTGGTCGAGCCGAGCGAGCTCGTCGACGTGATCTCGGTCACGCCGGAGATTTCCGCCAGCCGCCGTTCGAGCGGAGCGGCCACCGACGAGGCCATGGTGGCCGGATCCGCGCCCGGCCGGCTCGCGGATACGCGAATGGTCGGAAATTCGATGGTCGGCAGGCTTGCGACCGGCAGGAACCGATAGGCCACCACACCCATCAAAAACAAACCAATCGCCAGCAGCGCTGTCCCGACCGGTCGCCGAATGGCTGGGTAGGAGAAATTCATGACGCTACTCGGCCGGCCCCGGCGCCTCACCGGGTTCGCGCCGGATTGGCGGGACGAACGGACGCGGCCGCGTCAGGCGTTGCCGCAGCCGCTCCATGTAGAGATAGATCACCGGTGTTGTGTACAACGTGAGCAATTGGCTGAGCAGCAATCCGCCGATGATCGTGATGCCGAGCGGATTGCGCAGCTCCGATCCGGTTCCGCCTTCGATCGCGAGCGGTATGGCGCCAAACAGCGCGGCCAACGTGGTCATCATGATCGGCCGGAAACGGAGCAGCGAGGCCTGCACGATCGCATCGCGCGGCGACAGTCCCTGCCCGCGCTCGGCTTCGAGCGCGAAGTCGATCATCATGATCGCGTTCTTCTTGACGATACCCATCAGCAGCACGATGCCGATGAGCGCGATGACCGAGAGATCATAGCCGAGCAGGATCAGCGCAAGCAGCGCCCCGACGCCGGCAGAGGGCAAGGTCGAGAGAATCGTCATCGGATGGATGAAGCTCTCATAGAGCACGCCGAGCACGATGTAGATCGCCACCACTGCGGCAAGAATGAGCCAGGGCTCTCCGGCGAGCGATTTGGCGAATTCCAATGCATCGCCCGAATAGCTGCCGATCACCGATGTCGGCATGTTGATGTCCTGTTGCGCCTGCGAAATCACGGCGACTGCATCGCTCAGCGCCGCACCTGGCGCGAGATTGAAGCTGATCGTCACCGCCGGAAACTGCTCCTGATGGGCGATCGAGAGAGGCGCGCTCGTGCGCACGAATTGCGCAAAGGCGCTCAAGGGAACCTGCGTGCTATTCGCTGTATTGGTCCCGAGCGACGTCGGTTGTTGGCCCGCGGTCAGCGAAGTCGACTGGTTCGCGGCCGTCGAAGCCTGGTTGCCGGCAGCGGGCACGAACAGCTTCGACAGCGCGGCCGGGTCGCGCTGATATTGCGGCATCGCTTCCAGGATCACGCGGTATTGGTTGGCCTGGCCGTATATGGTGGAAATCTGCCGCTGGCCGAACGCATCGTACAGGGTGTCGCTGACCGTCTGCATCGATATGCCAAGTCGGCCGGCGATTTCACGATCGATATTCACCAGCATCCGCAGACCGCCCTCCTGCGCCTCGGAGACAACCTCGCGCAGCATCGGATTTCCGCGCAGTCGCGCAACCAGACGATCCGACCATTCGACCACGTCGCCAGCGTCCGCTCCGGTGAGCGTATACTGATACTGCGCGCGGCTTGCGCGGGTGCTGATCTGGATGTCTTGCACCGGCTGAAAATAGACCGTCATGCCGGGAATCGTCGCGACCAGCTGCTGCAGTCGCGTGACGATCTGGTCCGCTACCACATTGCGCTCGTCTCGCGGGCGCAACGCGATCGCCAGCCGCCCGGCATTGGGGGTCGGATTGATCGGGCTCACCCCGATGACCGACACCACGCCGGTCACGTCAGGATCGCTCTTGATCGCCGTCTCGACTTGCTCCTGCAGCCGCTGCATTTCTTCAAATGAAACTTCCACCCCTGCCTCGGTGACGCCGGTAATCAAGCCGGTGTCTTGCGGCGGCAGGAACCCTTTCGGAGCGATCACGTAGAGCAGGATGGTGGCGGCAAGCGTGATGATTGTCGTCATCAGCGTGAGCGGCTGATGCCGTAGCACCCACTCGAGAGTGCGGCGATAAAACTCGACCGTCCGATCGACTGCATCGTTGAAGAAGGCGGCAACAGCGTTCGTGGCAGTATGGCCGTGCAACCGCAACAGACGGCTGCACATCATGGGCGTGAGCGTCAACGAGACGATTGCCGACACGACCACGGCGATCGAAAGCGTCAGCGCGAACTCGCGGAACATGCGCCCGACGATGCCGGTCATGAACAACAGCGGAATGAACACCGCAATCAGCGACATGGTGAGCGATATGACGGTGAAACCGATTTCGCGCGCACCGCGCAGCGCCGCATCGAACGGGGATTCGCCGCTTTCGATGTGACGGACGATATTTTCGATCATCACGATGGCATCGTCGACGACGAAGCCCGTTCCGATCGTCAGCGCCATCAGCGACAGATTGTCCAGCGAAAATCCGCAAAACCACATCACCCCGAACGTCGCGATCAGCGAGAGCGGCAAAGCTACGCCCGCGATAATCGTGGCGCGGATCGTACGCAGGAAGATCAGCACCACCAGCACGACCAGCAGCACGCTCAAGACCAGCGTGAACTGCACGTCATGGATCGAGGCGCGGATGGTGTCGGTCCGGTCGCTCACGATGGTGAGCGTGATACCGACCGGCATGGAGCGCTGCAGGCGCGGCAATTCCGAGCGGATGCGCTTGACCGTATCGATGACGTTGGCGCCTGGCTGACGCTGGATGTCGAGGATGACGGCCGCATGCCCCTGATACCAGCCGCCGACCTTGTCGTTCTCCAGCCCGTCGACGACTTGTGCAACGTCGCCGAGCAGCACCGGCGCGCCATTGCGGTAAGCCACGATCAGCGAGCGGTACGCCGCAGCCGCGGCAAGCTGATCATTCGCCGTTATCGTGTAGGATTGATGCAATCCATCGAGCGCGCCCTTCGGACCGGCAACATTGGCGCCACTGATCGTGAGTCGAAGATCCTCGAGCCCGATTCCATAGGCGGCGAGCCGCGCAAGATCGGCCTGGATGCGCACCGCCGGCCGAATGCCGCCCTCAACCGTGACATGGCCGACGCCGTTAACTTCCGAGAGCCGCTGCGCCATCAAAGTGTCGGCAAGGTCGCTGAGCTCACGCAGCGAAATGGTTTCTGAAGTCAGCGCGAGCACGATGATCGGCGCGTCCGCCGGGTTCACCTTGGAGTATGTGGGCGGATACGGAAGATTGCGCGGCAGCGTCGAGCCTGCGGCGTTGATAGCGGCCTGCACGTCCTGCGCCGCGCCGTCGATGTCGCGATTGAGATCGAATTGCAGCGTGATCTGCGAAATTCCGAACGAGCTCGAAGACGTCATCGTCGAGAGCGCGGGTATCTGTCCGAACTGACGCTCGAGCGGGGCGGTTACCAATGCCACCATCGTGTCGGGGCTCGCTCCCGGAAGCTGCGTCGTCACTTGGATGGTGGGGAAATCGACCTGCGGCAGCGACGACACCGGCAATGAAAAATACCCAAGCCACCCGCCCAGCATGACAGCGATGCCGAGCAGCGAGGTTGCGATCGGGCGTCGTATGAACGGTGTTGAAACGCTCATTGCGAGGGTCCTGCAGGAGCGTTTGTTCGCGCCCCGCTTTGCCCCCCATTGCGTTGTGGCCCACGCTGGGCGCCATCGCGCGGCCCGCCTTCCCCGCCGCGGCGCGCGCCCCGGCGCGACGGCATGGTCGGCACGTAAACCGGTACGTCCTCGGCGTTCGTTACCGTAACCTTGGTGCCCTCAGCCAGCCGGGCAAATCCGGTCGTCACCACGCGTTCGTTCTGTGCCAGACCCCGGGCGATCACGGTTTGCGTCTCATCCTGTTGCGAAATGCTCACCTGTCGCACGGCGACGGCGTTGTCCTGTTGCACCACGTAAACGAAGGTCCCGACCGGTCCCCGCTGCACCGCCGCGGTCGGAACCACCACCACCTGTTTCAACGTATCGACCAAAAGGCGGACATTGACGAACTGCCCCGGCCAGAGCTGCACCTCGGCGTTGGGGAATTCGGCCTTCAGTTTGACCGTTCCGGTGGTCTGATCGACCTGGTTATCGACCACCAGAAGCGTGCCGCGATCGACCACCGTCTTATTGTCCTGGCCGAGCGCGTCGACGGCGAGCGGGCCTTTGGCGAATGCTTTGTTGACGATCGACAGTTGCTGTTGTGGAAGGGTGAAGAAGATCGACATCGGACTTATCTGTGTAAGCACAACGATCCCGGTGGTATCCGATGCATGCACCACATTGCCCTCATCGACCAGCCGGATGCCCGTTCTGCCATCGAGCGGCGCCGTGATGGTGGTGTATTCCAAGTTGCTCCGCGCATAGTCGATCTGTCCCTGATCGAACTTCACTTGCGCCTCGAGCTGCGCAACCGTCGCCTTTTGTGTGTCGAGCTGCTGGCGCGCGATCGAATTCGTGCTCGCCAGATTCGTGTACCGTTCGAGGTCGATCTTGGCGTTGGCGAGCATGGCCTCGTCCTTTGCCTTGGTCGCCACCACCTGATCGTATTGCGCCTGATAGGGTGTTGGATCGATCCGCGCGAGCACGTCGCCGCGCTTGACGTCCTGCCCTTCCTTGAACAGCACGGCGATCAGCTTGCCGTCGACTTGCGGGCGGACGGTGACCGTATTCAACGCGCGCGTAGTGCCGACGCCATCGAGATAGACCGGCACGTCGGCAAGCTTGGCGGCTGCCGCAACGACAGGCACGATATCGACCGGTACTCTGTTGCGCTGCGCCTGCTGCATCCGCGAATAGGCGATGAACGCGCCGACAATGGCGACGGCAGCGATGACAATGGTGATGAGATTTCGTCTGCTCGTCATCTCGGCCCGGCTGGGTCTCCAACGCCAGTTCAGTATAGGCATAATTGAGGCACCCCGCTGTGCCATGGCAGCACATTACGGATATTTCACCCGCAACAATGTGGGGTTAACGATTATTCAGCTGCTCTTCCACAGCAGGATGCCAGCCGCCTCCGAGCGCCTGGTATAGGCTGATCACCGCTAGCAAACGGTCAAGCCGGGCTTGCACGAGCGTATCCAAGGCCTGGAACAACGTCTGCTGCGTCTGCAATAGAGTAACCAAATCCACGGTTCCTTCACGTAATCGTTGCTCGGCGATCTCGAATGCGCGACGGGAACTGCGCACGACCTCACGCTGCAGTCGCTCGCGCTCGGCGGTCTGCTGCACCGCAATGAGCGCTTTTTCCACGTCCGTGAAACCGTTGATCACCGCTTTGCGATAGTTTTGCAGCGCTTCGTCTTGCTTACCCCGCGTCAGATCGTATTGGCCTTGCAGCAGGCCTCCGTCCAAAAGCGGCTGGGTTAGCCCCGCCGTCAGCGAAAAGAACGCCGTCTCCGGCCGCATCAGAGCGAGAAATGCCGCGCTCTGATATCCGCCCTGTCCGGTCAATGAAATGCTCGGAAAGAACGCCGCGCGTGCCGATTCGACATTCGCATTGGCGGACGCAAGCTGAGCCTCGGCCTCCCGAATATCCGGCCGCTGCGTCAGCAAATCCGACGGCATGCCCGGCGTCACCGCGGGGATCGCGATGGTCCGCATACTTGCAGTGCGAACCAGCACGCGCTCGGGCGGGTGGCCGATTAACAGTGCCAGCGTGGCTTCGTTCTGGCGTAACGTCTGCACCAGTGGGGGAATTGCGGCGCGTTGCGTATCCACCACGCTTTGTTGCTGCGCGATATCGAGCGCAGATGCGGTTCCGACCGCCAGCCGATCCTGGATCACCTTGAGTACACGCAACGCGGCCGCGAGATTTTCGCGAGCGACGCGCAACCGGTCCTCCGCCGCCACCACTTCGAAATAGGCGGTGGCGACCGCCACCACCGTAGTGAGCGCGACCACTTCGCGATCGAATCGGCTCGCCGACGCCGCCGACTGCGCTGCCACCAGCGCGGCCCGATTCTGGCCCCAGAAATCGATCGTGTAGCTTGCGCTTCCACTCGCGGTATAAATCGTTCGCTCGGAACTTGGCGACGTCGTTAGAGGTATGGAACTCGTGCCTTGCGATGCGCGGGAGCGCGTCACCGTCGGGTTCAGTGTGGCAGTCGGCAGCAGCGGAGCACCTGCGATACGCGCCTGCGCATCGGCTTGTGTGATGCGTGCAATCGCCGCCGCGATGTCGAAATTGGAGGTGAGCGACTCCTCGATCAGATCGGTGAGCTGCTGGGAGCGAAAGCCGCGCCACCAATCGGGTTTCGGGAGTGCCGCATCGGCGTTGCCAACGCTGGCGGTGAATTTGTTGGGCACATCGAGCGCCGCATCCGGCTTCTCGACGCCGACAATGCATCCGCCCAGCAGCGGCAGCAGCACAAGTCCGAACAGGAACGGAATCCGGCGGCGATGGCGGCACGCGCACACCCAATGATGCAACACGGACAGAGGCATACGCCCGCCTTCGAATGCTACAAACGCCGCTTCAGCGTTCCGCTGCTGGCTCGGATCGCCGCCGATCAGAAAAGCTATCAGTCAAACCCGTCCGCACCAATCCACGGCGCAACACCGGGCGCCGACTGTGGCGCGTTTGCACACAGGTAGCAAGCCTTTGGCTCTGCTGGTGAAAACAAGCGAAATGCACGGCGGCTTTCCGCACCTTGGGAAAATTTAAGGTGCCGCTGGCCCGAGAGGCGGTCGGTTGCGATCGATTTCCGCCTTACTTCGGCTTGTAGACGATGTCGATCAGGCCGGCGATGTCCTTGGGTGTCTTCGGGGAGGAGATGAACTTGTAGTCAAGCGCGTCCTTCAGCGAGCGTTCGAGATCGCGGATTTCACCGATCTGCATCGCGGTCTTCGGATAGAACTCGGTGACCGCCTTCTTGGCGATGTCGGGCGTCACCTTCATGTTCTGAGCGAACATCTCGATCGCTTTGGGATTGGTGTAGGCCCAGTCGATCGCGCGCTGATAGGCCTGCATGAACTTGACGATCGCCGCGCGTTTAGTCTTGAGCGATTCGAGATTCGCCAGATTGACGCGAATGGTCTGATTCTGCAGTTCCTTTGCCTCGCTCGCGCGTGCGATGATTCGGATCTTGCCGTCGTTGACGTCTTTCAATCCGAGCGGCACCACCGACCAGCCGACGTCGACCTGGCCGGTCATGGTTTGCGTGTAGCTGGCCGGCGCTCCGCCCACCGGTAGCGGCTTGGCCTTCGATCCTGACAGCCGCAACAGCGTGAGCAGGATCAAGTTCGATGACGAGCCCGGCGAGGAGAAGGCGACTGTTTTGCCTTCCGGGACATCTTTGAGGGATTTGTACGGGCTGTCGGCCTTGACGTACCAGTAGAGTTCATGCGCGCCGGTCATTTCCGCCGAAATGATGCGATAAGGCGTGGCATCGCCATTCCTGACGTAAGCTCCGATCGCGCCGAGAATGCCGTTCGACAGTGCCAGATCGGCGCTGCCGGACACGAGCGGTGCGATGCCCTGCGCACCGCCCTCGGTCCAAAACACCTCCACCTCAAGCCCCGCCTCCTTGAAGAACCCGGCCGCCTCGCCGAATTCCACCCAGGAGCTGTCCCAAAATCCCTTCTGCGGAATTGCCACCTTGAGTTTCTCGGCAGCCAAGCTCGAGCCCACCGTCGCAACGACGAGCGCGGCGGCCAGGATGATTTTACGCATCGTTCTCTCCCGTGAAGACATTGTCTTGTCGCTGGCGGTTCAATTCGCCATTGTCCCGGGCCATATTGCCTGTTGCCCCTTGCCGAGACAAGCGTGAGGCCTCGATCACAATGCCGCACGGCCTGGCTTTTCCGGCGATTATTTCTCATCAACAACGTGGATGCGCAGCGTGCCGATCTCGCTGATCTCCACTTCCAGCACGTCGCCCGCTTTCATCCAGAGCGGAGGATTGCGGCTATGGCCGACCCCTTCGGGAGTGCCGGTGGCGATGATATCGCCGGCATAGAGCTGGGTGAAATCCGAGCAGAACGAGATGATCTGCGCGACCGAGTGGATCATCATGCCCGTGCCGGAACGCTGCACCTCCTTGCCGTTGAGGCGCGTGCTAAGCGTCAGCCGCGTCGGATCGGGAATTTCGTCCACCGTCACGAGCCACGGGCCGAGCGGACCAGTGCCGGGGAAATTCTTCCCCGCGGTGACGGAAAATTTCTGATAGTCGCGCACGCTGCCGTCGACAAAACACGTGTACCCGGCCACATGCTGGATCGCGCGGTCGGGACTGATGTGACGACCGCCGCGTCCTATCACGACAGCCAGTTCGCCCTCGTAATCGAAATGGGTGGAAATCTTTGGGCGGATCATGTTCCCCTCATGGCTGACCAGTGTGTCGGGGAAACGAATGAACATGCTCGGCTGCTTCGGTACCTCGCGCCCGGTTTCCTCGGCATGCGAGCGGTAGTTGATGCCGGCGCAGAGAATCTTCGTCGGATACGTGATCACCGGCAGAAAGCGAAGCCCATCGAGCCTCTGATCCGGCTTCGCCCCCTTCGCGATTTTGCGGATTTCATCGTAGGCGCCGGCGGCGATCGCGTCGCGCAACGTGCGATAGCCACCCTTCAGCTTGCCGCCGAGCGTGACCACGCCGTCGCCGGTGACCACACCGAACGTCTCCACCCCATAGGAGAGATAGCTCGCCAGTTTCATTACGCGCCCCTTGCGTCCTGCATAACACGATTCGATTGCACGTCATCCGTCGGCACGAACAGGTCGTCGATCTTGACGGGCGACGCGATCAGCCCCTGTTCGGTCATGTAGCGCACCAGCGCCTCGAGCGTCGGCCGGTTGGGATCGATGCCGTAAGGCCAGGGATCGCCGCCGAAAATCTTCTCGATGTCGTCGATTTCGGCGAGCATCCACGGCAGCATGGCCCGCAACGTCCCGCGATACCGCATTTTGTCGAAAGCGATGCGCTTTGATTGCTCGAACGCCTTGAACAGGCTCGGTGCAATAAACGGATGACGCTCGTAGAGATCGCGGCGGATGGCGATCAGGTGCATGATCGGAAAGATTTTCGTGCGGCGGTAATAGTCCTGCTCGGCCTCGCGATAATTCGGATAGAGCCGGACAATATCGGGATTGCGCCCCAGTCCGTCGGGCACGCTGGTACCGAACAGCGCTTGGATCTCCCCCTGCTCGAGCAGTGCGTTGAGCGATTTGCCCGATGTGTTGGATGTGACTGCGACCCGCTTGAACGGCGGCAAATTCGCCGGATTGCCGTGCGGCTTCGACGAGTTGATATCACCCTCGATCCACTCGGCGGTTGACAGATCGACGCCGTGTTCATCCCGCAAAAGCCCGCGCATGAAGATCGCGGCGGTCATGAAATAACGCGGCACGCCGATGCGCTTTCCCTCCAGGTCCTTTGCCGTCCTGATGAACTTGCGATTGATGAAAATGAAACTGTGCCGGAACACGCGCGAGGCGAACACCGGAATGGCGACAAGCTTCTTATCGCCAGCGGCAAAGCGGGTAATAAACTCGGAACTGGAGAACTCGCTGGCATCGAATTCGAGACCGCCCGCCATGCGGTCGAAGATGTTGCGCGGTTCGTCGTTGACAAGGAATTTCAGATCGATCCCCTGCGGTCGCACGTCGCCGGTATGGAGCGCCAGCATGCGGTCATAGAGCCCGCATGCGAATGTCATTGCCAATTCACCCATGTGTTCCTCGACTATCGTGCTTTAGGTCACCGCCGTCGGCGCCAGCGCTTCGATATCGGTGACCACGTCGATGATCACCGGACGGTTCGCTGCGAGTCCCTGCGCCAGCGCCGCCGGAAACGCGCTCGCCTTCTCCACCCGAATGCCGAGCGCGCCCATTTCCTCGGCGAGTCGGGCGAAATTCATCTTGTTGAAGGTCCACAGTTCGCGCGCCTGCTCGGTCTGCTGCCCGCCATAGACGCGGTCGAAGCCGCGCTTGCTCTGATTGCCACCGCCGTTGTTGTTGACGACCGTGACCGCATTGATCTTCCAACGCACCGCCGTTTCGATCTCTCCGATGTGGTACCAAAACCCGGCGTCGCCGGTGAACGTGACCACCGGCCGCTCCGGTGCGCCGCATTTGGCGCCGAGCCCCGCCGGAAACGCCCAGCCGAGATGGCCGGCGCTGCGCATGTAGCTCTGGTTCGGGCTCGTCAGATCGTACATGCCGCCCATCCACATGCCGGCGTGGCCGGTGTCGACTACGACGATGGCGTTGTCCGGCACGTGCTCGGATAGCTCGTGGCAGATCCGCTCTGGCCGGATCGGAAGCGCGTCGGATTCGAGCGCGGATTTGTATTTCGCGTGCCACTCGCGGCAGATTTTTTGCGCCTCTTCGACCCAGGCGTTGCGCTTTGTCGCACGCGATTTGTCAGCCGCTGCCAGCATTTTCGCAAGCGTCACCTTGGCATCGCCGTTGACGCCGGCCTGCAGCGGATAATTGCGTCCGATCGCCGCGGGATCGATATCGATCTGGATTGCCGGCGTGCCGATCTTCGGCACCGCCCAGAAATGCGTGGTCATGCCGCCGGTCTCGGTACCGATGAAGCAAATGAGATCAGCGCGGTTGACCACGCGGTTTGCACTCTCGCGCGAATAGGTTCCGACCACGCCGACCGAGAGCGGATGATTGCCTGGAATGGAATCTTTGCCGTTGAGCGAAGTCGCGACCGGAATCCGCAAAGCCTCCGCAAGCGCGACCAGATCACGCTGCGCGCCGGACGCGCGCACGCCGCCCCCGGCGACGATGATCGGCCGCGCAGCCTCTTGCAAGATTTTCAGGGCGACGAGCACGCTTGCCTGATCCGGCTCCGGCCGGAATGGCGGCACGCGCGCGAACTGCGGCTCGATCAGCGGCTCCATCTCGGCTTCCTCGGCATCGATCTGACCTTCGTTACCGCGAAACTGCAGATGCACTGGCCCCGGCGTGCCCGAGGTCGCCACGCGGAATGCCTGCCGCACCATGTCCGGGAAGCGCGCCACGTCGTCGATTGTGGCGTTGAACTTGGTCACCGGCTCGAACGCCGGCACGTCGTCGACCTCCTGGTAGACCTTGCGGAACTTGGTGCGCGGCTCGCGGCCGCCGGTCATCGCGATCACCGGCGAATGCGCAAGATATGCGTCGCGCAGACCGGCGGCGAGATTGAGCGCGCCGATCACCTGCGCCATGCAGATGCCGGGCTTGCCGGTGGCGCGCGCATAGCCGTCGGCCATATAGGCTGCGGATTTCTCGCCGTGCACATGCAGCCGTTTGATCTTGGTCCGGCTCTCCATCACCGCGAAGGTTTTGCGCAATACCGCCGGGACGTGAAACACATGCGTCACCCCATAGGCTTCCAGCATGTCGGCCATGCACTCCGCGCCCGACATTTTTCGATTGTGTCCCAGCATTCTTCGCCCCACTGATATCCATCGCGGTCAACACATATCGGCTCCGCGCGGCGGAGTCACTTAGCGCGGTACGGCCATCCCGCTACGATCGAGGGGAAACGGAGCACGCATGAAAACCAGCAAGGACCGCATCCTCACCACGCACACCGGCAGCCTGCCGCGGCCGAAGCCGCTGGCCGACCTCATTCTTGCGCGTGAGCGAGGTGACGAGATCGACGACCGCACCTTCGAGGCGGAAACCGCCCGGGCGGTGGACGACGTCGTCGCCCAACAGATCGCCGCCGGCATCGACGTGGTCAGCGACGGCGAGATGAGCAAGCCGTCGTATACAACTTATATCCGCCATCGCGTCACCGGCATCGCGCCCGATCCGCGCGCGGCCGCGAAGGGCCGCGACATCATGATCGGCCGCGATCTGCTGGCGCATCCGGATTTCGCCAGCAAGCGGCGGAATTTTTCCGACCTGCCGTTTCCCGGCTGCGTCGGCCCGCTGAAATACCAGGACCGCAGCGCGCTCGATCGCGATCTCGCGCATCTGAAAGCCGCGGCCGACAAGGCGAAGCCCGCCGACGTGTTCATGACCGCGCCTTCGCCCGGCATCCTCACCCGCTTCATCATCAACCTGCACTATCCGAACGAGGAAGCCTATGTGGCGGCGCTCGCCGATATGATGAAGACCGAGTATGGCGCGATTGTCGAAGCCGGCTTCGTGCTGCAGATCGACGCGCCCGATCTCGGCTCATGTCGCAACAACCAGTATCGCGACCTGACCGACGAACAATTCCGCAAGATCGCCGCGCGCAACATCGAAGCGCTCAATGCCGCGACCGAAGGCCTGCCAGCGGACAAAATGCGGCTGCACATCTGTTGGGGGAATTACGAAGGCCCGCACACCCACGATCTGCCGTTGCTCAAGATCATCGACCTTGCGTTCAAGGCGCGACCGCAGGCGATCAGCATCGAGGCCGCCAACCCACGCCACGAGCACGAATGGGAAGACCTTAAAGAGGTCGATATTCCGGACGACAAGATTCTGATCCCCGGCGTCATCGATTCGACCACGAATTTCGTCGAGCATCCGCGGCTGGTCGCGCAGCGCATCGGCCGCTACGCGGAGGTGATCGACCGCGAGCGTCTGATTGCCGGCGTCGATTGCGGATTCGGCACGGCCGTGCGCAGCGACCCGATGGTAGCCGACAGCATCGTCTGGGCAAAACTGCGCGCGCTCAGCGAAGGCGCCGCGATCGCGAGCAAGAAACTGTGGGGCAAAGCCGCGTGATCGAAGCTACGCCTTCGCCTGCTCCGGCAGAAACTTCAACGCGACGCCGTTGATGCAATAGCGCTGACCGGTCGGCGGCGGTCCGTCGGGAAAGACATGGCCGAGATGGCTGCCGCAGCGGCTGCAATGGACTTCCGTGCGCGTCATGCCGTAGCTGCGGTCGGTGGTGGTCTCGACCGAGCCCTTTTCGGGATCGTTGAAGCTCGGCCAGCCGGTGCCGCTCTCGAATTTCCGTTTCGACACGAACAGCGGCTGATCGCAGCCCGCGCACACGAACGTGCCGGCGCGCTTCTCGTAATTGAGCGCGCAGCTGCCCGGTGCCTCGGTGCCGTGCTGGCGCATGATGTGGTACTGCTCTGGCGTCAGCAGCTTGCGCCACTCGGCTTCGGTATGGGTGACCGGATATTGCTTGGTGTCCATCTCGGGTCTCCGTTCTTTTCCCAACCTATATAATATCGAATCAAGCAGTCCCATGGTTACACCTCCGCTCACGCAAATCATTTGATTGCCAACGGATTGACCGGCGAGCCGACCGCGCCGGTGATCGGAATCGCCGGCGCGACAAAAAGAAATTCATAGACCTTGTCCGCCGCGCAATCATCGGCGAGTTCCTTGAGACTGAAAATCTCGCCCATGGTCATGCCCATGATCGGAATCGTGATCCAGTGCCAGGGCTGGTTGATGCCGGCCTCGCTCTCGTTCGGCCGCACTTCGCAGCCCCAGGTGTCGCTTGCGAGCGCCGCGAGCTCCGTGCGTTTGATCCATTCCAGCGTCTCGAACGCGAAACCGGGCGCGTCGCCGCCCGGGTAGCCGTCCCAGCTTCCAGCCTTCTGGCAGCGTTCCATCATGCCGGTGCGAACGATGACGTAGTCGCCGCGTTTCATCGTCACGTTCTGTTTTCTTGCGGTCCCGTCGAGATCGGCGCAGGTGATGCCGTAACCGTCGTCGAGCGAATCCACGCCCTTGAACCGCGCCACGTCGAGAAACACCCCGCGCCCGACCATCTTGTTCTTGGTCTTTTCGATGCCGCACTTCTGCGCACCGGCCGATGTCACCTCACGGCAATCGTAGCCGTTCCACATGGAGTTCTCATAAAACACATGTCCGAGCCCATCCCATTGCGTGCCGCATTGCAGCGGCATCGTCACCATGTCGTCGGCGGCGCGGATTCCGCGCATATCGAGCACGCCCGCATAGGCGTCGGTGCCAGTACGGATCATGGTGTGGATCGGATTGGTGCGCCCCATCGCGGGGTAATTGCTCTTGGCGCCCTGCGGGCCGGTATGGTCGAAGTTGAGCGCAAGCGAGATCACCTTGCCTTTGCGCACCAGCCTGGTGGCTGCAATGATGTCCTCGGCGCTCGTGTAATTGAGCGTGCCGATTTCGTCGTTCGGTCCCCACTTGCCCCAATTCTTGTATTTCTCGGCAGCGGCGCGGAGATCAGCTCGCGTATATTTTCGGGCAGGCATGACAATTCCTTTGTTCGTGAGGACGTTTTAGCGAGGCGGAGCAGCATGGGGCGTCATTTTCAAGTTTACTGCCGACCAGACAAGGGCGATGATAGCAGCAACAAATAGTCCAGGGAGGACAAGGTGAAGGCGCACTTTCATCGCGTTGCACGCTCAACTCTAGCGGCAGTGCTCGGCAGTTCATTCTTGCTCGCGGGCGGCAACGCTCAGGCTCAAAACTATCCTAGCAAATCCGTCCGCATGCTGGTGCCTTTCGCAGCCGCCGGTCCGACCGACGTCATCGCTCGTCTGGTAGCGCAGAAACTTTCGGAAAGCCTCGGCCAGCAGTTCTATGTCGAGAACGTCCCAGGTGCCGGCGGCAACACCGGCACCGCCATGGCGGCAAAATCGCCCGCCGACGGCTACACCATTCTCGTCGTAAGCACCGGTTTCGTCATCAACCCGAGTCTTTACGCCAAAGTCCCCTACGACGCGGTGAAGGATTTTGCGCCGGTGACGCTGGTTGCCGCCTCACCCAACGTGCTGACCGTCAATCCGTCGGTTCCGGCCAAGACCGTCAAGGAACTGATCGAGGTGATCAAGGCCAATCCGGGCAAGTACAGTTTCGCCCAGCCCGCGACTGGCTCGACGCCTCACCTCGCAGGCGAACTATTCAAGCTCACCTACAAGCTCGACATGGTGATGGTGCCGTTCCCGGGCGCCGGACCCGCGATCACCTCCACCATCGGCGGTCACACGCCGATCGCGTTCACAGCTCTGCCTCCGGCGATCAGCAACATCCAGGACGGCAAGCTGCGCGGACTCGCCGTATTGGCCGCCAAGCGCGTGGCAGCGCTCCCGAACGTGCCGACCATGGCGGAAGCCGGCATCTCCAATCAGGAATCCGACACGCTCACCGGCATCGTCGTGCCCGCCGGCACGCCCAACGAAATCGTCGCGCTGCTGCAACGCGAAATCGCCAAGGCAGTAGCGACGCCTGACGTGAAGGAAAAGTTGCTGCAGCAAGGCTTCGACCCGATCGCCAATACGCCCGCCGAATTCGGCGCGCGGATCAAAAGCGAGATGGCGAAATGGGCCAAGGTCGTGCACGAAGCCAAGCTGAAGATCGAATGAACACCCCCAAGGGAGAGTCTGCGATGAAAATATTTGTTCGCATCGCCGCGTTCTGCGCGACGTTGTTCATTGCCGGATCTGCTTTCGCGCAGAGCTATCCGACCAAGCCGGTGAAAGTCATCGTTCCGTTCCCGGCCGGCGGCGTGACCGACATCGCCGGACGGGTGATCGCGCAGAAGTTGTCGGAGAAGCTCGGACAGCAGTTCATTATCGAGAACATGGGCGGCGCCGGCGGTAATCTCGGCATGGCCAACGCGGCAAAATCGCCCGGCGACGGCTACACGATTCTGTTCGCGTCTTCGAGCATCGTCGTCAATCCGAGTCTTTATAAGAACGTCCCCTTCGATGTCGACAAGGACTTCATCCCGGTCACCAAGGCCGGCGGATCGCCCAACTCGTGGATCGTGACCCCGAGCTTTCCCGCCAAGACCATGAAAGAGCTCATCGAGCTGATTAAGAAGGAGCCCGGAAAATATAGCGTCGGATCACCGGGCACCGGTACGACGCCGTCGCTCGCGATCGAGCAGCTCAAGCATTCCCTCGGGCTCGATTTCGTCACGGTTCCGTTCGGCGGCGGCGGTCCCATGACCACATCGCTGCTCGGCGGCCACACCCCGATCGGATGCGGCGCGCTCGGAAATTACGTGAATCTCATCAAGGAAGGAAAGCTGCGCGCGCTCGCAGTTACGGCCAAGAAACGTTCTCCCTCGTTGCCCGACATTCCGACTCTCGACGAGATGGGCATCAAGGATCAGGAGGGCGAAACCATGACCGGCGTATTCGTCCCGGCCGGAACGCCGAAACCGATCGTCGATCTGCTGCAGAAGGAAATCTCGGCGATCGTGAACGCGCCCGACATCAAGGCGCGGCTTTTGGAACTCGGGGTCGAGGCCGAAGGCAACTCGTCGGCCGAATTCGCCGCATACGTCAAAACCGAAATCGCCAAATGGAAGAAGGTGATCGACGACGCCAAGATTCCCAGGATCTGAGCCTGAGACGAGTGGCGCGTGCGCATCGTCGACATCCGCGAGACGGCGATTCCGCTGAAATCGACAATCGCCAATTCCGGTTTCGATTTTTCCGAGATGACCACGTCGGTTGTAGCGGTGATCACCGACGTCAAGCGCGACGGCAAGCCAGTCACCGGCTTTTCATTCAACTCGACCGGCCGCTACGCCTGCGGCGCCACCATGCGCGATCGTTTCATACCACGTCTCAAGAACGCGCCGCCGGAGTCGCTGCTCAACGCCGCCGGAAATAATTTCGATCCCGAGAAAATCCTCGCCTGCATGATGCAGCGCGAGAAATCCGGCGGCCACAGTGAGCGCTCGATTCCGATCGGCACCATCGAGGTCGCGGTCTGGGACGCGGTGGCGAAAATCGAAGACAAGCCGCTGCATTGCGTGCTCGCCGAGCGTTACAACGACGGCAAAATCAGGGACAAGGTGTTCTGCTATGTCGGTGGCGGCTGGTACGTTCCGGGTGGAACGATCAATGATTTGCTCGACGAGATGAAACGCCATCTCGACAGCGGCTACACAATTCTCAAGATGAAGATAGGAGGCATGCCCCTGGCCGAGGATGTCCGCCGCGTCGAGGCGGTCAACAAGATACTGCCGACACTGGGGGAGCTTGCCGTGGACGCCAACTGCAAGTTCACAAGGGAAGCTGCACTTGCCTATGCGCGGGCACTCGAGCCCTTGAAGCTGCGTTGGATCGAGGAGCCGTGCGACCCGCTGGATTTCGCAACGCTGGCCGAGATCGCGAGCGTATACCCTCACCCTCTGGCCACCGGCGAGAACCTGTTCTCGACCCAGGATGTCGAGAATTTGCTGCGCTACGGCGGCTTGAGCCCCGACCGCTGGGACATCATCCAAATCGATCCACCCCAGGCCTACGGCATCGTGCAGTTTTCTCGTACCGTCGAAATGCTTTCCCGCTATGGTTGGCCGCGAGTCGCGGTCTTTCCGCACGGCGGAAACCTGATGTCGCTCGCAATTGCCGCCGGCTTCGGTCTCGGCGGCGCAGAGTCCTATCCCGGCGTGTTCGGCCCATTCGCGGGTTACGCCGACGACGCTAAGGTCGAGGGCGGCTATCTGAAACTGCCGGACCGCCCCGGCATCGGCTTCGAGGCGCAATCGGAACTTTATCGCATCATGCGGGAGCTTGCCGCGTAGACGCACGCGGCACTAAGTTGCTATGGCTCCGCCGCAGCGTGGGGGAAGACGTCCGGGCCAGCATGAGCGCCCAATCACAAATTGTCATCGACAAGGTGAGCCACACCTATCGCCCGCCGCGCGGCCGCCCGGTGCTGGCGCTCGACGACGTGTCGCTCAACGTCAGCACGCGTGAATTCCTAGCGCTGCTGGGACCGTCCGGCTGCGGCAAGTCCACGCTGCTCTATCTCATCGGCGGATTTCTGCCGACCGAAAAAGGCGCCATCTCCGTGGATGGCAAGCAGGTCTCGGCACCCGGTCCCGACCGCGGCATCGTCTTCCAGCATTTCGCATTGTTTCCGTGGAAGACCGTGCGCGCCAATATCACCTATGGATTGGAAAGGCAGGGCATGCCGCGCGAGCAGCGCGAGGCACGAGCGCAAGCCTTGATCGAAATGGTCGGCCTGCACGGGTTCGAGGACAGCTTTCCGTCGCAATTGTCCGGCGGCATGAAGCAGCGCACCGCAATCGCACGCACGCTCGCCTTCGATCCGAGCATCCTGTTGATGGACGAGCCGTTCGGCGCCCTCGACGCCCAGACGCGCCATCTTATGCAGAGCGAATTGCTCAGCATCTGGCAGCGCACGCCCAAGACCGTGATCTTCGTCACGCATGATGTGCAGGAAGCGGTCTATCTCGCCGACCGCGTTGCGGTGATGTCGGCGCGCCCCGGGCGCATCAAGACCATCGTCGACACCAAGTTTGACAAGAACGACAGGAACATCTTTCGTGCCAAGCATTTTGTCGACCAGGTCGACGAAATCTGGAATCTCGTTCGCGATGAAGCCATCAAGGCCCAGGGCGTTCGCGAGTCATGACGAGCAAGGCGGAAGCACTCTCCCAACGAACAAACCTGCAGGCGGCATTGGCGTCCTTGCTTGCCTATTTTCCGCTGGTCTTGCTGGCGGTCGGCTGGGAATTGGTGGCCCGCTACGCATTCGCTTCGTCGGCCTTGCCGTCGCTCAGTCAGGTGGCGGTGGCCTGGATCGATCTCGTCAAGGACGGCGACCTCATCACGAATGGCGCGACCTCGCTCTATCGGGCTGGCGCCGGGCTGGCTCTCGCGATCGTTGTTGGGGCCGTGATTGGGATACTCATGGCTTGGTGGCGGCCGGTCAACGTTGCGCTCGCGCCATTGGTTGAGATGCTCTATCCGATGCCGAAATCGGCGCTCATTCCGGTGACGGTTATCTGGCTCGGCTTCGGCGACGGTTCGAAAATTTTGTTGATCTTTCTCGGCTGCATGCTGCCGGTCACCATCGGCGCATTCAACGGCGCGCGCGGCGCGGATCGCCAGCTCGTATGGTCTGCGCGCAGCATGGGCGCCGGCAAACTTCGCATGTTGTGGGATGTCGTGGTGCCGAGCGCTTTGCCGGAAATGCTCAATGGCATCCGCACCGCTCTGGCGCTCGCCTTCATCCTGCTCGTGACGTCAGAATTGATCGTCGCTCAGAAGGGATTTGGCCAACTGATCGGAACATTCGGCAACAGCGGCGACTACGACCGCATGTTCGCCGTGGTCTTGACCGTCGCCTTTCTTGGTTTCGCTGCGGATCGTCTCTATCAACTGCTGGTTCAATGGATGTTGCGATGGCGCGAATAGAGCAAACGCAGGATCTGCATGTCCTCGCGCCAGAGCGAAGCGCGTTTGTCCGCATATTAAGTGTGCTGGGCTGGGGCGCGGTGCGCTCGCTTCCCATCGTCGCGCTCGCTGTCGCCTGGGAGCTGTTTGCGCGCAGCGGTGCGGTGACGATGTTCCAGCTGCCGCCGCTGAGCGCCGTGCTCGAACGCATTTGGAACGACGTCATCGCCGGCAACCTGTTTATCAACACCAGGCTTACGCTCTACCGCGCAATAACCGGCTTCCTTGTCTCGACCGTGCTGGGTGTCGGGCTTGGCATGGCGATGTCGCGCAGCGCGATCATGCGATGGTTCTTCGATCCGATCATTTCCGTCGGCTTTCCGATGCCGAAAATCGCGTTTTTGCCGATCGTGATGCTGTGGCTCGGTCTCTACGACGTTTCGAAGATTTCCATGGTGGTGTTCGACGCGATCTTTCCGGTGGTGACGGCGACCGTCGCCGGCATCGCCGGTATCGAACGCGAGTTGATCTGGTCGGCGCGCAACATGGGCGCCACCGACCGCGAATTGATGTGGCAAATCGTCCTGCCTGCCGCGTTGCCCCAAATCATGACCGGCCTTCAGGTCGCGCTTCCGATCGCAATGATTGTCGCCGTCGTCGCCGAGATGGTGATGGGCGGCTACGGTCTGGGCGGCGCAATGATGACATCCTACCGATTTGCCGATTCTCGTGGCGTATTTGCCGGCATCGTCGAGATTGCGGCCGTGGGCTACATCCTGGTCAAGGGCATGTCGTTGCTGCGCCGACGGCTGCTGATCTGGCACCCGGAAGCCAACGAACCCTCGACCGTATAGGTCTTGAATCGTTCGAAAATTCGCAGATTTGGCGGGCGCCGCTCACCGGCGGCCCTTGCCTTGCCCAACCGCGGATGCTCTAATTTTTGCCGAGTTGAACCAATTCCACAGACTGAAAACGCGGCGTTGCCGCCGCAAAGGGAGGAGTTCATGCGCTTGCTGAAACTTGGCTTGGCCCTATTCGCTCTCGCACTGGGCGCGAGTTCGGTTGCCAATGCCGAGCCGGTGAAGATCCGGCTTTCCTGGGTCGCCCCGATCGCAAACATCGCCTCGATCATGCTGGAAAAGAAGGACCTCGCCGTCCACATGGGCAAGTCCTATGTGCTCGAGGCCGTCCGCTACCAGGGCACGCCGCCGATGATCACCGCGGTTGCCAACAACGAGCTTGAAATCGCGGATTTCGCGTTTTCGAGTTTTCCGATCGCCATTCAGAACGCCGGCATCGACGACCTGCGAGTGATCTCCGATGAATTCCAGGACGGCGTCCAGGGCTATTACAGCAACGAGTACTACGTGCTCAACGATGGCCCGATCAAGAAGATCGAAGACTTGAAGGGTAAGGTGGTGGCGACCAATGTCGCCGGCAGCGGTGTCGACATCGCCTCGCGCGCAATGTTGCGCAAGCACGGACTCGAGGACAAGCGCGACTACACCGTGATCGAGGCCCCCTTCCCCACCATGAAGGCATTGCTCATGGAGAAGAAGGCCGACCTGATACCCGCGGTTTTGCCGTTCTCGCTCGACCCTGAACTGAACAAGGTCGCGCATCGCATATTCGATATGAGGGAAGCCGTCGGCCGGACGCAATTCGTAATGTTCACGGTGCGAAAATCCTTCATCGACAAAAACCGCGCGGCGCTCGTCGATATGATGGAAGACACCCTGCGCATTACGCGCTGGTACATCGACCAGAAGAACCATCAGGCCGCCATCGAGGCGGTGAACCGTGCGGTGAAAATCCCGGTCGAACGCTTGGGCTGGATTTTCACCAACAAGGACTACTATCGCGATCCGAACCTGATGCCTGATCTCAACGCGTTGCAACGCAACGTCGATCTCACCCACGAACTCGGGTTCATCAAGGCGAAGATGGACGTCAAGAAATACAGCGACCTCAGTATCGTCCAAGAGGCGGCAAAGCGCATAAAGTAAGTTGCGAGTCTCGGAAAAGCCCCGGCGACGAAACCCGTCGTCGGGGCTTTTCCTTTGATGCGATGTGGCTTAAGCGACCGCCATGCCTCGCCTTCTGATCCTTCTGACCTTGCCGCCCGATGTCATTGAGCAATATCGCGCGCGCGTAAGCGAAAAATTCCCCGCGCTTGCCGTCGATGTCGCCAGCCGGCACGGCGACTTCCGGTCGCTGATCGGTTCAGCCGATATCCTGCTGACCTTTGGCCAGGTGATGAAAAACCTCAAAGCGGATTTTTCAGGCGCTGGCAATTTGAAATGGATTCAGGCGCTCGGCACCGGGCTGGACGGCATCACCGATCAGCCGACGCTGAAGGCGGACACCATCGTCACCAATGTGCATGGCATCCACGGCCCGCCGGTTTCCGAAGCGGTATTGGCCGGCATGCTGGCGCTTGCGCGCGACATTCCGCGTGCTGTGCGCGCCCAGGATCAGAAGGCCTGGCTGCGCTGGCCGGCCAAACTGCTCGACGGCAAGACCGTTGGCATACTCGGCGTTGGCGCCATCGCCGAAATCCTCGCACCCAAATGCAAGGCGCTCGGCATGCATGTGATCGGCATCACCTCCAAGCTGCGAGCCATCGCGGGATTCGATCGCATGTACCCGCGCACGGAATTGCCGCGCATTGCGTCCGAGCTCGATTTTCTCGTGCTGCTGGCGCCCTATTCGGCCGAGACCCATCACTTGATCGACGCGAGCGTATTCGCTGCCATGAAACCCACGAGCTATCTTGTTAATCTCGCGCGCGGCGGCATCGTTGACGAAGCGGCGCTGGTCGACGCGCTGCGGGATAAGCGCATTGCCGGTGCGGCGCTCGATGTCTTCCAGCAGGAACCTTTGCCGGGAGACCATCCGCTGTGGTCATTCAAGAACGTCATCATCACCACCCATCAGGGCGGCTTCTGCGACACCTATATCGATCTCGCCATGCCCACCATCGACCACAACATGCGCTGTTTCCTCGCCGGCGAGATCGGCAAAATGATCAATGTCTTTCGGCGCACCAACTGATCAGGAGTCGCCATGGCGAATGACACATCGAACTATCCGCCGATTCGCCGCGTGGTGACCGGCCACGATGCCGGCACCGTCGCCAAGGTGATCTCGGACGCGCCAGCCACCAATGCCAAATATCCCGGCCCGGGCATGGTTTCGACCATGATCTGGTGCACCGATCGCACCCCTGCCGATATCGCGGTCGGCGAACGGGTCGAGGATATGGGTGCACGTATCCTTGGTACGGCGCCCCCGGCAATGGGATCGCGCTTTGCGGTGATCGACTTTCCGCCCGGCAATCGGCCGCACATGCACCGCACTGAGACGATCGACTATGTCATCGTCATTGAGGGCGAGATCGACATGGACATGGACGCATCGACGGTGAGACTCAAAGCCGGTGACGTGATGGTCCAGCGCGGCACCAATCACGCTTGGGCCAATCGCGGAGATAAGCGGGCACGCGTGGCCTTCGTGCTGCTCGACGCAGTACCACTTGGCATCGGCGCGCCGGTCACCGGCACGGCGAATGCGCGCTGAGCGCCGGTCTGAGCAACACCAATAGGCTGTGGAAATTGTTGATTGTCGCTTGCGCTGCGCTCGCCAGCGAATCAGTTGCCGGCGAATCACGGATCATAGGAATCGTGTCCGCCCTAGTCTTCGAAGACTGAAGCCCGGAAGAATTTCTGCCTCCGACAACAAATAATTCCTGCGTGAGCTAACGAAAATTAAACCATGAATATAATCTGAAAAGCATTGCTTACCAGCCTGTTAATTCTGGGTATAACTACCATAACGAATTGAATTAACGTGCGTTTTAGCGGCGACTCAACCTTGAAAAATTCGCCTGAATATTTTCCGGAACCATTTTCTTGGTAAATTTTTATCTACTGTCGAGCTACCGTTTATCACTAATGCACATGGCTTGTAGATTACCCGGCTCGCGACATTGCAGCCTAAAAATGGCCCTGATACTTTGCGTAAACCAGCAGCACTGCGTGATATCCGAAGTGGGGAGCCATTCATTTTGACTCGTATCGGGGTGATTCTCCTATGTTTTTCAGGATTGACGCTTGGCGCTGTGGGGCCCTCCGCGGCTGCCGAACCTTTCACCATCAACGACGCCATCAATCAGGCTATCCGAACCCATCCGGGCGTCGGTGAGGCCGCTGCCAATCGCCGCGCGACCGAGGCCGAGCTTCGCCAGACCCAGGGCACGCTACTGCCGCAAGTACGGCTCGAAGCGCGCACCGGCTACAATCGCTTCAATCAACCCGATTTAACACCGGCCCTGGTCGGGAACGGTCAATGGATGGCGCAGACCAACCAGACCGTCATCGTGCGCCAGCTTCTGTTCGACGGATTTTCTTCGATCAACGACATCTGGCGCCAGGCGGCGCGCGTTGATGCGGCGGCCGCAAGGGTCCACGAGCGTACGGAGCTGATCGCCCTCGATGCGATAAGCGCCTATATCGAGGTCACCCGCTACTCGCATATCGTCCAGGTGGCCGAGAACAATCTCGTCGAACACCGCAAGATTTTTGCCAATGTCCAGGCCCGTTTCCGCGGTGGCCGTGCGGGCGAAGGTGATCTGGAGCAGGCGCAGGAGCGCGTGGCATCGGCCGAAGCCGCGCTCCATCAATACCGCCGCAACTACGACGAAGCACGTGCCGCCTACCGCAGCGCAGTCGGACTGGAGCCGTTCAATGTGCGCTTTCCCGGGCGTCTGTCACGGCTGCCGAACTCCCGAGATCAAGCGCTATCAATAGCGCTGGCCGAGAATCCGACCATCAAGGCCGCCAAGGCCGACGCTGATTCCGCCCGCTACGCTTTCCGCACCACCGACGGCACGCTCTCTCCCACCATCTCGCTCGAGGGGCGCGCGCAGAAAGACTACAACGCGAGCAGCACGATCCCCGGCCATTCGACCAACCAAAGTGGCTTGCTGGTGTTCAGCTGGGATGTCTTCCGCGGCGGCCAGGATTCATGGCGCCGCGTCGAGATGAGCGAGCGTTACATCGAAGCCACCCAGCGCTATGCCCGGCTCCAGCGCGAAGCCTTCTCCTCGGTCGACAAGGCCTGGGCCGCTCGCACGATCGCATCGGATCAAGTCGTGGCGCTCCAGCGCCAAGTCGAGTCCGATCGCAAGGTCATCTCCGCCTACACCAAAGAATATGAACTCGGTCAGCGATCCCTGATCGACCTGCTCAATGCCCATAACCAATATTTCACCGGCCTCGTCGGGCTCGATTCGGCCCGTGGCGTCGCGGTATTTGGCGACTATCAGTTGCTCGCTTTCATTGGCAGGCTACTCGCCTACGTGAAAATGCCGCAACGTCCTGAGGCCGCGCCGCTCGATCCCAAGCCGCTTGGCCTCTTCCCGACCGCGATCGCCCCGATCATCGTAAATCCCCCTGAACCGAGCGGACCTGAACCGCTCAATCTCTCTGCGCCAACGCCAGAGCAAGCCCGCTAAGTCCTCCTTAGGCCCTCTGCGGCGCGCGGTGCACGCCGTCGAATCCAACATTAAGAATTCAGTAACAAGGAGCGGATCTTTTCTCGCGAGGCACTGTTATTAATGGAACCATAAATATTTAACGGCCTATATCTAATGGACTTTTTTCGTTTGATGCATGATCGGACCGTCTCTGCTATTGGTGCGGAGCAAAGACGCACAATTTGATCGGCGGGACACTTTGACTATACAGACGCCAAAGCTTGTTGCACCGGCAGGTCGTACTTCCGAACCTCCCAAAATTGTGGAGGAGCGCGGCGCCGATGCGCTCACCGATTCGCTGCTCTATCTCGCCGCGCACCATGGCCGCGCGGTCAGCCGCGAGGCCCTGCTCGGCGGCTTGCCGATTACCGACGGACGGTTGCGCGTAGCGCTCTACGATCGCGCCGCCCGCCGCGCCGGACTTGAAGCCGAGGCGATGAAGCGCACCATCAGCGAAATTCCCGCGCTGGTGCTGCCGGCCGTTCTCGTTCTACGCGACGGCACCACGCGCATCCTGCTTGCCATCGATCACAAGGCGCGCTCGGCCAAGGTCGTCGACCCGAGCTCGAACGCGCCGCCGCAAATCCGCACCTTCGATTCATTGAATGCCGATCACATGGGCTACGTATTTTTCGTACGCCCCGTTGCGGCAACGGATGCGCGCGCAGCCGCCGCCGGCGACATGCCGAAGGATCACTGGTTCTGGTCGGTCGTCCGCCGTTATTGGTCCAACTACAGTCACGTCGCAATCTCGGCCTTCATCATCAACATGATCGCGTTGATGACGCCGCTGTTCATCATGAACGTGTACGACCGTGTCGTGCCCAATGGCGCCGTCGCCTCCCTCATTGCGCTTGCCATCGGCATGGGGATCGCGATCGTTTTCGACTTCATTTTGCGAACGGTGCGCAGCCGCATCATCGACATGACCGGCAAGAAGATCGACGTGGTGCTTGCCGCCAACATTTTCGAACACGTGCTCGCAGTGAAAATGGCGCAACGGCCGACATCGGTCGGCATCCTCGCCAATCAGCTGCGGGATTTCGATTCCGTGCGCGACTTCTTCACCTCCGGCAGTGTGGTCTCGGCGACCGATCTGCTGTTTGCGATCCTCTTTGTCGCGGTCCTTTATGCGGTCGCCGGGCCGTTGGCTTGGGTGCCGCTCATCATGCTGCCAATCATGATCACGATCGGTCTTGCGTTGCAGCGTCCGCTCGATCGCGCCATGCGGCGATTGCAGGCTGAATCCGCGGCCCGCCACGGCGTTCTCGTGGAGTCGCTGTCCGGCGTCGAAACCGTGCGCGCCACCGGTGCCGAGGCGCGCATGCAGACGGCTTGGGAGCGATCGGTCGCCGCCACTGCGCGATCGGGCGAAGAGGTGCATTTCTGGGCCTCCCTTGCGCTGACCAGCGCCAGCACCGCGCAACAGCTCACCAGTCTGCTGCTGGTCATTATCGGCGTGGTTCTCATCATCGACGGCAAGCTCTCCGTCGGTGCGCTGGTCGCATCCAACATGCTCGCCGGCCGCGTACTCGCACCGATCGCCGGCATTGCCGCGGTGATCACGCGCGGTACGCAGACGATATCCGCACTGCGCGCCATCGATCGCGTCATGTCGCTGGAGCGCGAACGCGCCCCCGGACGCACCTACGTGAAGCGGCGTATCGACGAGGGCCGTATCACTTTCGAAAAGGTGGGCTTCACCTATCCGAACGCGCCTCAGGCCGCGCTTGAAAATGTCAGCTTTCAGATTTCGCCGGGCGAACGGGTCGGCATCATCGGCCGCGTCGGTTCCGGCAAGACCACGATCGGACGCCTGTTGCTCGGCTTCTACGAGCCCAAAGACGGCCGCATCATGATCGACGGCATCGACTCGCGGCAATACGATCCGGCGGATTTGCGCACCGCCATCGGCTTTGCCTTGCAGGACACCGATCTTTTCTTCGGTAAGCTGCGCGACAACATTGCCCTGGGCAAGACCGACGCCACCGACGCCGAAGTGATCGAGGCCGCGCGGCTTGCCGGCGTCGAGGGCTTCATCGCCGGTCATCCGCTCGGCTACGAAATGCCGATCGCCGAGGGCGGACGCAGCCTGTCCGGCGGGCAGAAGCAAGCCATCGGGCTTGCCCGCGTTTTGATTCGCAAGCCGCGCGTGCTGTTTCTTGACGAGCCTACGGCGCATTTCGATATTCGCAGCGAGGCGGAGTTTCTCGATCGGCTGAAGACGCTCGCAGCCGCAAAAATGACAATTATCATTGCCACACATCGGCTCTCGGTTCTGACGCTGCTCGATCGGCTCTTGTTGTTCGATAAGGGCCGCTTGATCGCCGATGGACCGCGCGATCAAGTTCTAGCAATCGTGCAGGGCGCCAAGCGCGCACCGGGCCAATCCCGGCCGCAACCCGCACCCGTGTCACCGGTTCCGAAATCCAATGCAGCGATCTGATTTCTCATTCGCCAACGACATTCGCGCCGCGACCGAGCTGCGCACGCCGCAGACGTCGCGCATGCTTTTGTTCACGACGTTGGGATTCCTTTTCGTCGCAATCATCTGGGCGAATTTCGCGATCCTGGATGAAGTCAAGCGCGGCAACGGCCGCGTCATCCCCTCGCGCCAGACCCAGGTCGTGCAAACACTCGAGGGCGGCATTGTCGGCAGCATCCTCGTGCGCGAGGGCGACATCGTCAATCAAGGCGAGCCGCTGATGCGGATCGACGATACCAAATTCGCCGCGGAATTTGGCGAAGTCCGCGAACGGCGCGCCGCCATGGCGGCACGCGTCGTGCGTCTCGAAGCCGAAGCGCAAGGCCAGGACAGCGTGACCTTTCCCCCGGATCTCGTGCAGATCGCACCGGGTCCGGTCTCGGCGGAAAAAAGCGTGTTCGAGACCCATGCGCGCAAGCTCGCGCAGGACATCGACGTCCTCATGCAGGATCAGAACCGTCTATCCGAAAGCCTGAAATTGCTCGACCGCGAGGTTGAATTGACGCGCCCGCTGTTTCAGCAAAAGGTCGTCCCGGAAATCGAATGGGTTCGGCTCCAACAGCGCGAAGCCGACATGCGCGGGCAGTTGGCCGGTGTTCAGTCGAAGATCACCAATGCCAAGGCCGCTTTCCGCTCGCAAGCCGACGATGATCTCGCGAAGTCGCGGGGCGATCTCGCGGTGCTGGACGAGAATATCAAATCTGCCCAGGATCGCGTGCGGCGCACCGAACTCAAATCTCCGGTCTACGGCATCGTCAACAAGCTCAACGTCACGACCATCGGTGCGGTGGTACAGCCCGGCGCCAACGTGATGGATATCATCCCGCTCGACGATACGCTGCTGGTCGAGGGAAGAATTCGCCCACAGGACATTGCCTTCATCCGCCCCAATCAGCCAGCGGTGGTCAAGATCACGGCCTATGATTCCTCCGTCTACGGCACGCTTAAGGGCCACGTGGAGCGTATCAGCGCCGACACCATCATCGATGACAAGAGCCAGCAGCAACAGGACCAGCAGCAGCGGCCGGAGAATTTCTATCGGGTCATCGTTCGAACCGACAAGAACTATCTCGGGTCGTCCGAACATCCGCTGCCGATCATTCCCGGCATGGTGACGACCGTTGAAATCATGACCGGCGAAAAGTCCGTGCTGGATTATATGATGAAGCCCGCCCGCATGCTGCGCGACGAAGCTCTGCGGGAAAGATAATCATTAGAATTTTCAGAAAATCAGGCTGAAGATTTCAACAAATGCCATCGAATTTTATGGCGGTGGCTATACCCTGACGCCGACAATCCCGCTGAATCTTGACATTGTTTAACCAGCCTAAAGAGGCCATCCGCTATCCAATGCCCTGAAAAACAACAGGGCACGGCACGCGGCGCGCACGCCCCAGCCGATGCCCCGACAGGGCGGCATTCGTGGCGGAAGTCCTTCGCGGCAACCTTTTCGCGCGTTCCTTCGGTATTGCATTTGTCGTCGCCATGCTCTGCGGCAGCGGCGCCGGCGTGCACGCGCAAACGAGCCGCGCCGCCGAGCCGGCCGCTGGCTCGATCATTTTGGCGATGGGCCCCGGCGCGCCCGCAAGCGAACAGCGTGAAGCTCCGACTTTGCCGCGCTATTTCACCATCAATGAGGTCTTGGCCAAGCTCGACAGTCAAAAAGTGAACACGGCGACCAACCGCCCGTCGACGCAAATTGCGAGACTCGAACATTCCGTTGCCGTCCCAGACCCTGTCCCGCAACCAAACCCAACGACGACGGAGAGCGCAGAGCCGTTCGGGCTTACCACCTTCCGCGCGCCTGAAGGCCAGTTGTGGGAGAAATGGCGTAAGCTGACCGCCGACCTCAGGGCCGAGGCCAAGGTGCTCGATCGGTGCCGAACGAACCCGGCGCAATGCTCTAGTCCCGCCGCGCTGAAATTCTTGCGCCTGCTCGACGAGACCCGAAACCTGTCAAGCCGCACCAAAATCGACCACATCAATCGTGCGATCAACGCTGCCGTCCGCTACACCACCGATCTGGTCCAGTACGGCGTCCCCGACCTTTGGTCTGCCCCGCTCGCCACCTTGAGCACCGGCCGGGGCGACTGCGAAGACTATGCGATCGCGAAATATGTCGCGCTGCGCGATGCTGGATTCTCGTCCGATGATCTGCGCCTCCTGCTCGTGCACGATCGCATGGCGCACCAGGATCATGCCGTCGTTGGCGTGCGCCAGAACGGCCGCTGGCTGATGCTGGACAACCGCCACGAAGTCCTGCTCGAGCAAAAGGACGCCTGGCACTTCACGCCCCTGTTCGAGCTCGACCAGGAGGGCGTCAAACTGTTCGCCGCGCCCTATGGAGAGCCGGCGACAACGCCGGCGCTTGTCGCAACCGGACCGGCCAATTCCATGAAGCCGGCGCCGGATCTCGATGCGCCGAGCGCCGAGGAGCTCGGTCTGCGGACGGACACATTCGATCCGCCCAAATTGCGCGGTGGGCTCTAGGGCCGACGCAGCATCTATGCAGAAAGCCCGCCGGCATGTCATGCCGGCGGGCTTTATTCTTTTCGATCGCGTCGACCTGATGCGTCAGGCGACCATCAGGATGTGAGCCGCATCGATCGTGCCGCCATTCTCCAGCACGGCCAGCGAAACCTGTGTGCCACCGTTGCTGCTGCCGTTTGAGTCATACAGCAACGTATGCGTAGCCGTGTTGAAATGGAAACGCTCGCTCGACGATCCGAACGTATCACTCGCGCTGCTACCGAAAATCCCTGACGCATTGTTGCCGATCCCGGGCAGCCCGCTGAACGCAGATGTCGAAATTTCGATCACGTCGCCGTCAGCGATGTTGAAGTCAAGGATATGATCGGCCCCGGACTGATTTGAGATCGAGCCGCCATCCGCCGTCGAGGTATAGCGGAAGTGGTCCGCACCCGTGCCGCCGGTCAACGTATCGTTGCCGTCTCCGCCGATGATGGTGTCGTTGCCGGCCCCGCCATCGATGATGTTCTTGCTGCCATTGCCGGTGATCACGTTGTCGAGGCTGTTGCCAGTGCCGTTGATGCTGCTGTTGCCGGTCAACGTAAGGTTCTCGACGTTCGCGATCGAGGCCAGGCTGAAGGTCACAGACGACTGAACCGTATCGGTGCCTTCGCCGACATTCTCGATAATCGTGTCGGTCGTGCTGTCGACGACGTAGGTGTCATTGCCCGTGCCGCCCACGAGAATATCATTCCCGCTGCCGCCTTCGAGCGTATCGTCGCCGCCATTACCAAAGATGATGTCGTTACCATTGCCGCCGTTCAACGACTGAGCGTTGTTGTCGCCGGCCACGATGTCGTTGCCGTTACTGCCGCTCCAGGTGCCACTATGGTCGGTAGGCAGGTTATAGGCACCCGACCCGAGGCTGACGCCGTTGAAGGTGGCGCCGCCGCTGAACGTGATCGACTCAACGGGTGTACCGTTGAAGTGGTTCGTGACAGTGATCGACTCACCGTTGAACGCGATCTGAAGGTTGTTGCCGCTGGCGATGGCATCGAGGCCCGTCAGCGCCGCCCCGCCCGCATTGACCACGATCGCGTCCGTGCCACTGGTATCGGAGATGATGTCCGTACCATCGTTGAGACCGAAGGCATAGGTGTCGTTACCGTTGCCGCCAAACAGCATGTCGTTGCCCGCACCGCCGGTGATGGTGTTGTTCCCGTCAGTGCCGCTGATGACGTTGTCGAGGCTGTTGCCGGTGCCGTTGATTGAGCCGGTCCCGAGCAGCGTCAGGTTCTCGATGTTCGCCCCGAGCGTGTAGCTGAACGCCGCTTGCACCGTGTCGGTGCCCTCGCCGGCGTTTTCCACGATCACGTCGGCGGCATTGTTGACGACATAGGTGTCGTTGCCCGCACCGCCGGTCAGCGTGTCGATTCCGGAATTGCTGGTGATCACGTTGTCGAGGCTGTTGCCGGTGCCGTTGATGTTGGCGCTCCCGGTGAGCGTCAGGTTCTCGAGGTTTGCCGCGAGCGAATAGCTGATCGACGCCTGCACCGTATCGGTGCCCTCGCCGGCATTTTCGACGATGGAATCTCCAGCGCTATCAACCACATAGGTGTCATTGCCCGTACCGCCGACCATCAGGTCGTTGCCGCTGCCGCCGTCCAGCGTATCGTTGCCGTTGCCGGCAATGAGCACATCGTCGCCGCCGTTGCCGGTGAGGATGTTGTTGGCGCCGTCACGGCCCATGAGAATGTCGTCAAGGCCGGTGCCGTCGATCGTGGTGCCGGTTTGACTGCGATCGACCGTGACGAGCCCGGTATCGGAAGCCGTCGGCGAAGACGTCGAGCCGGTGTAGGTGAAGGTGCCCCCGTCGACCGCATTGTTGCTGTCCTCCGTGAAGGTCACGTTGGTGCCCGCATGCGAGACCGTACCGCTAGTTCCATTGGTCACGCCGGTAATGCTGATCGCCTGACCTTCCGGATCGCTGTCGTTGTACAGCAGCGCAAAATCCGGAATGACGATGTGATCCAGGCCGGAGGCGCCCTGCTGGTTGGTGATCACATGATCGTCGCGCACGATCGGCGGGTGATCCTGAGTGGACACCACGATGGTCAGCGAATTGCCCGCCGTGTCACCGTCATTGTCCTGCAACTGCCACAGAATGACTTCAGAGAAATTGGGCGCGACATTCGTCGGTGCATCGTATGTGAACGTGCCATCGTCCATGTCAAGCGAGAACGTGCCGCCGGACGCAAGATTGATGGTTTCTACATGCGTGGCCGAATTGAACGCGCCGTGATCGGGGCCACCGCTAGCCGACATGGTGTGCGCATTCGGATCGTATGAATAGGTGGTGGTTCCGTCGACGGTGATCGACTTGATGAAACCGCCGTCGGCGCCGAAGCTGTTGGGCAGCACGCCATCGGCCAGAAGATTGCCGCCGACATGTGACACGGTGCTGACCAGCGTCTGCGAGAGCTGCGACAGGTCGGTCACGACGACCGAGCTGGTATTTGTATTGGTCTGGCCATTGAAGGCCAACGGATCGAGCGCGCTCTGCGTCACGCCCGAGCCCATGCCGAGCGCGAACGAGTCGATCTGGTGCGTGTTGAGGAAGTTCGTCCAGGTCGATTCTTCGGTCGCATTGATGCCGACACTGCCGTTCGGCAGGTTGGGCACGCCGTCCGACATGAAGTAGGAGACGTTTTGCACGCCGGCCGTCGCGAGTGCACCGGCATTGCCGTAGATTGATTCGGCCGTCGTCACCGCCGCGTCGTAGTTGGTATTGCCGCCAGCAGTCAGGGCGTCCACCGCAGCCTTCGCCTGGTCGATGGTCATCCAGTTGCTGCCGACCTGCTGGGCGCCGGTGCTGAACGTGACGATCTGCACGCGCACCTGGCCGAGGTCGCCATATTGGTCAAGCAGCTCGCTGACCGAGGCCTTGAGTACGTCGAGGCGCGTAAGCCCCGGCACGCCCGAGGCGTCGTCCATGCTGCCCGAAACGTCGAGAACCAGCATCACATTGGTGTCGTGGCCGCTGGAAAGAATGCTCTTTGTCACCTGACTGGCTTGCGGCACATCATCGACAACGTCGATGGAGAGCGTGTCATTCGCGGTCTTCCCGTCGATATCCTTCAGCACCACCCCGAAGTCCTCGAACAGGCTGTTGGTGCCGTTTCCGGTCGGGTGGCTGTCGTTGTGGTTGAGCGTGTAGCTGTAGCTGACCTGGCCGGTCGCCGGGTCGAAGCCGGTGAACGACAGCGTGTTGCCGAGCCCGGTCGTGAACGTCGTGGCGTGGAACACCCCGCCGGTGATGACC
>DATJVR010000023.1:0-53426 GCA_035501735.1 Xanthobacteraceae bacterium | reverse complement strand
TGCGCTCGCCTGGCTCATCCAGTGCGGCAAGACGTTCAACATCGCCGTCGACCGGCCGACCGATCCGGACGCGCCGCCGATGCCGGCGCCGCGGCCGCGCGCGCCGGGGATCGCGCTCGCAGTGCCGACCGCGGCCGGGCCACCCGGCATCGAGGACAAGCAGAAGATCGCCGGCTGGGATGCCTCCGAGCTGCGCCGCGCCGACGGCCGCATCGCGGTCTGCTACATCCGCCAGCGCTACTCTCTCGTCACCGACATGACCAAGCCGCCGGACGCCAACGCGCCGATCTACATCAACTCGCTGATGGCGAGCCGCACCCTGGGGCTCACCATGATGCTGAAGAACACCGGGCTGCGCCAGCCCGAGGGCGCGCCGGTCGAGGCGACGCTGGCGATCGAGGGCAAGCCGTTCACCGCACTCAAAGTGCACATGCTCGGCCACGACGAGATCGGGCTGTTTCCCGAGCACGGCAAGGATTTCAACCAGGCGCTCGGCGACGGCGTGACGTTCGCGTTCAAGTCGCCGATCTACGGTCTCGAGTATGCGATCCCGCCCGGCGTGGTGCCGTGGCTGCGCGCCTGCGCGCGCCGCAACGGAATTAGTCTCGAGGCGCCGGCGTCCGCGCGCTGAACAGCCACGGCAGCAGCACGACGATGAAGCCGAGTGGCACCAGCGCCGCGAGAATGACGGCGCGCTGCGGCCACGGCCCGAGCGCCAATACGAAGGGCGGGACCGAAACGAACGGCGACGGATCGCCGAGATAGCCGTAGTCGGCGTCGAGCCAGCCGTTGATCGGCAGGATCGCCACGGCGTAGACGAGGCTGACCGTGACGGCGCGGGAAAAATCGCCCCAGCCGGGACGAAAGCCGCGCACGACAATGTCGTAGACGGCGCAGGCGGCGGCGACGACGTGCTCGCCCCAGAATGTCCAGAACACCAGCGACGCCGGCCCGGCAGTGAGCGCCGGCTGGATGAAGGCCTGCGAGGTCAGCGCCGCGGTCCAGAAATAAAGCGTGGCGCGCGCCCAGCGCTGGCCGGTGATGAGCGCATAGGGCGCGATCAGGCCGTTGAGATCGCACAGATGCAGCGGCAAGCCTTCGCGCCAGTCGATGCCGCGCCAGTTCCACCAGGCCGCATAGGCGATCCAGTACGCCAGCGCGAGCACCGCGAGCCCGCGGCGCAAGATCAGCTCGGAATTTTTGGAAAGCCTGCGGCCGAGCAGCGCCGGCGCCGCGATCAAGATCGCGCAGACCGCCACCATCAGCGCATGGACCCCGCCGTAGGGTACGAAGTGGTGCCACCCGTCGGGCGGATACATGCGTAGCGGTTATCGCTTGCGGGGCTTCCAGCCGCCGCGCATGCCGGGCTTGCCCATGGTGGAGCGCGGGCTGGATGGGTCGCGCTTGCCGGGAATGGATTCGACGCCCGGGCCCATCTCGTCGAGGTTCGGCTTGCGCGGCGCATTACGCCCGCCGGCGCGATGCGGCGCGACTTCGTGGTGCAGCGCGATGCCCATTTCATCGAGCGCCGGCTTGTGCGGGCGCGCGACGGCGCCGCCCCGACGCGCGTTGCGCGCGGACCCTCCCCCTGCGGGGGCGGGTAGGAGCTTTGCGGTCGGGTCGTCGGTCACCGCCAGCTCGGTCGCGCGCAGCCGCTTGATCTCGTCGCGCAGCCGCGCGGCTTCCTCGAAATCGAGATCGGCGGCGGCGGCGCGCATGCGCGCTTCGAGATCGGCGATGACAGCTTCGAAATTGTGACCGATGGTGGCGGCGTCGTCGAACTCGCCGTGACCGGCGATGCCGGCGCCGGTACCGACCAGCACGTGGTCGCGCTCGTAGACGCTGTCCAAAATGTCGGCGATGCCCTTGCGCACGCTTTCCGGCGTGATGCCGTTGGCGGTGTTGTACGCTTCCTGCTTCTCGCGCCGCCGGTTGGTCTCGGCCATGGCGCGCTCCATGGAGCCGGTGACGGTGTCGGCATAGAGAATGACGCGGCCGTCGATGTTGCGCGCGGCGCGGCCGATCGTCTGCACGAGCGAGGTCTCGCTGCGCAGGAAGCCTTCCTTGTCGGCGTCGAGGATCGCCACCAGCGCGCATTCGGGCATGTCGAGGCCCTCGCGCAGCAGGTGGATGCCGACCAGCGCATCGAAGGCGCCGAGGCGCAGATCGCGGATGATCTCGATGCGCTCGATGGTGTCGATGTCCGAATGCATGTAGCGCACGCGGATGCCCTGCTCGTGCAGGTATTCGGTCAAATCCTCGGCCATGCGTTTGGTCAGCACCGTGACCAGCGCGCGGAAACCCTTCGCCGCAACCGCGCGCGCCTCGCCGACCAGATCGTCGACCTGCGTGCGCGCCGGCCGCACCTCCACCTCCGGATCGATCAGCCCGGTCGGCCGGATCACCTGCTCGGCGAACACGCCCTGCGTCTGATCCATTTCCCACGGGCCCGGTGTGGCCGAGACGCACACGGTCTGCGGCCGCATCGCGTCCCATTCCTCGAATCGCAATGGTCGATTGTCCATGCACGACGGCAGCCGGAAGCCGTATTCCGAGAGCGTCGCCTTGCGCCGGAAATCGCCGCGATACATGCCGCCGAGCTGCGGCACCGTGACGTGGCTCTCGTCCACGAACACGAGCGCGTTGTCCGGCACGTATTCGAACAGCGTCGGCGGCGGCTCGCCCGGTTTGCGGCCGGTGAGATAGCGCGAATAGTTCTCGATCCCGGCGCAGGCGCCGGTCGCCTCCATCATTTCCAGATCGAACAGCGTGCGCTGCTCCAGGCGTTGCGCCTCCAGCAGCCGCCCGGAATTGTTGAGCTGATTGAGCCGGTCGCGCAATTCGAGCTTGATCGACTGGATCGCCTGGATCAGCGTCGGTCGCGGCGTCACATAGTGCGAATTGGCGTAGACCTTGACGAATTCCAGCTCGTCGGTGTTCTGCCCGGTGAGCGGATCGAATTCGTGGATCGACTCCAGCTCGTCGCCGAACAGGTTGACCCGCCACGCCCGGTCCTCGTAGTGCGCCGGGAAGATGTCGAGCGCGTCGCCGCGCACGCGGAACGAGCCGCGATAGAAATCGCCCGCCGTGCGCTTGTACTGCAGCGCCACCAGATCGGCGATCAGCCGCCGCTGGTCGATGCGCTCGCCGCGCTTGAGCGTGAACGTCATCGCCGAATAGGTTTCCACCGAGCCGATGCCGTAGATGCACGACACCGACGCCACGATGATCACGTCGTCGCGTTCGAGCAGCGCGCGCGTCGCCGAGTGGCGCATGCGATCGATCTGCTCGTTGATCGCCGAATCCTTCTCGATGTAGGTGTCGGTGCGCGGGATATAGGCTTCCGGCTGGTAGTAGTCGTAGTACGAGACGAAATATTCCACCGCGTTGTCGGGAAAGAAGCTCCTGAATTCGCCGTAGAGCTGCGCCGCCAGCGTCTTGTTCGGCGCAAGGACGAGGGCAGGGCGTTGCGTCGCCTCGATCACCTTGGCCATGGTGAAAGTCTTGCCCGAGCCGGTGACGCCGAGCAGCACCTGCGTGCGGTCGTGGCGTTTGATGCCTTCGACCAGATCCTTGACCGCTTGCGGCTGATCGCCCTTGGGTTGGAATTCGGATTGGAACACGAGCCTGTGTCCGCCTTCCGATTTTTCCGGTCGCGGCGGCCGATGCGGCGTCCACACCCGCGGCGTGCCGTCGTCGCGCAAAAATTCTCGCCGTCCTTCGCGCAGCAGCCGGTCGAGCGCCTGCATGCTGGCGGTGACGCCGAGCGTCACCGGTTGCGGCGATGGCCGATGCCGCTCGCGCTTTTCGCGCTGCGGCTCGGAAATATCGGAAATCTCGTCGCGCTCCACCTTCACATCCCCCTGGCGGGGGGAGGTCGATGCGCCGTAAGCGCGGTCATGCGCGTCTTCGACGCGCTTTGGCGTGTCGGGAGGGGGTGAGCTTTTGCCGATCACCCCACCCCGGCTCGCTTCGCTCGCCGACCCTCCCCCTCCAGGGGAGGGTGAAGATGAGTCCGCTTCGTTGTCCGAATACTGATCAATAATCGTCCGGCTCGGATCGCTGCCGTAGCCGAGCGCCATTGCGAGCTCCGGATCGAGCGCATCCGACGCTACCGGAGTTTTACCGACGTAATGCGACTGCGGCGCTTCGTCGAAACCCTTTGTCGACTTGCGCGCCCGGTGCGCGGCGGAAAAATCCGCGCGCCGGTCGAACGAATTATCCGGCGGCGGCTGCAACCCGGTGCCCGAGCCGATGCCGGCGGTGCCTTCCTTGATCGCCGGATTGAGAATGTCCGCGAGCGCAGGCTCCATCGGCGGCACGTCCGGCCGATGCGCCTTCGCGCGCGTCGGCCGCGCGGGGTCGCCCTTGGAATGTTTCGCCGGGTCCTTTTTCGGCCTGTCGGGCGCTTTCGCCATTCGGCCAATATGGGGCCGCCCGCGCGAAGAAGGAAGGGCGTCGAAAAAACAAGCGACGCTCTGTACTCGCTAGCCGAAGTCACGAATTGTTCCGCGCTCCCACGTACGGCGAATAATGAGCCGCAATCCGATAGTGCCCATAAATTCGGCTACATTGTCTCATCAATCCGCGATGCATGATTCCGGGATTAGTCGGTCATGGGGTCTTCCAATATTGAAGGCCATGTAAAAAAATCCCACTGATTCGACAGTGCTTGATTCGCGAACTCAATAGAGATGCGATCAATGACAACGACGAATAAGCCCATTTGCAACGCGGGCTTGGCGAACCTTGAGCTGTGTCGAGGCATCACGGACATCGATCTGGTGCGTCTGGACTTGGGTGAAACAGCGCCACGATTCGCCGAACACGCCGTTCCGGCACGCCGGACCATCTTTCATCGAGGCGAAATTATCGAAGGCATTCCCATCATCTGTTCAGGTTGGGCGGCGACCGTATCCACACTCCCAAATAGCCGACGGCAGATCATTTCAGTATTGCTGCCGGGCGATCTGGTTTCTGGCGCGTTATTCTTCGGCGACAAGCTTGATTTCACGGTCGAGGCTATCACCAACGTGATCTATCACTGCTACGATCGCACCGAATTTTGCGCCGCGATGTCTGCAAATCCAAATCTAAATCAAACCATTCTGAAGACTTGGAACGAAGAATATATACGGATCATTCAATCGGTAATCAGCCTGGGCCAATGTACAGCCGAAGAGCGCGTCAGTCGGCTGCTGCTGAATTTGTTTGAACGGCTTGCGCTCCGCGGCTTAGTGACAGACCGCACCTTTAATTTCCCCATGCGGCAAACGCACATTGCGGAAATTACTGGGCTTACACCCGTCCATATCAGTCGCGTATTCAATAATCTGCGGCAGCAGGGTCTGATTGATCTGGCCGATCGTACGGTTACGGTGCGAGACCCAGTGGCGTTGCGGAGACAAGCCAATGCAGCGTGAAACATATTTGCGCGATTGGTTGCGTGCCTTTCTACAGCTCAACACTCTCCTCGGCTTGGCGTTGATTGGTTTTGCCTGGGCCGCAACTGTCGCCCATCTGAACACGGAAGAGCGGACTATTTTTCAGGCAACGCAACACAGCACCGATAACTTGGCACGCCTTTTTGAACAGCAAATCGTTCATGCTGTCGATGGAACCGACAAGATTTTACTGTCCTTGCGCACGCTATACGCCCGGAGTCCTGAGCAGTTCGATATCGAGGATGCCCGGGTCTATCTGGGCGAGACGATCAAACAGATCACCGTCATCGATTCGGCTGGCATTCTCAAGTCGTCGACTCGTATGATCCCGCAGGGTCTGCACCTCGATCTCAGCGATCGGGAGCATTTCCGCGCCCAACTGAATACCGAAAAAGACGAACTGTTCATCAGCCAACAGGTAGTCGGGCGAAGATCCGGCATGATGTTCGTTTGGCTTACTCGCCGCTTGTCCAACCCGGACGGTTCGTTCGGCGGCGTGATCGAGGCGGCGATCGAACCGGATAGCTTGGAGCGCTTCTACAATTCGATTGATGTCGGCAGAGAAGGAATAATTGCAGTAATCGGCCTCGACGGTTTTATCCGCGCGTCGCGTGGCTTCAAGCACGTAACGCCCGGCCTCTCTCTCGCAGGCACGCCTCTATTCCGCAGACTACAGGAAAGTCCAGCCGGGTTCTTTGTTACCGAAGGTCACATAGACGGCGTCAGACGTTTGATTTCTTATCGCAAGCTCGATGCGCTTCCACTTATCGTGACCGTCGGTCTAGCGCAGCACGAAGTCTTTGCTGCCTATTGGCATGAATACACGCAGTACTATATCGGAACAACATTGCTTACTCTCATTGTTCTCACCTGCATCGGATTGGGGGCTTGGCGCAAACGAAAGCTGACTAAGACCGTAAAAAAGATGGAGCAGGCGCAAGAGGCTTTGGCGCGGAGCGAGGAGCGTTACAAATTGGTCGAAAAGGCTGTTAACGACGTAATATTCGACCACAACCTTTTGACCAACGAAGTTTATCTCTCGCCGCACTGGAAAGGGATTTTAGGCTACGCTAATGACGAAATTTCCAGCGATGAGGCGGCGTTTCTCGATCTGATCCACCCCGACGACAAGGCGGCGTTCGCCGATGTGCGCCGCATATATCTGGAGGGGAAGGAGCCCCAGTCCCACATGTTGGACTTTCGGATGCGGCATAAGAACGGCGACTATCGTTGGATGCATAGCCGGGGCAAGGTTTTGTTCGACGCCATGAACCGTCCCGCTCGTGTACTTGGTTCGATCACCGACATCACCGAGCAAAAGAAGGCGGAGGAAGAACTGCTGCGGAGTGAAGAACGCTACCGGCTTGTCGACAGCGCCGTTAACGATGGGTTGTGGGACTGGGACATCCTGACAGGCTACGAATACATATCGCCTCGATGGAAGACTATTCTGGGGTATGTAGACGACGAAGTTCCTAATTTAAAGTCAGCTTTTTACGATCTCCTTCACCCCGAGGATAAAGCAGCCGTTATCGAAGCGACTCGCGCGCATCTAGAAGAGCGCAAGCCCTACTCGATGGACTACAGGCTGCGGTGCAAAAATGGCGGCTATCGCTGGGTGCACACCCGCGGCACAGCCTTGTTTGATGCCGAAAAACGCCCTGTTCGGATGATTGGCGCAATAACCGACATCACCGAGCGCAAGCAGTCCGAAGAGATCATGGCGCGCATGAACCAAAATCTTGAGGCGCGCGTATCTGAACGCACGGCCGAACTCACGCAAGAAATGCGTCGCCGCGAAGAGGCGCAAATGACGCTGGCGCAAATGCAAAAGATGGAAGCGGTCGGGCAGTTGACCGCGGGAATCGCCCATGACTTTAACAATCTGCTGGCGGTCATCCGTGGAAGCCTGGAGTTTGCTGAGAGTGCTGCTGTACGTGGGCTCCCCGCGGATCCTGAGCTGCTGGATGCCGCGACGAGAGCGACCCGGCGTGGAAGCGAACTCGTGCGGCGTCTCTTGGCATTTTCGCGCCAGTCGCCGTTGAGAGCTGAACCAATGATGCTCGATCAGATGGTGCTGGATACGCTGCGGATGCTGCAGCGTACGCTCGGCGAGAACATCGACATTGTCACCCATCTCGATGCGACCGCGGCGGCGGTTTGCGTCGATTGCAGCATGCTGGCGAACGTCCTGGTGAATCTGGCACTCAATGCGCGCGACGCCATGCCGGAGGGTGGCGAACTTACCATTGCGACAACGCGCCAAGCTTCCCCGTGGGCGGCCACGGAAGGCCCCACCCGATGGCCGACAGGAGAGGAAGTCTGCATTACCGTCAGGGATACGGGTGTTGGCATGACGGAGGAAGTGCGCAAGCGTGCCTTCGAGCCGTTCTTCACCACCAAGAAAGATGGCCTGGGCAGCGGCCTGGGCTTGAGCATGGTGCAGGGGTTTGTGGAGCAGTCTGGCGGACATATCGAAGTTGAGAGCGAGGTTGGGCACGGTACGTCGATCATGCTTCATCTGCCGAGGATCGATATGGCAGGCCAATCGGCCGATAGCGAGGCGGTCGCCGGATCATTTGCGACTGGAAACGAGAAAACCGTGCTGCTGGTGGAGGACGATCCCGATGTGCGCGTCGTGATAACTGCCCAATTGAAAAAATTGGGTTACAAGGTTCACGCCGTGACGAACGGGAATGAAGCCATCGACTTGATCGAATCTCCAGCGCATATCGACATTACGCTGACTGACATCGTCCTGCCCGGCGGGACCGATGGAGTGACGCTCATTAAGAATGCCATGCTGGCACGGCCGAACATGGGAGTACTCTGCATGTCGGGCTATGATGCGACGCAGAAGAACCGCAAATGGTTCCAGGCCCAAAATATTGCATTTCTCGCGAAACCATTCACCAGCACCCGCTTGGCTCAGGCGCTCGATGAAGTGCTCGCGGCATAAGACAAAAGACAGGCCCTCACTGTTTTTTGCAGTGCGTGAGTCCAGTTGTGGCACATTGTTACCGATCTGGAATTTCTGATTTTCTGACGCTATCGAGTGGAAAACGGACATGTAGCGTCGACGGCAGATCATTCATGAAATTGTAGAGCGGCTTCAGGCGGTCGTGCGCCGCATCCTGGAGCATCTCCTCGAACCGCTCTTCGGCCCCGCCGGCGGAAATTGAAATGTTCAGCGCGCACGCATTGCGGTTTGGTTGTCGATGGTAACTGCCGGCCTCGAAATCATTTCCACGCGGTCGTGGCGTGATACGATGTGTCTTCAAGTTTGAAGAAAATTTTTTTCGAGGCGGACGCAATGCTCAAAGTTCTCATTGTGATTGCCGCTACGATTATTTGTTGCCCCGTCGCCATGGCGGATCCAGACAAGACCGACCAGACGGGTCAATCGAATCAGACCACCCAAACGGGCCGCAGCTGGGAGGAATGCAACAAGATCGCAGTTGAGCGCGGCCTTCGGCACCCCAAGAATGCTGAGCGCTATCAGACGCGCCTGGGTTTTGGCGAACCGATGACAAAACCCCAAGGCTTGATCGCCCGATGCATGGCGGGGCAGCCCATCTAGCGCGGTCCCAAAGCGGACTTTTTTTAACCAACGAGTAACCATCTTTGCGCGTCAGTTGCGCATGAACGCCTGTCCGGAAAGCATTTCTTGAAAGCGCTGGGTGAAAGTTGGCATGCGCCGGTTGGCACGCGTCTGCCGGCGCACGGGGAATTCCTTGTCTGTCACAAAAGAGCATGCCGATGGTCAATGTCGTTAGCGGGGTGTCGGCTGCTGTCCCTCCCGCCTCCACGAATGCCAACACCACCACCGCGAACAACACCAATCCGACAGCAACAGCGGACAAGGATCTGAGTTTGCTTCTGCAATCCTCGGACCTGCTGCAATCTCTGGCTTCGCAATCGTCGTTCTATCTGCCTCCGACGATCACGCAGGTCCTGTCGACGTTATGGGGAATGTTTAATACCACCGGCAGCAATACGATTACGGAAAAAGATGTCGAGAAGGCCATTCTCTCGGAAGGTGGCAAAGCCAGTGATGCGCACGCGCTTTGGGTTCAGCTTGATCCCAAGGGAAACTCCGAGGTCCATGCCGTGGATTTTGCGACCAACTCGTATTTGCTCAATGGCATCTCCTCGAATTTAGCCTCGGTGCAAGCGGCGGTGACGCCCATTCAGCAGCAGCAGGGCCCGGATCCCAGCGGCACTCTTGTGAGTGCTTTCATGGCCTTCGGCGGCAACAGTGACGTCGGCAGCGGTCTCGGCAACTTTATCAATGTGTTCGTCTGATTGCCCTCGATCTCCCTAAAATTCTTCCTCGACCTCCATCCACCATCGGCATCGGCACCAAGCTGATGTCTCGACGGCAGCCTGAAATCCTCAATCGCGAATGCATTTTGCGCGCGGTGAATCCTGCGGCGCGTTTCTGCGACAGGTCCGATACCGTTCCACATATTGTCTGAATACCGCCTGCGATTCCCCAGGCGAAAGGGCCGCAAGCCGCTCGGCCAGATTCGGATACACTTCAAAGTGCTGGTAATCGATCGGGTTGTCCCAATAGCCGCCCCAGATGACAAAGCCTTGATCGGCGAACACGTCAATCACCGATTCCGCCATCCCGCCGCGAAAGTTTTTCCCCGGCCGGTCATTGAACCGGTTCGCGTATTCGATTCCGGACGGCGGCCTGAAGATCAGCGTTGAACCCGCACGCCTGGCAAATGGATTTTGCACCGGGTTCAAATCGATCGCCAAACCATAGGCATGCATCGAGAACGAGTTGCTGCCGACGGCTTTGCGGGCATTGAACGACGACGTGTTGTCGTCCGCGGTCGACGCGCTGTCGTTGCCTTCGTAGTGGTTCATCAGTCTCGCCTTGGCGATCGGGAAGCGAATGTCGCGCAACTTGCTGAAGATCTGGAGCACGTGCTCCGCCACCGCATCCATCACGACGATTTCGCCATTGCCGTGAACCTGCCCGTCGAAACCGACATAGGGAAAGGTGACGAGCTTCAGCCGCGCACAGCTGACGGGCGATTCCGGCTTCATCACGTTGTGCGATTTCATGTCGTCGCAGAGTGCCGGGCTGATCGGCGCAACCTTGCCACCAGGCGCATCGCCGGCACGCGCCGCGAGCGTGTGCCCAAGAATGTGCCAAAGAACGAGCAGCAGGATGCCTACACCAACGGCCGCGGTTCGCGCTGTGCTCATGGGTGCTGCCGGCGCAAATCTCATACGACCATGAGATCTTTTCCGACGATGATCTCGCCCGTGAAATTCTTGGCCGCGGGCGCGCGCCAGGTATCGTCGGTGATGCTGTCGATTGCCGGGGTCAGATGCGACAGCACCAGCGTCTTGACTCCCGCCTCCTGCGCGATGCGGCCGACATCCTCGATCGGCGTGTGGTCGGCCTTCATGTGCGCCATGAAGGGTTCGAACTTGACCGGCCGGCCTTTGGCGATCTGTTCGCGGATGTATTTCTCCACGGCCGGCACATACATCGTTTCGTGCACAAGCACGTCGGCGCCCTTGGCCATTTTCGCGACTGCTTCGCTCGGCGCGGTATCGCCGGAAAACGCGATCGAGCGGTCTTTGAAGTCGAAGCGATAGCCGAGCGCCGGCTTCACCGGCGGATGCTCGACGATCGTCGCCGATACCTTTACGTTCTCGTCCTGCATCACCAGGCCGGCCTTGGACACTTCTTTCACATTGACCGAAACCAGCGGCTTCATCTTAAGATCCTCGGCCCAGAAATCGACCGTCGTTTTGTAGGCGCGCATGAAGTCTTCCGTCATCTGCTTGAGCGGCGGCGGTCCGTAGGCACTCACGTCGAGGTGCATGCCCTGGATCCAGCCGATGATCAGCAGCGGGCCATACTCGATATTGTGATCCGCATGATGGTGGGTGATGAAGATCGATTTCATTGCGCTGAACGGAATGCCGGTGCGGGCATATTGATCGGTGACGCCGAGGCCGCAATCGAGTACGTAGGCCGCGCCGTTGCTCAGCATCACATGCGAGGTCATTTGCCGCGTGCGCCCCGGCACCGGACCGGCCGCGGTGCCGAGCAACACCAGCTTTGTTCCCTTCGCGTCCTTCAGCGCGGCCTGCGCCTGCTGCGCGGCAGTCAGGACCGACGCGGTCTGCGCGCCAGCCGGAGCAGCCGTGGCGAGGGCCGGCGCCGCCGACAGCCCCGCAAGCAGCGTGCGGCGGGAGAGTTTGTTCGAAGTGTGTGTCATGGTTGGCTCCTGGATATCGGCGTGATTCCGCCGAGCATAGCGACTTTTTTCAAGGTCGACGAGGGAAGGGCGCCTTGTCAATTCAGCCGGAATTTCTCACCCTTCGCCAACCTCTCGAGAGAGGCGATATAGCGTTGGAGGTCAAGAATGTTGCACGTCACACCGAGGAATTCCGCGCGCCGGCGCATTGTTCTGGCAGCGGCGCTGGCGAGCCTGGCGTTCGCGCCTGCCGCACTCGCAAAGTCCGATCTCGCTCGTGCCTACCGTGCCATCGCCGGTAAAACATTCGTCGATCTCACGCACAGCTTTTCGCCGACCTCGCCGGTGTGGTCCGGCTTCGGCCAGGCGAAATTCTCGCCCGCCGCAGATCCCAAGACCAGGAAGCCCTACACCATCAAGGACGATGGTTTTCGCACCACCTATTACGAGATGGTCGGCCAATACGGCACCCATGTCGATCCGCCGGCGCATTTTTCCGAGAACGGAATCACCCTGGACAAGATTCCGCTCAAGCAGATGATCCTGCCGCTCATCGTGCTCGATAACACGCCTTATCAATCCAAGGATGCCAACCACGCCTTCTCGGTTGCCGATTTGCACGCCTGGGAAAAGAAACACGGCCGCGTGCCGGCGGGCACCTTCGTCGCGCTGCGCACCGATATGTCCAAGGACTTCGACGCCGATCCGGAGAAATTCAAGCGTGCGCCTTTTCCGGCCTGGGCGTTCGAGACGATAAAATTTCTCTATGAGCAGCGCGGCGTCGTCGCCACTGGCCATGAATCGCTCGACACCGATACGACCGACAAGATGGAATCGGAGACCTACATACTGCAGCACGGCCACTATCAGATCGAAGTGATGGCCAATCTCGACAAGGTGCCGGCCAAAGGCGCGCTCATCGTCGTAACCTGGCCGAAGGTCAAGGACGGCCTTGGATTTCCGGCCCGCGCTTTCGCCATTCTGCCTTGACCTTGGGAGAAAATCACAATGCCGTTCGTGCGTATCGACCTTTTGAGAGGTAAGCCAGTTCAATATCGAAAGACGCTTGGCGAAATCATCTACAAGGCAATGCTCGATGTGATCATCGTTCCGCAGGGCGACAAATTCCAGGTCATCACAGATCACCCGCCCGAAGAATTCAACGTCAGCGAGAGCTATCTCGGCAACGACTACAGCAAAGACGTGATCCTGATCCAGATTACGATGAGCCTGGGCCGCTCGGTCGAGCTCAAGCAGGCATTTTACAAACGCATCGTCGACGACCTTGGCGCGCAATTGAACGTGCGGCCGCAGGACGTGGTCATCAACCTGGTGGAGGTCGTAAAGGAAAACTGGTCGTTCGGCGGCGGTATCGCGCAGTACGTCACGTGACCGGATCGTGCCGGCAATGTCTCAATTCAACTTGTATTTTTCAAATCCCTTGGCCACTTCGGCGTCGAGCGCCTTGGCGGCCGTCATGTCGGCGCTGGCGCCGGCCTGATCGCCGCTCTTTTGCTTCGCCATGGCGCGGCCGTACAGCGCCGCGGCATATTTCGGCGACTGCTTCAAGGCCGCGTCGAAATCCGCGATCGCCGGAGCGAATTTTCCCATTTTCAGGTAGGCCGTGCCGCGTAACCGGAGCGCGATCGGCGAGGTCTGCAATTCGATCGACTTCGTGCAATGCTCGACCGCGGCGCTCAGGCGATCGAGCACGATGTATTCCTCGCACAGGTTGATGCGCGGCAACGGATGCCGCGGGTTCAGCCTGCTCGCCGTCGTGTAATCGGCGATCGCCCGTTCCGAATGGCCGGTCTGCGCCAGGACGACGCCGCGGCCGTTAAACCCCTCCCAATTCTTCGGATCGAGCTTGATGCCCTGTTCGTAATCCGCCAGCGCCTTTTGATAGTCGCGCTTGTAGGTGTAGGCCTCGCCACGGCTGACCAGCGCCGCCGCGCGCACGTTGGCCGGCTCGTTCGCCTCGTCGAGGATGCGCGTGCAGGCCTCGATGCGCAGATCGTTGTCGTGTTGGTGCAGGCAGTCCTGCCCGTCCAGCTGGTTGAATGCGAGCGCGGGCTGCGCGACCAGGACGAAAACGCCGCACGCAATCACTCTCACGCGATACATCATGTTTCCCCGACTGACATCGGGGAAACGTTACCACAAATTCCGGCATCAATTGGACGGAGCCAAATCGCGAGTGTTCAACGTGGTAAATCGGCCGGTCCGACGGCTGCGCCGCAAAATCGCCGTCGAACGATCGGCCGCAACTGATGCCCCGGCTTGACAGCACTCGCGCTTCCCTCTAAAACTTAACCTGATGGTTAAGTATCAGCATCCCACCCTGGATCGGACGTTTGCTGCCCTGGCCGATCCGACGCGGCGTGCGCTGCTCGCGCGTCTGAGAGGGCAGGAGAGCCTCTCGGTCACCGATCTGGCGCGGCCCATTCGCATGTCGTTGCCGGCCGTGATGAAGCACCTCGATGTTCTGTCCGAGGCCGGGCTGCTCACGCGCACCAAGACCGGCCGCACGGTCGTGTGCCGACTCAGGGCGTCGCCCATGGAACAGGCCATGGAGTGGCTGAACCGTTACGAGCAATTCTGGTCCATCCGTCTCGATCGTCTCGCGAAATTCTTGGAGGAAGAACCATGTCCATCCGCGCCGCCGTCAAGCCGAGCCTCACCCTCAAGCGCCGGATCAACGCGTCGCCCGCGAAGGTCTTCAGCGCTTGGACGGACCCGGAAAAGCTGAAGCGCTGGATGGGGCCGGGCGAAGTCCGTCTTCAGCTCGCCGAAGCCGATCCGCGCGTCGGCGGCCGCTATCGTCTGGTCATGAAGGCCCCCGACGGCAACGAGCCCGACGTCAGCGGCGTCTACCGCGAAATCATTCCGAACGAAAAGCTGGTCTTCACCTGGGCGTGGAAATCGACGCCCGAGCGGGAATCGCTCGTGACGATCTTGCTGAAACCGGACGGCGACGGCACGCTGCTCACGCTCATCCATGAGCAGTTCTTCGATGAAGAGGCCCGCGACAAGCACCAGATGGGCTGGATCGGCTGCCTCGACAAGCTTGAGACGTTCATGGGCCGGAATTGAGGAAAACAGACATGGCTGACGTTCAAATCATCGGATTTGCGCCTTCGACTTACGTCCGCGTCGCCCGCATGGTATGCGAGGAAAAATCCATTCCCTATGATCTTGTCGCCGTGCGGCCGCATTCGCCGGAAGTGAATGCCATCCATCCCTTTGGAAAAATACCGGTCATGCGACACGGCGATTTCGAACTCTGCGAATCGAGAGCGATCGCGGGCTATCTCGACAGTTCCTTTCCGGGTCCAAAGGTATTTCCGGCCGAACTGCGCAAAGCCGCGCTCACCGAGCAATGGGTGTCGCTGGTCAATACCAGGATGGATGTCACCATGATCCGCACCTATCTGTTCTGCTACATTTTTCCGAAGACCGGCGACGGCAAGCCCGATCGCAAGATGATCGACAGCGTTACGCCCGCACTCAAAGAGGAGATCGACATCCTCGATCGTGCCGTGGCCAAAGGCGGCTATCTGGCCGGCGACAGCTTCACCTACGCCGACATCAACTTGATGCCGATCCTGTTCTACGTGCGGAAGTTTCCCGAAGGCGCCGCCGCGCTATCGGGCGCTCAAGCGCTGTCGGCCTACTACGATCGCATCGCCGCGCGGCCGAGCTTTCAGAGTACCATGCCGCCACCGCCACCGCCGCCGGCGAGCACCTGACGGATTGGCAGGCTGCCCCGTTCGTTGCTAGGCTCCGCCGGGGTTTGGGCGCCATTCGTTGCGTCCAAATTTAGGGGGAGACAATCATGAAAATGATGATGCGTTTGTGCCTGGCATTGCTGCTCGCGATCATCGGCAGCGCCACGATTCAACTTGTCCAGTCGAAGGCAGAGACGATGCTCTGGCGCGTGAAGAGCGTTTACCCGTACCGGGTTCAGGTCGAATTCTATTCCGAGAATCGCAAGCACGAATGGCCCGGCGGCGGCAACGCCTGGGGTCTCGACAACAACCGCACCCAACGGTTCAGCCTGATCTGCAACGCCGGCGAGAAAATCTGCCTCGGCGCTTGGGTGACCGGAAACGCTGCGAAGTATTGGGGCGTCGGTCTGCACAACAGCCACAGCTGCCGCAACTGTTGTTACGTCTGCGGCGGCGGCGAGATCCCGCGGCAAGTGCTCGACTAGCGCGCGCGACGGACGCGGATGGAGCGGTGGGCTGCTGTTGCAAAACCGCTCCGCCCCGCGCAGAACATTCTCAACGTCCCTGCTGGCCTTCGACGCACACCGTCGCCGATCTGATTCTCTGCTCGCCGATGATCCGGCCCGGATTGATGGCGGTGCGATAGACCATTTCGATCCGATCGATGGCGCGTTCCCAGCCGCGGAGGTCCAGCGGCGGCGTGCGTTCTCCGACCCGCAGGATTCGTCTCACCGGAATGGCGTCCGGTTGTCCGTCGGCGTAGATGACCCTGAGATCCAGCATTTCGACGTCGGCGCCGCGAACGAACAGCCGAATCGCCTTGAAGCGTCCCTCGCGGCGCCCGACACGGATGACATCGCGGTCGCGCCCGAACAATTCGACCTGTTGACAGCCGAGCTCAATCCAGCCCCCTTCAGGGCCGATGGCGACCGGCGGTCCGCCCGCGCCGCGCACCGGTTCGCCGAACACTTTGATCAGCGCCTGGCCGCGATAATCCGGTCGCGAACGATAGGTCATCTCGATCTGCCGCAGATAGCTGCGCTCGCCGCGCAGATCGAGCACGTATTCTCCGCCCTGCGGAATGAGCCGGTCCACCCGGAAATCCTCGGTCCAACCGTTGAGATAGACGATGCGCACGCCCATCATGAAAACATCATTGCGCTCGGCCCGGAAATAGAGCGAGCGGAACTGGCGGTTGCGGTACCATTCCTCCGACTGGCCGATGTCGATGATGTCGCGGTCGACTCTGAAGTCGACCAGCCGTTCGCCGAGCGGCACGAGGTCACGCGGCCTTTGCGCATGCGCGGGCGAGAAAAAAACGATCAGCAGCAGCGCAATCGCGCTCGTCAGTCGCAACATATGGAAATCCTCCCCTTGGATCTGGCCGTGTACGTTCGGTTGCTTGTTTATTGACCTACACGTCCCTGATGACATTGTAGCGACCGGCGCGCGCGTGTCCATGATCGGCGCGACATTCGTCTCGCTCGCCGGCTCTCGCCGTCAAAAGCCTTTGGCCACTTCGCGCACGTGCTCGACTTCGGGCGGCGACGCGAAACAATGTCCGACCAGCTTGCGCCATTCCTGGAAATCCGCCGAGCCGCGAAAATCAACCGTATGGTTCTCCACCGTCTCCCATTGGATGAACAGCCGAAAGCGGCTCGGCTTTTCGATCGATCGCTGCAGCGCGAGGCTCTTGCAGCCTTTCGCGCGCTTGAAAATGGGCGTGGCCTTCTTTACGCCGGCTTCGAACTCGGATTCGGTTCCGGGCTTCACGTCGATCTGGGCGATTTCGAGGATCATGGAGCGTCCCTGGCTGCGTGTTTCTGAGCGCGCTGAATATGAGCGTCGGTGCGTTCCGAAGGAAGTGCCGTTTACGCAGAAGTCACATGCGCGAACGCCGGCCGGCTCAAGCCGGCAAAATAAAATTCGTCCGCGGTGACGAAATCCTCAAGCGGTCTTCAGCCGCGGGACCAGCCGCAGCGCATTTTCGCGTTCGACCTTCTTGAAATCGTTGCCCTTGAAGAACGCCGTCACGCCCCTGGTGTGGTCGGCGGCGGTCCGGTATGGGAAATCGGTGCCGTAGACGATCTGCGATGACGGCACGAACTTGCTCAGGGCTTCGAGCGTGACGGCATTCGAAATCTGCGCGGTGTCGTAGTAGAAGCGCTTGAGCTCGCCCTCCATCTGCTCGCGGCTGATCTTGCCCTTGTAGGGCGGAATATTCACGAGCTGAATCTGGAACCGCTCGGCGAATGCGGTGAGCCCGCCGCCACCGTGCGACCAGATCCAGTTGATGTCTTTGTATTTCATCGAGCTGCCGCTCAGGATCAAGCTGGCGATCGCGCGAACCGTGTCGGTGCCGAACTCGATCACGTATTCGGGCACGCCCTGCACCAGATTGACGCAGCAGTTGGCGGCGGTGGGATGGGTATAGACGGTGGCCTTGCGGCGGTTGAGCTCCTGCCAGATCGGATCGAATTGGGCATGGCCCAGCCATTTGTCCTGATAGCTCGTCATGATCCCGACGCCGTCCGCTTTCAGCGTGTCGAAAGCGTAGGTGATCTCCTTCAAGCTCTCGTCGATGTGCGGCAGCGGCAGCATCGCGAACAGCCCGAAACGGCCCGGGTGATCGACCATCAGTTTCTTGGCGTAATCGTTCGATTCGCGCGCGATCCGCACCGCCACGCTTTTTCCCAGCGGCGTCACCTGCGGCGTGGTCGGCGAGGTGATCGCGGTTGCCACTCCGCCCTTGTCCATGTCGTCGATGTCTTTTTGGATTGACCAGTTCGACAGCGGGAAATCGGACCGTCCGATCACATCCATCGCCGCCAGCCACGACGGCGGCACGATATGGTGGTGGACGTCGATGAACCGCGTCTTGGCCTGCGCGAAAATCTTTGCGGGGGCGGCCGCTGTCGCAAACGTCGCTGCGGCGCCCAGCAAGGCTTCGCGGCGGGATAGGGCGGCAAACGGTTGCGCACAGCAGGTGCAGGCGGTTTTCAAGCGGCGGCTGATTTTATTCACGGCTTCCTCCCAGAAACGTCGGCACTGGCGGCCGATATTGCGGTTAGGTTCGGTCGATCGCTGCGCGTGGTCAAGAGGCAAATGTTAATCCGCCCGAGCATCGGTTTCTTCCACCGTTAAGAATAGCACGCCGTCAAATTCACCGATCGCATCGGATGTCGGCGGCCGATCAGCGGCTAACCAAATTCGCGTTTATATTTCTTAAGCCCTCTGATCGACCGCTGCGAGCAATGACATGACAACAGACTCCCGATATTATTCGGCGATCGCGTTCAGCATGAGGAACCGGCATGGCACGAACACTTCGGCGGATTCTTTCAGCCGTATCAATGTGTGCGGCTGCAGGTTTGCTGGCTTCGCCCGCCGGCGCGCAAACGAAGAAGCAGTTGAACTGGTGCAGCTCGGGTGGAACGCCGTATCAGGAGATCGAGGGCTGCAGCGCGATCATTCAATCGCCCAAGACGACCGTTTCGAATCTCGCCACCGCCTTCTACACTCGCGGCTACGCGTTTTATCGCATCGCCCAATACGACCGCGCCATCCGGGACTACGACGAGGCCATTCGGCTCGATCCCAAATATGCCGATGCCTTCATCATCCGCGGCGTTGCCTATGCGAGCAAGGGCCAGTACTCCCGCGCCATCGAGGACTACGACGTAGCGATCCGGCTCGACCCCGGTAACGCCCTCGGTTTCTATAACCGGGGCAGCGCATATCAGAGCACCGGTCGTCACGAGCTCGCGATCCAAGACTTCGATGCAGCCATCGAGCTCGATCCGCGATCCGTCAGAGCCTTCAGCTATCGTGGCCTCTCGTACGCGAGAAAGGGTCAGTACGACCGCGCCATCCGTGACTACGACGAGGCGATCCGCCTCGATCCGCGTTTTCCCGCCGCTTATTTTAACCGGGCCCGCGCATACCAAAGCAAAGGTCAATACGACCGCGCCATCGCCGACTACGACCAGGCGATCCGGCTCGATCCCAAGTACACCGAAGCCATCGAGAGCCGCGCCCGCGCCCTCGAGCTGAGGAGCGATCAGTAAAAGGCGGCACGGCAGCGCTCACTGTTTCGAAGCAGGAGCCGCTTTTTTCATCGCCTCTTCAAGATCCACTCTGATCGGAACCTTGGTATCCGATCCGGATTTTTCCCACGTCGTAGCCGTCAGTACGTGCGAACCCTCGAACTTGAATTCTTCCGATACGGTGGGATTGTTCCCGATCATTTCGCTGAAGCTGACGAAAAGATTCTTGTCGCGGCTGTACACCCAGGTTGGAAACGACCAAGGTGAATGGCCGCCCGATGACGCCATGCTGAATACGAAGAATTGAGAATCGGGAGACCATTTGGCGCGAACGACATGGTACCCGTTAGCTCCGCGCGGCGAGGAAAAATCTTTCGAGGTCAAAAGTTTTCCTTCTTTCGTGCGGATCGCAACGCGGCTTTCCATGTCAGGAGTGGCATTCAGGTCGATATCGACGGGGAACACCACGGCGCGCAAGGCTCTGTCGGGAGAAGGATAAACCTCCGGCTTGACGTCGATGCAGCTCATCTCCAACCGTGGCGTCGTCAGCAGTCGATGACCGGTGCATCGACCCTCGGCCCGCGTTTCGACGCAGAGCATGGCAAGCGCAATGCCTGCGGTTGATAAGAAACATGACGGCAAAAATTTCATCAGTGCACCTGTTTGACGGAGACGCGGCGTTGCCGCCGCGTCCGTATTTTTTCGTCCACGATTACTCCGCCGCCTGGATCTCCGGCGCGGCATCGATGAACCCGCCCGATTGCCGCTGCCACAGGGCGGCGTAATGGCCGTTCGCGCGCAAGAGTTCGGCGTGCGAGCCCTGCTCGACGATGCGGCCATGATCCAGCACCACCAGCCGGTCCATGCGCGCGATGGTCGACAGCCGGTGCGCGATCGCGATCACCGTCTTGCCCTCCATCAGCGTGCCGAGGCTCGACTGGATCGCCGCCTCGACTTCGCTGTCGAGCGCGGAGGTCGCCTCGTCCAGCACCAGGATCGGGGCGTTCTTCAGGATCACGCGCGCGATCGCGATGCGCTGCCGCTGCCCGCCCGAGAGCTTCACGCCGCGCTCGCCCACCTGCGCCTCGTAGCCGCGCCGCTGCTTCCAGTCTTCGAGCTCGCCGATGAACTCCTCGGCATGCGCCAGCCTGGCGGCGGTGACGATGTCGGCATCCGTCGCCTCCGGCCTGCCGTAACGGATGTTGTCGCGGATCGAGCGGTGCAGCAGGGACGTGTCCTGCGTCACCACCGAGATCTGCGAGCGCAGCGATTCCTGCGTCAGCTGCGAAATATCCTGTCCGTCGATCAGGATGCGTCCGCCTTCCAGATCGAAGAACCGCAGCAGCAGATTGACCACCGTCGACTTGCCCGCGCCCGACCGGCCCACGAGGCCGATCTTCTCGCCCGGCGCGACGGTGAGCGTGAATCCGTTCAGCACGCCGCGCTCGCGGCCATAGCCGAAGCGCACATCCTCGAACCGGATCTCGCCGCGCGAGACCACGAGCCTGGCCGCATCCGGCTTGTCGATGAGCGTGATCGGCCGCGCGATCGTCATCATGCCTTCCTGCACCACGCCCACGCTCTCGAAGATGTTGGTCACCTGCCAGGCCACCCAGCCGGACATGCTCAAGAGCTGCCACGACATCGGCAGCGCCATCGCCACCGCGCCGACCTGGATTTTGCCATAGGCCCACAGCACCAGCGCGAAACCCGCCGTGCCGGTCACCATCAACGCATTCAGCGTCGACAGCGACAGCGTCAACAGCGTGTTGAGCCGGAGCGAATTGTGGAACTGCCCGGTGTGGTGATCGATGGCATCGCGCACATAGGCGTCCTCGTCGCGCGATCGTGCAAACAGCTTCACCGTCAGAATATTGGTGTAGCTGTCGACGATGCGCCCGGTCAGCATCGACCGCGCCTCCGACATTTCCTTCGAGCGGTCGCGCATGCGCGGCACGAAGCAGCGCAGCAAGGCGATATAGCCGGCAAACCAGATCGCAACCGGCAGCGCGAGCCAGCGATCAGCCGAGGCGAGCAAAATGAGCGCGCTGGTGCCGTACACCATGATGTACCAGACGCCGGTCAACAGCGCGACCAGACTCTCGCGGATCGCCGGGCCGGTCTGCATCACGCGATTGGCAATGCGGCCGGCGAAGTCGTTCTGGAAGAACGCCCAGCTCTGCCGCACCACGTGCCAGTGGTTTTGCCAGCGGATCCGGTTCGACACATTGGCGGTGATCGCCTGATTGGCCATCAGGTTCTGTCCGGTCAGCGCGATCGGCCGCAACAGCAGAACCACGACCGCCATGCTGACCAACAGCGGCCACGAATTCGCGAACAGCTCGTCGGGCTTCGACGCCGTGATCAACGTCACCACGCGCCCCATCATCACCGGGATCAGCGAATCGAGCAGCGCCACGACAAAACCGGCGACGAACAGACCGATGAACAGCGGTTTAGCCTGCCGGGCATAATGCCAATAGAACGCGATCAGGCCGGGCGGCGGTTCCGGCTGGTCTGGTGCGACGGTCGGCGTCAGCAGGCGTTCAAAAAAGCGGAACATGGCACATTCTACATCAATCAGCGCGGAAACGAGGGGCAGCCTTTATCGAGTTTATTGTGGCAAAGAGATGGAGTTATGACGCCGCTTGCTCGCTTGCAGCTTTCCGCAGGCAATCGGGGCAAAAACAACCGGATCCGTCGCGCGGCATGGGCAGGCGGTAGGATTCCGCCGCGCACCAGCAATCGCCGCCGGCGTTGCATGCGAAGGCGTGGCCGCATCGTTCGCAAACCGCCGATCCCGCGGACCGCATCTCGTCCTTGCTGAAAGACATGATTCGACTATCGGCCGTTCCGCGGCGGCGGGAAAGGGGTCGTGGGCTTGAGCAGATAGTTGACTAAGTCAAATAAATCCATGACAATGTCATCTTTCCCAGCCCGAGCGCGCCATGCCGCGAGCCGACCTCGATCGCCGTATCGCCGCCGTGCGGCATTTCAATCGTTTCTATACGCAGCGTGTCGGCGTGCTCAGCGCCCCTCGGCCATTTTCGCTCACCGAAGCGCGCGTGCTCTACGAGCTGATCCATCGCGTGCAGCCGACCGCAAGCGAGCTGGTCAAGAGCCTCGGGCTCGATGCCGGCTATCTCAGCCGCATTCTTCGCGACTTCGGCAAGCGGGGGCTCGTCAACAAGCAGGCCTCGTGCGCGGATGGCCGGCAGAGCCTGCTGTCGATCACCGAGCGCGGACGAAAAATCTTCGCGCCGATCGAGGCTCGCACGCAGGAAGAAATCGCCGCCCTGTTGAACAAGCTCGGGCCCGGCGCGCAAATTCGCCTGGTCGGGGCCATGCAGGCCATCGAGCGCGTGCTCGACGCCGAGGCCGGAGCGAAAGTTCCCTACATCCTGCGGCCGCCCGCGCCCGGCGACTGGGGCTGGATCGTCAGCCGCCACGCCGCGATCTACAATGAAGCGTACGGCTGGAACGAGCAGTTCGAAGCCCTGGTGGCGGAGATCGTCGGGCAATCCATCCGCCGTTTCGATTCGAAGCGGGAGCGCTGCTGGATCGCCGAACGCAACGGCGAGAATGCCGGATCGGTGATGCTGGTCAAGGACAGCGAGCACGTGGCGCGCCTCCGCCTGCTTCTGGTTGAGCCGGGCGCACGCGGCCTCGGCATCGGCACGCGCCTGGTCGCCGAATGCGAACGCTTCGCGCGCGAGGCCCGCTATCGCCGGATCACGCTCTGGACCCACGGCAATCTGCTGGCTGCCCGGCGCGTCTATGAAAAAGCCGGCTATCGCCTCACGCGTGCGGAGAAGTCGACGAATTTCGGCCACAAGCTGATCAGCGAGACCTGGGATTTGAAGCTGTAAAACATAGACCGCGTTTTAGATTCCGCGCCGCCACCGGCCGGGCCCAGTGCCGCGGAATGGAGCATTTATTGTTCGCCGCCGAGGAAACCGACGATTTTCCAGCCGTTCGCATCCTTGCGATAGCAGAGCTGGTCGTTGCCGAGCTGGGCGAGCGCAAAATCGGGGATATAGCCGGTCTTGCCGGAAGGAGTGACCACAAGCAGCAAGGGCAGCGGCTGCGCCGCGTTGGTCTCGCTCGCCTCTTCCAGCACGCGGACGAAATGCAGCCCAAGCGTTTCCACCACCGGATCGTTCGGGCGCCGGCCGGAACGAACTTCGATATTGTTGATGAGTACGTAGCCCCATTCTTCCGCGTGGGTCTTGGTGGTCTGCAACAGCGCTTCGAAATCCTGCTGGTTGTAGGTCGGATCGGGCGGGGAGCAGATCACGCCATTGATGCCTTCGACCGGCGCCGCAGTCGTATCGAAGGCATAAAGCACCAGTTGATACCAGCCTGACCCGTCCTTGGCGTTGAGCTGCAGCGCGACCGTGAGGTTGTCGATGCCGGATTTTTTCTTGTCGGCCTTGTCCAGCCGCTCGCGTGCGTCGCGTTTCCAGAAGAAGCCTTCATTGATCACGAGGTTCGCAAGGCCGGCCTTGTCCGAACGCGTGGCGACATCGGCAAGCTGCTTGCGGAACGCATCGAAACTCGCGTCGTTGAGCGCCGTCGGGAGGGTGATCGCGACCTTCTCATACGGCTGTACGGCAGCGGGCGGTTTCTGTTTCGGTGGCGGTGCTTGCGCAAAGGCGATCGAGACGAGCAATGCGGCGCAACAGCCGGCAGCGGCCAGAATCGCTGGATGAGACTTCACAGCAAACCTGAACACGAGGGTTTCTCCCTCAAATCCGCCCCCCGAGACCGCCGAGCATCCATGCCTAAATTGCAACAAGAGTGCGGTGGGACTCAATCCCCCGCGCCGACGAATCCGGCAATGTGCCAGCGTCCGAATCCGTCTTGCCCGTAGCAGAGCCGTGCCGCGGAAAGCGGCATCAGCGCGCCCGGCGCCACATAGCCGACCCTGCCGCTCGGCGTCATGACCCGCACCCAGGCTGCACGCAGTGATTCCGGCTCGTTGTCCTTGGCCAGAGAGTTGACCACGCGAACCAGCGTCGGTGCGAGCGTATCTTTGACCTTGGCGTTGCTCCGAGCGGCCGCATAGACCGGCGTCTTGTCCGCGCGCGGCACGGCCCAATCGCGCGCGCTGGTGCGCGTCGTATCCAGCAGGCGGTCGAATTCCGCTTGGTCGAAGCTCGGCTCGGCCGGGGCGCAGACGATGCCCGGGCGGCCGGTGAGCGACGCGACCTTGGTTTCCGCCGCGAAACCGGCGAGCGTGACCCAGCCATTGCCGTTGCCATGCTCGAGGTGAACCGCGGCGGCAAGATTATCGACAGCCGATTGCTGTCCGTCGAAACTGCCGTTGAAATCGCGATCCCAGAAGAAGCCCTGCGATGTCACGAGCCGCGCAAGCTCGCCGTAGACCCGCGCTTTGACGACCGTGGCAAAGGCTTGCCTGAACGTGTCGAGGCTCGCGTCCTCCGGTGCGGCCGGGAATGTCGCCGCCACCACCTGATACGGGCGCGGCGACGACGGCGTCGCCGCCGGCGGCCTCAGCCGCGCGGCCGGCGCAACCGGCAGCAAATTCTTATCGACGGCCGGCCCCGCCGCCGACGGCGCTGCCAGCGCGGCAACGTAAGCTGAAACGAACACGGACCGGAAGAATTCGCGCATCGGACATTTCCCGAATCGCTCCAACCGACAATGGCGCCGCGGCACGGAGAGCGCGCGGCCCGCTGGAACGGGGCATCTGATTTTGTGTTAGACCATCGCGGTTTACGATTCTTTAGCGAACGGAAATATCCTGATGCCCGCGATGCCTATCTACTCCTATGTGCTGCCGATCCTGATGCTGCTCGGCTCCAATGTGTTCATGACGACCGCCTGGTACGGCCACCTGAAATACAAAGACTCGCCGCTCTTCCTCGTCATTCTCGTCGCCTGGTGCATTGCTTTCATTGAATATTGCTTGGCGGTACCGGCCAACCGCTGGGGCAGTGCCGTCTACACCACCGCCCAGCTCAAGACCATGCAGGAAGTGATCACGCTGGTCGTTTTCGCCCTCTTCTCGATTTTCTATCTGCGCGAGGCGATTACCTGGAACCACATCGTCGGCTTCGCATTGATCGCCGGGGGTGCGTTTTTCGTTTTCCGCGGCCCCCTCTGATTTCGTCGCACCATCCATTCGGCAGGCAGGGCAGCGTGTTAGCGGCTGTGTGCGCGGCGCAACACGCCGACAATCTCTTCATTGCCGCTTCGCCGGCCGCCTTCCGGCGCTGCCGCTTTGCTATTATTGCGGCGGGGTAATGGGTGGGGGCGCAATTATGCAGCGGCGAGGATTCCTTACGCTCGCGGGCGGGGCGCTCGCTTGGCCGTTTGCCGCGCACGCGCAACAGGCGTCCGCGAAACTGCGCATCGGCGTCCTGTCGCTGTTCAGCTTGCGCACCGCCGCCGCCATCACCGAACTCGAACGGCAGATGCGGGCACTCGGCTACCACGATGGGCAGAATCTCGCGTGGGAGTTCATGCACCTCAACGGCCAGAGCGACCGTTACCATTACACCTTGCAGGAACTCATTCGCCGCAAGGTCGATCTCATCATCACATACGGTCCGGAGATTGGCCTGAAATGGTCGCTCAAGGAGACGACATCGATACCGATCGTGATGTACGCCAACGATTACGATCCGCTCGCGCGCGGCTATGTGGCAAATCTTCAGCGCCCCGCCGGCAACGTTACCGGACTGTATTTCAGGCAGACCGAACTTGCGGTCAGGCGCCTGCAATTGTTCCGGCAAGCCCTGCCGAGCATTCGCGCTGCCACCGTGTTCGTGGATGAGTCATCGATCGAACAGTGGGAGGCGATGAAAGAGGCGCAGACGGCGAACGGCATCGATCTCTGGCCCGCCGTGTTTTACGACGATCCCTACGATTACGAGGACGCGTTTGCGCAGGCGCCGCCCGATCACCGGCACGCACTCATCGTGCCGATGTCGCCGTTTTTCCTGTCCGATCGCAAGGAGATTGCCGAATTCACGCTGCGCAACCGCCTGCCGGCCATGTCTGCCGCGTGGGAATTCGCCGACGCCGGCCTGCTGTTTTCCTATGGGCCGGATCTGGCGGGTCTGACGCGACGCGTCTGCGCCTATGTCGATCGCATCGCGCGCGGGACCAAGCCGCAAGATCTCCCGATCGAAAAGCTGTCGAATTTCGAGATCGTGGTCAATCTGCGCACCGCGGAATCGCTCGGCGTGATCATCCCGCAATCGTTTCAACAGCGCGACGATGATACGATCGAGCGCACCACAACGGCCGGCACGAGCTGACCGAGCCGCTACTTCGCCGGCCCGATGCGAAGAATTCGCCCCTGCGGATTGTCGGTGGCGATGTAGAGCGCCCCGTCCGGCCCCTCGCGCACGTCGCGGATGCGCTCGTGCAGGCCCTGCAGCAACCGCTCTTCCTGGCCGACGATCTTGTCGCCGTCGATTTCAAGCCGCACCAGCATCTGGCCGGCGAGCGCGCCGATGAACAGGTTGCCCTTCCACGCCGGGATGAGCTTGCCGCTGTAGAACGCCATGCCCGAGGGCGCGATCGACGGCACCCAATATTTCAGCGGCTGTTCCATGCCGGCCTTGTGCGTACTTTCGTGGATTTTGGCGCCGTTGTAGTCGATGCCGTAGCCGATCACCGGCCAGCCGTAGTTCTTGCCCTTCTCGATGAGGTTGACCTCGTCGCCGCCGCGGGGGCCGTGCTCCTGCTCCCACAGCTTGCCGGTGGTCGGATTGAACGCGAGTCCCTGCGGATTGCGGTGCCCATAGCTCCAGATTTCCGGCCTGGCGTTGGGTTGTCCGACGAAAGGATTGTCCTGCGGCACCGATCCGTCGGTGTTGATGCGGATGATCTTGCCGTTATGCACGGCGAGGTTCTGCGCCTGATCGCGCGGCCCGAAATGATCGCCGAGCGTGGCGAATAATTTGCCGTCCGTTGTCGTCGCGATGCGGCAGCCGTGATTGTTGCTGCCGCCCGGGCCTTGCTGGCGGAAGATCACTTTCACGTCCTGCAGCCCGGGCGTGCCTTCGCTCGCGAGCTTCGCCCGCGCCACATGCGCGTTGCCGCCGGCTTCCGCGCTGAAGCAAAAGTAGATCGTCTGGTTCTGCGCGAAATTGCGGTCGAGCGCGACGTCGAGCAGGCCGGCTTGCCCGCTGGCATAGACTTCCGGCACGCCGGTGAGCGGCGGCGAGAGTTTGCCGTCACGCGTGACGATGCGCATGCGGCCGGGCCGCTCGGTCACCAGCATGCGTCCGTCGGGCAGGAAGGCGATCGCCCAAGGATTGACCAGACCGCCGGCGACGGTATCGGCTTTGATGTCGCCGGCGGCCGAATGGTACGTCTCGGCGGGCGCCGGGGCGCAGGCTCCCGCGAGCAGCGACAACGCGCACGCAATGATCCGAAGCTGCATCAGCATCTCCTGGGCGCCAATACGCATAACCGTAAGGCGTCCAGGAGCGATGCGGCAAGATCGTACGAGAGGAAACACGCGACACCACCGAACGCGACGCAACGCCACTGAACGCGACGCTACTGCCCTGTTGAACTGATCGCGGTTATGGCGCCGACTACGTCCGCCCGCGCGATGCCGAAGGATACCGCGGTCAACGCGATCGCCAGTGAAACAACGAGTGCGGCGGTGGTGATGAGCCCGGCGACGGCGGGATCACGGCGTTTGGCTCCCTGTTCGCGCTGGGTCGGATCCGTAAATCCGATGGCATCGATGGGCATTGCGGCGACCTGTCTAATCCGGTTGCGAATCACCATGCTGCCAACCTGGGACCCGATACCGGCGATGGTTCGGCCACACTTGGGCAAAGCCGGTCACGAACGGCGGCAATTTCGTGGCGCGGCGCGAGAGGTAAAATCCGATGGGAATCAATAGGATTCAGCCGCCTAGCCAGCGCTCACCGCGTGGGCCGGGTGCCAATCCATCGTGACATGGCGAGGCTGCGCGGCCACCCGGCTGAGCCACGCGCGAATGGCCGGAAAGGCGGCAAGGTCGTAGTCGCACTCGTTCGCCACATGCGTATAGGCATAAAGCGCGATGTCGGCGATGGTGTAGCGGCCGGCAGCGAAGAAATCGTTCCGCATGAGGTGCTTTTCCATCACGCCGAGGGCGCGATTACCTTCCTCCATCCAGTCTTCCAGCGCGTGCTGCTGCAACTCGCGCCCGCCCTTGACCAGCGTGAGCCAGAACCAGGCTGCACCCAGGTTGGGTTCGAGACTGTGTTGCTCGAAGAACATCCACTGCAGCGCGTCGGCGCGGTCGATGCGATCCTCCGGCGCAAGCGGCGTGCCGCCGGCAATGAACCACAGGATGGCGTTCGATTCCGCCAGATAGCGGCCGGGGGCCACTTCCAGCAGCGGCACGTGGCCGCTTGGATTCATCGCCAAAAATTCCGGCGTGTGCGTTTCGCCCTTGAGAATGTCGATCTCGGTCAGATTGTAATCGACGCCGAGCTGTTCGAGCGCAAGCCGCACCTTGTAGCAATTTCCGGAGCGGCGCATGGAATAGAGCATGTACATCCCCGCGTTCTCCTCGCTGTTGGCAAGCGCCCGTAACGTGATTGAACGGCATAACGCGCGGAATGCAAGCCCGTCGCACCTTGCCGCGCATTAAAAAACGGACACTTATGCGGCACTGCAAAATAAAATGAAATTCGTCCGATTTGCGTTGCCGGCGCGATGCAAATTTTCCATCCGGTCGCGTTTGGATCCGTGTCGTCACTGCGACAGTCGCGGTTGGCTGCGCGCGAAGACGCCGACTTCGCCCGCCGCCCGCCTTAAGACCAGCGCGAACATGACAAGCATCGCGATCGTCCCGAGCGGGATTTTCGTATGCTCGCCGACCCCGCGCGCGATCAGCGGAACGAACCACAGCAAGGCCAGCGCGGTCCTCTCCCACGGGAAGTATCCGCGTGCCATTCCGTCGAGCGCGAGGAAGGCGATCCCCGGCGCCACCACCATCATGTCGTAATCGAGGCTGTACGGCGTGGCGAGAACCGTGCCGATCGCCAGCGCTCCGGCTTTGAGCGGATACGCGGCATCGCTGCGCCACAACCAAACGAGCCCGCCTGCAATCGACAGGGTCAGGACGCCCTGCACCGCATAGGCGAGCGGCACGCTGCCGCCCCACATGCGCACCCACGAGAACACGGTCTGGATTTTATGCCAGCCCGTGGATCCCGCCTCCAGCACTTCCGTGCGCGTCAGATGCATGGAGTCGAAGAACGCGCGCCACACCTCGGTTCCGAACGCGAAGCTCGTGACTACGATCAGCGCCGCTACCGTCACGGCCGCGGCGGAAAATGTACGCCAGCGCCCGCTCGCCATCAGCGCCAGCGGAACCAGCAGCCCGAATTGCGGCTTGTAGGCCACGAGCCCGAACAACACGCCTGCGAGCATCGGCCGCCGGTCGAGCACGACCAGCGCGCCGCCGATCAGCGAGGCGGTCAGGAATCCGTTGTGGCCGTGGCCGAGATTCACCAGCACCGCCGGATAGGCAACCGCGAGCAGCAGCCAGGATTTGTCGGCCGTCTCCGGGCGCGCAGGGGAGGGCGTGGAAGTGACGATCGCGCGAATGCAGAAGAGGTAGAGCACGAGCGTCACGCCCTGCCACACCGCGAGGTCGAGCGCATAGGGCATGGTCGCAAGCGCGCCGGCAAGAAACAGAAAGAACGGCGGATAGTGCCAGCCATAGAACTGCGTGTCCGCACCGAAGATCGCCTTCTCGCGGGCATATTGCAGCGGCCAGTCGAACGGCGCCTCCGGCCGCCCTTCCAGCACATAGGTGCCGGCGGCATAGACGTTGGAGAAATCGCTGCCGAGCGGCCGGCCCTGGAAGTCGTTCAGCCCGTTCGACGTGACAATGAGGAACAGCACTCCGCCGACCGAAAAGATCAGCGTGACGAGCGCCCATAACCGCACGCGCTCGCGCGTCACCCAGTCGCCGCTGCGCAACAATTCTAGCAAGGCGCCCATCGAGCCTCTCGTTGACTTTAGCCGGTCTGAAATGAGTAATTAAACGACAGGACCTAACGAAATATATTGCGGACCTCACAGGAATTCATGAAAAACCGAATCCTTCGGATCTTGCAGCGCTCCACGGCAGAATGAGTGCTCTTCCAAAGCCGAATCCTGCTGAACGGAACGATTACGCGCGATTAGCGGACTTTAGCCTGGTATTAACGCACAATCCGTAATGAGAATACTGCCGGGTCACGGGAATGACATTGGCAGACTTGAATTTCGATCATCCTCACACATGCTCGCGGGTGTTGTTATTTCGATGTTGGACTTGTTGGCGGAGCCCCTGTCTCTCGGAACTGCAGCGGTGAAGAGGACAACGAAACCGAAGTCGGAGCAGCGGCCGAAACTCAGCGCGCGCCTGATCGTTGCCCTGGATACCGCCCGCGCGAGCGCCGCCTGCTATGTGGTGCTGCATCATTTGGCGGAATCTCGCGGCTGGGCGCATGGCCTCGGTCTGGTACTGCGTTTTGGCCAGGAGGCGGTGATCGTCTTCTTCCTGTTGAGTGGGTTCGTCATTTTCGCAAACGAGCGAACCAGGGCGACTCACGTGCGAGGGTATTATCTGCGCCGGTTGCGCCGCATTTATCCGGCCCTTATTGCCGCAATGCTTGTTTCGACGGTGGTTGCCCTCGATAATCGGACATTCGTCGCGGACTTCCAATGGCCGGAGCTGCTTGGCACTTTAGCGAGCATTCAGGACATTTCGTTCCTCAAGCCGGGTGTCATTGTAGATCCATATCTCCACAACTCGCCTCTCTGGTCGCTGTCTTACGAGGTCGTATTTTATCTGGCCTTTCCGATGGTGCTGAGGATGTGGTTGCAGCGCCCAGCATGGACGAACCACGCGATCGGCGTGGTCTGCTGCGCCGCCTACGCCGGGTATGTTGCAGCCCCCAATCATTGGTGTTTGGTCGTCGCTTATTTCCTCGTCTGGTGGTGCGGGGCGATGGCTGCCGAGGGATACCTGAAGGGGGCGAGAAACGTCGGCTCGGTGGGGGCCCCCCTGTTCTGGCTGCTGCTGCTCACCGTGATTGCGGCGGCCGCCGTGTTGATTACCGGCTACAGCGGACTCGGTTTCTATCCTTTCTTGATGCTGCGCCATTTCGCGGCGGCGCTGATCATACTGATCGTCTTATTCAGCCCCTTGGGTGCACGGATTGCATCACTACTCGTTAGAGTTTCAATGCCGGCAGCGGCCGTCGCATCGGTGTCGTATGGGCTTTACGTGTTGCATTACCCGCTACTGGTGGACTGGCATCGCGCCCAGACTATCTGGGGGCTGATGGGGGCAATGATATTGTTGGCGGCGGCCGCCTACCTTGTGGATCGACAGCTGAATCGCTGGTTGCCTCGTGCGCCGCTGGATTGACCAAGAACATCCAAACCCGATTTGATATTTTCGGATCGGTGGTGACCGTGTGCCGCGGCCTGAATGGTTAATGCGCGGCGCTGACCGATTTGCGCGTGAGGGCAGTCGTTTACATTCATACTGAATCGAAGCGCTTGTAGGCGGGAAGCCGCAAAATCTCCTATGAAAATCAGAACGTCATCGCGCATGCGGGGCAATTCCGCGCGGCGCGATAAATATTTTTGGCCGCAAGACTGCGGCCGGCGAGTGGAATGGGACGCGGCCGAGTCAATGAATACAGCGAAAATATTGGCACAGCACGGATGGATGCGCGGCGTTGGAACGATTGGTGGGCGTTACAGCCTCGCGACAATCGGACCGGCCTGCGTATCGGCCTCACATTTTCTGGCATCGTTCGCGCTGTTGCGTGCGCTGCCGCCAGCGCATTTCGGACTTTTTGCTTTCTCGCTTGTCGTCGTGGGATTTAGCCTTGGGCTGTCGAGTGCATTAATTGGAACCCCCTATACCGTAGCGGCAAATCAGGACAGATTTTCCACCGACAAAGTCCTGACCTTCTTCAAGGCCAATCTTCTGTTCTCAGTTTTGGTGGGTCTCGTTTGCAGCGGCATCGTGTTTGGAATGCACCCCGACGCGACGATGACGGCGCCCTTGTTTGGGTTGTTCGGTTTTCTTGCGACGCTGCGCTGGTTTTCGCGCGCGCATGCCTATGCGGTGCATGCGCCGGTGCGCGTGGCCATCATGGACATCACCTATGCGGGCGTATTGATTGCCGGCTTGGCTGCCGTGTGGCTTCTGCACGATCTGACCATGGACACGGCGATTGCCGCTTTCATTTCGGCAGCAGCGGCAAGTGTTGCGGCATCCGGTACGGGTTATTTGAAGAGCCAATTCATCAAGGCATTCGCTGGCCACCTGCGCGGATATGCCTCCATCTGGCGCAACCAGTCACGTTGGACGCTGCTCGGCGCGGTTACCACGGAGGCGACCGCCAATGCTCACGCCTACATGGTCACGCTGATTGCCGGGCCTGCAGCCTTCGCGCCGCTGGCGGTGGGGGCTCTTTTCATGCGACCGATATCCATGTGCTCAAACTCGCTGACGCAATTGGAGCGGCCCGCCATGGCGCGCGCGATTGTGGTCGGTGCAGCGAGCGAGGCTTTGCACCGCAGTCGCCACTACCGCTGGGCATTATTTCTGGTCTGGCTCGCCACTGTTGCAGTGGCGGCCGTCATCTTGGTGCGGTTTCCAGGGCTTATCGTGACGAAAAACTACGATCTCGTTACGGTGATGGAGGTGACCGGACTATTGGCTTTGGTCGAAGCAGTTCAGTTGTGGATTTCGCCCGAGATCGCGCTGTTGCAGGCGGCTGGCAGGTTTCGTCAGCTTGCCGAGGCGACCGTGCTCTCCAGCATCGTGACGATCATGGTGGGATTCTCGTTGCTGCTGGCCTTCGGCCCGGTGGCATCGCTCGGCGGTTTGCTTTCGGGAGTGATCGTACTGGCTCGATGCATGACGAGGCTGAGACGCCAATTCGAAAGGTCTTTTCCCGAACACGGGGGACTGCGATCGTCGGGACGCGCGGCTCGACTTCCGCCAGCAGGGATCGTGCCATCGCAGGTCGCCAATACGCGCGAAGATCAGACAGCCTTGGCGGATCCGGTACTCTCAAATTAGTGTCGGTCGGTAATCCGCTCAGCGCCGGGGCCGCCGGCTGGTGCAGCCGACGGTCGGGCAATTGGAGGCAAATCCGCGCTCGTCGAGCGCGCAGGCAATGAGCGATTCGCCGCGATAGGGCACGCCGTAGCACTTCGGGTCGGCCTTGCAGGCGTCGATGGTCTTGTGCCGGTTGCACGGATCGCCGCGGTAGGACGGGCACCAGTCTCCAAGTTTCATGCCGCAGGTTGTGCGGCCATTGGCTTGGCACTCGGGCGAGCAAGCCAGCAACACTAAAATGCTTATCAAAAGGAGTGATCTGATCATCAGCGTTTCCGTCTTGCCGTCCGCCGTCCGCCGTTTTAGGAACTGTAACTGACAGCGACCCGGAGACCATGATGGCTTTCCTCGCCGAACAGCTCAAGCGGATCAAGCCTTCCGCCACCATCGCCGTGACCGACAAGGCGCGCGCGCTGAAGGCGGCCGGCCGCAATGTCATTGGCTTGGGCGCCGGCGAGCCCGACTTCGACACGCCCGACAACATCAAGAGAGCCGCGATCAGGGCGATCGAGACCGGCAAGGCCTCGAAATACACCAACGTCGACGGCATCATCGAGCTCAAGGAAGCCGTGGTGCGCAAGTTCAAGCGCGAGAACGGCCTCGACTATAAGACGAGCCAGATCACCATCGGCACCGGCGGCAAGCAGGTGCTTTACAATGCGCTGGTCGCCACCCTTAATCCCGGCGACGAAGTGATCATCCCCGCACCCTATTGGGTGAGCTATCCGGAGATGGTGCTGCTCGCCGGCGGCGAGCCGGTCGCGGTCACCACGAGCTTCGAGTCCGGTTTCAAGATGAAGCCGGAGCAGCTCGAACGCGCGATCACGCAAAAATCCAAGTGGCTGATCTTCAACTCGCCGTCGAACCCGACCGGCGCGGCCTATACCAAGAGCGAGCTCAAGGCCATCACTGACGTGCTGGTGAAGCATCCGCACGTGCACGTGATGAGCGACGACATGTACGAGCATCTCGTCTACGACGACTTCCAGTTTTTCTCGCCCGCGCAGCTCGAGCCGAAGCTCTACAATCGCACGCTCACCGTGAACGGCGTGTCGAAGGCCTATTGCATGACCGGCTGGCGCATCGGCTTTGCCGGCGGCCCGGAGCCGCTGATCAAGGCCATGGCGGTCGTGCAGTCGCAATCGACCTCGAATCCGGCTGCGGTCTCGCAATGGGCGGCGCTCGAGGCGCTCGACGGGCCGAAGGACTTCATCCCCAAGCACAACAAGATCTTCAAGGAGCGCCGCGACCTCTGCGTCTCGATGCTCAACCAGGCCAACGGCATCAAGTGCCCGAAGCCGGAAGGCGCCTTCTACGTCTATCCGTCCTGCGCGGGCACGATCGGCAAGACCGCGCCGACTGGCAAAAAGTTGGAGAACGACGAACACTTCGTCACCGAGCTGTTGGAGAGCGAAGGCGTTGCGGTGGTGCAGGGCACACCGTTCGGATTGGGACCGGCCTTCCGCATTTCCTACGCCACTAAGACCGAAGACCTCGAAGAGGCCTGCCGCCGTATCCAGCGCTTCTGTGGAAATTTGAAATAACCTTCCGCTGGCAGGACTAAATTACATTTCGCCGTTGACTCATTTGTTCACGTTATGTTCTAATCGCTTCCCCGCGTCGGGAAACGAAAAATATGCGCCGACCCACTTCGAGCGCCTGTATCTCGACTTCGACGGCTTCTTCGCCTCGGTCGAGCAGCAGGTGCATCCGCACCTGCGCGGCCGACCCGTGGGCGTGGTGCCGTTTAAGGACGCGGAACACACCTGCGTCATCGCTTGCTCGCGCGAGGCCAAGCTTCGCGGCGTGCAGAACGTCATGAACATCGCGGAGGCGCGCGCGATGTGCCCCGACATCGTTCTCGTGCCGCAATCGCCCGATCTCTACCGCCGCGCGCACAACACGCTGCTGTCGGAAATCTCCGCCGTCATTCCCGTGGATGCGGTCAAGTCGATCGACGAACTGACCTGCCGCGTTTCGCCGTCCGACCGCAACGATCCGCGCGCGCTCGGCCTTCGCATCAAGCGACGCATCGCCGATAACATCGGTCCCTACATCACCTGCTCGATCGGATTTGCGGCCAACCGCCAGCTCGCCAAGATGGCGTGCAAGGCAGGCAAACCGAACGGCAACATGGTCTGGCGCCCGGCCGACATGCCGGGGCCGCTGCTCGAACTGTCGTTGCGCAATATCCCCGGCGTCGGCGAGCGCATGGAGCGCAATCTTGCCCGCGCCGGCATCACCACGATCGGGAAATTTCTCGCCGCTCAGCCCAAGCACATGCGCAAGATTTGGGGCAACGTGACCGGCGAGCGGCTCTGGTATGCGCTGCACGGTTACGACGTGCAGACGCCGCCATCGGGCCGCGGCATGTACGGCCACGGCCGTGTGCTGCCGCCGGATTACCGCAGCATCGAACACGCAAAATCCGCATCCCGCCTGTTGATCGTCAAGGCGGCGCGCCGGATGCGGCGCGACGGTTGGAATGCGGGGCGCATCTGGCTGTGGCTCGAATTGATGGGCGACCATTCCGTGTTTCGCGATGCCTGGCTGCCGGCGGTGCACGACGATCAAGCCGTGCTGACGGCGCTGGAAGGTCTATGGGCCGGCGTGCGGGAAAGCTTGCCGCGCCACGCGCGGATCCTGCGCCTTGGCGTCACCCTGCTCGATCTCACCCGCGCCAGCGAGCGCCAGCTCGACATGCTGCTGAACGACGACTGGAAGCGCCGCCAGTGCGAACGCGCGACCGCCGCGATCGATGCGCTCAATCGGAAATACGGGCGCACGCTCGTCAGCGTCGGTTCATGGCTGCCGCCGCCCGGAGGCTATGCCGGCGGCAAGATCAGCTACACACGGATACCGCGCGCGGAGGATTTCTGGTGAACTGGAAAACGGATTTGAAGCTCGCCGATCTCGATGCCGCGACCGCAATCGAGGTTGTCTGCAAGCGTTGCGGTCTCGCCCGCTACGAGACGCAAGCCGACCTCATCGCGCGAACGGGGTTCGGCAATCTCTATCTCGACGAGGTCGAATACAGCCTGCATTGCTCGGACCGCTTCTGCCGCGGCGGCGTGCGCATCGCGCTGATTTACGACGACAAGAACGAAGGCTTCGTCGGCGGAATGGCGGATTCTGCGCTGCCGCCGGGCCGGGGATGATCGCTTAGCCCATTGGCATTGCATGCGATTATGCCGCGGCGCGGGCCGCGCGATGCCGGCACTTTAAGCGCCGTAATTGATGACTAGATTCCCAGCAACGGTTCCATCGGGCGAACCGGTCCCAAAGGGAGAATTCACAATGTTTCGGAAATCGATCCTGCTCGCCGCCGCTTTGGTCTCGGCCGGCGCGGCCCTGGCCGCCGCGCCTTCGCGCGTGGAGGTCGGCGTCCTGACGTGCGGCGGCGACACCTGGAGCATCGTCGTGGCCTCGCGCACCGACCTGAACTGCACGTTCCGCCGTTCCGACGGCGCGCTCTTCCGCTATCGCGGCACGATCCGGCGTGTCGGACTTGATCTCGGCATCAATCAGCGCAACGCCCTGCAATGGGCCGTGCTGGCGCCGACCTATCAGATTCCCCGCAAGGATTTGCGCGGCAACTACGGCGGCGTCGCTGCCGGCGCCTCGCTCGGCTACGGACTGGGCGCCAACGTGTTGATCGGCGGTTCGGGCGACACCATCGCGCTGCAGCCCGTGAGCGTCGAGGCCCAGAGCGGCGTCAGCGTCAACGCGGGCATCGCGGGTCTCGAACTGCGCTGACATTCGATCTTATGCGTGACACGGAGTAGGGCGGCATCAAGCCGCCCTATTTCATTGAAGCACGATCCGCCCTTCCACCTTGCTGCGAACCGTGCCGAGCTTGCCCATATAGTCCATCACCTGGTTCACCAGCAGCGGGCCGTCATAGCCGGGGATCAGCGCCTTGCCGTTGGCGAACATCGCGTAGCCGTCGCCGCCGCGCGCCATGAAATCATTGGTCGCGACTTTGTACGTTTTCGTCTCCTGCAACGCCTCGCCCCCCACCTTGATCGAAACCACGCGCTGACCGGCCGGTTTGTGGGCGTCCGCTTCCACGGTCAGTCCGGACACTTGCGGAAACCGCCCGGCTGCCTGCGGTAACAAGCTCAAGCCATTCTCGATCGCGGCCTTGAGATCCTTACCGCTGAGTTCGATCAGCGCCACATGGTTGCCGAACGGCAGTTCCGCGAAAATATCGCGACGCTTGATCGCATCGCCCGGCGCATAGGATTTGTCGGCGCGGATGCCTCCGCCGTTGATGATCGCGGCATCGGCCCCGGTGGAAGCGCGGATCGCGTCGGCGAACAAATCGCCGATCGCGGCTTCGCCTGTACGCACGGTCGCGCTGCGACTGTCGAGCGCCACGTCCGTCGTGGCAAGTTTGGCGTCGAGTTCCTTGTTCAAGGTCCGATCGAACCCGCGCACCGCCTGCGCCACTTTTGGATCGGGCCGCACCGTCGCGGTGTCGATGATGCGAAACCGCGGCCACCAGGCGATCTGCCGCTTGCCTTGACTTTCATCGATCTTGATCGTGACGTCGATCGCCGTGACGTAATGCGCGTCCGAACTGGATTCCACCATCGCGTTGCGTTCGTCGTAATTGACGAACAGGTCGTGATCGTGGCCGGTGAGAATGAGATCGACCGTGCGCGTGTCGAACAGCGCATAGTCCTGCTTGCGGCCGATATGCACCACCGCCACCACGAAATCGGCGCCCTCGCGGCGCAGCAGTTCGGCTTGCTGGCCGGTAGTCTCGACCGGCGGCAGGAATTTCAGATCCTCCGGGCTCGATTCTTCCGGTGTCTCGTCGGTGATCGCGCCGGTGAAACCGACGCGCACCCCGCCGATGGTGACGATCGCGCGGTCCTTGAAGCCGGGCAGCGGCTTGCCGTCCGGCCCGCGCAGGTTGGCGCCATAAAGAGGGAACTTCGCTTCCGCCATGCGCTTCTGGAACACCGCTTTGCCGAAATCGAATTCGTGGTTGCCCGGCACGAAGATATCGGGCGGCATCATGTTTATGAGCGTCATGATATGCGCGCCCTGGTCGAGACCCGACAACAGCGAAGGCGACAGCGTGTCGCCGGCGTGCGCGAAAACGACGTGGTGTCCGCGCGCGCGCTCGGATTTGATGATGGTGGCGAGCCGCGCAAATCCGCCGCGGCGCCGGCCGTCGGCCATCAGCTGGTCGTCCTTCTGATAGATGTCGTTGACCAGGATGAAGGTGATGTCCACCGTCTTGGCGCGCGCCGCCTGCGCGACGGTCGCGGCCGCAACGACGAGGCAGATGGCCAGAAGGCGCGGAATAATGGTCATGCGGTTATGGATCGAGGCATCTTTAAGCCTTTAACACGCATGGACAGCGGCCGGCTATTGCCTATGCTCGCAACGTTACGATTTATCGTGCCATGAACAAAATCCAGAGCGCCACCGCGGACCTGCGGACCGTGCCTTCCGGCGATCGCGAAATCGCCGGACGCGTCGGCGTTCTGCTGGTCAATCTCGGCACGCCCGACGCGGCCGATGCCGCATCCGTGCGCCGCTATTTGCGCGAATTCTTGAGTGATGCGCGCGTCATCGAGAACCAGGGCCTCGTGTGGAAATTCGTGCTCAATTGCATCATCCTGCCGCGCCGCCCGCGCGCCAAGGCGCGCGACTATGCGAAAATCTGGAACCGCGAACGCAATGAGTCGCCGCTGAAGACCATCACCCGCTCGCAGGCCGAAAAGCTCCGCGCTGCTTTGGCCGCGCTCGATCCCGACCTCGTGGTCGACTGGGCCATGCGTTACGGCAACCCTTCGCAGGATTCGCGCCTTGAAGCGCTGGCGAAACTCGGCTGCGACCGCATCTTGCTGTTTCCGCTCTATCCGCAATATGCCGCCGCCACCACCGCGACCGTGTGCGACGCCGCCTTTGCCACGCTGGCCAGACTGCGCGACCAGCCCACCCTCCGCGTCGTCCCGCCGTATTACGACGAGCGCGTCTATATCGAGGCGTTGGCGTCATCGCTCGAAGCCGGGCTGAAGAAGCTCGCCTACGCGCCGGAGATCATCCTCGCTTCGTTCCACGGCATCCCAAAATCCTACGTCGAGGACGGCGATCCCTATCCGCGCCAGTGCGAGGAGACCGTGCGGCTCCTGCGCGAGCGGTTGAAACTCGGCGCGGATAAACTGATGCTCACGTTCCAGTCGCGCTTCGGCCGCGCCGAATGGCTGCAGCCCTACACCGACATGACGGTGAAGAGTCTGGCCGAGCGCGGCGTGAAAAATCTCGCCGTCATCACGCCCGGCTTCTCCGCCGATTGCCTGGAGACGCTTGAAGAGATCGCGGTCGAGAACGCGCATATCTTCAAGAGCAACGGTGGCGAGAATTTCGCTGCCATACCCTGCCTCAACGACAGCGACGCCGGCATGGCCGTGATCGCGCATCTGGTGAAACGCGAGCTGCAAGGCTGGAGTTAAAAAATCGATTGAGCGTTGGGAGGAAAACAGCACGGCATTGGCGCTGCGCGGCGACGATCTCTATGCGCCGCCCGATCGCTGAAACCCGGATCGAGCGAGGTGACGAATCAGTTGATCGTATTTGCGATGCCGTAAAACGCGCAAACGCTGTTGAATTTAAGCAACATTAAATCGTGTACAGGATTCCGGCCGCCCTTGCCGGAGGGCGGCGCGCTCACCAATATCGTTTTACCAACCAGGGGAGGGGCTCATGACCGGCGCCAGCATATTCGTTCTCGTCCTTGTCGCGCTTGTCGTTCTGACGTTATTCGCCGGCGTGAAAACGGTTACTCAAGGCTACCACTGGACCATCGAGCGGTTCGGCCGTTACACCCGCACCCTTAATCCCGGACTTAACCTGATCGTTCCCTATTTCGACCGCGTCGGGCGGAAGGTGAACATGATGGAGCAGGTGGTCGACATCCCGCAGCAGGATGTGATCTCGAAAGACAATGCCACCGTCACGGTCGACGGCATCACCTTCTTCCAGGTGTTCGACGCCGCCAAGGCGAGCTACGAGGTGGCCTATCTCGATCAGGCCATCATCAAGCTGACCATGACCAACATCCGTTCGGTGATGGGCGGCATGGATCTCGACCAGATGCTCTCGCATCGCGACGAGATCAACGAACGCCTGTTGCGCGTGGTCGACGCCGCCGTGTCGCCCTGGGGCGTCAAGGTCAACCGCATCGAGATCAAGGACATCGTCCCGCCGGCCGACCTCGTGCAGGCCATGGGCCGGCAGATGAAAGCCGAGCGCGAGAAGCGCGCCGTCATCCTCGAGGCCGAAGGCCAGCGCCAGTCAGCAATCCTCAAGGCCGAAGGTCAGAAGCAATCGCAAATCCTCGAAGCCGAAGGCCGCCGCGAAGCCGCCTTCCGCGATGCCGAGGCGCGCGAGCGTCTGGCCCAAGCCGAAGCGAAAGCCACCGAAGTGGTGAGTCAGGCGGTGGCCGGCGGCAATATCGCCGCGCTCAACTACTTCGTTGCCAACAATTACATCAAGGCGTTTAGCACGTTGGCCGAGTCCGACAATCAGAAGGTGCTGATCGTGCCCATGGAAGCCACGTCTGTGCTCGGCTCGCTCGCCGGCATCGCCGAGATTGCCAAGGCCACGTTCGGCGGCGGAGGTGGCGGCAGCGGCGACGGCCGTGGCCCGACGCCGCCCACACCGCCCGTCCGGCGTCCGACGGTCCCCTCGACCAATCCGTTCTCAAACCCCACGAGCTGATGAGGCGCCGCCATGATGCCCTTCATCGACTCGCTTGGTTTCTGGAAGTGGATCATCCTCGGCGCGATCCTGCTCGCGCTCGAGCTCACCGCGCCCGGCGCCTTCATGATGTGGCTCGGACTGTCGGCCCTGCTGGTCGGAATCCTGTCGTTCCTGTGGCCGAACCTGACCTGGGAGTGGCAGTGCGTCGCCTTTGCGATCTTCGCGGTTCTGTCGATTCCGCTTTGGCGGCGCTTCGCGCACACTGTTGAGCCGCCGGAAGAGCGGCCGTTCCTCAACCGCCGCGCCGAAGCCATGGTCGGCCAGATATTCACGCTCGAGAAGCCGATCGTCGATGGTATCGGGACCATCCGTGTCGGCGACACGATCTGGCGCGTGAGCGGCGCCGATCGTCCGGCCGGCGGCCGCGTGAAGGTGACGCGCGTCGATGGTGCCAATCTGATGGTCGAGCCGGTATCGTAAACTTCGCGAGGACCCATCCCAGCGGCCGCGCAAACCAAACGGCCGAGGCAACCGGACTAACCGCGCGCGACCGAAACCGGATTGCCGTCCGCCATCGAGCGGATGATCGCCTCGAATGCGCCGACCACGTCGAGCATGTCCGTGCGGGAAACCGGAAACGGCGTTCCGGTCTCGATGCTTTCGGCGAACGCCTCGAACAGCACGCCAAGCGAATCGACTTGCGGAAACTCTTTCGTTTCCGGCTGCTCGCCGTTGCGCGCAACCGTTAGCACTGTTTCGTCGCGCGCTTCCGCCCAGCCATTGCTGCCGAACGCTTGCACGCGCCAATACATCGGTGCCGCGCGGACCGTGGCCAGCATGCCGGTCGCGCCGCTCTCGAATTCCACCATGGCCGCGGCCACATCGCGCGGATCGGGCGGCGGCTTGCGCGAAAACAGCCGCGCATCGACGCGCGCGATCGGCCCGGCGAGATTGACGAAGGCATCGAGCACATGCAGGCCGGCACCGGTCATTCCGCCGCCCGGGGACTCGCGCGGATCGTCGCGCCAGCCGCCTTTCACGCGCGTGGAATGCTCGTTGCAGAAATGGCCTTCGATATGGAGCACGTCGCCGATCGTGCCTGCGGCGACTACGCGCTTGAGTTCGCGCATCGACGCGTAGCAACGTTTGTTGTTGCCGAGACCGAACGCGACGCCGGCCTCGTTGCATGCCGCCATGGCGCGTTCGGCTTCCGTCCGCGTAAGCGCCAACGGTTTTTCGCACCAGACCGGCTTGCCGGCCTTCGCCACCGCGATGATCTGGTCGACGTGCAGCGAATGCGGCGTCGCGAGCGCCACCGCCTGCACGCGCGGGTCGGCGACGGCCTCCTCGAATTCGGTCGAGACTGCGAAATCGTGCTGGCGGGCGAAATCGCGGACCAGTTCCAGTTCCTTGCTGACCCCGCGGATGAAACGAACGCGCTTGCTCTTGTCCTGCACGGCCGTGACGATCGATTGTCCCCAGCGTCCCAGGCCGATGATGGCTGCGTTGATCATGGGCGTGACGCGGACAGGCTAACGTTCGCCTAACAGCTGCTTGATCTCGTTGCGTAACGCCGGCGCAATGTCCTCGCGCGCGAGCGCATAGGCGACGTTGGCGGTGAGGAAGCCGATCTTCGATCCGCAATCGAAGCTGCGGCCCTCGAATTTCAACCCGTAGAACGGCTGCTGCTTGGCGAGCGCGATCATCGCATCGGTGATCTGGATTTCGCCGCCCGCCCCGGTGGTCTGATGGGTCAGGATATTCAGGATTTCCGGCTGCAGGATGTAGCGGCCGGTGATTATGAGGTTCGAGGGCGCCTCGTTGCGCGACGGCTTCTCGATCATCCGGGTGATCGCGAAGGCTTTGCCCTTCGGCTTGCCGACGCCGACCACGCCGTACATGTGTACGCGCTCCGGCGGCACTTCTTCAACCGCGATGATATTGGCGGTTTCGTTGAGCGCGTTATAGGCCTCGATCATCTGCGCCAGGCAGCCGCGGGGATTCTGCACCAGCACGTCGGGCAACAGCAGCGCGAACGGTTCGTTGCCGATCAGCTCGCGCGCGCACCACACCGCATGACCCAATCCGAGCGGCGATTGCTGGCGCGTGAAACTCGTCTGCCCCGCGCTCGGCAGGTCGCGTTCGAGCGCGGCGAGTTCCGCACGCTTGCCGCGTTCGTTGAGCGTCAATTCCAGCTCGAATTGGCGGTCGAAATGATCCTCGATCACGCCCTTGTTGCGGCCGGTCACGAAAATGAAATGCTCGATACCCGCCTCGCGCGCTTCGTCCACCACGTGCTGGATCAGCGGCCGGTCGACCACAGGAAGCATTTCCTTGGGCATGGCCTTGGTGGCCGGCAGAAAGCGCGTGCCGAGCCCGGCGACGGGAAAAATGGCTTTTCGGATTGGCTTCATCGGCAGGTGCGACCTCCTGCGTCAGGTACGGAAAAATTGCGTTCGTTTCAATAGGCCACACGGCTGTCCTGCCGCAACCTTTTGAGCGTGTTGAATGTTGCGGCCGGTGCTGAAAGAATGCCCCCTCGCCATGGGCGTCAGTAAAGCAGCGCGAACGGACTGCAGTTAAAGGGCCAAAGTGATGGTGCGAATGCGTATGGTTGCGGCAGCAATGGCGCTGCTCGGCGTGGTGACGTCAGGCGCGGCTTCGGCCGCCACCTATTGTCAGAACCGCGGCAATTTCGAGCAGTGGCTCGGCGAGTTCAAACGCGAGGCGGCGTCGAAGGGAATTCCCAGCCACATCATTTCATCGGCGCTCGACGAGGTGACCCTGGACCCCGGCGTCATCCGGCGCGATCGCGGGCAGGGCGTGTTCCAGCAGAGCTTCCTGCAATTCTCCGACCGCATGGTTTCGAAATATCGCCTGGTCAGAGGCGGACAGCTGATCAAGCAGCACGCCGCGCTGTTCGCGCGCATCGAGAAGCAATTCGGCGTGCCGCCTTACGTCATCGTCGCGTTTTGGGGCTTGGAAAGCGATTTCGGTTCCAACAACGGCAAGTTCAACGTCATCCGTTCCATTGCAACCCTGGCTTACGATTGCCGGCGGCCTGAATTCTTCCGCCCGCAATTGATGGATGCGTTGCGCATCATCCAGCGCGGCGATCTGCGCGTCGACGAGATGATCGGCGACTGGGCCGGCGAGCTTGGTCCGTTGCAGATCACCGCCTCGGATTATTACCGCACCGCAGTCGACTTCGACGGCGACGGCAGACGCAACGCGATCACCAGCGTACCCGACACGCTCGCCTCCGCCGCCAATCTGCTCAAGAGTTTCGGCTGGAAGGCCGGCGAACCCTGGATGCAGGAAGTCGCCGTCCCCGAGGTGATGCCATGGGAACAGGCCGACGTTTCGATCCAGCATCCGCGTTCGCAATGGGTGAAGTGGGGCGTGCGTAGCGCGCACGGCGCGCCGCTGCCGGCCGACGACATGCCGGCCTCACTCCTGCTGCTCATGGGGCGGCATGGCCCCGCGTTCCTGGTCTACGATAATTTCAAGGCCTTCCTCGGCTGGAATTCGGCATTGGTCTATTCGACCACCGCGGCCTATAACGCCACCCGCTTGGCCGGTGCGCCGCCGGTCAGCCGCGGCAGCTCCTCCGTGGTGCATCCGACCGCCGAGCTCGTCAAAGAGCTGCAGCGCATCATGATCCAACAGAAACTGTTCGACGGCGAAGCTGACGGCCGTCTCGGTTCGGCGACCCGCTCCGCCACCCGGCAGGCCCAGCTCAAGGTGCACATGCCCGCCGATGGCTATCCTACGCAGGAATTGATCGAGCGCCTGCGCGGGCGCTAAGTCGCCGAAACAGCTTTGATTTTTGTGGTTTTTCGCCCGCCGGGCCTTCGCTTTGCCACAAAATGACGCTGCTTCCCGATGGAGCGGCGCGTTAACATCCGCTAAATTATTTCCGTCTCAATACTGCTGTACGGCGCGTGGGCGCCCAGGGCATGGGACAAACCGCATGAAGGCCGTGTTTCGGGTCGTTCAAGTTGTAACCGCGTTCGCCGCAGCCGTCTGCGCGATCGCCGCTGCATCGGCGCAACAGACGAGTTCGATCACGCCGGTTCCGCCGCCGCCGCCGGTGCTGCCATGGAGCGGTCTCTCCGGCGCCTCCGGCCATCCGCTGATGACGGCGGATGCCATTCGCGCCGCCGCCGAGGATTTTCCGAACTGTCTCGAACGTCTGTGGCCGGAAGCCGCGCGCCGCGGCGTCTCGCGTGCGACCTTCGTTCTGTACACGGCAGGTCTCACGCCCGATCTGCGCATCATGGACTTGCTCGATGCTCAGCCTGAGTTCACCACCGCGCTGTGGGGCTACCTCGACTCGTTGGTGAGCGACGAACGCATCACCATCGGCCGCAACATGCTGACGCAGCACCGCAAGACTTTCGAGCAGGTGGAGAAGGTCTACGGCGTCGATCGCTATATCCTGGCTGCGATTTGGGGCGTTGAATCGCGCTACGGCACCATGGTCGGTGATCGCCCGGTGGTGCGCTCGACCGCGACGCTTGCCTGCGTCGGACGCCGGCGCGATTTTTTCCGCGACGAATTTCTCGCCACGCTTGAAATCCTGCATCGCGGGGATTTGACCGCCGAGCAGTTGAAAGGGTCCTGGGCGGGTGCCTTCGGCCCGACTCAGTTCATGCCCACGACTTTCAAGCGCTTCGCCGTCGATTTTGACGGTGACGGCCGCCGCGATGTCGTCGACTCGGTCGCCGACGTCCTCGCCTCGACCGCGAACAATCTGAAGAAGGACGGTTGGATCGCGGGCGAGCCCTGGGGCTACGAGGTCGAGTTGCCGGTCGGCTTCGATTATCTGCTCGCCGATCGCTCAAAGCAGATGACCGTCGCCGAATGGGAAGCGCTTGGCCTGCGGCGACCTGACGAAAAGGCCTTCGCCAACGGCGATGAACGCGCATTTCTGCTGTTGCCCGCCGGCGCGCAGGGTCCGGCCTTCCTGATGCTGCCGAACTTCCTGGTATTGATGAAATACAATCCGGCCGAGGCCTATGCGCTCGCCATCGGGCATTTGGCCGACCGGATGCGCGGCGAGGCTCCGTTTGCGCAGCCCTGGCCGCGCAATGAGCCGGTCCTCACGCGCGACGAACGCCGCGAGTTGCAGGAACGCCTGCGCAGCCATGGCTTCGACCTGGGAGAGCCGGACGGCCGTCTCGGGCTGCGCTCGCGCGCCGCGATTCGCGAATACCAGGTCTCGATCGGCGTGATTCCCGACGGATTTGCCTCCGCTGATATTTTGGCGCGTTTGCGCAATCAATAATGCGCGCGCTTTGGCCGTTTGACCCGGCCTTCAAGTTGCCCGGTTCGACGTGCTAAAAAGCCCCTCTGTCGGATTATGATGACGATGGCGAGACACGGCATCCACGGACGGTTTGGCGCGGGCGTGCTCATCGGCGCGCTGGCGGGATTTGTTTGCGTGTCGGCATCGGCGCTGCCGGCCGCGGCCCAATCGTCGGAAGGCCGTATCCAGCTCGCCCAAGGTTTTTTCGAACGGCTGTTCGGCCCGTTGCCGGGAGGAGGTCCGTTCTCGCCGCCCGAGCAGCAGCGGCCGGTCGATTCTTCGCGCGCACCCCCGCCGCACAAATCCGACACGCCGCCCACCGTCACCATCGTGGTCATGGGCGATTCCATGGCGGATTGGCTGGCCTATGGTCTTGAGGACGCGCTGAGCGACACGCCTGAAATCGGCGTCATCCGCAAGCATCGCCCGGGCTCCGGCCTGATCCGCTACGACGCGAAAAACGAATCGCTCGATTGGGCACAGGCCGCGCGCGAAATTCTGGCGAATGAGAAGCCGAAAGCCGTGGTCATGATGATCGGCCTCAGCGATCGCCAGGCGATCCGCGTGCGTGAGCAGGCAAACCGCGCGAAAACGCCAAGCCCCGACAAGTCGCCGACCGATCAGGAGCAGGACAACACCGACCAGCTCACGATCGCCGCGCCGGAACCGGATCAGCGCAATCGCACGCCGGGCGTGTACGAATTCCACTCTGAAAAGTGGGAAGAACTTTACACCAAGCGCATCGATGACACGATCGCGGCGTTGAAAAGCAAAGGCGTGCCGGTGTTCTGGGTCGGTCTGCCGTCGCTGCGCACGCCCAAGGCCACGAGCGAAGCAAGCTATCTCAATGAATTGTTCCGGGCCCGCGCGGACAAAGCCGGCATCGTCTATGTCGACGTTTGGGACGGTTTCGTTGACGAGCGCGGCGCCTTCACGTTCCAGGGGCCGGATTACGAAGGCCAGAATCGCCGGCTGCGTTCGAGCGACGGCATCTATTTCACCAAGCCGGGCGCGCGCAAGCTCGCGCATTATCTCGAGCGCGAGATCAATCGCGTATCGCCGTTGCAGGCCATGCCGGTGGCGCTGCCCGAGCCCTCGCAGAAGGAGCCGTTGCGGCCAGGCAGCCCGACCGCGCGCCCGCTTGCCGGACCCGCCGTGCCGCTCGCAGTGTCCGCGCGCGCCGGTGAGGAATTGATCGGCAGCGCATCGAACCGCGGTGAGGGCGAAAGCCTGATCGCATCGCATGTTCTGGTGAAGGGCGAATCGGTGACCGCGCCCGCCGGCCGTGCCGACGATTTCGCCTGGCCGCGGCGTGGGGTTGCCGCCTTCGGTACCGATCCGGCGGTCACCACCACCACGCTGCCGGTTCCGCTCGCGCAAGTGCCCCCGCCGGTGACGGTCTCCGCGCCGCCGCCCAAGACCGCCCAGCGCCAGGCTGGCGGTCCGCTTGGCCCGCCGCAAGCGCCGCGCGCACCACCGCCGCGCGAGCGGGGCTTCAACCCGTTCTCGTTCCTGCCGTTCTTCCGGTAGCAAATAAATCCGTTCGCCCCCGCGAAAGCGGAAACCCAGGGCCCAGCACCCTGCATTGGTGCAATCTGATTCCCGCATACGCGGGAATGCACGGTTGAAATCACCGCGGCAGGTTGGTCGATCCCATGAGGAATTTATCGATCGCGTGCGCGCATTGCCGCCCCTCGCGGATCGCCCACACCACGAGCGATTGCCCGCGCCGCATGTCGCCGGCCGCGAATACCTTCGGCAGCGAGGTGGCGTAGGCATTGGTGTCGGCCTTCACGTTGCCGCGGCCGTCGAGTTCCACCCCCAGCGATTTGAGTAGGCCCTCGTGCACCGGCGACACGAAGCCCATGGCGAGCAGCACGAGATCGGCATCGAGTTCGAACTCGCTGCCGGCGATCGGCCGGAATTTCTCGTCGCATTTTACGCAATGCAGCTTCTTCACGTGGCCGTTTTCGCCGATGAATTTCTGCGTCAGCACCGAGAAGTCGCGCTCGGCGCCCTCCTCGTGGCTCGACGAGGTGCGCAGCTTCAAAGGCCAATCCGGCCAGGTGAGGCTCTTGTTCTCGTGCTCCGGCGGCATCGGCATGATCTCAAAATTGGTCACCGACTTGGCGCCCTGCCGGAACGACGTGCCGATGCAGTCAGAGCCGGTGTCGCCGCCGCCGATGACCACGACATGCTTGTCCTTGGCCAGGATCGGCCTGACGTCGCCGACCGGTTCGCCGCTCACGCGCCGGTTCTGCTGCGGCAGGAAATCCATGGCGAAATGGATGCCGTCGAGCCCGCGCCCCGGGATCGACAGATCGCGGGCTTTTTCGGCGCCGCCTGTGAGCGCGATGGCGTCGTAATTCTTGAGCAAATTATCCGCCGGCAGGTTGACGCCGACATGCACGCCGTAGTGGAAAACGACGCCTTCGCCATGCATTTGCTCGATCCGCATGTCGACGATCGCCTTTTCCATCTTGAAGTCCGGGATGCCGTAGCGCAGCAAGCCGCCGGCCTTGGCATGCTTCTCGAACACATGCACGTCGTGTCCCGCGCGCGCGAGCTGCTGCGCGCAGGCGAGCCCCGCCGGTCCTGAGCCGACGACCGCCACTTTCTTCCCGGTCTTGTGCGTGGGCGGCTCGGGCTTGATCCATTTGTTCTCGATCGCGCGGTCGGCAATCGCGCATTCGATGGTTTTGATCGTGACCGGATTTTCGTCGATGTTGAGCGTGCACGACGCCTCGCACGGCGCCGGGCACACGCGGCCCGTGACCTCCGGAAAATTATTGGTGGAGTGCAGGTTGCGCGCGGCCTCTTCCCAATTTCCGGTGTAGACCAAATCGTTCCAGTCCGGAATCTGGTTGTTGACTGGGCAGCCGGTCTGGCAATAGGGCACGCCGCAATTCATGCAGCGCGCGGCTTGCTCGCGCGTGTCCTTTTCCGGCAGCGGAATGACGAACTCCCGCCAGTTCTTGACGCGCTGTTCGACCGGCAGATAGTCGCGGTCGTTGCGTTCGAACTCCAGGAAACCGGTAACTTTTCCCATTGCTATTCCGCGGCCTGCAGCGATGCCTTCGCCATCTCGGCCAATGCGCGGCGATATTCGACCGGCATGACCTTGTGGAATTTCGGCAGGTACGTGGACCAATTATCGAGAATTTCGCGCGCGCGACGCGAGCCGGTGAATTCCGCGTGGCGATGGATCAACGTATGCAGGCGCTCGGCATCGAACCGCGTCATGTCGGCGTGCACATCGACGCGGCCGTGCGTTTCGAGATCGTTCATGTGGCCGTAGACGCGTGCGGCCACCTCTTCCTCCTCGGCGATCGGCTCGAGCTCGACCATCGCCAAATTGCAGAGTGATTTGAACGTCTCGTCGCCGTCCAGCACGTAGGCGATGCCGCCCGACATGCCGGCGGCGAAATTGCGCCCGGTGCGGCCCAACACCACCACCACGCCGCCCGTCATGTATTCGCAGCAATGGTCGCCCGCGCCCTCGATCACCGCAATCGCGCCCGAATTGCGCACCGCGAAGCGCTCGCCCGCCACGCCGCGGACATAGCATTCGCCGGAGATCGCGCCGTAGAGCACGGTGTTGCCGATGATGATCGCCTCTTCCGGCACGATGCCGCCATCCGCCGGTGGCTTGATGATGATGCGCCCGCCGGAAAGCCCCTTGCCGACGTAGTCGTTGGCGTCGCCTTCGAGCTCGAAGGTGACGCCGTGCGCGAGCCAGGCGCCGAAACTCTGCCCGGCGGTGCCTTTGAAATTCACGTGGATGGTGTCGTCGGGGAGCCCGACATGGCCGTAGCGCTTGGCGATCTCGCCCGACAGCATCGCGCCGGCAGTGCGGTCGATATTGCGGATCGGCGAGGCGATTTTCACCCGCTCGCCGTGTTCGATCGCGGGCCGCGCCGCGGCGATCAGGTTGCGGTCGAGGATTTTCTGAATCTTGTGGTCCTGCGGCTCGTACTTATGGATCGCCACCTCATCGGGTGCGATCGGCTTGGTGAACAGCTTGGAGAAGTCGAGGCCCTTCGCCTTCCAGTGCTCGATCACCAGACGCTGGTCGAGCATCTGCATCTGCCCGATCATTTCGTTGAAGGTGCGATAGCCCATCGTGGCCATGATCTCGCGCACTTCCTCGGCCACGAAGAAGAAGAAATTGATCACGTGCTCCGGCTGGCCCTTGAAGCGCTTGCGCAGCACCGGGTCCTGGGTCGCGATCCCGACCGGACAGGTGTTGAGGTGGCACTTGCGCATCATGATGCAGCCGGCCGCGATTAACGGCGCGGTGGAGAAGCCGAATTCGTCGGCGCCGAGTAGCGCGCCGATCACCACGTCGCGGCCGGTGCGGATGCCGCCATCGACCTGCACCGAGATGCGTCCGCGCAGCCGGTTGGCGACCAACGTCTGGTGCGTTTCGGCCAGCCCGATTTCCCACGGGCTTCCGGCGTGCTTGATCGAGGTCAGCGGGCTCGCGCCGGTACCGCCTTCGAAGCCCGCGATAGTGACGTGGTCGGAGCGCGCCTTCGACACGCCCGCCGCCACCGTGCCGACGCCGACTTCGGACACGAGTTTCACCGACACGTCGCCGTCCGGATTGACGTTCTTCAGATCGAAAATGAGCTGCGCCAGATCCTCGATCGAATAGATGTCGTGATGCGGCGGCGGCGAGATCAGTCCCACACCCGGCGTCGAATGGCGCACCTGGGCGATGATCTTGTCGACCTTGTGGCCGGGCAACTGGCCGCCTTCGCCGGGCTTGGCGCCCTGCGCCATCTTGATCTGCATCATGTCGGAGTTGACGAGGTATTCCGCGGTCACGCCGAAACGGCCCGACGCCACCTGCTTGATCGCCGAGCGCATGGAATCGCCGTTCGGCAGCGGCTTGAAGCGGTCGGATTCCTCGCCGCCTTCACCGGTGTTCGATTTTCCGCCGATACGGTTCATGGCGATGGCGAGCGTGGTATGCGCCTCGCGCGAAATCGAACCGAACGACATGGCGCCGGTCGAGAACCGCCGCACGATGTTCTTCGCCGGTTCGACCTCCTCGATCGGCACCGGCTTGCGATCGTCGTCCGCCGCCGACTTCAGCTTGAACAGCCCGCGGATGGTGACGAGCTTTTCCGACTGTTCGTTGAGGATTTTCGCGTAGCCGCGGTACGTCTCGTAGGAATTGCCGCGCACAGCGTGTTGCAGCAGCGAAACCGTGTTGAAGTTCCAGACATGATCCTCGCCGCGCGAGCGCACCGCGTAGTCGCCGCCTACGTCCAGCATGCTGCGGTAGATCGGCGCGTCGCCGAACGCGTCGCGATGCCGCCGCACCGATTCTTCGGCGATTTGCGCGAGCCCCACGCCTTCGATGCGCGTGGCCGTGCCGGTGAAATACTGATGCACGAAATCGGCCTTCAAGCCGACCGCATCGAAAATCTGCGCGCCGCAATAGGACTGATAGGTGGAGATGCCCATCTTCGACATCACCTTGAGCAGCCCTTTGTCGATCGACTTGATGTAGCGCTTGAGGATTTCCTTCTTGTCGAGCTTGACCGGCAATTCGTTGTGCATCGCGATCAACGTCTCGAACGCAAGATACGGATTGATCGCTTCCGCGCCATAGCCGGCCAGGCAGCAGCAATGATGCACCTCGCGCGGTTCGCCGCTTTCGACCACGAGCCCGACCGACGTGCGCAGGCCCTGCCGGATCAAATGGTGGTGCACCGCCGCGCAGGCGAGCAGCGAGGGCATCGGGACGCGATCGGTTCCCGCCATGCGGTCGGAAAGGATGATGATGTTGATGCCCGCCCGCACCGCCTTCTCGGCCTCCGCGCATAGCGTATCGAGCGCGGCCTTCAGTCCGCGCGCGCCGCGCTCCGCCGGCCACGTGGTATCGAGCGTGAGCGACTTGAAATGTGAATCGCTCACGGTCGAGATCGAGCGGATTTTCTCCAGATCCTCGTCGGTCAGGATGGGCTGCCGCACTTCCAGCCGCTTGGTGTTCGACATGCCTTCAAGGTCGAACAGGTTCGGCCGCGGCCCGATGATCGAGACCAGACTCATCACCAGCTCTTCGCGGATCGGATCGATCGGCGGATTGGTCACCTGCGCGAAGTTCTGCTTGAAGTAGGTGAACAGCAGCTTCGGCTTGTCCGACAGCGCCGAGATCGGCGTGTCGTTGCCCATCGAGCCGACCGGCTCTTCACCGGTCGTCGCCATCGGCGTCATCAGGAGCTTGAGATCTTCTTGCGTGTAGCCGAACAGTTGCTGCCGGTCCAGCAGCGATAGGTTGGAGATCGGCGCGGACGCGGGCACACCCGGCAGTGCCTCAACCTGAATCTGCGTGCGCTCCAGCCACTCCCGGTACGGGTGGCTCTTTGCCAGCGTCGATTTGAGTTCCTCGTCGGGAATAAGCCGTCCCTCGTCGAGGTCAACAAGCAGCATCTTGCCTGGTTGCAGCCGCCACTTGGTGGCGACCTGATCCTCGGGGATCGGCAGCACGCCGACTTCCGAGGCCATGATGATGCGGTCGTCGCGGGTGACGATATAGCGCGCCGGGCGCAGCCCGTTGCGGTCGAGCGTGGCGCCGATCTGCCGGCCGTTGGTGAAGGCGATTGCCGCGGGGCCGTCCCACGGCTCCATCAGCGCCGCATTGTATTCGTAGAACTTGCGGCGTTCCTCGTTCATCAGCTGATTGCCGGCCCACGCCTCCGGAATCATCATCATCACGGCGTGCGAGCGAGTAGCCGCCCTGGGCGAGGAACTCGAGCGCGTTGTCGAAGCAGGCGGTGTCGGACTGGCCCTCGTAGGAGATCGGCCA
>DATJVR010000022.1:0-9207 GCA_035501735.1 Xanthobacteraceae bacterium | reverse complement strand
GATAGCTAAGTTCGGGCAGGCCGTCGTAGGGGCGCGGTGAGGACGAATAGAGCTCGGCCGGGCATTTCATGGCAAGCGCCTCGTGCGGGCGTTCGGTGTTGAACTCGTTTTGGAAGGTATCGAAGCGCGCCTGCTGCTGCGCCGGGCGGGCGGGTGGCTTCCTTCTTGAGCGTCAGATGCATGCGCTCATGGCGGCCGTTTTGCTGCGGATGCCCGGGCTTGATGCGCTCGATGGCGATGCCGAGGCGGAGCCACCAGACCGAGAGCCTGGAGAGGTTGAACAAGGCATTGGGACTGGCGAAGGGAACACCGTTATCAGAGCGGATGGCGATCGGCAGACCGCGCTCGGCGAACAGCCGCTCGAAGGCGGTAAACGCCGGCTCCTCGCGGGTGGATTCCAGCGCCTCGCACAAGAGCAGGAAGCGCGAGGCATGATCGGTGACGGTGAGCGGATAACAGTAGCGGCCGTTGCCGAGCTTGAACTCGCCCTTGAAATCGGCGCACCATAGTGCGTTGGGCGCGGCGCCCTCCGACAGCGGCGTTCCGGTGGCGCGGTTGCGTGTCCTGCCCCTGCGTCTGACCAGGCCATGACGGTCGAGCACGGCATGGATGGTGCTCCTGGCGGGAACGCGCACATCGCCGGCAAGCCGCCGGACCAGCAGCTCGCGGATCTTGCGCGCGCCCCAGTGCGGCTTCTCGCCCTTGAGCCTGACGATCAGGCTCTTGATCGCCGGCGGCAGTTGGTTGGCGTAGCGCACCGGCCGCCGCGAGCGGTCGGACAGGGCCTCCAATCCGTGCTCCTTGTAGCGGTCGAAAATCTTGTAGCCGGTCTTGCGGGATATCCCGAATTCCCGGCACATCTCGGTCATCGCCTCGCCGTCCAGCACACGGGCGACAAAGCGCAGGCGCTCTTCCATCACCGAACTCGCTCTCCACGGCATCAACACCTCCCACCAAAGGGCGAAAAGTGTTACCCATGTGTCCGGTACGATATGTCACCTATCTCTCAGGCCGCTCAAAGCCCTAGGCTTTATTTCAAGCCCGCAATCGCGCTCTTTGCGCCATGTCGAGAAAATCGTCATCGTGCAGAGTCAGAGACGGATTATTTTCGAAATCTCACCGCGAATTTGCCCGTGAGTCTCCTGACTGCAATTCGGTGGTACAGGCGTCTCTGAGAATCCATTCAACGACGTGATAGCTGCTCCTCAGCAGGAGGGGACATGTCGGATCAGGAACAGCTGGCGAGGCTTGCAATCGAGTCGCAATATGCGCGCCTGAGCGAGGCGGTACGCCATAGAGACTTGGACGCGCTTCGCGCGCTTCACACGTTTGCGTACAGCGAGCTCCAGATTACCGGGGAGGAGCGCGACTTGGCGGAGGTCATGGCCGAATGGCGTGCCGACCTCGCCGACGTGATCGAACCAAGCCTTAAAACCGAGATCCAGGGTTTTGATCTCGATGGCGACGAGGCCAGCGTCACGATTTGCTCCGTGCGAGCCTTTATCACCTCATTCGCTGCACTGCGGTTCAGCAATCGGATAGAGACAACCGGCCGCGACTACTGGATCAACACCGGCGTCGGCTGGCGTCTGAGCCGCTCGGAACGACGAGCGATCAAGTCGTGGGTCGACGATAAGCTCGATGCTGAAACGAGGTTCGAGCCGCTGTTGACGGCGGAGCAACGCGCAGCCGTCGTGCGCGATCTGTGCGTCCACGCCCTTCCGTTCAAGAGCGTCCACGCCGGCAACGGCTTCGATGACCTCACCGGCCTCGATCGGCTCATCGGGGACGCACGTCTTGTTGCGCTTGGCGAGGCGACTCACGGCACCGCCGAGTTCTTTCAGATGAAGCACCGGCTGCTCGAATATTTGGTGGAGAGAAAGGGTTTCACCGTCTTCGCCATCGAGGGAAATTGGCCCGAAGCACAAGAAGCCGACCGTTTCATCAAGACCGGCGAGGAGGGCGACGCGGCTGCCGCGCTCGCGGCCATGTATTTCTGGACCTGGCAGACCGAGGAGGTATCCGCCTTGCTCCACTGGATGCGTCATTACAATGTGAGGCGAGGCGAGCGTCCCATTGTCTCTTTTACCGGCTTCGACATGCAGAATCCGAATGTGGCGATGAACCGCGTGATCGATTTCCTGGACCGTACCAGTTGCGCCGATCGAGACGTCGTGCGTGCGCTCTATGATGGGTTGGACAAGCCGAGCTCTGAAATCCCGGAAGGGGAGAAGACACGGCTTCGAGACAGAGCCAACAAGGCGTTTGATCTCGTCGAGGCACGGCGCGAGACGCTGGTAACGGCCTCGACGCCGGAGGAGTATCGCGACATCCGCCAAGCCGCGCGCATCGTGCTGCAAGCTTTCGCAAGGCGTGCTGGAATTCCCGGGGCGGAACGGGACCGCGCCATGGCGGAGAATGTGCGTTGGCTGATCGAGGAAGCATTCCCCGGGCAGAAGGTCGTGTTATGGGCGCACAATGGCCACGTCGGTACCGATATGGGCAGCAGCGAGAAGAGCCTGGGCAATCATTTGCGCGATCGCTATGGCGATCAAATGGTCGTAATAGGATTCGCTACACATCATGGCGAGGTGCGAGCGAGGCGCAGGGGAGAAGGCGGGACCCAGCCTAGTCCGCTCGTTGCCGCGCCACTCGCGCCGATCAGGAAAGTCAGTGTCGAGGCGCTGTTTCAGGAAACGGGTCTGCCTCGCTTCATTCTCGATCTCCGCTACCTGCCCAAAGACAGTGCGGTGAGCACCTGGCTGTCAAAACCGAGATTGCATCGGATGATCGGCGCCGTCTACGATTCCGATCGAGACTCCAAGTACTATGCACTCGTGCGTCTGCCTGAGATGTACGATTGCATCGTATTTATTGCGGAAAGCACGGCGGCGAAGCCGCTGCGCCGGTGAACGCATCAACTGCAACCCTGCTCACAGTAGAAGTTGGCACGGAACAGACTTCCGGCAACATCCGTTCTTCGATCGCTATTGGAGCAGAGCCGACATAGCGAAGAAAATAACACCGTTGAACCAAAGCGGATTTTGTTGTGCTCTTTCATACGTGTCCGTTCGGCAGGCCACCTTGGAGTACGGGCTGTTTGTCTAATAGGGGAGCGCACGCGTCATATGCAGGGCGAACATGCTCAGAGGAATGAGGTCCATCAACATTGCTGTTGCTAGCAGCGCGCGCGCAACACGTGCACGGATCAGGAGGAAAGTCGCTCCCTCGATCACCAGCAAAACCGGGCCGAGGACCATGCGAGGAATGGCCGCGAAGGCGACGAACAGGCCAAGCAGTACACTGACGGTCTGAGGCGGCTGGTTCGGCGGGCTGGCGCCGCCTGCCAGGTAAATCACCGCCAGCCAGCTCACCGGCCCGATCGCAGCGATCAGGAGTTCGATGGCCAGCAAGGTGCGCGGCGCCTTTTCGATGAATAGCCTCAGCAAGAAACAGGTCGGTACGAGGCTGAGGAATCCCGCAGCCAGCATGAACAGGACCATGTCGCCGAAGGCGACCATGCCGCCCGAGGTCTCCTTGATTTCGTCCGGGATGCGCAATTCATTGACGGCGACAGCGGCGAGGCCGCCGGCGATCGAAAGAGCGTAGCCTGCAGCGATCAAGGCTATCCTTTTCGCCGTACTCATGCGCCTACCCCAGCCTCCGACAAAACTTTCGATTCACCTTGAGACGCTGATAAGATGATCAGCCAACTAACGCAACTTGCTGCACCGATGGCGCGACGCGTTCTCCAGCGCTCTATGATCGAAGCAGATGCGCGACAATTTGCAAACTGAACCTTCGCCACCGGCGGCGATCAGCGGCAAGCACGTTGTCGCTTGGGTTCTCGGCATCATCATTTGGGTGATGATTTGTGCTAGCTACTGGTTCGTGGCAACTCGGGACGACTACGCGAAACTCAATGCGGCTCGCGCTTGCTACGGCGCGAACGACCTTACCCGCAGCAGCAATCCTCAATGCGCTACTATCAAGCCATCTGACGCACTATTCTACAAATCGGAAATTGATCGCAAGGCTCGCAATTCGAGGCTCGCATCAGCATTCGGTGGTCTGGTGGCTGCCATACTGATTATGGTCAGCCGACGAAAACGCAAAAAGTGACGCGGGCGAAAAGCCACATGACACTCAGCGACGTAATGACTGTTGGCGGTATTGTATCGACGCGAATGGTACTGAGCCGACATCGACTCAGAACTCGTGATATCCGCTTTCCTTATTTTTTAGCCAAGCTTCTGTCACTCAGAGGTTCACAGGAAATGATTTATATTATCGGTTTTTGGACTCTTTTGACTGATCCATTGCGCTGACAACAAAACTATCAGCCGTCGATCAACGGGTCGGGCTTTGCCCAGCGCTTGAGTGCCTCGCGGTCGGTGACGACGATTTCCTTCCCGCCACCGATCACGCCGTGCTCCGACAAGGTCGCCAAATTACGCGAAAGATTTTCGGGCGTCATGCCTAGGCGCGAGGCCAGTGTTCGCTTGTCATGAGGCAGCACAACACGTCCGCTGCCACCTTGTTGACGATCGATTTCGAGAATCCAATTGGCCAGACGCTCCGCGCTTGTCCTCAATTTATGGTCTTTCAGAGAGCGCACGACGCTGCGATAGCGGACCGCAAGTTCGTTCACGATGGCGCGGGCAAAGGCTCCATCGCGACTGAAGATGTCACGCACTGTTTCAGCCGGAATCATGAGAATTTGCGACGGGACCAATGTGCGTGCCGATTTGAGATAGACTTCGTCGCGAATGACCGCGGCCAGAATAAAAGTTGAGACCGGCCGAAGGATATCGAGCGTGACTTCGCGGCCATCCCATTCCGCGAACAGTTCCACCGATCCATCAACAATGATGTGAAGGAAATCCGGCAATTCGCCTTCGCGGATGAGAACAGCGTGCGGCGGAAACTTCTGCAACAACGCCGCAATCATCAGCGAATCAAAATTCGCGTCTGTCATGTCTCGACAGAGCGGCAACTGGCGGACAAGATCGATTTCGATGTGGCGCATGGCTTGAAAGATACAGAATAACTCCATCGCAGTCTTGATAAATATCAATTGAAAGTATTGAAAAAGTCATTTCCAAGAATTGCAAATGTAAAATGCAACTTATTTTCATTCTGCAGAGGATATTCCAACGTCAGCTTTGACGTACGTCAACACCGAACGTAAGGAGGATCCGTACCGATTGTCTCTGCTGCCATTCCACCCAACGGAGCGATGACAATCATGGCTGAGCAAATTCCGACACACAGCGATCAGAGCCGCGCACTTTGGCTTTCAACGATCGCATTCACCGTCTGTTTCGCGGTGTGGACGATTTTTGCGATCATCGGCGTGCGGATCAAACAGGAACTCGGCCTCAGCGAAACCCAATTCGGATTGCTGGTCGGAACGCCGATCCTAACCGGGTCGCTAATCCGGCTCGTGCTCGGCATTTGGACCGATCAATATGGCGGTCGCATCGTCTATACGCTCGTGATGCTCTCAGCCGCGGTCGCAACCTTCCTGCTTTCCTACGCGCAAACCTATCCGCAGATGCTGTTGGCAGCGCTCGGTGTCGGCATTTCCGGCGGATCGTTCGCGGTTGGTATCGCCTATGTCTCGCGCTGGTACCCGACGGCACAGCAGGGCACCGCGCTCGGCATTTTCGGTGCCGGCAATGTCGGCGCGGCGGTTACGAAATTCCTCGCCCCTTTTGTGCTCGTTGCTTATGGCTGGCAGACGACCGCCCAGGTCTGGGCGGTCGGCATCGCCGTCATGGGCATCGTATTCTGGTTCACGACCAATGATGATCCGGTGCTGCGCGAACGCCGCGCGCGCCGGGAGAAGCCGCACAGCGCCTGGCTTGAGTTGGAGCCCCTGAAGAATGTCCAAGTCTGGCGGTTCGCGCTCTATTATTTCTTCGTGTTCGGCGCTTTCGTCGCGCTGTCGCTGTGGCTGCCGCAGTATCTCATCAACGTCTACGGCGTCGACATCAAAGCCGCGGGTATGATCGCCGCGTTCTTCTCGTTCCCGGCAAGCGTTTTCCGCGCCTACGGCGGGCATCTGTCGGACCGCTACGGCGCGCGGCGTGTGATGTATTGGACATTCCTCGTGGCGGTCGCCTGCACCTTCGTGCTGTCCTATCCGCCGACGGATTACATCGTCTACACCGTCTCTGGCCCGCGCGCCTTCCATCTTGAAATGGGCGTCGTGCCGTTCACCGTAACCGTCTTCGTGCTCGGCTTCTTCATGGCCTTGGGCAAAGCGGCAGTTTACAAGCACATCCCGGTCTACTACCCGCGGAACGTGGGCTCCGTCGGCGGTCTCGTCGGGATGATTGGCGGGCTTGGCGGATTCGTGCTGCCGATCGCGTTTGGCGTGTTGCTCGATCTGACCGGCCTCTACACCAGCTGCTTCATGCTTCTGTTCGCGCTCGTATCGTGCGCGCTGATCTGGATGCACATGGCGATCCGGCAGATGGAGCGCGAGGTCGCCGAGCCCGAGCTGCTCAAACTCCCGCAATTGCCGGAGATGCAGCCGATCCACGAGCCGAAGCATGTCGGCGCCCTCGCGGGCGCCGTGCTGGCGGATTGGCGGCCCGAGGACAAGGCGTTCTGGGAGAGCACCGGGCGGACGATCGCGCGGCGGAATCTGTGGATCTCGATCCCCGCGCTGCTGTTGTCCTTCGCCATCTGGCAGGTGTGGTCGGTCGTTGTCGCCAAGCTGCCGTCGGTGGGATTCAAATTCACCACCGATGAACTGTTCTGGCTTGCCGCGCTTCCGGGCATCTCTGGCGCGGTCCTACGCATTTTCTATTCGTTCATGGTGCCGATCTTCGGCGGCCGCCTGTGGACGACGGTCACCACCTGGTCGCTGATGATTCCGGCCGTCGGTATCGGCTATGCGGTGCAAAATCCCGAGACGCCGTACTTCATCCTGCTCGGTCTTGCGCTGCTGTGCGGGTTGGGGGGTGGCAATTTCGCCTCGTCAATGGCCAACATCTCGTTCTTTTTCCCGAAATCGGAAAAAGGCAACGCGTTGGCACTCAACGCCGGCCTCGGCAATCTCGGCGTCAGCGTGGTGCAGTTCCTGGTCCCGATCGCGATTACCGTCGGCGTGTTCGGCTGGTTCGGCGGCGATCCCGCGATGGTGAAAAGCGGCGATCAGCAGGTGCCGCTCTGGCTGCAGAACGCCGGTTTTATCTGGGTCCCCTTCATCGCGGCGAGCGCGTTCGCCTGTTGGTTCGGTATGAACGACATCGCCTCGGCTAAGGCCTCGTTCTCCGAGCAAGCCGTGATCTTCGAGCGCAAGCACAATTGGCTGATGTGCTGGCTCTATACCGGGACCTTCGGTTCGTTCATCGGTTACTCCGCCGGATTCCCCTTGCTCGCCAAAACTCAATTCCCCGCTGTCGATGCATTGCCTTATGCATTCCTCGGGCCACTTGTGGGTGCACTGTCGCGCTCAGCGACCGGCTGGGTGTCGGACAGATGGGGCGGCGGCCGGGTGACGTTCTGGGTATTCATCCTGATGATGATCGGAGTCGCCGGCGTTCTGTATTTCCTCGGCATCAAGGATCAGCCGAGCGCATTCTGGGGATTCTTCGCGATGTTTCTCGTGCTGTTCTTCGCGGCAGGCGTCGGCAACGCATCGACCTTCCAAATGATCCCGAACATCATGCGCAAGGAAATGAATCGTCTCATGCCAGGCGCGGACGCGGCGGCGCGCATCCGCCAAGCTGAAAAAGAATCCGCCGCCATCACCGGTTTCACTTCGGCGATCGCGGCCTTCGGTGCCTTCTTCATCCCGAAGAGCTACGGCACGTCTATTCAGCTCACCGGCGGCGTCGAGCCGGCACTCTGGGGATTCTTCGTCTTCTACGTGAGCTGCCTGCTCATTACCTGGGGCTATTACACGCGGCGCGGCGGTTTGCTTTACGACGTCGAGCGCCGGCCGCCGGCGGCCCCCATGCCGCCCGCCGTTGCCACGCGCCCCGCCTGAAAGGAAATCAGACGATGAGCCATTTTCTCGATCGCCTCACGTTCTTCAAGCGTGCTGGGGAATCGTTTGCTGCGGGCCACGGCATCACCACGCGCGAAGACCGGCGTTGGGAAGACGGGTATCGCAAGCGCTGGCAGCACGACAAGATCGTGCGCTCCACGCACGGGGCCAACTGCACGGGCTCGTGCTCGTGGAAGATCTACGTGAAGGGCGGCATCGTCACCTGGGAAACGCAGCAGACCGATTACCCGCGCACGCGCCCGGACATGCCCAACCACGAGCCGCGCGGCTGCTCGCGCGGCGCGTCCTACTCCTGGTACCTGTACTCGGGCAACCGCCTCAAGTACCCGATGGTGAGGAGCCCGCTCTTGAAGCTGTGGCGCGAGCTGAGGAAGTCGAGCGACCCGGTCGGCGCCTGGCGCTCGATCGTCGAAAACCCGCAGGCCGCCGCCACCTACAAGAAGCAGCGCGGCCTGGGCGGGTTCCTGCGCTCCTCGTGGGACGAGGCGAACGAAATCGTCGCCGCGGCGAACGTGTACACGATCAAGCGCTACGGCCCCGACCGCGTCATCGGCTTCTCGCCGATCCCCGCGATGTCGATGGTTTCCTACGCCGCGGGCAGCCGCTATCTCTCGCTCATCGGCGGCGTGTGCATGAGCTTCTACGACTGGTATTGCGACCTGCCGCCCGCCTCGCCCATGACCTGGGGCGAGCAGACCGACGTCCCGGAATCGGCCGACTGGTACAACTCGACTTTCATCATGATGTGGGGCTCGAACGTGCCGCAGACGCGCACGCCGGACGCGCACTTCATGACCGAGGTGCGTTACAAGGGCGCGAAGATAGTTTCGGTGTTTCCCGATTACGCCGAGGGCTCCAAGTTCGGCGACCTGTGGCTGCATCCCAAGCAGGGCACCGACGCGGCGCTCGCCATGGCGATGGGGCACGTCGTCCTCACGGAGTACCACGCCAAGAACAAGAGCGAATATTTTCGCGAGTACTGCCGCCAGTATACCGATATGCCCATGTTGGTGCGCCTGGTGAAGCAGGGTGAGCGCTACGTTCCCGAAAGATTTCTCAGGGCATCCGACTTCGCCGACAAGCTGGGCGAAACCAACAACCCCGACTGGAAGACCGTGTGCTTCGACGAGACGAGCGGCAAGCTCGCCGTGCCGCTCGGCTCGATCGGCTTCCGCTGGGGC
>DATJVR010000021.1:0-2657 GCA_035501735.1 Xanthobacteraceae bacterium | reverse complement strand
GAAGAACCGACGCGTGAGAACGTTTCCGCTGCCAAAAAGATCGCGCGACGCCGAGAAGTTGCGCAAACTCGGGCGAAAGGTGACCTCGCCAAAACACAAATATCAATGCAATATCATATACTTATACGGTGGCTGAGTAAGAGGGGCAAAAGTCGTGGCGTCGGTATGATTATAAGATTCTCAAGGCGGCGCGAGTCGGATTCTTTGCGGGCATGCCGCTGCCCGAGGATATTGATGGTCTGTCGCCTGCCGAGCTGAAGAGCTTGGTACTGAGGCTTTTGGAGAAGGTGGCGGAACTGGAGAGAACGGTTGCGGCGCAACGCGACGAGATCGCACGGCTCAAGGGCGGGCCGCCGCGGCCGAATATCAAGCCGAGCGGCATGGAACAGGCGAGCAATCCGAAACCGCCGGGGAACGAGCGGCGCCGCCGCGGCAGCACGCGCTCGAAGCTGTCGATCGATGAGGTCCGCAACGTCAAGCTGGCCGCGCCGCCGGGCGCGCGCTTCAAAGGCTACACGAGCTTCGTGGTGCAGGATCTGGTGATCCGTCGGCATGTCGTGAATTTCCGCTGCGAGCGCTGGCAGATGCCGGATGGCGGCATGATGACGGCGGCGCTGCCGGACGGCATCGATGGTCACTTCGGGCCGCAATTGCGCCGCTTCGTGCTCGCCCAATACCATCAAGGGCAGATGACAGTGCCCCGATTGGTGACGCTGTTGCGCAGCTTCGGCATCTTGATCTGCAAGCGCCAAGTGCTCCGCCTCTTGATCGAACGCCAGGACGACTTTCTCACCGAGGCTCGCGACACACTGCGCGCCGGGCTTTTGAGCGCCGCCTGGATCACAGTGGACGACACCGGCGCACGCCACAAGGCCACCAACGGCTTCTGCACCCAGATTGGTAACGCCCACTTCGCCTGGTTCGGCACGACCGGCTCCAAGAGCCGCCTCAACTTCCTCGAGTTGCTGCGCGCCGGCCACGACGACTACGTCATCAATGCCGAGGCGTTGGCGTACATGCGCCAACGTGCGTTGGCCGCCCATGTGATCGCTCGCCTGGTCGAGCATCAAGAACGTCGCTTCGTCGGTCGCAAGGCCTGGGACGCACATCTTGAAGCGCTCGGCATCCCAGCCCTCAAGGTCAATCCGGATCCCGTGATGGTCGCGACCGAGGGGGCACTGTGGGGCAGCGTCAGGGCGCACGGCTTCCTCCCCGACACCGTCATCGTCAGCGACGACGCCGGTCAGTTCAATGTCGGCCAACACGGCCTATGCTGGGTTCATTCCGAGCGTTTAGTTCACAAGCTCGATGCCTTCACCGCCGAGAACCGCGCTGCCCAGGCCACCGTGCGCGATCTGATCTGGCAGTTCTATGCCGATCTCAAGGCCTACCGCTGCCATCCGACCAAGCGGCGAAAGACTGCGTTGCGCGCGAGGTTCGATCGCATCTTCACGCGCATGACCGGCTTCGTCACCCTCGACCGTCTGCTCATGCGGCTCAACGCCAACAAGCCCGAGTTGTTGATGGTCCTCGACCGACCCGAGACCCCGTTGCACACCAACGGATCAGAGAACGACATCCGCTGCCACGTCACCAGGCGAAAGGTCAGCGGCGGCACGCGCAGCGATGTCGGTCGGGACTGTCGAGACGCCTTCCTCGGTCTGGCCAAGACCTGCGCCAAGCTCGAAATCGCGTTCTGGGACTATCTCGGCGCCCGATTGGCCGTCCCCGGCAGCCATGTCATCCCACCGCTGCCCCAAATCATCCTCGCCAGAGCCCGCTCGCCCTGACCGCCACGACTTTTGCCCCTCTTACACAAATGTTGCTTCCAATGCGGCCCGGCGACCGCCGGCGAGACCAAGCAGATCGTCCTCAAGGCAATCCAAGCGAAGTGGGGCAAATTCTCCGAAGAGGATCTGTCGCGCTCAAGAGCAATAGCGATCTTGTGACGCAGCTCGCGGCCAAATACAGCCTCGAAAAGACCCAGGCTCAGCGTGATGTCGACGCGCTGATGAAGGGCCGCCAGCTCTAACGCCTGGTACTCCCAAGCCGAAGCCGTGGTCGCCCGTTGGGCGGCTACGGTTCGATTGTTGCGCGCGGGAAATCCCGACAAATGGCCATTTTTGATTACAGCAGCCAGGCGGAGTTGTCCCCGACCGGGACCGAGGCGGAGTTAGCCCCCATCAGGCACCGGAAGACGCGGCAGCCCATCGGATACGGGCGTTTTGCCCGCGCGGCGGACGCAATCCGGTTCGCGATCGAGGAACTGCCACCCGAACTTCTTATGGCGGCCCAACTGAAAGTCGCTGATGAACAGTTCAACAGCGACGGAATTCGCCGGTTGTACGAGAACGTCGAATATCCGCTGGCCCGACGCGCTGCAGCCCGGTGGTAATTACTCACGCCGCGTGGGCTGGTCGCGCGCCGGCTGCCCGGGCCGCGGGTAATGCCAGGGCATCGCGGATGGCGGTGAGGGCGCTCCGGCCGTTGCGGCGGCCGGTTTCGACAATAGAGCAGAGGGCGGCGTAGGTCTTCGCGCCCCACTCGGAGCGGAACCCATTCGTCACTTTGCGAAAGATCACCGACGGCCTCAGTGTCCGCTCGCTTTCGTTGTTGGTCGGCTCGGCGTCGCGGCGCTTCAGGAACACGAACAGCTT
>DATJVR010000020.1:0-37781 GCA_035501735.1 Xanthobacteraceae bacterium | reverse complement strand
CGTGATCTCGTCCCACGCGTACGGACAGTGCGCCGGAAATTTGCGGGGCGACAGCCGCGTCTGCGCCGCCTCCTCGATCCGCGCGTCCTCGTATGCGTCCGCGGTCGCGGTCTTCACATGCGGTTTCAAGCCCGGGTTCTTGCGCAGCACCCGGCGCACCTGGTTGCGTTGCACCGTGATGGTCGCCCGCCAGCTGCGCGACCGCCGCTCCGGCTGATGGTCCCATTTCAACAGGTGCAGCAGGATCAGCCGCAAGGCGCTTTCAAGCTTGTCGTATTGCTCGCTCCCCACGTCGTCGAGCTCCTCGGCGATATTGGCGGCGTCAGCCTCGTCGATCCGGCCGGCACGCAGCAGCGCCGCCTGCTCGGTCGCCCAGCCGTACAGGTCGCGCTCGTAGCGCGCGTGGCGTTTGGTGTTGGAGCGTTCGTCCATGATCGACGCCTCGTAGCCCGCATTGAGCGCAGCGAAATGCGGGAACGGCGGTCCCGGATGTCGCTTCGCTCCATCCGGGCTACATCGCCGCGAGTCTCAATTCCCCAATATATCGCGGCTGACGATCAGCCGCATCACCTCGTTGGTGCCTTCGAGGATCTGGTGCACGCGCACGTCGCGCAGCACGCGCTCGATCGGATGATCGCGCAGATAGCCGTAACCGCCGTGCAATTGCAGGCAGCCGTTGACCACCTCGAAGCCGATGTCGGTCGCCAGCAGCTTCGCCATCGCCGCAAGCCGTGTCGCACCCGGCGCGCGCTCCCCCACCGCGACCGCCGCGCGCCGAACCATCAGCCGCGCCGCCTCCAATTCGGTCGCATAGTCGGCGATGCGAAACCGCAGCGCCTGAAAGTCCGACAGCCGCGTATCGAATTGCTTGCGTTCGCGCATGTATACGATCGTGCGGTCGAGGCAGAACTGCGCGCCGCCGATCGAGCACGCCGCGATGTTGAGCCGTCCGCCATCGAGCCCGGCCATGGCGATCTTGAAACCCTCACCCTCCTTGCCGACCAAATTCGCCGCCGGCACCCGGCAGTTTTCGAAATTCACCATTGCGGTCGGCTGCGATTTCCAGCCGAGCTTTTTTTCCAATGCGCCGAACGAGAGCCCCGGCGTGCCCTTTTCCACCACCAGACATGAAATACCTTTCGGTCCTGGCTCGCCCGTACGCGCCATGACGACATAAACATCCGAGACACCGCCGCCGGAAATGAATGCCTTCGTGCCATCCAGCACATAATGGTCGCCGTCGCGCCGTGCGCGCGTTTTGAGACTCGCCGCGTCCGACCCGGACTCAGGTTCGGTCAGGCAGTAGCTCCCGAACTGCTCCATCGTGCACAGCTTGGGTACGAATTTCCGCCGCAGCGGTTCGCTGCCAAAGGCATCGATCATCCACGCCACCATGTTGTGGATCGAAATGTAGGCCGCCGTGGATGTGCAGCCTTGCGCCAACTCCTCGAAGATGATGGTGGCGTCGAGCCGCGACAGTGCCGACCCGCCGACGTCGTCCTTGACATAGATACCGCCGAAGCCGAGCGCCGCCGCCTTGCGCAGGGCCGCAACCGGAAATATTTCGCCCTCGTCCCATGCGCGCGCATGCGGCATCATTTGCGCGCGTGCAAAGTCCCGTGCGGTGGCCTGATAGGCGCGCTGCTCTTCGGAAAGCTCGAAATCCATCGTCCTAACCCGCCGCCTGGCCGCCCACCTGTCATCGGACGCTTCAAAACGCTATAAGATGGAGGGCCGGGCGAAATCCGGCAACGACAAAGGTGCGAATTTTCATGGCCATCAAATTCGGCCGCCCGATCGAGCCCCGCGTGCGCTTTACGCCGGTGGAGGCCAAGGCGGCCGCACAACCGACGCTTCCGCTCGACCTGCCGACCCGGCCGCGCCGCAACCGGCGGGCCGAATGGGCGCGGCGCATGGTGCGCGAGAACGTGCTCACCACCGACGATCTGATCTGGCCGCTGTTCCTGACCGACGGCGACAACAGGCGCGTGCCGGTCCCCTCCATGCCCGGCGTAGAGCGCCTCAGTGTGGATCAAGCGGTACGCGCCGCCGAACAGGCCGCAAAGCTCACCATCCCCTGCATTGCACTCTTTCCCTATACCGATCCGGCCATGCGCGATGAGGACGGCAGCGAAGCGCTCAATCCCGACAACCTTGTCTGCCGCGCCATCCGTGCGATCAAGCAGGAAATCCCCGAAGTCGGCGTGCTCTGTGATGTGGCGCTCGATCCCTACACCAGCCACGGCCACGACGGCCTGTTGCGCAACGGCATCATCGTCAACGACGAGACCGTCGCGGTGCTGGTCAAACAGGCGCTGGTGCAAACCGAGGCCGGCTGCGACATCATCGCACCATCCGACATGATGGACGGTCGCGTCGGCGCGATCCGCTCGGCCCTCGATGCCGCAGGGTTCCTCGACACCCAGATCATGGCCTATACGGCGAAATATGCCTCCGCCTTCTACGGCCCGTTCCGCGATGCGGTCGGCTCGTCGGCAACGCTCACGGGCGACAAGCGCACCTATCAGATGGATCCTGCTAACGCCGACGAAGCGCTGCGCGAAGCCGAACTCGACATCGCAGAGGGCGCCGACATGATCATGGTCAAACCCGGATTGCCCTATCTCGATATTCTCATGCGAATCAAAGAGATATTCGCCGTTCCTACATTCGCCTATCAGGTATCCGGCGAGTACGCGATGCTCATGGCGGCTGCGCAAAATGGCTGGCTCGACGGCGAGAAGGCGATGATGGAAACCCTGATCGCCTTCAAACGCGCCGGCGCCGACGGCGTGCTGACGTACTTTGCCCCGCGCGTCGCGGAAAAGCTCAAAGCGCGCTGATTATTTGCGCGTCATTCCATCGCGGCGCCCGCCTCGATCCGCAGCGGCTGGTAACCTTCCGCCGCAAGCGCAAGCATGATCTCCTCGGCATGCGCGCGGTCGCGCGTTTCGACCGTCACATCGAGCCGCGCGCCCTTGGCCGGCACATCGAGGAACAGCCGCCGGTGATCAACCTCGAGGATATTGGCGCCGAGCTTGCCCAAGAGCGACGCAATCTGACCCAAAATACCCGGCCGGTCCGGAATGGTGAGCCGAAACGAAACGATACGGTCCCCACGCTCCAGCTCGCGCACCATGATGGTCGCGAGGATGCGCGGATCTATATTGCCGCCGCAGAGAACGAGGCCGACCTTCTTGCCGGCAAAGCGCGCCGGCTCCGCCAGCATGGCCGCCAGTCCCGCCGCGCCCGCGCCTTCGGCCATGGTCTTTTGCAGCGTGAGATAGGCGTTGACCGCCCGCTCGATGTACTGCTCGTCCACCAGAACGATGTCGCTCACCATCGCACGCACGATCGGCAATGTGAGATGCCCGACATTCTTGACCGCAATGCCTTCTGCGAGCGTCGCGCCGCCGAGCGGCCTGTGGCCACCGTGCACAGCATTCCACATCGACGGATAGAGCACGGCCTCGACCCCGATGATCGCGATGTCCGGTCGAACCGCTTTCGCCGCAATCGCCATGCCCGAAATCAACCCGCCGCCGCCGATCGGGACCACCAGCACGTCTAGATCGGCGACCTCTTCCAGCATCTCGAGCGCGACCGTACCCTGCCCCGCGATGACGTGGATGTCGTCATAGGGATGCACCCAGATCAGATTGCGTTCTTTTGCGATCACCTCAGCGCGTGCTTGCGCTTCCGTGATTGTCTCGCCGTCGAGCACGACCTGCGCGCCGTATTCCTTGGTGGCCGCAATCTTCACGAATGGCGTCGTCACCGGCATCACCACCGTGGCCGGAATGCCGAGCCGCTCCGCGTGATAGGCCACCGCCTGTGCATGATTGCCCGCCGACATGGCGATGACGCCGCGCGTTCGTGCCGCTACCGAAAGAGCGGTGAGCTTCACGCGCGCACCCCGCTCCTTGAACGAGTTCGTGACCTGCATGTTTTCGTATTTGACGAAGACCTCGGCGCCGGTCAGCGCGGAAAGCTTCGGCGCAGGCAGCATCGGCGTGCGCAGCACATGCCCGGCGATGGTCCGCTGGGCGCGCTGAATATCGGCGAGGGTAACGTCCAATCCAGCCTCCTTCGTCCAACTCTAATCCAAATTTCCGCCGCGAACCCGTCGAATTCGCCCTTCAAGCCTCTTGCAACAGCGGACGTTATTGTCCACATCCCTGGCAGCGAGGGGGAATCATGCCTGCGAGTGAACCCAACCGCATCAGCTTGCCGTTTGAGGTCAAGCCGCACGCTTACGATCCGGCGGCAAACCCGGAACTGTTCGCCGACGTGCTGCCGCGCCGCCTCGTGGCCTTCGTAATCGATCTGACGATTTTGGCGGTTCCGGTCGCGGTGGCGGGGATGTTCATTTTCGCCGCCGGCATCATCACGCTTGGGCTCGGCTTTTTCCTCTATATTTTGCTTCCGCCCGCAACCATCATTTGGGCGCTCGCCTATTACGGCTTCACCCTTGGCGGCCCGCGTTCGGCGACCATCGGCATGCGCGTGATGGATCTCGAAATGCGCACTTGGTACGGCGCCCCCGCCTATTTCGTGCTCGGCGCGGTCCACGCCGTGGTTTTCTGGATCACCGTTTCAGCCCTCACCCCGTTCATCCTCCTGGTTTGCTTCTTCAACCAGCGCCGTCGCCTGCTGCACGATATCGTGCTGGGCGCCGTAATCATTAACAATGAGGCGCGGGCGAACATGTTGCGAACCGCCCAGCGGAACGGCTAGCGATCCCCCTTTGCCGCAGGGAATTTTGCTGGCAAAATTCAGCCGGAGTCGGCGGAACCATTCCGCTGGCCATTTATTTTTTGGGAATATCGTGACCCAGCATTCGCGCGATACGCCTCAATTCTATTTGACCGCGCCGTCGCCCTGCCCCTATTTGCCGGGTCGCGAGGAACGAAAGGTCTTCACGCATTTGGTGGGCGATCGCGCGCCCGGTCTCAATGACCTGCTGACCCATGGCGGCTTCCGCCGCAGCCAGTCCATCGCCTATCGGCCGGCCTGCGAAGGCTGCCGCGCCTGCGTATCCATCCGGGTAATTGCCGACGAATTCCGCCCGACACGGAGCATGCGCCGCGTCCTCGCCCACAATGCCGACATCATCGGCGAAATGCGCGCGCTGGTGCCGACCTCCGAGCAATACTCGATATTCCGCGCCTATCTCGACGCCCGCCATCACGACGGCGGCATGGCCGACATGACCGTGCTCGACTACGCCATGATGGTGGAGGACAGCCACGTCAAAACGCGGCTGGTGGAGTATCGGCGGCGCGGCCCCGATAGCGCGCTCAACGGCCGCGGTGTCGGCACGCTATTGGGAGCGGCATTGACCGACGTGCTCAGCGACGGCCTGTCCATGGTCTATTCGTTTTTCGATCCCGAAGAGGGTAACCGTTCGCTCGGCACATTGATGATCCTGGATCACATCGTGCGCGCGCGCCGCATGGGCCTGCCTTACGTCTATCTCGGCTACTGGGTCGAGGGTTCGCCCAAGATGGACTACAAGGGCCGCTTCCTGCCGCAGGAACGCCTGACGCCCGACCGCTGGGTGCGGATCAGCCGCTAGGCGGCTGGCGCATTCAGCTGGCGATCTGGTCGTAGATCAGTTTGACGTTGAGCACGATGAGGATTGCCGCGACGACGATGGCGAGCCCCGTCACCCACAACGGCGCTGCAAGCTCGCCCATTTTCCGCCGGTTGGCCGTGAACATGATCAACGGCACGATCGAGAACGGCAGCGCCAGTCCGAGCACGACTTGACTGAAAATCAGCAATTTTGCCGTCCCCGCCGCGCCGTACCAGATCGTCACAACGGCTGCCGGAATGATGGCAATTGAGCGTGTTATCAGCCGCCGTGCCCAGGCCGCCAAACGGATATCGATAAATCCTTCCATCACGATTTGACCGGCGAGTGTCGCCGTCACCGTCGAATTCATCCCGCAGCACAGGAGCGCGATGCCGAACAGCGTCGGCGCGATCGCCGAGCCGAGCAACGGGGCGAGAAACGAATACGCTTGATCGAGTTCAGCCACCTCGGTCTGGCCCACTTTGTTGAATGTCGCCGCTGCGAGGATGAGGATCGAAGCATTGATCAGGAGCGCAAACGTCAGCGCGATAGTCGAATCGATCGTCGCCAGCGTGATCGCCTCGCGCCTTTCCGCCACCGAGTTGCCGAATCGCCGCGTTTGCACCACGCCCGAATGCAGGTACAGATTATGCGGCATCACGGTAGCGCCGATGATACCGATCGCGAGATAGAGCATTTCCGGGTTGGTGACGACCTCGGTCGTCGGCGCGAACCCGCGGATCACCGCTCCCCAATGCGGATTGGCCAAGGCGATCTGGACCGCGAAGCACAACGCTATGACGCCGAGCAGCGTCACGATGAACGCCTCGATCCAGCGGAAGCCCAGATTCTGCAGCCAAAGAATGAGAAACACGTCGAGCGCAGTAATCAGCACGCCGAGTTCCAGCGGGACATGGAACAACAGATTGAGCCCGATCGCGGTGCCGATCACCTCGGCCAAATCCGTGGCGCAGATCGCGATCTCCGCCAGCACCCAGAGCGGCCGCGACACCGCGCGCGGAAATGCATCACGGCAGGCCTGCGCGAGATCGCGTCCCGCTCCGATTCCGAGCCGGGCGCATAACGATTGCAGCAGGACCGCCATCAGGTTCGACAGCAGCGCAACGGTCAGCAGTGCGTAGCCGAATTTGGAACCTCCGGCGAGCGAGGTCGCCCAATTGCCCGGGTCCATGTAACCGACGGCAACGAGATAGCCCGGCCCCAGAAACGCGACGAGTTTCTTCCACAGCGATCCGGTGGGGCGCGTCGCAATGGTGCCGAACACCTCGGCCAGCGACTGCCTTTCGCCGCGCCGTCGCCAGCCCGGCTGTACGGCCGTGGCCTGATCCTGCGGCGTTTTGACCAGCATCCCGACTCCTACCGAAAGAACTTAAACAATCTAACCTTGTTGCGAATAATTTGCAATTGCATAAATCGGAACCAAGCCGGCCTCAGCCATCAGACCGGCCGAGCTTCGCTGCTCGCATCCCTATCCGGGTATATGCGGGATCAGGAAGAACTACTCGTTCTCCGGCTTGCCCTTCCCGCTTTCGGGCATGCTTCCGAATTTCAGATTCGCAAGAAACCGATCGGGCTTGATACGGCCGGCGTCGCCACGATTACCGCGCCAATTGGCAAGCTCCTTCATCGACAAATTGAATACGCGTCCGGCAGAATCGATCCAAGTCAGGCCATCAGCCTCCTTGAATGTCTTCACGTCCGACAATCCCCCTTCCTTGTGGCGTTGCAGGCGCACCCCCCGTCCGCGCGTCATCTCAGGCACTTGCTCAAGCGGGAAGATCACCATCTTGCGGTTTTCGCCGATAGCGGCCAACAACTCGCCCTCGACCGCCGCAACCGCGCGCGCCTTGTCGGGCGGCTTTACATTGAGCACCTGCTTGCCTTTGCGGGTGTTGGCCAGGCATTCGTCCTCCGCCACCACGAAGCCACGGCCGCTTGCGCTCGCGACCACAAGCTTGCGTCCGCCTTGATAGCGGAACGCCGACACCAGCTCGCCTTCCTGCTCGAGATCGGCATATAGCCTGACAGGCTCGCCATGGCCGCGGCCACCGGGAAGCTTGGAGGCTTCGATCGTGTAGAACCGGCCGTTGGTGGCAAACGCCAGACATTTTGATGTCGTTTCCGCCGGAAATGAAAATTTCAACGCGTCGTCGGCCTTGAATGCAACGCCCGAGAGGTCCGTCACCGTGCCGCGCAATGCGCGGATCCAACCCTTCTCCGAAACCACGACCGTGATCGGCTCGCGCACCACCATGGCTTCTTCGATCGCCGCCTCATCGTGCTCCGGCGCCTCGGCGAATCCGGTGCGGCGCTTGCCGAGCGGCGTCTTCGGACCGAATGTCTCACGGACCGTCTTGATCTCATTGGCGATCTTCTTCCACTGCTCCTTCTCCGACCGCACGAGTTTTTCGAGCTCCGCCTTCTCCTCGCGCAATTCCTTGTTCTCGCGCTTGATCTCCATCTCTTCGAGCTTGCGCAAATTGCGCAATCGCATGTTGAGGATGGAATCCGCCTGCAGCTCCGAGAGCTTGAACGTCTTCATCAGCACGGGCTTGGGCTCGTCCTCGTTGCGGATGATTTTGATCACCTTGTCGAGGTTGAGGTAGGCGACCAGGAAGCCGCCGAGCACTTCGAGCCGGTGCTCGATCTGTTTGAGCCGGAATTTCGTACGGCGAAGCAGCACCTCGCGCCGATGGTCGAGCCATTCGCGTAAGACTTCACCGAGGTCCATGACTTTCGGCACGCGGCCCTTGGACAGCACGTTCATGTTGAGCGGAATGCGGCTCTCGAGTTCTGTCAGCTTGAACAGCGACTCCATCAGGAGCTCGGCATCAACCGCGCGCGACTTCGGCTCAATGACGATACGGACATCTTCCGTTGACTCGTCGCGGAACCCATCGATCAAAGGCAGCTTTTTGTCGTTGAGCAGCTCCGCCATCTTTTCAATCAGGCGCGTCTTCTGCACCAGCCAAGGAATCTCGGTGACAATGATCTGATACGTGCCGCGGCCCGTTTCTTCCTTTTTCCAGCGCGCGCGCACGCGGAACGACCCGCGGCCGGTCGTGTAGGCCTCCGCGATCACCTCGCGCGGGTCGACAATCAAACCGCCAGTCGGGAAATCCGGGCCCGGCACGTATTTGAGCAGCGTCTTGCTACGCGCATTCGGATTGTCGATCAGGAACAGCGCGGCATCGCACAGCTCGGCGGCGTTGTGCGGCGGGATCGATGTCGCCATTCCGACCGCAATGCCTTGCGAGCCGTTGGCGAGCAGATTGGGAAACGCGCCCGGCAGCACCACCGGCTCGGCGTCGCCGCCGTCATAGGTCGGCCGAAAATCGACCGCGTCCTCGTCGATCCCGTCGATCAGGAGGCGCGCGACTTCCGTGAGCCGCGCCTCGGTGTAGCGCATGGCCGCCGGATTATCGCCGTCGATATTGCCGAAGTTCCCCTGCCCGTCCACCAGCGGATAGCGCTGTGCGAAATCTTGCGCGAGCCGCACCAGCGCGTCATAGACCGCCTGGTCGCCATGCGGATGGAATTTGCCGATGACGTCGCCGACCACGCGCGCGCTTTTCTTGAACGCCTGACCCGGGTCGAGTCGCAATTGCCGCATTGCAAACAGCAATCGCCGGTGGACTGGCTTCAGCCCATCGCGCGCATCGGGCAGCGCCCGGTGCATGATGGTGGAGAGCGCATACGCGAGGTAGCGCTCCTCGAGCGCCTCGCGCAACGCGATCGCGTGCACATCCGAGGGATCAGGGGGAATCAGCCGCTTTCCCATGATGGCTGGGTAACGCAAGGGTGACAGAAGGACAACAGCAGCCGCGTCCCTTCGTCACTGCATATTCTGTGTTTAGCTGAGCCGAAACTGTTGCCGGTTTTGGCCCATCGGCGCATCCTTGATTCCGTTTTGATGAACGAGAAATGAACGCAGCGGCCACGCGTTGTTCGTATTCCGCCCGATATCTTGAGCCGTCTAACGCGGCCTGAAGGCAGTCCTCAGTAAAATGGCCTTAGTACAATGGCCTCAGTACAATCGAGCAACTGGCGTAAAGGAAACAGCAAGGGAGAAAAGCAATGCGCACAATCCTGTTCACTTCGATTATCGCGGTAGTCTTGGGCTTCGCCGGACTGGCAACAAGCTCCGCAGCCCCTATCAACTACACGCCAATTCCCTCGGCCACGAACAGCAGCACCAATCCGATCGTAAAGGCATGGTGGGACCGCGGCCGCTGGTGCAGCCGCCGGTGCAACTGGCGCCGTTGCTGGATCGTCTGCCGCTAAGACCAAACGCACAGCGGTGGGCCTGAACGCCCGGCGCGGTCAGGCCCAACCTCGTTTCCGAAGATTGTCGTGCGCCATGACTCTTTGTCGCATGCGTTTTCGCGCGCATGAACGACAGATGAACATATATAAAAAAATATTATCATGATGGATTCAGCAAGTTTCAACGTTAGTCACTGAAACTGCGAAACGACTTTCGCGTTTCTAATGCAGGACACGAGTCCGTTTCGAGCAACGCTTGTTAGCTCCGAAAAACCAAGAAGGAGAGGAAAATGCGCAGAACACTTCTTGCGACTGCCGCGGCATTGGCGGTTGTATCAACAACCCAATTGCTCACCGGCAGCGCTCAGGCCGTGACTCCGACCGCGCCGGCCGCCGCGATGCGCGACGCCGCCGATAGCACAAACCTCGCCCACAACGTGCGGTGGGTTTGCCGTTGGAGCTATTACGGGCGCCGGCACTGCTGGTGGGTGCCCGGCTACTATCGCCGCTGGCACTACTGAGATCGGAAGCCCGTGACATCGTTCGAACCGTTACCGACCAGCACCGGTGGCGGTTCGAATTGATTGACCGACCACCGCCGCGATAAAGCGCTCGCGCGATTCGCCGAAGGCAAGCCCGCGCGGCGCCAAGACATGGCGCGTCAAAAAATATCCGGTGAGCGCGAATCCATCCGCGAGATCGTCGGTCGACGCCGGCCCGGCACCGGACAGGAAGGCGGGAAGCCGCAACAATTTATCGCGCCATGGCTCGCCGGCCTCGCGCGACACCGCACGCCCCGATTTCGGCGACACATAGTCGAGCGCGCTGGTCTGCCCGGTCGCGGCGCAGGCGGCAAGGTCCAGTCCGAAGCCAAGCTCAGTCAGAATCTGCAATTCGAAACGGGCGAGCGCCGGACCGGCCTCGCCCGTCTGCTCGAGGCGGTCGAGCGCGGCCATTAGCCCATCGTGCACGGCGGGATGCGGATCGCGTTCGGGCAAGAGCCGGCACAGCGCTGCAAGATGCGTCACACCGTAGACCACATGCGCCGCGGCGCCGATGGACGCGCCATGCACCTGCAAGGTCTCCACCGTGAAATGCCCGAGGTGCTCGTCCAGCCGCGCCCGCCAGACCGCGCGCACGTTATTGCCGGGCTGCAACACGGGCCTTAAGCGCGAACTTGCGCCGCCGCGCACCAGGCCGAGATGACGGCCGTGCTCGCGCGTCATCAGTTCGACGATGGCGTTGGCTTCGCCATGCCGGCGGCAGCCGAGCACGATGCCGTCATCGGTCCATTGCATGTCCGCGCCAGACCCTTCGAATCAATCCCCCGGATACTCTAGCCCCATTTGGCGGTACCGTTCCGGGTCGTCGCCCCAACCTTCCCGCACCTTGACGAACAGAAACAGATGCACCGGCCGTTCCAGCAGAGCGCTGAGCTCAACTCTGGCCGCCTCCCCGATGGCCTTGATCGATTGCCCGCCCTTTCCGAGCACGATCTTGCGCTGGCTTTCGCGTTCCACATAGATCGTCTGCTCGATGCGCACCGAGCCGTCCTTGCGCTCCTGCCAGCTCTCGGTTTCGACCGTCGACTGATACGGCAATTCCTGATGCAGCTTCAGATAGAGCTTCTCGCGCGTGATCTCAGCCGCGAGCTGACGCAGCGGCGCGTCCGATACTTCGTCGGCCGGAAAATGCCACGGCCCCTCGGGAACGTGCGCGGCAAACCAGTTCTTCACGTCGGCCATTCCATCGCCCTTGAGCGCGGACACCATAAAGGTCGCGGAGAATTTTGCGCGCGCATTGGCGCTTTGTGCAAGCGCAAGCAGGCTTTCCTTCGCCACCAGATCGACCTTGTTGAGGATGAGCACCTTCGGCTGCGCGAGTTCGCCAAGCCGATCGAGGATGGCGGTGGCCTCGTCGTCGAGGCCACGCTTGGCGTCGATCAGCACAGCGACAATGTCGGCATCATGCGCCCCGCCCCAGGCCGTGGTCACCATGGCGCGGTCGAGTCGCCGGCGCGGCGCAAATATCCCCGGCGTATCGACGAGGACCAATTGCGCCTTGCCGACGATCGCGATCCCGCGCAGCAGCGCCCGCGTGGTCTGCACCTTCGGCGTGACAATGGCGACTTTGGTTCCAACCAGCGCATTGATCAGCGTGGATTTGCCGGCATTCGGCGCTCCGATCAAAGAGATGAAGCCGCAACGCGTGTCGGCTTCGCGCTCGCCCTCAGCCATCGGGACGGTCCAGCCGCACGCCCTCGCGCGCCAGCATCGCGGCGGCGGCCGCCTGCTCGGCGGCGCGTTTTGACGGCCCGAGACCTTCGATCCGCTCGCGATCGGGCAGCACGACGCTGACGCGGAACTCCGGACTGTGATGCGGCCCGGTGCGCGCGATCTCGCGATAGACCGGCGTCGGCAGGCCGCGCGCCTGCGCCCATTCCTGCAGCACGGTCTTGGGATCGCGCAACGGTCGCGCCGGCGCGCGCATGCGCTCGCCCCACAGTTTTTCGATCATTGCCGCCGCAGCCGGATAGCCGCCGTCGAGGAATACCGCGCCGATCAAGGCCTCGCACACATCGGCAAGAATGGCGACGCGCACCCGCCCGCCGGCATTCGCTTCCGACGCCCCGAGCTTGAGCGAACTGCCAAGATCGATCGCGCGCGCGACGTCCGCGCAGCTCTCCCGCCGCACCAGATCGGCCAGCCGCCGCGACAATTCTCCTTCGTCCGCCTTGGGAAAGGCACGGAACAGCATGTCGGAAATGACCAGCCCGAGCACGTGATCGCCGAGGAATTCGAGCCTTTGATAACTTGCGGCGCGATTGCCGCCGGCGATCGCCGATACGTGCGTCAGCGCATTGTTGAGCAGAGCGGCATCATGAAATTGATAGCCGATGGCCGCTTCCAGCGTTCCGCTTGCCGCATCGGCACGGCGCGACTTGCGACGCGGGACCGATGTTTCGCCTGTGCTGCTACCTTTGGCCGACCGCCTCATCGCACAATTGTCAGCAGCCGGCCCCAGCGTACCGTCCACGGCCATCGCCAGATCTCGCGCGCGAGTTCGCCCTCGCGAACCGAGAAAAAGATGACCTGCGCCTTGCCGACAAGATTATCGAACGGAACAAATCCGACCGAAGGGAAGCGGCTGTCGGTTGAATTATCGCGGTTGTCCCCCATCATGAAATAATTGCCTTCGGGAACCGTGTAGACCTGGGTGGTGTCCGGAAATCCGGAACTATCCATGCAATCGAGCACCTCATAGCTGACCCCATTGGGCAGCGTTTCGCGCCATCGCTTGACGCGGCTCACGAATGTCATCGGGCACGGCTGTTCGCCGACGAAATCCGGCACCTGCACGCGCGACACCGCCACGCCATTGATGTGCAGCTGGCCATCGATCACCTGAATGCGGTCACCCGGCAATCCAATGACGCGCTTGATGTAGTCCGTCGTATCATCCGCGGGCAACCGAAACACCAAGACGTCGCCGCGCTCGGGTTTCGAGCCGAAGATCCGCCCGGTGAACGACGCTGGATTGATGAATGGCAACGAATACCGGCTGAAGCCGTAGCTGTATTTCGAGACGAATAAATAGTCACCGACCAGTAGCGTCGCCTTCATCGAGCCGGAAGGAATATTGAATGGCTGAAACAGAAACGTGCGGATGACGAGCGCGATGATTCCGGCATGAATGAGGAGCCTTACCAATTCGACGAACTGGTTCTCTTTTTTCTCTTTCGTTTTGGTCATAAGGCTCATCGGCCTCTCATACTGGTAGCGCGCGCCCCGCGACCTTGTAACCGCTGAACAGCCGAGGCGCAAACCAACAATCGCAACCCGGCCGGGAGCGCGGACTATCGGAATAAATATGTCAGATCAATGGCTTGATCGTTGCCATCAGGATGTCGCGATGCGCGGGCGGGCGGGCTTCAGCGACCCTTGAGCGCACCCATCGGCACCGCGGAAATCATCACGAACGCCTGCGCGGTCGGTCCTTCGTCCGTGATGGTGAGATCGATCCGCGCCTCGTAATCTTTCGGCGTGATGGCGACGAGCCGCCGCAAGGCGCCGCCGGTGAGTTCCATCGTTGGGCGGCCTGACGGAAGATTCACCACGCCGAGATCGCGCCACCAAACGCCGGCGCGCAGACCCGTCCCGAGCGCCTTGGCACAGGCCTCCTTCGCGGCAAATCGCTTGGCATAGGTCTCAACGCGGTTCTTCCTGCGATCGGCAAGGGTCCGCTCGGTCGCGGTGAAGACCCGATCGAGGAAACGATCGCCGTGACGTTCGATGACCTTGGCAATGCGCCGCACGTCGGTAATGTCGGAACCGATGCCGAGGATCATTTGCGCGCCTTTGCCCGCCCGCGATCCATCGCCGCGCGCATCTGTTTGACGGTTTCGGCAAGGCCGACAAACGTCGCCTCACCGATCAGAAAATGCCCGATGTTGAGCTCGACGATCTCCGACAGCGCGGCGATCGCCTCAGCGCTGTCGTAATCGAGGCCGTGGCCGGCATGGACCTCAAGACCGATGCGTTTCGCAAGCTTTGCGCCCGCGACGATCCGCTGCCATTCCGCCGAGGCCGAGGCCTCATCCTGACGGGCCAGCGCTTCGCACCAGGCGCCGGTGTGGATCTCGATGACCGGCGCGCCCAGTTCCGCTGCTGTATTGATTTGCGCCGGATCGGCGGCAATGAACAGCGAAACGCGAATGCCCGCCCCGTTCAACTGCTTCACCATGGGCGCGAGCGTGGCGCGGCCGGCGACCGCATCGAGCCCGCCTTCCGTCGTACGCTCGGCGCGCCGCTCGGGCACGATACAGACCGCGTGCGGCTTGGCCCTGAGGGCGATCGACAGCATTTCCGTCGTCGCCGCCATTTCCAGATTGAGCGGCTTCGCAATTTCGGTCTTGAGGCGCGCAATATCGTCGTCACGAATGTGCCGCCGGTCCTCGCGCAGATGCGCGGTTATGCCGTCGGCCCCCGCCTGAACCGCGAGCTTGGCCGCCCGTACGGGATCGGGGTGGCGGCCGCCGCGCGCGTTGCGGATCGTGGCTATGTGGTCGATGTTGACACCGAGGCGCAGGCGGGCGACCGCGCCGCTCGCTTTTTGAGTCTCCGCCCGCTCGGCGACCTCGCTCACCCCGTCACCCGTTCCGCGCTCGCCACCACCTTCTTGGCGCGTATCTGCGAGATGATCGAATTGAGGTGCTTGAGGTTGTAGACCTCGAGATCGATGGTGAGCGAGGTGAAATCCGGCGACTGCCGCGACATGCGCACGTTGTCGATATTTCCGTCATGCTCGGCGATGACCTGCGCAATCTGCGCAAGCGTGCCCGGTTCGTTCATCGATTGCACGGCGATACGCGCCGGGAAACGCTGCGGCGCGTCCTCGTCGATGTCCCAGCGCACATCCAGCCACCGTTCCGGCGTCTCTTCGAAATCCTTCAGCACCGGCGACTGGATCGGATAGATCGTGATGCCTTCTCCGGCGGTCAGAATACCGACGATGCGGTCGCCCGGCACCGCCCCGCCGTTTGGCGCAAAGCGTATCGGCAAATCGTCGTTGATGCCGCGCACGGGAATGGCGACCCCGTCGCGTACCACCGGCACCTTGAACTTCACCGCCTTGGCCTTTTTCAACCCAAACCAGCCGCCCTCGGATTTCGGCGGCGGCACCGCGGCGATGCGTTCTTCCTTGTAGTCCGGGTACATGGCGCGCGCCACGTCGGAGGGGCGCATTTCGCCGCGACCGACCGCGGCAAAAACCTCGTCGATCGTCGCCCGCGCGAGCCGTGGCAGCGCGCCTTTGAGTTTCTCGTCCGAATATTCGCGCTTGGCACGCTGGCAGAGCCGTTCGACGATGCGCCGGCCGAGCCCGGCGTATTGATTGCGCACGGCTGCGCGCGTTGCCCGGCGAATGGCCGCGCGCGCCTTGCCGGTCACCACCAGTGATTCCCAGGCCGCGGGTGGCGACGTCTGCGCCTTCGAGGTGATGACTTCCACCTCGTCGCCGTTATTGAGCTCCGAAACCAGCGGCGACATCTGGCCATTGATCTTGCAGCCGACGGTCTGGTTGCCGATGTCCGTATGCACGGCATAGGCAAAATCGATCGGCGTCGCCTTGCGCGGCAATGCGATCAGCTTGCCCTTCGGCGTGAAGCAGAACACCTGATCCTGGAACAGTTCGAGCTTGGTATGCTCGAGAAATTCCTCCGGGTTCGAGCCTTCCGAGAGCAGCTCGATGGTATGGCGCAGCCATGCATAGGCGCTCGATTCCCGCGACAGCATCTCGGTCGGCGATCCCACCCCGTCCTTGTAGAGCGCATGCCCGGCGATCCCGTATTCTGCGATCTCGTGCATTTCCTCGGTGCGAATCTGCAGTTCGACACGCTGCTGGCCCGGACCGATCACGGTCGTGTGGATCGACCGGTAATCGTTCTGCTTCGGCGTTGAGATGTAGTCCTTGAAACGTCCGGGCACGACGGGCCACGTCGTATGCACGATCCCGAGCGCGCGATAGCACTCCACGATCGACTTCACGATCACGCGGAACCCGAAAATATCGGAGAGCTGCTCGAAGCCGACCGCCTTGCGCTCCATCTTCCGCCAGATCGAGTAGGCTCGTTTGCGCCGCCCCTCGACCACCGCCGCGATGCCGGATTCGGCAAGCTTGGTGACGAGCTGCTGCTCGATCTCGACGATCAGGTCTTTGTTCTGTTCGGCGAGGTCCGCAAGGCGTTCGCTCATCGCCGCAGAGGCATCAGGATTGAGCTCGCGAAACGACAGGTCCTCCAGCTCCTCGCGCATCTCGTACATGCCGATTCGTCCGGCAAGCGGAGCGTAGATATCGAGTGTCTCCTCGGCCATCCGCTTGCGCCCGTCAGCGGGCAGGTGGCCGAGCGTCCGCATGTTGTGCAAGCGATCCGCGAGCTTGATCAGCAGCACGCGCACGTCTTCGGCGATGGCGAGCAAGAGCTTCCGCAGATTCTCGGCTTGCTTTGCCTCCTTCGACACCAGATCGAGTTTCTTCAGTTTTGTCAGGCCTTCGACCAGTACGCCGATATCGTGGCCGAACAATTGATCGATCTCCGCCCGCGTTGCCGGCGTATCTTCAATCGTGTCGTGCAAGAGCGCGGCTGCGATGGTGGCGTCATCGAGCTTCAAATCGGTGAGAATGGCCGCAACTTCGAGCGGATGAGAGAAATACGGATCGCCCGACGCGCGCTTCTGCTCGCCGTGCGCCTTCATGGCATAGACATAGGCGCGATTGAGCAACGCCTCGTCGGTCGCCGGATTGTAGCGCCGCACCCGTTCGATGAGGTCGTATTGCCGCATCATTGACGGCTTGACCGCGCGTGTGACTTCTTCCTTTTTTGGAGATCTACCAATAACTTGCGAAACGATATTCAAGCCGCGTTCGAATGGCGCAAGGCGCCGTGGCGCACTTGGCGCGTGGGGTAGATCGGTGGTCGAACGAGCCATTCTTCCCTTTTGGCCGGCATTATCATGGACGACCATTAAAAATATCATGGGTATTTGGCAGGCCCGCAAGGGAGCAGGCACAACCCACGGTAAATTCAGTTGCTAAAATGCCAACGGCCCGGGGTTTCCGGGCCGTTTTGTTAAATCCAGGCAGATAACGGGCGGCTATGGCTCGTCCGGTTCCTCCTCAGGCTGCTCCTCAGGGGGAGCTAGCCCTTCGAGCCCCTTGAGCAACTCCTCCTCGCTCATATGCTCGACGGCCACATCGGTGTCGTCCGCATCGACAGCCCCGCCTGTTCCGGCGACCAGCGGCACCGCTTCGGCCTCGGGTTCGTCGACCTCTACGTATTTCTGCAACGAATGGATGAGGTCTTCCTTCAAGTCGCCAGGCGAGATGGTCGTGTCGGCGATTTCGCGCAGCGCAACGACCGGATTTTTGTCGTTGTCGCGCTCAATCGTGATCTGTGAGCCGGAAGAGATCATGCGCGCGCGATGACTCGCGAGCAGCACGAGGTCAAAACGATTTTCAACCTTATCGATACAGTCTTCGACGGTGACGCGGGCCATTTGTTAACGTCTCCTGCAACGTAGCGTTGTCCTAATTCGCTCCGTTAGGTATCTGCTTGTCGGTCAAAGTTCAAGAGCCAATTGAGATTTGGCTTGGCGTGGCAGCTTCCGTCTGTTAGGCAAGACCTTGGAAGGAAGCGTTGCAATTCCTTTTGGGAAACAAGTCCGGTCTGTGCGAATTAGCTTTATTCATATATCGGACCATCCGCCGCAACCCGTGTGCCTCATTTCATAAAAGCCGCGCGCGTTGCTCTAAAGGATGATCCGTCCGCGAACCTCCGCACTTGCACGGAATGACGCGGCCCATGGATTGGGTTTTGATGACGAACGAGAGAGACACAATGTCCACGACACAAGAAAAAATCGCTCTATTCATTGATGGCGCCAACCTTTATGCCACGGCCAAGTCTTTAGGCTTTGACGTTGATTACAAGCGTCTGCTGCGCGAATTTCAGTCCCGCGGCAACCTGTTGCGCGCGTTCTATTACACCGCCGTTATCGAGGATCAGGAATATTCGTCGATCCGGCCGCTGATCGATTGGCTCGACTACAACGGCTACGCCGTGGTCACCAAGGCCACCAAGGAATTCGTCGACCAGACCGGCCGCCGCAAGGTCAAAGGCAATATGGATATCGAGCTTGCGGTCGACGCCATGGAGCTTGCCGGCCATATCGACCACATGGTGCTGTTTTCCGGCGACGGCGATTTCCGTTCGCTGGTGGAAGCCGTGCAGCGCCGCGGCGTTCGCGTCACCGTGGTCTCCACGATTTCCACCCAGCCGCCCATGGTCGCCGATGAATTGCGCCGGCAGGCCGACATCTTCCTCGACATCGTGGATCTGCAATCGAAGATCGGCCGCGATCCGTCCGAGCGTCCCGTGCGCGAGCCGCGCGACATGCGCGAGCCGCGCCAGCACACCCCGCAATTTCTGCAGCGCAGCCAGGGACCGCAGCGCGCGCCGGCTCCGGCCGGCGCCGGCGAGGAAGAAGACTTCGAGGACTGATCCACGGCAATGGCCGAACCTGGCCGCAATTGCCAGCGCTGCCGGCGTCTCGTCGATTTCCGCAAAACACTGCGTGCGAAGGAACCGACTTGGTTCAACGCGCCGGTTCCCTCTTTCGGCCCGATCGACGCGCGGCTGCTCATCATCGGCCTTGCGCCCGGCCTAAAGGGCGCCAACCGCACCGGCAGGCCCTTCACGGGCGACTACGCGGGTAACATGCTCTATGAAACGCTCTTGCATTTCAAATTCGCGCGCGGACGCTATGAGGCCCGTCCCGATGACGGTCTTGAGTTGATCGACGCGCGCATCACCAACGCCGTGCGCTGTGTACCGCCGGAAAACAAGCCGACCCCCGCCGAAATCACGGCCTGCCGCAGTTTTCTCAAAGCCACCATCGCCGAGATGCCAAAACTGACCGCAATCCTGGCGCTCGGCCGCATCGCCCATGACGCCACGCTCGCAGCGCTGAGCGCCAAGCGAACGAGCGCTGAATTCAGCCACGGCGCCAAGGCGACAGTCGCCCACTACAGGTTATTCAGCAGCTATCATTGCTCGCGCTACAACACCAACACCGGCGTGCTCACGCCCAAGATGTTCCGGGCGGTATTCGCCGACGTGCGCGCCTATCTCGACGCCTGAAGCCAGGATACGACCTCTTCAGCGCTCCTGTCCGGCGGGAACACGGGGTAGAACACGTGCGAAATCACCCCATCATCGATCACCCAGGCCATGCGCTTGATCAGCGTCATGACGTCCACTTCGAAAGTGGGCAGTTTCATCGCGCGCGTGAGCTTGAGGCCCTCGTCCGACAGGATCGGGAACGGCAGATGCAGCCGCTCGACCGCCTCCCGCTGGTACGCGCTCGTCTGCGTCGAGAGCCCATAAAGCTGCGCCACGCCAAGCCGCTTCAGCTCCGCAAAATGATCGCGAAATCCGCAACTCTGCGGCGTGCAGCCGCGCGCGCCCGGGATTCCATCCCATCCAGTCGGCAACGGCTGGCCCGGCCGGCCGGTGCGTGGATAGACATAGACGACCGTGCGGCGCGCCAGCTTTGCAAGATTGACCGCCTGCCCGTTCGTCGCCGGCAGCGCCAGATCGGGCAGCCGGCAACCCGGCAGATGCCGCGCCGCGCCATCGTCTTTCGGCACCGGCAAATTGTCCGGCAGGACTGTGGGATCGTGTAGGGGCGCTGCCATCTGATATTATCTTATATTTTCAATGGTTTATTTCAATGGATCGATGTAGGACATGAATTCCATCAACGAGCCATCCGGGTCGCGGAAATAGACGCTCGTACCTCGGCCCTTGGCACCGAAGCGCTCCAGAGGTCCCCGCTCGATCGCAATACCATGTCGCCCAAGATGGGCCATCGCATCGGCAATCGGCCCCTGCCATTCAAAGCAAAGATCGCTGTTGCCGGGCGCGACAGGCAGCCGGGCGACCTCGGCGGGCTTCACCCCCGGTCCATGCACATTGAGTTGTTTGTCGCCAAAGCGGTAGGCAAAACCGACCGGCCGCACCACCACTTCGGCCCCGAGCACGTCGCGATAGAATGCATTCGAACGATCCCAGTCGGTGACGTGGATGACGCAATGATCGAGTTTGGTCGGTACCGGCATGGCCCTTCACGTTCTAATCACGACTTTGCGGCACGCCGAGGGTCCTGCCGACACGGCGGGCCACTTCGCGGCGCTGTTCGTTGAGCGGCGCGAGGCGGCTGCGGACCCCCGCGACCATTGCCGGCGATGCGGTGCGCGGTGATCCGGAATCATAAGGCGGTGCCGGATCATATTCGATCTGCAGCTGGATTTGCCGCGCTACATCTTCACCCTCGAGAATGGCCGCAAGCTTGAGCGCGAAGTCGATGCCGGATGTGACGCCCGCCCCGGTGACGATATTGCCGTCGACCACCACGTGCTCGTTGGCCGCAATGGCGCCGAGCGGCGCAAGGTGCTCCATCGCGGCCCAATGGCACGTGGCGCGCTTGCCCTTGAGCAGGCCGGCTGCGCCGAGCACCAGCGAACCGGTGCAGACGGACGTCACGTATTTCGCCGTGCGCGCCTGCCGCTGCAGGAACTCAAGCACGATCTTGTCTTCCATCAGATCCTGCTGGCCCGGCCCGCCCGGCACCATGATCACGTCGAGCGGCGGACAATCGGCAAACGTCACCGTCGGCATGATCATCATGCCGCGATCGGTTTTCACCGGCTCCATCGCATGCGCAATAAGATGCACGACCGTGTTCGGCAGCCGCGCCAGCACTTCATACGGCCCGGTCATGTCGAGCTGCGTGAGCCGCGGAAATATCAACATGCCGATCTGCCGTTGTGGAGCCATGGCCTAACCCTTCTGCCGCATCAGCCGGCCGCGTTCGCGCTCCCACGAACGCTTCTTTTCGGTCTCGCGTTTGTCATGCAGCTTCTTGCCGCGCGCCAGCGCCAATTCCACCTTCGCTTTTCCCTTTTCGTTGAAATAGAGTTTCAGCGGCACCACAGTCATGCCTTCGCGTTCCACCGCGCCGATCAGCTTGTTGATCTGCCGGCGGTGCAGCAGCAATTTTCGCGGCCGTTTGGGCGCATGCGTGAAGCGGCCGGCCTGCTTATACTCGGTGATGTTGCAGTTATAGAGCCACAACTCGCCCGCCCGCGCGGCCGCGTAAGATTCGGCAATGCTGGCTTTTCCCACCCGCATGGATTTCACTTCACTGCCAGTCAGCACGATACCTGCCTCGAATGTTTCGCCGATTTGATAATTATACCGCGCCTTGCGATTATCAGCGACGATCTTGAACGGTCGTTCTTTAACAGCCATCGTTTTCCCCGCGGAACCCATGACTGTAAGCTATGATTCGATACAATGCATGGCTACACGGCAATCCAGTTGTCAGGGAGGAATCATGTCTGTTCGATCATTTGTCCCAGTTCTAATCGCGGCCCTACTGGGCCTCGCGCCTCAGGCATTGGGCCAGGCACCGCAGAATTTCCCCGATGGCCCCGGCAAGGACACCTTCGTGAAGGTTTGCGGCGGATGTCACAACATCAATCGGGCCCGTGCAGGCTATACGCCAGAAGGCTGGCTGACCCTTCAGGCCATGATGGAGAACATGGGGGCACCGGTCCCGCCCGAAGACTGGCCGACGCTCGTATCCTATTTGATCAAGAGCTTTCCCGAACGTCCGCGGCCGCCGGCCGCCATCATCGCCGGCCCGGTGCAGGCGACGATCAAAATGTGGGATGTCCCGACTCTCGGCTCACGGCCGCACGATCCGCTCGCAACCAAAGACGGTGCGATCTGGTGGACCGGGCAACTGTCCAACAAGCTCGGCCGCATCGATCCGAAGACCGGCGCCATCAGGGAATATAGCCTGAAGTCGCCGCACACCGGCCCGCACGGTCTCACCGAGGATCACAACGGCAATATCTGGTTCACCGGCAACAACACCGGTCTTATCGGCAAGCTCGATCCAAGGACCGGGATTACAACCGAATACAAACTGCCGGATCCGGCGGCAAAGGACCCGCATACCCTTATCTTCGATCGCAGCGGCATGCTCTGGTTCACCGTGCAGCAGGCCAACAAAGTTGGCCGGCTCAATCCGCAAAACGGCGAGATCAAGATCGTCGACATGCCGCAGCCGCGCTCGCGGCCATACGGCATGGCGCTGAATTCAAAAAATGTCGTCTACTCCGTGGAATTCGGCGCCAATCGGATCGCGACCATCGACGCCAAGACCATGGCAATCAAGGAATACTCGTTGCCCGATCCCGCCGCACGTCCGCGCCGCATCGCGATTTCGCCCGACGATATGATCTGGTACACCGATTTCGCTCGCGGCTTCCTCGGCCGGCTCGATCCCAAAACCGGCAAGGTCACCGAATGGCAATCGCCGAGCGGCGCGAAGTCGGAACCCTACGGCATCGTCTATGCCAAGGGCGCGCTCTGGTACAATGAATCGTTTGCCAAGCCCAATACGATCGTTCGCTTTGATCCCAAGACGGAAAAATTCCAGACCTGGGCGATCCCGGGCGGCGGCGACATCGTGCGCAACATGAGCGTCATGCCGAATGGCAACCCGGTGACGGCCAACAGCCTCGCCAATCAGGTCGGCATGGTCGAAATAAAATAGCCTGGATCGTCATCCTAAATCGAAAGGGCCGGATCACAAAATCCGGCCCTTGTGCTATTCGCAGGTGCCTAGCAGCTAATTCATCAGCCCGGCGTGCACCATCGCCTCGCGTACCGCGGTTTTGGTCTTGTCCGACACTGTCACCATGGGCAGCCGCACCGCCTCTTTGCACTTGCCGAGCAGAGACAGCGCATACTTGGCGGGGGCGGGATTGGTCTCGATGAACAGCGCCGTGTGCAGCGGCATGAGCTTATCCTGCAGTTTCAGCGCCGCGCCAAAATCGCCCTTCAGGCACGCGCTCTGGAATTCCGAGCACAACCGTGGCGCCACGTTCGAGGTGACCGAAATACATCCATGCCCGCCATGCGCCATGAACCCGAGGGCCGTGGCATCCTCGCCCGAAAGTTGATTGAAACCCTCCCCTAGCGCCGCCCGCTGCTGCGACACGCGTACCATATTGGCGGTCGCGTCCTTCACGCCCGCGATATTCTTTAGCTCATATAGCCGCTTCATGGTGTCGACCGACATGTCGATCACCGAACGACCCGGGATATTGTAGATGATGATGGGAATTCCGATGGCGTCATTGACCGCCTTGAAGTGCTGGTAGAGCCCTTCCTGCGTGGGCTTGTTGTAATAGGGCGTCACGATCAGCACAGCATCCGCGCCGACGACCTCTGCGTGCTGCGAAAGCTCGATGGCCTCCTTGGTCGAGTTGGACCCGGCGCCTGCGATCACCGGGACCCGGCCGTCGACCTGGTCGACGCACCATTCGACCACATCCTTGTGTTCGGCGTGCGAAAGCGTCGGGCTTTCGCCGGTCGTGCCGACCGGCACGAGACCATTGGTGCCCTCGGCGATCTGCCACTCGACCAAGTCACGAAATGCCTTTTCATCGACATGGCCGTTCTGGAACGGGGTGACCAGCGCGGTGAACGATCCCCGGAAACGCGTCTTGGCCGTCATGACATGGTCCTCGATACAATCTGGCGCGTCCGCTGCCGCAGCGGAACGTTAACGGCCAGCATGCATTGATATCGGGTCGCTGCGGCGGATGAAAGGCCTGACACGAAATGGCCGGAACTGCTTATGCTGCAGGGCCTTGCCATGAAACCTCCAAAATCCGTGGATGTTAGTGTTTCGCCAGTGTTATCAATCGAGTAGACTGATACGATAAGATTCCAGCGAACCGCCAGAGAGGGATGAAAGTGACAGCCCATGGCCGTCTGACATTACTCTCTACCTCCGCGCTTGCAGGGCTTTTTGGATTTTGTGCAACCATTGCAGCAGAACCCGCGCCCAATCCCGGCCGGGCCGCGGTTGAAACGACCTCCAAGGTCGCCAAGGACCCGCCACTTCCGCGGCCGCGCCCCAACAATTCGAATGCGCCGTCCGCCGCGCCGAAGGACAAACCGACACCGGCCGCAACGGTTACCCCGCCCCCCGCTCCCGAACCGCTACCGGCCGGAGCAACGCTCACGGAACTGCCGCCGTTGACCGACCTCAATGCGGTCCGGCAGGCGATTGATCTCATCCGCCACGGAAAGCACAAGGACGCGCTCGAGCTTGCCCGCGGCATGAAGGACCCGGTCGCCACCAAGGTGATCGAATGGCTGTATCTGCGCGCCGACGACAACAACGCGAGCTTCGACCGCTATTCGGCGTTCATTGCCAACAATCCCGATTGGCCGAGCATCTGGTTCTTCCACCGCCGCGCCGAGGCCATGCTTTGGCAGGAACGCCGCGAAGCCTCGACCGTGCGGGCGTTCTTTCGCGGCAGCAAGCCGCTCACCGCCAAGGGCAAATTTGCCCTGGCGCGCGCGCTCGCCTCGCAGGGCGAGCGTCAGGAAGCCGAAGAGCTGGTCCGCGACGCATGGCGCAATGATCCCTTCACACCCGACGTCGAAGCCGCCGCCTACGATCTGTTCGAGAAATATCTCACCCGCGAAGACCACAAGATCCGCATGGATCGGCGGCTGACTGTCGAGGACATCGATGCTGGCATGCGCGCGGCTGGTCGTCTCAACGGGGTCGACCTTGCGATCGCGCGTGCGCGTGTAGCGGTGATCCGCAAGGAGAACAATGCCGCAACCCTGCTCGACGGCGTGCCGACGAGCGCGCGCAACGACCCCGGCTATATTTTCAGCCGTGTCCAGCTGTTACGGCGGCAGAAGAAGATCGCCGAGGCCGGCGCGCTGATTCTGACCGCGCACGATCCCAACATCAACAACGCCGACGAATGGTGGATGGAGCGGCGTCTACTCGCACGCGATCTGCTCGACATCGGCGATTTCAAGACCGCCTATTCCGTATGCCGCGATGCCATCCCGCCCAATCGCGGGAATTACCGGGTCGAACAGCCCTTCATGGCGGGCTGGATCGCGTTGCGCTTCCTGCATGATCCCAAGCTCGCGCTCGAGCACTTCAACAAGGTCGCGCTCGACACCGACAATCCCGTTGCCAAGGCACGCGCCGCCTATTGGCGCGGCCGCGCTGCCGAGGCGCTGGGCCATCAGGCCGAAGCGCGTAGTCATTACGAAGAGGCCAGCCAATTTCCGACTGCCTACTACGGCCAAATCGCGAGCACCAAGATCAACCGCAGCGAGATGGTGCTGCAGCCCGCGCCCGCACTCGCCTCCGAGGAGCGCTCGAAATTCCTGAAGAATGAGGTCGTGCGCGCTGACGAGCTGCTCTATCACGTCGGCGAACGCGATCTCGCCGCCATCATGGCGGCCGACGCCGGCGAATATTCCGACGACGTCCGCAAGATGGCGATGATCGGCGAGCTCGCCGCGCATTACCAGGACGGCCGTTCCATGCTTCTGGTCGGCAGGGCAGCGCACGCCCGCGGCTTGCCGTTCGACGTTTACGCTTTCCCGACGGTCGGCATGCCGCGCTACGAGCCGCTTGGCCCGCCACTTGATATCGCCGTGTTGTACTCCATTGCGCGCCAGGAAAGCGGTTTCAATCCGAAGACCGTTTCGACCGCTAACGCGCTCGGGCTGATGCAGGTGACGCCGGCGGCCGGCAAGGATGTCACCGCAAGATACAAGGTGCCGTTCGATCAGAATCGGCTGTTGAAGGACACGGTCTACAACACCCAGGTTGGCGCCGCCGAGCTCGCCGACGACCTGAAAGATTATCGCGGCTCCTACATTCTCGCTTTTGTCGCCTACAATGCCGGCCGCGGCCGTGCCAAGGAATGGATCGCCAAATACGGCGATCCGCGCGATCCCAAGGTTGATCCAATCGATTGGGTCGAGCGCATTCCGCTCTCGGAGACGCGCAATTATGTGCAGCGGATCCTGGAAAACCTGCAGATCTATCGCATGCGCTTCGGCGGCGGCACTCGCATGATGATCGAAGCGGACCTACGCCGCGGCGGCAGCGGCGGCATTCACTAACTGCAGCCGAGAGCAGGATAATTTTAGATTGATGGATGGCCGCGAGTTGGCTAGCTGACCGGCTTGCTCCCTCTCCCCGTTGGCAGAGGACATATGGTGACCAGGCCAAAGTGAATTATCCTGGAAAATCCATCGTCGAACAACGTCTGCTTGTCAATCGTTTCACCAGCTCAGTTCATTTAACGATTCCCTAGCATCTAGTGAACCCGACGCTGAATCCAGAATTCGTACATCTGTCGGAACGTGTCGGGGTGTTCAGTCTCGAACTTGTGCCAGAGCCCAAGGTCCGACTCCTGCTCAGCGGAGTAACGCTGACGAAATTGATTGCGGATATCGTCGCGGATGCTGAAGCCCAGAAATTTAAAACCGACTTCGTCCAGGAACTTTTGAATTTGCGGAATGGTAAAGCGGCGTTCGTGCTGATGAAATAGCAAATCGCGGCACTCGCTGATCGAATAAAAATCCGACCAATGCAGAATATCGGTGAGTGCGGGCTCGTGAGCGGCGGCGATATCCTGCCGGGCACGGCGGATGTCGGCAGGCGTGGCACCATAGCCGCGCGCGGCGAGCCAGTCGCGCGTGATCACGAGATGGCGGCGCGCAAATTCGCTATAGAGGCCGATCTGCATGCAGCCGTCAGGCCGCAACAGCGATAGCAGCGTGCGCCAGCCTTTTTCCGGCTCTTCGAGGTGATGCAACACGCCGCCTGATGAGATGATATCAAAGCTGCGGTTCAATGTGCCAAGCTCGAGAATGTCGCCCTGCACATATTCGATATTGTTCAGCCCCATCGCCTGCGATTTTTCCTTGGCGTAGCAGAGGCTCGCCATACTGAGATCAACGGCGAGCACCTTTGCGCCTGGATAGCTCTGCGCGAACAGGATCGAGTGATGGCCAGTGCCACAACCAGCAATCAGCACCTCTGGCGCACTGACATTGCTCGCGCGATAGCCGCTGAACGGCATGAAAACCCTGAACCAATCGTCAACCGGCATCGAACGCGCCTGCAACGGCAGCTTGACCCAGCGCGGATAGGGGTTCTGCTCGTAATGCTCCTGCACTTCGACCGAGGTGCGGTCGGTGATCGGCGTGATCTGCCGGATCGATTTGCGGTGGCGCCGTTCGGCAGCTGGCGCGCGGATCAATTGATCGAGGACCGCGGACACATTCTTCGGCCAGGAGCGCTTGAGCAGTGTGGGTGCGGACAAGCCGTCGAGACCGAAATAGGCGCCATGCATGGCAATAATAAGCGGCGCAATGGCCGTGTTTGCGGCAAGCGCCTTGGTGATCTTGTCATGCAGCTCGCGGACGCGCCTTTCCTCATCGGGCATCAGAGCGAAAACATATTCATTGATGAAACATTGCCGCGCCAGGGCACAAGCTAACTGCAGCGCGCCGTCATCGGAGCGGCCGCTCTGACCGATGGCGATTTCAAGCAAGCCGGCACGCAGGCTGGTAAAAAACCGTTCGAAATCAATGCCGACGATCTTGCCGGACTCAAGCATTGCCAACAGCAGCTGATCCGATGCGATGGTGGAAAGACCGTTCGTGCCGAGCAGCTCCTGCAATGAAAGACGGCGTGGCCAAGCGACCGAGGCGTGCGCGATCGCGGGGCCAATAACCGGGTCGTGATTGAGGATTCCACGAGTAATGCCGATGAGGTCGAGCGGTAGCGCCAGCGGCTCGCGCAAAGCGCGGGCCAACACGTCGCGCAGGTTTTCGGCGCCGGGGAAATAGGTCCAGCGCTTGGCGCATTCGACGAAGAAACGGAGGGAGTCCGCCGTCTCCTGCATATGCAGCGCGCTCTTGGCGACTTCCATCGCCTCGTCGTCGCGGCCGGCTGCGAGCAGCGCCCAACCGCGATCGAGAAACGCGTTGAGAAATTCGGGATCGATGGGGGGGTGGCGCGGCTGCGTCGGTGGCTGTCTTGCGCCGGACTGGGCAGCGCGCCGCATCTTGCGATTCATCGTCTGTCCCCGCGCATTGTGCCGCCGCAACGGATCCTGGCCTGTTCTAAGCCAGGAACGGCAAAATTTGAAGACAGCAGACGCTGACAAAGCGTTTGAAGGTGGTAGAGTTGGTAAAAATCTTTTTCAAGCATCGAAACGCCAATCAAATGCTTCACAATGATGCATTGCGCAGAATGTTTAAAACGTGCCAACATTAAAATTGAGGGACGTTGCTATTGCCTCGCATGATTTGCAATGACACTGGGGAATAATAATTGCCGATCGCGTCGTTACTGGGTTTGATTGGATTTTCGCTGACGATTTACGGGTGGGGACGCGCGGTCAATCGAATATTGAACGGCGACCGAAAGGTAGCGCATGCCTATGCAACGGGGCTGGGCATTGTTGTTCTGACTTTCGTTGGAGGACTTCTCAACGCATTAGGCCTGGCAACAGCATCGGTCCTTGCCGTCATCGCCTATTTGGGCGTGGCTTTCGGCGCTATCTTCGTGGCGACATCGTTGTACAAATGGCAAAAGAAACCGTTTCTTTCACGCGCCAATCTGCCGAACTTCGTATTTTTGGCCTTCGCGGGGGTGATTATCTTGTTCCTCGCCGAGGAACTGCTTCCCACGCGCGTTTTCAACCACCACGACGACTTTCTGACTTATCTTCCGCGCATCGTTCGAATGCGCGAAACCGGTTCGGTGGCCGGAAATCCCTATGATCTTCTCGGCCTGGCCGGATTTGGAGCCGATGCTTTCTTTCAGGCACTTGGGATGACCTGGCTGCCACTGACAAGCGTGACGGCATTCGATGCTATTTTCTGTTTTGTGCTCAGCTTATTGCTGCTGGCTGAATTTGGCAGGCAGCACAACACCTCATGGATATTCATTGGATTGGCATGGATATTTTTCATTGTTATCAATCCTATGATCGTCAACCTCTCTACAGTTTATTCAACTTCAGCTTTGCTGCTAACTTTGGTGTTATCAACCTCGATTATGCTGTCTGAATCCGACAGCGCAAATCGATTTCGATCCGCGATACCCGTTGCGACATCTTTAGCCGCACTTGTCGCATTTAAGAATACAGCGATATTTTTTGCGATACCGTTCCTCGCAATCATTGCATCCGGGATGTTAGTACGAAATATGCGTGCAGCTGTGGTCGCAATGCTCGCGATCGTGGTCTACGGACTCACCGCCATTCTGCCATGGCTAATCGTTTCGTCTGATCATCTGCTGCGGTTGCTGCATGAGCGATCAATTTCCATTCCTGTCGATCCCGCGCGTGTCGTTCCGTACAGTTTCGCCGAGGCATTTCGCAATCAGCCGACACTTTATGGATCGACACGAATTGATTTTGCGTTCGCTATTGTTAGCGTAATGCTTCTGATCTTGATCGGTCTCTATCAGGCTCTTCAGCGTAGAGGAAACTGGCAGTCATGGCTGTGGCTAGCAGCCGGCATTGGCTGTCTCTGTGTCTACGTAGGTGCTGCCGGTTATGTAAATAACGAGGCATCCTTGCGGTATTCCGTACCCTTTCTTCTCACCATCGCTGCGCTAACGACCCTTGCAATCCCTGCACCGGCGGAACCGACATTTTCGAAAAGCTACATCGCTCTCCTGGCTGCCGTATCGATTACGCAGACCGCATCCATGGTTATTTTCGCCAAGAGCTTTTTCCAACGTATCGTACGAGTCGCCACCGAGCACACCGAAATTTCCTATTCGACGACCCCGGAATATAGAGAATGGCAAACGTCAATCCTTGGCGAGGAGGGCCGCGCCCGCATCCGCACTATTCAGGACATGATACCGGCCAAAACCCGCATTTTTGCTTGGGTCGAAGCCCCCTTTCATATGGATTTTGCCCGCAATGATATTGTTCAATTTAATCGAGATTTTTTTGTCGCACCTTGGCGGCTCGATACAACGAATTACGACACCGTCCGCAACGAATTTGAAATGTACAAAATAAGCTCAGTGCTTGTTGAATTTGGCAGCCAATCTGTCGTTCCCGAAATTACCCAGGAGCAACTACAGTCGAAGCTATGGCCGGAATACCGAATTGGCATTGACAGCATGCTCAAGTTGCTTGGTATTCTCCAGCAAATATCTAAACAAAATCGCACGCTTCTTCCGGCGAAAGGGATAGCGTTAATCCGCTTAGATGGCAAGGAATGACCCCCGCGGAAGACCTGTTCCAAGAAGCGATCATCGCGATCAACGCTCGAAAATTGACTGACGCGGAGAGCCTTTTCAAAGCACTTTTACAAAGCGATCCGAACCACGTTGCGGCATTAAATCTCTTGACGGTCGTGCTGATGAGTCAGGAGCGTTTTGCCGAGGCCGAACCGTTTATCGGGCGCGCTTTAAGTCTCAGTCAGAACTCCGACGTTTCCTTTTATAACCACGGCATGATTCTCAAGAAGCTCGGCAAACCGATAGAGGCCCTCGAGCAATTTGATCGCGCTCTTCAACTGAACGAAAAATCCGGCGAGACGTGGAATGCGCGCGGCAGCGTTTTCAACGATTTACAACAATATGATCGTGCCATATCCGATTTCGACAAAGCGATTTCGATGAATGAGCGCGACTATGGCGCTCATTTCAACAAAGCGCGGTCGCTACATACGGTCAAGCGCTATGAGGAAGCGCTGGTGGCTTACGACAAAGCGCTGGCGCTGAGACCCAATCTGGCCGAAGCATGGCTTGACCGCGGCAATCTGTTTACCGAACTCAAGCGTCACAGTGAGGCGCTTGCCGCTTACGACAGAGCAATCGCGCTCAAACCCGATACAGCCGACGCCTGGGTTGGCCGCGGCAATGCATGCTACGAGTTCAAGCGTTATATTGATGCTCTAGCTGCCTACAACAGAGCTTTGGCGCTGAAGCCGCAATCGGTGGAAGCATGGATCGGTCTCGGCAGCACGTCCTGGGAACTCAAACTCTATCGCGAGACCTTTGAGGCCTACGACAAGGCACTGGCGCTAAAACCGGATTTTGAATTCCTGGAAGGGGTCCGCCTGCATGCCAAAATGCATTGTTGCGATTGGAGCAATCTTGCTGAGGAACGCAAGCATCTGATTGCGGCCGTCAGAGATGGGAAAGCCGGCACCCAACCTTTTAACCTGCTCGGGATTTCTGAATCGGCGGACGATGAACTGAAATGTGCCAAGCTATGGGCTGCGAAGAAATGGCCACCTTCCGATAAGCCCTTTTGGAATGGCGAAATCTACCGCAACGACAGGGTTGCGATTGCCTATCTGTCCCCTGATTTTCACGAGCACCCGGTGTCCTATCTCTTGGCCGGTTTATTCGAATGCCATGACAAGTCGAAATTCAGAATAACCGCGATATCGACCGGGCCGGACGACAATTCACCCTTGCGTCAGAGATTGAAAGCCTCGTTCGAGCAATTCATCGATGCCAGAAATATGACCGATGATGAGATCGCATCGCGCATTAGGAACGAACGCATAGATATTCTGATCGACTTGAACGGCTTCACCCAAGGCGCGCGTCCAGGCATTTTCGCGCGCCGCCCCGCCCCGATCCAGGTTAGCTACCTTGGATACCCGGCAACCATGGGCACGGATTACATCGACTATCTGATTGCGGATCGGACACTGGTTCCCGAGAGGGATCAAGTTTTTTATACGGAGAAAATTGCCTACTTGCCTGACAGCTATCAGGCCAACGACGGCAAACGCGCGATCTCGGACAAACCGTTGACTCGCGCCGAATTTGGATTACCCGAACAGGATTTTGTTTTTTGCTGTTTCAATAATATTTTCAAGATTCTTCCCGGCGTCTTCGATTGTTGGATGCGGATCCTGCGGCGAACAGACGGCAGCGTGCTCTGGCTTAAGACAGATTACGACGGTGCTATTGCCAACTTGAGAAAGGAGGCCGCCGCAAGAGGCATTGCCGCGGAACGCCTCGTCTTTGCGAATCGAATGCCGTCATTGCCGGAGCACCTGGCCAGACATCGGGTGGCAGACTTGTTTTTGGACACATTGCCGTACAACGCCCATACGACTGCGAGCGATGCCCTTTGGGCCGGCCTTCCCTTCTTGACGCAGATTGGCTGCACCTTCGCCGGAAGAGTGGGCGCGAGCGTGCTGAACGCGATGGGCTTGCCTGAATTGATTACGCGGACGCAAGAGGAATACGAAAGTATGGCCTTGGAACTGGCAGCAAATCCGGACAAGCTGCTATTAATTCGAAACAAGCTCGCACAGAATCGCCTTTCCGCCCCGCTGTTCAATACGCCCTTGTTTACGCGACATATCGAAAAGGCATTGGAAAGCATGTACGAGCGTTATCAAGCAAAGCTGCAACCCGATCACATTTATCCCGCGTGAATAGCGGCATAAATCGCCGCATTCACTGACGGCTGGAGCAAGGTCGACGCGCTTCCTCGCATTGTTGCAAAGCTCTTGCTTTTCCGAAACGAATTCCGCGCCCAAAGCAAAACCCCCGGCGGGTTCACCGCCGGGGGTTGCCGAAATCAAACCTCGATCAAGCGATCAAGGAACGATGTCGCGATGGACACGGAACGTAACGGTCCAGGTGCTCTGGTCCGCGATCGCATAAGGTGCGGCTTCCTTGCCACCGATCGTCGCAGTGGTGGTGACAACATTAGCCGCGTTAAGCGTCGCCGTCTGGAGCTTCTGGTACATCACGTCCACGCCGATGTAGAGGTTGCGGACCGGCTCCCACTGGGTGCGCGAACCGATACCCCACATCGAGAAGTCGGGATTACAACCAGTCGCCGGAGTGGCAACGCTACCCGCCGTGACCGAACCAAAGGTCGCCGCAAACCCGTTACAGATCGCTGTCGCTGCTGTGAGGGAATGCGTTTCCTTAAAGTACGTGCCATAGAGCGACGTACGCAGGGCCGGGGTCCAGAGGTGTTCGAACGCACCCGTCAAAGACCAAGCTGTCGTCAGCTCGACGTTGGTGCCGGTCGTACCAGCTGTACCGCCGTAGACGCCATCGTCGAAGAAGCCCCAGCCGATGCTGCCGCCCTGCCAGGACAAGGCCGGACCGGCGCCGATCGACTGACCGGACACATAGCGCGTTGCACCATGACCGTAGGTGAACACACCCATCAGACGATCACCCGGAGCGATCATCGGCAGGTTGAACACGAAACCAGCCGTGCCAGCCCAGCCCCATACGTTGCTGGGATGTCCAGTGGCTTCCGTCGCGCCATAATAGTCGGCACTCGCGGCATGCGCCGCGCCAGCCACGAGGATCGAGCCCCAGGCTTGGTCGATACGGAACGAGCCGACGATATCCGGCACGCCGCCACCCGGGCCACCGACGAGGTGGTTGGGCGGTGCAGTACCGAACACATATTGGCTCGTGAGGTTCGTATTCACGATCGACTGTGTGCGCTGCTGTTCGCCGGCGATCGTGAACGACACGCCACCGCCGAAGTTCGCAGTATACGCAGCCACGATTTCGCCAACGTCACCCGTATCCGGCGAGTGCAAGAAGCCGGCATTGTAAGCAATGGTCGCCGTCGGCATGATGTCGAAGAACGACTGCGTCTTGCCGAAGGTGAAGCCCGCGAACTGGATGAACGCGCGGTTCGCATAGACACCCATCGCAGGAGACGGTGCCGCGACGGTATCAAGCGAGACGCCCAGCACCAGGTAGGTGCGGACCACGCCGTATTGGCTCGCCGTGCGCGTATCGAAGGTCGCGATCGCACGAGCGCGCTGCTGCATGTCGGACCAACCACTGATCCGGTTTTGAATGCCACCGACGCCAAGCATTGGACCGGCCGAGACGTTGTTACCCGGGTTCCAGTCTGCTTGGTATCTCACATATCCGCCCACTTTCATGCAGATATCAGTGCCCGGGATGTAATAGAACCCCGCGCCGTACAAGCTGCAAATCTTCACGTATTCGACCGCTTTGGCCTTGACGGGAAGATCGGCCGCCTGTGCCCCAGCTACTGCGACGACACCTGCCGCAGAACCGAGGAGAAGGCTTTTCACCATCTTCATATGAACCTCCAAAGTTCTTCCTACCGTTGGGAGGGTTCCGTCTCCGCCGGGTGCGGTTTGCACCCCTGGAAGGTCCCCTTAGTCCCCGTGTACCACTCGATGTTCCCGGCTGGAGAAGCCCCCAATGGAAATACCGAACGGGGCGACCCGGGGAACTCCCCCCACGTCGCACGCTCACCTTAACGGAACGGACCTTACAGGCAATAAAGAAGCGGCGTGCTCACAGGTTTTCACTGCTGTTTTCAGGCCCATGTTGCACAAATAACACGCAGGATTAACCCCTTGGTAACCATAAAACCGCGCCTGTAAGCCAGTTTCCGCTGTCGGGATTAATTAGCATTTACAAGGCATTACCAACATGCCGGACAGCATCAGGCGCGCCAGCCCCGTACTCGTCTTTCCTCGCGGTTTTCGCAACATTCCTGCCAGTGGGGCGGGCAGGTTGACGGCCCTTGCCATCCGCAAAATCTGAAAACGAATCGCTTTGGTCCAAAGCTCGAAACCCCGAGAAACCTTGAGCCGTATGATACCGGCACTGTCCGTCAAGTTGTCCATGCGGCGATGATCAATCCGATGCTGTCGAAAAACAGCGCGCGCTCGAGCAATCGTTCGTATAGGCCGTGAGCTGGCACCAGGCCCCTCGATGAGGCCGAACGGCTATCGCGAAATTTTCACGGCCGATCCGCAGCGATGTGAAACGCAGTGTCCGTGCTACGTCGACGCCAAATCGAAGCGTTGGTCGATGCCGATCGTTGATGTGGCAGCTGACAGCGCGGTGAGCGGCACAAAGTTTCGCCAGCGCTTCGCAGGAATTGAGCTGCAGTAAGCTGGCGGAGACGGAGGGATTCGAACCCTCGATACGGCTTTAAGGCCGTATAACGGTTTAGCAAACCGCCGCCTTCAGCCACTCGGCCACGTCTCCGTTTCGGCCGATATGCCCCACCACCATGGCCTTGGCAAGGCGCGGCGCTCACTGCTTCTGCACCCAGAATTGATACATCGAAGCAAACGTATCCGGCTGCTCCGTTTCCAACTGATCCCAATAGTCAAACCGGAGCATCGCGGGATCATCGGGGAAGCGCTTGCGATAGGTCGAGTAGACGGATTCGGTGGCATCGAATCCGATCAGTCGGAGACCCTCGGCATCGATGAATTCGCGAATTTGGGGAATGGAAAAACGATGCTCCTGCGCGTGAAACAGCAGATCGCGACACTCGCTCAGACTGAAAAAATCATTGAACCGCACAAGGCTCTTGAATCGCGATGCGATCAGTTCATGTCGCACGGCGCGAATGGTCTCGGCGTTCGGTCGATAACCACGCTCAACGCAATAGTCGCGCGCACCCGCAACATCACGGCGAGCGATCTCGCTGTACAAACCGATACGCATCAATCCATTTGGCCGCAGCATTTTGATCAGCGCGCGCCAACCAGCCGACGGATCCGTCAAATGATGCAGCACGCCGCCGGCGTCGATAAGGTCAAATGTCCGGCCGAGACGTCCAAGTGTCAGAAGGTCGGCTTGTGCGTAGTCGATGTTGCTTAAACGCAGTTCGCGTGCCTTGCGCTGCGCATAGGCCAAGCTCGCAAGACTGAGATCGACTGCGAGCACGCGCGCCCCTTTAAACAATTGCGCCACCAGGCTCGGATGTCTGCCCGTCCCACAACCTGCCACTAGGATCTCGGCACCCTCGGTCGGGGCGCCGACCTTCAGCGGAGCGAACGGAAACCTCTCGGCCAAATATTCGGCCACGGACATCGGTTTCTGCTTGGACGGCGGCAAGATCCAGCGCGGATAGGGATTATCTTCGTACTGCTGTTTGACGCGCAGCGACGTCACGTCTTCAATTGCGCTCAACAGCGGAATCGACTCGCGCAATTGCTGTTCAGTCGCCGGCTCACGCAAGTGTTGCGTCAGAAGCTCATCGAACACTTCCGGCCAATCCATAGCGAGCAGCATTTGTGCGTCCGGCAACGTTTCCAGCTTGCAGTAACATCCGAATGCGGCAAGCTTGAACGGCGCGACCGGGTTTTTTGCCGCCATCGCCGCGGCCAGCGATTGCCTTAGTTGCTCGGCGGATTCGAGCTCTTCCGCAGTCGTCGCAAATACATATTCGTCGATAAAACACTGTTGCGCCATCGCACAACAAAAGCGCAGAGCACGGTCACTCTTCGCGGTTTCGTCCATCGCAATTTTGAGCAATCCAGCACGAATGCTGGTCAGCAGCCGCTCCAGTGCGATATCACGGACCGGCGCTGAAACAAGCAGGCAGCGCAAGAGCGGCTCGTCTGCGACAGCTGCCAATCCGGCAGATCCGAACAACTCATCGATCGCCAACCGACGCGGCCATGCCGTCGATGCGAGCCCGACGGCCTTTTCGATGAACGGATAGAGTTTGTAGAGCGTTGCGCAAAGATCCCCGTAGGACTCGAAAAGTTCCGGCGTGAGTTTCAGCGCATTGACGAATTGCGCGGCAGCTTCCGAATGCTGGCCCTGCGCGAGCAACGTGACGGCAAGGTTGTTGAAACTGCGGGCACTGCCGGAATCAAGGCGAATGGCGCGCCCAAATTCCGTCACCGCTTCGTGTGGTCTGCCAAGCGCATTGAGCGCAAGCCCCCTATCATCGTGATACGCGGCAACTCCGGGACGCGAAGCGATCGCTTGGTCGATGAGTTTGACCGCAGCGTCGGGCCGACCGAAATGCAGCGCCATATTGCCAAGCAGGTGGAGACTGCCAGCATGCGTGGAATTTGCCGCAAGGATGCTACGGCACAGAGCTTCGGCTTCGATCAATTCGCCGTTCCGCCGATGCCGAACCGCCTGCGCAAACATCCGCGTGATTTGCTCCGCCGGCAACGACCGCGCCGAAGCATCCGCCAGGCCTTGTTTGCGTGCGGCGCGGCGTTCCTTTCGATTCATCCGGCGCTCCAAGCATGGTTTGCCGTTGCAAGGCTAGCAATGAATGAAAGCAAGAGGGCAAGAATTGATACAAAGATGCTGCGTTGCGTATGGGCCGTCGAGATGCCTTCAGCCATTCGGCCACGTTCCCGCTGAGGCCGCTATGCCCCACCATCGTGGCCTTGGCAAGGCAGCGCAGGATAACCGCTGTGCGGCTTAAGCCGCGTTCAGCCGCGGCGCCGGCGAGGCAAACGATTGCGGATGCTGTTTCATGTAGTCGCGCGCGGCGCGCTGCGCAGCGCCGATCTCGGCATTCGACATTTGCGCGGCGATTTCGCGGCGCAGCCGGATCGCATCCTGGTTGCCCATCATGGCGGCGAGATTGAACCATTTGTGCGCCGAAACCAGGTCGGTCGGCGCTTCCCCGCCGATCGAGCATTGCATGCCGAGGG
>DATJVR010000019.1:0-32305 GCA_035501735.1 Xanthobacteraceae bacterium | reverse complement strand
TTCTTCGGCGGCGACGCGGCGTTCGGGCCGAAGAACATCATCTGGGCGGTGGCGCACGGCCACGAGGCCGCGGTGTCGATCGACAAGCTGCTGTCGGGCGAGAACATCAACGACCGGCCGCTGCCTGCGGTCGACGTGATCAGCCAGAAGATGGGCATCCACGAGTGGAGCTACGACAACGAGATCTCGCCCGAGCTGCGCTTCCGGGTGCCGCACCGCGACAAGGTGGTGGCGCTCAAGGACATCAAGGCCGAGGTCGAGCTCGGGTATGACGTCAAGCTCGCGCTGTCGGAGGCCTACCGCTGCCTGAACCGCGACGTGCAGACGGTGTTCTCGTCCTCGCTGTGCATCGAGTGCGACGCCTGCGTCGACATCTGCCCGATGGATTGCATCACGTTCACCGAGAACGGCCAGGAGGCCGATCTGCGCACGCGGCTCTCGGCGCCGGCGCCGAACCCGACCCAGGACCTCTACGTCGCCAACGGGCTCAAGACCGGCCGCGTCATGGTCAAGGACGAGGACGTCTGCCTGCATTGCGGGCTGTGCGCCGAGCGTTGCCCGACCGGCGCCTGGGACATGAAGAAATACCTGATCGATATGACGCACGCAGGAAAGCCATGCCAGCCAGCCCGATCAGCAGCGTAAACGACTTCGTCGTCCGCTTCGCCAACGTCAACGGCTCGGGCTCGGCCAGCGCCAACGAGCTGTTCGCCCGCGCGGTGCTGCGCATGGGCGTGCCGGTGAGCCCGCGCAACATCTTCCCGTCCAACATCCAGGGCCTGCCCACCTGGTACGAAGTGCGCATCTCCGGCGACGGCCATCTCGGCGCGCGCGGCGGCGTCGACTTCATGGTGGCGATGAACCCGCAGACCTGGGAGAAGGACGTCGCCTCGATCGAGCCGGGCGGCTACCTGCTCTACGACTCGACCAAGCCGATCCCCGCCTCGCGCTTCCGCGAGGACATCACCGTGATCGGCGTGCCGCTCACCGCGATCTGCAACAAGGAATACTCAGACCCGCGCCAGCGCCAGCTGTTCAAGAACATCATCTATCTCGGCGCGCTCTCCGCGCTGCTCGACATGGACGTCGCCGAGATCGAGAAGCTGTTCGGCGAGCAGTTCCGCGGCAAGGAGAAGCTGATCCCGCCCAACGTCAACGCGCTCCAGCTCGGCCGCAACTGGGCCGTGGCGAACCTCAAATGCCCGCTGCCGGTCCGGCTGCAGCGCTCGAACGCGGTGGGCGACCGCATCTTCCTCGAGGGCAACTCGGCGGCCGCGCTCGGCGCGGTCTACGGCGGCGCCACGGTGTGCGCCTGGTACCCGATCACGCCCTCCTCCTCGCTCGCCGAGGCCTTCACCCGCCACTGCAACCGGCTGCGGGTCGATCCCGACACCAAGCAGAACCGGTTCGCGATCGTGCAGGCCGAGGATGAGCTCGCCTCGATCGGCGTGGTCATCGGCGCCGGCTGGAACGGCTCGCGCGCCTTCACGGCGACCTCCGGCCCGGGCATCTCGCTGATGCAGGAGTTCATCGGGCTCGCTTATTTCGCCGAGATCCCGGCCGTGCTGTTCGACGTGCAGCGCGCCGGCCCTTCGACCGGCATGCCGACCCGCACCCAGCAGTGCGACGTGCTCTCGTGCGCCTACGCGTCGCACGGCGACACCAAGCACGTCCTGCTCTTCCCCGAGAACCCGACCGAGTGCTTCGAGATGGGCGCGCAGGCGTTCGATCTCGCCGACCGGCTGCAGACCCCGATCTTCGTGCTGCTCGACCTCGAGATCGGCATGAACCACCACCTCTGCCGCCCGCTCAAGTGGGACGACAGCCGCAAGTACGACCGCGGCAAGGTGATGACCGCGGCCGAGCTCGAGTCGGGCAAGGACTTCGGCCGCTACCTCGACGTCGACGGCGACGGCATCCCGTTCCGCACCTATCCGGGCACGCACCCGACCAAGGGCTCGTTCTTCACCCGCGGCACCTCGCGCGACCGCTATGCGAAGTACACCGAGGAAGGCGGCCCCTACGCCGACAACATGCAGCGGCTGCTGCGCAAGTTCGAGACCGCCAAGGATCTGGTGCCGCGCCCCCTGCAGGCCAATGCGGCGAAGCCGACCAAGTACGGCGTGATCTACTACGGCTCGACCGCCCCCGCGATGGACGAGGCAATCGGCATCATCGAGGCGGCCGGCCACGCGGTCGACCGGCTGCGCATCCGCGCCTTCCCGTTCCATTCGAGCGTGACCAGCTTCATCGCCGACCACGACTTCGTGTTCGTGGTCGAGCAGAACCGCGACGCGCAGCTGCGCTCGCTCATCGTCAACGAGTGCAACATCGACCCCGTTCGCCTGGTGCCGGTGCTGCACTACGACGGCACGCCGATCACGGCGCGCTTCATCGCACGGGCGATCAGCGAAAAGCTCGACACGCTCAAGGTCACCCCGCTGCGCAAGGTGGTGTCATGACTTATCTCGCCAAGCCGAAATTCCACCACCCGGGCCTGCCGAAGAACGCGCTGGGCTACACCCACCGCGACTACGAGGGCTCGATCTCGACGCTGTGCGCCGGCTGCGGCCACGACTCGATCACCGCCGCGATCATCGAGGCCTGCTTCGAGCTCTCGGTCGAGCCGCACCGGGTGGCGAAGATCTCCGGCATCGGCTGCTCGTCGAAGACGCCGACCTACTTCCTCGGCAACTCGCACGGCTTCAACTCGGTGCACGGCCGCATGCCGTCGGTCCTGACCGGTGCCAACCTCGCCAACCGCGACCTGCTCTATCTCGGCGTCTCCGGCGACGGCGACTCGGCGTCGATCGGCTTCGGCCAGTTCGCCCACGCGATCCGCCGCGGCGTCAACATGGTCTACATCGTCGAGAACAACGGCGTGTACGGGCTCACCAAGGGCCAGTTCTCCGCCACCGCCGACCGCGGCTCGAAGTCGAAGCGCGGCCTGATCAACTCCGACAGCGCCATCGACATGGTGGCGATCGCGCTGCAGCTCGGCGCGAGCTACGTGGCGCGCTCGTTCTCGGGCGACAAGGACCAGCTGGTGCCGCTGATCAAGGGCGCGATCGAGCACGAGGGCGCCGCCTTCATCGACGTGATCAGCCCGTGCGTCGCCTTCAACAACCACGCCGGCTCGACCAAGAGCTTCGACTACGTGCGCGAGCACAACGAGGCGGTCAACTTCCTTGATTTCATCACCCCGCGCGCGCCGATCAAGGTCGCCTATGAGCCCGGCACCGTTCAGATCGTCGAACAGCACGATGGCTCGCGGCTCGCGCTGAAGAAGATCGCCGCCGATTACGATGCGAACGACCGGCTCGGCGCCATGACCTTCTTGCAGAAGCACGCGGCCCTCGGCCAGATCGTCACCGGCCTGCTCTACGTCGATCCCGATCCCGAGGACCTGCACTCCCATCTTGCGACCGTCGCGGCGCCGCTCAACACGCTGAGTGAAAAAGAGCTCTGCCCCGGTTCGGCCGCGCTCGAGAAGATCAACGCAAGCCTGCGCTAGATCAACCCAGTTCCAGCAGCACCACCTCCGGCGGGACGCCGAAGCGCACCGGCAGGTTGCTCATGCCCAATCCGCTGGACACGATCAGGTGCCGGTCGTTCTCGACCACGTGCCCGTAGGCGTAACGCTGGCCATAGCGCGACGGCACGATCGGCCGCCCGAGCAGCGGCAGCTTCACCTGCCCGCCGTGGGTGTGTCCGCTCAGCGTCAAGCTGAAGCGATCCGATACGCGCGGGAAGATATCCGGCTCGTGCGCCATCAGAATAGCCGGCGTCGCATCATCGGTGATCTGCGCGAGCGTCTTCGGCAGGTCGTCCACCCCGCGATAGCGATAGGCGAGTTGATCGCCGAGCCCGGCCAGCCAGAACTTCAATCCGCCGTCCGCCTCGATCAACCGCGCCTCGTTTTCGAGCACCGGAATTCCGTTCTCGCGCAACGTCGCGCGAACGGCGCCGGCGTTGATCCACCAGTCGTGATTGCCGAGAATGGCGTAAGTGCCGAGCGGCGCCTTGAGGCGGCCGAGCACCGGCCCCCATTCGCGCATGGGCACAATGGCGGTTCGGAATTTTTCGAGGCCGCCGACGTAGTCGCCAAGCATCAAAATGATGTCAGGCTTGAGATCGTTTGCGGTGTCCACGATCTCGTTGATGCGGGCGATCGGCATCCACGGCTCGCAAGGGTGAATGTCGGTGATCACCGCCGCTCGCAATGGCTTCATGATCGACGGCCAGCGCGGCGGCCGCAGGCGATAGCGCGTTACAGCCAGCCGAAAACGCGGCTCATAGGCGACCGCATAGGAGCCGAGGCCCAGCGTGCCAAACAGCGTCGCACCCAGCAAGCGCAAGAAGTAGCGACGCGAATACATGCCGAATCTTGTCTCCGAGGAATAACGACCACAATGATCGTAGCAGATGAATTGCAATAGCGGTTGGGCGCAATTGTGTCTGCTGAATTTTTGTACAGGCTTGCGTTAATTATTTACGCAGCTGCGCGAATAGGCCGATAGATCGCCGCCTGTCAGCCCTTGCGTCGCGCCGTAATGCAGGCACCGCGTCGTCTTGTCGCTGAACGAATCGATCCTTGGCGGCGTCCCTGGCGGCTGCGGATTGACCAGCGGGGGCGGCGGCAACGGCACCGACCCGGGCGCACTGGGCACCGCCATCATGTTCTGATTGCTTTGGTTCTGCGCCAGCGCAGGCGGCAGGACCGCAGCAAAAACAGCCGCGAACATTGCGGGTATCACGATGCCGCGGCTCATGATCGTCGTCATGATTATTAAGATAGGCATGGCCGGTGGCCGCGCCAGCCTTATTCCTCCGGCGCCTCGACGATCGGATCGTAGCGCTTGGCGTCGAGTCCGAGCAGATTCCACGACTGTTGCATGTGCGGCGGCAACGGCGCGGTGGCATCGATCACGCCGCCGCGCGGATGCGGCACCACGATCCGCCGCGCCAGCAGATGCAGCTTGTTCTGCATGCCGCCCGGCAGTTGCCAGTTCTCGATCGAGAAGTACTTCGGATCGCCCACGATCGGATGGCCGATATGCGCCATGTGGGCACGCAGCTGATGCGTGCGGCCGGTCACCGGTTTCAGCGACAGCCAGGCCAGCTGCTGCGCCACGGTCTCCACCACCGCGTAGTAGGTGACCGCGTGGCTCGCGCCCTCCTCGCCGTGGCGCGCGATCCGCATGAAGCTCTCCTCCTCGCGCTCCTCCTTCGCCAGGAAGGTCGAGATGCGGCCCTGCTTCGGCCGCGGCACGCCCGCCACCAGCGCCCAATAGATCTTGCGCGCCGAGCGCGAACGGAACGTCTCCGCCAAGGCCGCCGCCGCAAAGCGCGTCTTCGCCACCAACAGGCAGCCGGCGGTGTCCTTGTCGAGCCGATGCACGAGCCGCGGCTTCTGCCCGTCGCGACCGCGCAACGCTTCCAGCATGCCGTCGATGTGCCGCGTGGTGCCGGAGCCGCCCTGCACGGCGAGCCCTATCGGCTTGTTGAGCACGAGCACGTCGGCATCCTCGTAGAGCGTGATCGATTTCAGGAACGCGCGGTCCTTCTGCGCCGCCGGGGCATCCTCGCGCGGCTTGGGCGCTTCGACCTTGAGCGGCGGGATGCGCACCTTTTGCCCCGCCTCCAGCCGGTCCTTCGGCTGCGCGCGCCGGCCGTTCACCCGCACCTCGCCTTTGCGGATGATGCGCTGGATGTGCGAGTACGAAAGCCCCGGGAACCGCGCCTCGAAGAAACGATCGAGCCGCATGCCGCCTTCGTCGCCGCTCACCGTGACGGATTGAACCTTCGCCGCCGCCTCGCTCACTTGCACCGCCGCATGTCCTGAACCCTGACGCCATCCCAGATCACGCGCAGGCGGTCGCCGCGCGCTTCCAACGTGATCGGCGTCGAGCGCACGATGCCCTCGGACGAACAATGCGCCTGCATGTGCACCGCGTCTCCGGTCTTGTACATCTTGCCGATGCGGCAGGTGCTGACGAACCATTTCAACGATGTGGCCGTGGCGTAGAGCGGCGCGGTCTGCGCCGTGTCGCCATCCGAGGCGCACCCCGCCGGATCGATCGACCAGCGGCCGATGAAAGATTCGTTGGCCTGCGCGCCCGCGATCATCGCCAGCACCACAAATCCGCTCGCTAGCACGCCACGCGCCATCCCCACTCTAACCCGCATTACCGTTGCGCCCGCTCCTTGCGCAGCTTAGCCCAAAAGTCCAGCCGCTTCCTGACCTCACGTTCGAACCCGCGCTCCGGCGGATCGTAGAACTGCTGTCGGCCGAGCGCTTCCGGGAAGTAATCCTGGCCGGAGAACGCCTCTTCCTGATCGTGATCGTAGGCGTAACCGCGGCCGTAGCCTTCCTGCTCCATCAGCCGCGTCGGCGCGTTGAGAATGTGCTTGGGCGGCAGCAGCGAACCCGCCTCTTTCGCCGTGCGCATCGCCGCGCCGTAGGCCGCATAGGCCGCGTTCGATTTCGGCGCGGTCGCCACATAGATCACCGCCTCGGCGATCGCGAGTTCGCCCTCGGGCGAACCGAGGAAATCGTAGGCCTCCTTCGCCGCATTCGCGATCACCAGCGCCTGCGGGTCGGCAAGGCCGATATCTTCCACCGCCATGCGCACCACCCGCCGCGCGATGTAGAGCGGCGGCTCGCCGGCATCGAGCATGCGGCAGAGATAATAGAGCGCCGCATCCGGATCGGACCCGCGCACGGACTTGTGCAGCGCCGAGATCAGGTTGTAATGGCCATCCTGCGCCTTGTCGTAGATCGGCGCCCGCCGCTGCACCGCCTCTTGCAGCGCCGCCGAGTCGAATATCTCCTTCGGCCGCGCCGCGCGCCAGACTTCCTCGGCAAGCGTGAGCGCCGCGCGGCCGTCGCCGTCCGCCATGCGCACAAGCGCCGCGCGCGCCTCCGCATCGAGCGGCAGTTTGCGCTGCTCCAGCGTCTCGGCTCGCGCCAGCAGTTTCTCGATCGCCGCCGCGTCGAGCGGCTTGAACACCAGCACTCGCGCGCGCGACAACAGCGGCGCGATCAGCTCGAACGAAGGATTTTCCGTGGTCGCGCCGACCAGCACGATGGTGCCGTCTTCCATCACCGGCAGGAACGAATCCTGCTGTGCGCGGTTGAAGCGATGGATCTCGTCGACGAACAAGAGCGTGCCCTGCCCAATCTCGCGCCGCGCCCGCGCCTGGTCGAAGACCTTCTTCAAATCTGCCACGCCGGAAAAAATCGCGGAAATCTGCTCGAAATGCAGCGCAGTCGCATCCGCCAGCAATCGCGCCACCGTAGTCTTGCCGGTGCCCGGCGGCCCCCAGAACACCAGCGAACCGAGCGAGCGCGTCGCCAGCATGCGCGTCAGCGCGCCGTCCGGCCCGAGCAGATGATCCTGCCCCACCACGTCCGCCAACACCTGCGGCCTGAGTTTGTCGGCAAGCGGCCGCGGCGCATCACGGTCGAGGCCGGACGCCGAGAACAGATTGGGCGCTGATGTGGTCCGTTTGGCCATGGTACTCACCATTGATAGCAATCATTAGGCCCAAATGCTCGGCCGCTTCAGCCAGCACCGCCCAGCGCTTTCTTGGCCAGCATCAGCAGCCCCGCCGCCAGGACCAAGGCCGCGCCATTGACGAGCAGGCCGGCGACCGCAAATCCACGCCGCTCATTGCGGCGGAACAGCGCCAAGACACCGAACCCGGCGCCGAACAAATGGCCGAGCGGCGCCATGCCAAAGAGGCAAAGCAACGCCACCAGATTGGCGGTCTGCCACGCCGGAGTCTCCGCGTGGCGCGGCGTGATCGCCAGCTCGGCCATCGAACCGGCCGAGACGGCGAAAGCCGCAACCGCGAACCACAAGGACATCGCGCCATAGCGTCCGCTGGTTTTCGGCTGCGCGGTCAATCCTGCCGTATTCGCTTCAGCCACAAATAGTCATCCGCTGAACATGGCCTGCACTTGCTGCCGATCGCGCACGAAAATGAATCGCCAGACCCGGCCCGCTCCCTGCATTGCCCGTTCGACGTCGCGCGTCTTGGAAATTTTTTCGTTGTTGATCGAAAGCAGGAGATCGCCGCGCTGAAAACCGCTGGCCTCGGCCTGTGAACCGCTCGGCACCTCGATCACCACCACGCCTTCGGTCGACGGATCGATCCGCAATTCTTCGGCGAGCGCGGGCGAAAGGTTCGCCACTTTCGCGCCGAGCAGCGGCGAGCGCGAGCCGATGACGATTTCGTCGCGCGGCAGTTCCGGCGCAGTCTGCAGCGGCACCGAGACCCGCGTCTCCTTGCCGTTGCGCAAAATGCCGAGCTGCGACGTGCCGCCGATCGGCCGCGTGGCGAAGCGGTAGTCGAATGCATTCGGATCGTCGACCGTCTGGCCGTCGACCGAGATGATGACATCGCGCTGCTGCAATCCCGCCCGCGCCGCCGGGCTGCCCGGCGTCACGGTGACCACCAGCGCGCCGACCGGCCGCTTGAGCCCGAGGCTGTCGAGCATGTCGGACGTAACGCCTTGCAGTTTCGCGCCGAGCCACGGCCGCCGCACCGCCCTGCCGCCGTTCCGGGCGGATGCCACCACCACCTTCACCATGTCCGACGGAATGGCGAAACCGATGCCCTGCGAGCCGCCCGAACGCGAGAAGATCGCGGTATTGATGCCGACCAGCCGTCCGTTCATGTCGATCAGCGGCCCGCCCGAATTGCCGGGATTGATCGCCGCGTCGGTCTGGATGAAGAATTGATAGTCGGAAATGCCGACCTGCGTGCGGGCGAGCGCGGAGACGATGCCGTGCGTGACGGTCTGTCCGACGCCGAACGGATTGCCCACCGCCAGCACCACGTCGCCCACCTGCACCTCGTCGGAATTGCCGAGTTCGATCGTGGGGAAGCGTTCGTGCGCGCCTTTGATCGAGAGCACCGCAATATCCGTGCGCCCGTCCTTGAGCACGATATCGGCCTCGAATTCCCGCTTGTCCGCGAGCGATATCTTGATCTGATCGGCCCCCTCGACCACGTGATTGTTGGTCACCACCAGCCCGGACGCGTCGATGATGACGCCGGAACCGAGCGCCTTCTGCACCTGGTCGCGCGGCGTCGGCATGTTGAAACCCGGCCCGAAGAACCGGCGGAAATATTCGTCGATCGACAGATTGTTCTGGTCGATCCTGCGCGCCGCGGAGATGGTGACCACCGCCGGCGCAACCCGCGCCACGATCGGCGCATAGGAGAGCCGCGTATCGACCGAAGGAATGCGCGGGCCCTGCGCCAGAACCGGCGAGAAGGAAAACACAAGCGTCGACGCGAGCACCGCGGCTGCCAACAGGCGCGCCACGAGCAGCGGACTCATGCGCAACGCTGTGATCCCAACGACATTGGCGCGATCAGGCATGGCTCGAATCCCTTTTCTGGCGCAAATATAGGGTTCCGGCGCATCGAATTGAAGGTGCAGCCTTTTTGCCGCATGCGGCCGGCCATGGCCTTTCCTCGATCACACGCGCTTGCTAGGAATCTTCGGCGTTTTGGGGACATTCGACCCGCCGTCGATGCGGTCCGGTCCGGAAGGAGTGGTGCGTGCAACAAGGGCCCGCGGGCGCTTCCAGGCATGGTTCCCACGAAATCATCGCTGCCCTGCTGATCTACCTCGTAGCGTTCATCACCGGTGCCATCGTGATGAGCTTCGAGATGCTCGGCTCGCGCTACCTCAACCCCTATTTCGGCAGCGGCATCTACACCTGGGCGGCGCTGATCTCAACGGTGCTGACCGCGCTCACCGCCGGTTATTTTCTCGGCGGCTGGCTCGCCGATCGCAAGCCCGCGGCGCCCGTGCTCGGCGTCGTCGTGATGATCGGCTCGGTCTATCTGCTGCTCCTGCCCTCTTTCGCCGGCACCCTGCTCGAGCTGACGCTCGCCGCCGTCGACGATATCGAGACCGGCAGCCTGCTCGCCGCGCTCGCGATCATGTTCTTTCCGGTGACACTGCTCGGCATGTATTCGCCCTTCGCGATCCGGCTGCTGCTGCGCTCGGCGCATAGATCGGGCGTGGTGTCCGGCACGGTTTACGGCATCTCCACCGCCGGCAGCATCGTGGGGACGCTCGGCACCACGTTTTTTCTTCTGCCTGCCATCGGCTCGCGCGCCATCACGCTCACCCTCGGCGCCGCCGGACTGCTGGCCGGCCTCGTGCTGGTCGCGCTGCCTTATCTCGGCCGCCGCACGAGTGCCGTCGCCATCGCCACCGGCGCGCTGCTCTTCGGCCTGGCCGCGCCCGCGCCTGCCGCGCACGCCGACGAATTCGTCAACGAGCAGGTGCGTGCTGCCTTGCTCAAGCAGACCGACGGCCAGGTCGATCACATCGAAACCCGCTACAACGACATCTACATCACCAAGCGTCGCAACGAATTGACCATGTCGTTCCAGCTCAAGGGTTGGGACTACACCGAATCCGTCATCAATCTGCGCGAGCTCGACGACCTGCCCGTGCGCTACACGCGCGAAATGACGGTCGCGGTCGTCTATCCGCCGGCGCCGAGGAAGATATTGATGATCGGTCTCGGCGGCGGCACCATCACCACCTACCTCGGCCGCGCCATGCCGGACGCCACCATCAACGTCGTCGAGCTCGATCCCGGCGTGATCGACGCCGCCAAAAAATATTTTGGCCTGCGCGACAGCGCCCGCATTCACTATCTCTCCGGCGACGGCCGCGTCATGCTCCGGCGCAGCAAGGAGCAATACGATCTGATCCTGGTCGACGCCTTCCGCGGCGGCTATGTGCCGTTCCACCTGCTGACCAGGGAATTCTACGCTTTGCTGAAGGAGCGCCTGGCGCCGGGAGGCGCCGCCGTGTTCAACGTGCACAGCGGGACCAAGCTCTATCTTTCGACCTTGCGCACATTGAGCGCGGTGTTCGCGAGCGTGCACATCTATCCCTCGGGCGAAGGCGAAACCATCACGGTCGCAACGCCCGAGCCGGCTCCGAGCGCCGATACGCTCGCAAGCCGCGCGGCCGCCCTGCAGCAGCGCTATAATTTCCGCTTTCCGATGCCGGCGCTCCTGGCGCGCCGCGCCGCCCTGCCCGCGATCGACAAGGCCGACGTGCTCACCGACGACTTCGCGCCCGCCGACGTTTATGACGCAATCGGCGAACGGGTCAGGAAGAAGAACTAAGCCTTCACTCCTTCGCCGGCACCGTGCGCAGATAGGCCACGATGGCGTCGAGGTCGGGTTTCGTCATGCCGGCATAGTATGAAAAGCCCATGGGCGGCTTGAGCTTGGAGCCGTCCTTGCGGATGCCCTGCGTGATCGCGCGCTTGATCTCGTCGTCGGTCCAATCGCCGATACCCTTGGTCTTGCTCGATGTGATGTTGCGCGACACCGTCACGCCCCACGGCCCCTTGAGCTCAAACCCGCCCTTGCCGAGATCGTTGACGTAGTCCTTGCCCTTCTGCCCGAGCGGCGTGTGGCACTCCATGCAATGCGCAATGGTCGCCAGATAGAAACCGCGCTTGACCTTGTTGCGCATGGCCGCGGCCGAGAGCGGCTTCTCCGCGCCGGGGAACACCTGGTGCGGCAGCGCGATCTTGTAGACCGGATCGGGCACCTTGTTGCTCTGGGGTTTCAGCGAATAGAGATAGGCCACCACCGCATTGAGGTCGCTCGGCGTGAAAATCTGGTAGAAGCCGGTCGGCATGATTTCGGCGAGCGGCGTGCCGTTCGGCCGCTTGCCGGAGGTCAGCAGCTTCTTGACCTGCGCCGGAGTGTATTTGCCGATGCCGGTTTCCTTGTCGGGCGTGATGTTGGATGCCGTGACCTTGAACGGCGGCTCATCGAATTCCAGCCCGCCGGTGAAGGCCTTTTCCTTGATGTCGCCGTTGGGCCCTTTCGGCGTGTGGCAATTGCCGCAGGTCAAAACCGTGTTGACGAGATAGCTGCCGCGCTTGACCGCCGCGCTTTCGGCGAGCGCCCCATTCGTCATCGCGACAACAGCCGCCAACCCAATCGTCCAGCGCAACATCGATCTCTCCCCTTTTGCCTTGCGGCCGCGACTGTGTCTCATCCCGAGGTAGCGTTGCAAGCAGGCCAATGGTCGAAATCCACTGGCCGCCGTGCGGCAGGTGGGCGCAGCAAAAAGGGCGGCCGAAGCCGCCCTCTTAATCGCGTCATCCCCGTGTGAAACTCATGCCGGCGCCGGCACGCCCTCTTCGACCTTCTTCGCCTGCACCGGTCCGGAATCGAGCCCCTTGGCCGCCTCGTCGCGGTCGACGAATTCGATCACCGCCACCGGCGCGCAGTCGCCGTAGCGATAGCCCGCCTTCAGCACGCGGGTGTAGCCGCCGTTGCGGCCCTTGTAGCGCGGGCCGATCACGTCGAACAGCTTCTTGACCATGGCAACGTCGCGTACCTGTGCGATCGCCTGCCGCCGTGCATGCAGATCGCCGCGCTTGCCGAGCGTCACCAGTTTCTCCACCACCGGCCGTAAATCCTTCGCCTTCGGCAGCGTGGTGACGATCTGCTCGTGCTTGATCAGCGCCGCCGCCATGTTGGCGAACAGAGCGCGGCGATGCTCGTGCTTGCGGTTGAGCTTGCGGTGAGCCTTGCCGTGACGCATCGCGACTTCCTTTTGCTGTTTTTCAGCTCAGTAATGATCTTCGAACCGCTTGGCCAGCTCGTCGATGTTCTCCGGCGGCCAGCCCGGCACTTCCATGCCGAGATGCAGCCCCATCTGCGCCAGCACTTCCTTGATCTCGTTGAGCGACTTGCGTCCGAAGTTCGGCGTACGCAGCATTTCCGCTTCCGACTTCTGCACCAGGTCGCCGATATAGACGATGTTGTCGTTCTTGAGACAGTTGGCCGAGCGTACCGACAGTTCGAGCTCGTCGACCTTCTTGAGGAACGCCGGGTTGAACGCGAGATCCGGGATGACCTCCTGCGTGACCTCTTTGCGCGGCTCCTCGAAGTTGACGAACACGTTGAGCTGGTCCTGCAGAATACGCGCCGCGTAGGCGAGCGCGTCCTCCGGTCCGACCGCACCGTTGGTCTCGATCTGCATGGTGAGCTTGTCGTAGTCGAGGATCTGCCCTTCGCGGGTGTTCTCGACCTTGTAGGAAACCTTGCGCACGGGCGAATAGAGGCTGTCGACCGGGATCAACCCGATCGGCGCGTCCTCCGGCCGGTTGCGCTCCGCCGGCACGTAGCCCTTGCCGGTATTGACCGTGAACTCCATGCGGATTTCCGCGCCCTCGTCGAGCGTGCACAGCACGAGGTCGGGGTTGAGCACGACGATGTCGCCGACCGTCTGGATGTCGCTCGCGGTCACCGTGCCCGGACCTTGTTTCTTCACCACCATGCGCTTCGGGCCATCGCCCTGCATCTTGATGGCGATGTCCTTGATGTTGAGCACGATGTCGGTCACGTCCTCGCGCACGCCGGCGATCGAGGAAAATTCGTGCAGCACGCCGTCGATGTGAACCGACTGCACGGCCGCGCCCTGCAGCGACGACAACAGAATTCGCCGCAAGGCATTCCCGAGCGTCACGCCGAAACCCCGCTCCAGCGGCTCCGCCACCACTGTCGCGGAACGCTTCGCGTCACTGCCCACCGTGACTTGAAGCTTGTTCGGCTTGATCAGTTCCTGCCAGTTCTTCTGAATCACGTTCGCACCTGTTGAAGCGGGTGGCGCATTGGTCTGCGCACCCCATTTAGCCCCCTGAGAATTGTCGCCCGGCGGCGTCTCCCCCGGCCGGATATAAGTGTCGGTCATACGCGTCGTCGCTTTCTCGGCCGGCAGCCGTTGTGCGGAATTGGTGTTACGTCGCGGATCGACGTGATGGTGAAACCTGCGGCTTGCAGCGAGCGCAGCGCCGACTCGCGTCCCGAGCCCGGTCCGGCGACCTCGACTTCCAGCGTCCGCATGCCGTGCTCTTGCGCCTTCTTCGCCGCATCCTCGGCGGCGACCTGCGCCGCATAGGGCGTCGACTTGCGCGAACCCTTGAATCCCATCGTGCCCGAAGACGACCAGGCAATGGTGTTGCCCTGCGCGTCGGTGATGGTGATCATCGTGTTGTTGAACGTCGCGTTCACATGCGCCACGCCCGATGCGATATTCTTTCGTTCGCGTCGACGAACGCGAGCGGTAGCTTCCTTACCCATTCACATTCCTTTCGCTGCTCGCAGGCTTCGAGCGCCCGAGCAAAATCAAAACTAGACGGTGACTTTTTTCTTGCCGGCGATCGCCTTCGCCGGACCCTTGCGGGTGCGGGCGTTGGTATGGGTACGCTGGCCGCGCACCGGCAGTCCCTTGCGATGCCGTAAACCGCGATAGCAGCCGAGGTCCATCAGCCGCTTGATATTCATGGCGACCTCGCGCCGGAGATCGCCTTCGACGATGTAGTCGTGGTCGATGACTTCACGAATCTGCAGGACTTCCTGATCGGTCAGTTGCGACACCCGGCGCTCCGGTGTCAGCCGGACCTTGTCCATGATCTCCTGCGCCGTCTTCGGCCCAATTCCGTGGATGTACTGAAGCGCAATGACGACGCGCTTGTTGGTCGGTAGGTTGACGCCTGCAATACGAGCCACGAGTTCACTCCTGTTTCGGCCGCCCCTGATGCGCGACCGATGCTGACAGTTCCAAGCTCTTGGAATGCCTTTCCAAACGCAGCAACACGACACCCGCCCCGCCTTCCGGGGCCCGGCATCGTTTGCAAAGTCTCCAACTGAATATGGGGTTTATTAGGGGATTCCGCATCACTTCGTCAACCTCCGCGCGCGCACTTTCCCGTGCGTTTTTCGACCACGCGGCCGCGTCCGGGCGGGCCTTGCCGCGCGACGGGCAGACTTGGCCGGCGGCCGCTTATTGGCGGGTTTCTTGGCCGGCCGCGCTTGGGCGGCGGACTTTTTGCCGGAAACGGCCTTCCGGGCCTTCTGGCGCCCCCCTGCGGTCCGTGCCGCCGAAACCGGCCGGAAGGCGGTTTCCGCCAGGGCCCGCCCTATGGCCGCGGTCACCTCGTCGATTGAAGCCATGCCGTCGACCGATTTCAGCATCCCCGTGGCGCTGTAGTGAGCAATCAGGGGCGCGGTCTGGGCCCGATAGGCCTCAAGCCGCTGATGCAGAATTTCCGGATTGTCGTCGTTCCGCACCGCCTCGCCACGCTCCCGCATCTGCGCGATCCGGGTCTTGATGCGGTGGGTGAGGATGTCTTCGTCGACCTTGAATTCGATCACGGCGTCAAGGCGCAAGCCCTTCTTCTTCAACATCCGCTCAAGCGCCTCGGCTTGCGGCACCGTGCGCGGAAAGCCGTCAAGCACAAATCCGCGCTTGGCGTCGGGCCGCTCCACGCGGTCCGCCACGATGTCCACCACGAGGTCATCCGGACAGAGCTCGCCGCGCGCCATGACGTCCGCGACCTTGCGGCCGAGCGGCGTGCCGGCTTTCACCGCAGCGCGCAACATGTCGCCAGTCGAGAGCTGAACAATGCCGTATTGGTCGACCAGCCGCTGCGCCTGCGTGCCCTTCCCGGCCCCGGGGGGGCCGAGCAAAACAACCCTCATCTACGCCGCCCCCGCAGCTTCGACCGCTTGATTAGACCTTCATATTGATGCGCTAGCAGATAACCCTGCACCTGCGCCACCGTATCCATGGTCACGCTGACCACGATCAGGAGCGACGTGCCGCCAAAATAGAACGGCACCGCCGCATACGAGATCAGAATTTCCGGGATCAGGCACACGAGCGAAAGGTAGATCGCACCCACGACCGTGATGCGCGTGAGCACATAGTCGATGTAGTCCGCCGTCCGTTCGCCGGGCCGGATGCCCGGAATGAAGCCGCCGTGCTTCTTCAGGTTCTCGGCGGTCTCGGTCGGGTTGAACACGATCGCCGTGTAGAAGAACGCAAAGAACACGATCAGCAGGATGTAGAGCACGAGAAACAGCGGCCGCCCGTGGCCGAGCTGCGTGGTGATCGCGACGAACCACTCCGGCCCCTGCCCGGCATAGAAATTCGTGATCGTGGCCGGCAGCAGCAGCAGCGACGAAGCGAAAATCGGCGGGATCACGCCCGAAGTATTGAGCTTGAGCGGCAGGTGCGAGGACTGGCCCTCGAACATGCGGTTGCCGACCTGCCGTTTCGGGTACTGGATCAACAGCCGCCGCTGCGCACGCTCCATGAACACGATGAAACCGACCACCAAGGCCGCAAACACGACGACGACCAGCATGAGACCGGTGGACAGCGCACCCTGGCGGCCGAGTTCCAGCATGCCGGCGATCGCCCGCGGCAACTCCGCGACGATCCCCGCCATGATGATGAGCGAAATGCCGTTGCCGATGCCGCGCGAGGTGATCTGCTCGCCGAGCCACATCAGGAAGATCGTGCCGCCTGTCAGCGTGATGACGGTCGAGATGCGGAAGAACATTCCGGGGTCGGCGACGACGCCGGCACCGCCCTCCAGGCCGATAGAAATGCCGTAGGCTTGGAACGCCGCCAGCACCACGGTGAGATAGCGCGTGTATTGATTGATGACCTTGCGCCCCTGTTCGCCTTCTTTCTTCAGTTGCTCGAGCGTCGGCGACACCGTCGTCATCAGCTGAATGATGATCGAGGCCGAGATGTACGGCATGATGTTGAGCGCGAAGATCGCCATGCGGTGAATGCCGCCCCCGGCGAACATGTTGAACATGCCGAGGATTCCGCCTGCCTGCTTTTGAAACAACTGATCCCAGGCGGAAGGGTCGATCCCGGGCAGCGGAATGTAGGTGCCGAAGCGATAGACCAGGAGGGCGCCGAGCGTGAACCAGATGCGCTTTTTCAGCTCCTCGGCCTTGGCCAGCGCCGAAAAGTTCAAATTGGCCGCTAATTGTTCCGCTGCAGAGACCATTGAAGAGCTCCCGTTCCGCCGCGCCCCTTTAAACGAAGGCCCGTCCGGCTGGCACCGGGCGGCCCCAAAATACGGTCTCTATGTGGTGTGCGGGCATCTTGATTCCAACGGCGGCATTTCGTACCGCCCGAGCCCCCTCGGGCGTGTCCCCAGGTATCCCTATGCGGCTTTTTCGCCCTCTTGCGGCTTGGGCGGAGCAAGTATTTTCACCGACCCGCCGGCCTTTTCCACCGCCGCCACCGCCGCTTTCGAGGCGCCGAACACCACAAATGCCGCCTTGGACTTGAGCTCGCCGTCGCCGAGCAGCCGCACGCCGTCTTTGGCCCGCCGCAGCAGGCCGGCCTTGACCAGCGCCGCAACGTCCACCTCGGCATTGGTGTCGAGCCGGCCGGCATCGATCGCCGCCTGCACGTCGCCCAAGTTGATCTCGTTCAGCCGCCGCGCGAACTTCACGTTCTTGAAGCCGCGCTTGGGCAGCCGGCGATGCAATGGCATCTGCCCGCCCTCGAACCCCTTGATGCGGACGCCCGAACGCGCGGTCTGGCCCTTGCCGCCGCGGCCGCCGGTCTTGCCCGCGCCCGAGCCGATACCGCGGCCGATGCGGAAGCGCTTCTTGATTGAGCCTTGGCGCGGCGCGATCGCGTTGAGTTTCATGACCGCTCTCCTATTTGCCCTCGACTACGCGCACGATGTGCTTGACCTTCTCGATCATGCCGCGCGTCATCGGCGTATCCGGAAGATCGCGCGTGCGGCCGATCTTGTTCAAGCCCAGCCCGATCAGCGTTTCGCGCTGGATGTGATGCCGCCGATGCGGACTGCCGGTCTGCTGGACCGTGATCTTTTTTCCCGTATTCGCCATGTCGCGCCTGCCTTACTCGGTCGCCGCTTCCGCATCGACATCGCGGCGCCGCGCCTGCAGCGCCGAGACCTTGATGTTGCGCCGCGCCGCCACCGACCGCGGCGAGTCCTGATGCTTGAGCGCGTTGAAGGTCGCGCGCACCATGTTGTACGGATTCGACGAGCCGATCGATTTCGCCACCACGTCCTGCATGCCGAGCGTCTCGAATACGGCGCGCATCGGACCGCCGGCGATGATGCCGGTGCCGGGAGGCGCCGCGCGCAGGTAGACGCGCCCCGCGCCATGCCGGCCGAGCACGTCGTGATGCAGCGTGCGGCCTTCGCGCAGCGGCACGCGCGTGAGGTTGCGTTTCGCCGCGTCGGTTGCCTTGCGGATCGCTTCCGGCACTTCGCGCGCCTTGCCGTGGCCGAAGCCGACCCGGCCCTTCTGATCGCCGACGACAACCAGCGCGGCAAAACCGAAGCGTCGTCCGCCCTTCACCACCTTGGCGACGCGGTTGATGTGCACGAGCTTGTCGATGAATTCGCTCTCGCGCTCTTCCCGCTCGCCGCGCTCGCGCTCTCGTCTCGGTTCACGTGCCATAATCGCCTGCTTTCATCCAATCAGAATTTGAGGCCGCCTTCGCGCGCCGCGTCGGCGAGCGCCTTGATCCGTCCGTGGAAGAGATAGCCGCCGCGGTCGAACACCACATCCTTGACGCCCTTCTGCAGCGCGCGTTCGGCCACGAGCTTGCCGACCGCCTTGGCGGCATCCTTGTTGCCGCCGCTCTTCATGCTTTCGCGCATGGATTTCTCGATCGAAGAGGCCGACGCGAGTGTCAGTCCTTTATTGTCGTCGATCACCTGCGCATAGATATGCTTCGACGAACGGAACACCGACAGCCGCATGCGTGTGCCGGCTGCAGCCTTCACGGCGCGCCGCACGGTCGCCTTGCGCCGCAATGTTCGATCCTTGACCGTCGCCATCGTCCGCTCCGTTACTTCTTCTTGCCTTCCTTGCGCAGGATGAACTCGCTTGCGTATTTCACACCCTTGCCCTTGTAGGGCTCCGGCGGACGAAAGCCGCGGATTTCGGCCGCCGCCTTGCCGACCTTCTGCTTGTCGAGACCGGTGACCACGATTTCCGTCGGCTTCGGCGTTGCGATCGTGATGCCCTCCGGAATCGGGAAGATCACGTCGTGGCTGAAGCCGAGCTGCATCTGCAGGTTCTTGCCCTGCACCGCCGCGCGAAAGCCGACGCCGTTGATCTCGAGTTTCTCCTCGAATCCCTTGGTCACGCCCGCGATCAGATTGTTGACCAGCGTGCGCGAGGTGCCCCAGTGCGAACGCGCGCGATCGGTCTCGACCTTCGGATCGATCTTGACGCTCGATCCTTCCACCTTGGCGCCGATGTCGTCGTGCAGTTTCACCTGCAACGCGCCCTTGGGACCTTTGATCTTGACGATCTGCCCCTCCACCGCCGCCGTGACGCCGGGGGGAAGCGCGACCGCCTTCTTGCCGATACGTGACATGGTCCGTTCCTTAATTCCCTCGCCTTAGAACACCGTGCAAAGGATTTCGCCGCCAACATTGGCGTCGCGCGCATCGTGATCGGCCATCACGCCCTTGGGCGTGGACAGGATCGCGACGCCGAGGCCGTTGTTGATGCGCGGCAGATTGCGCACCGCGACATAGACACGGCGACCCGGCTTCGATACCCGCGAGATTTCGCGGATCACCGGCTCGCCATCGAAATATTTGAGCTCGATTTCGAGCTCCGTGCGGCCATCCTTGTGCTCGACGGTCGCGAAACCGCGAATGTAACCCTCGCTTTTGAGCACTTCGAGCACGCGCGCGCGCAACTTCGAGCCGGGCGTGGACACTTTCGGCTTGTTGCGCATCTGCGCATTGTGAATGCGGGCGATCATATCGCCGAGCGGATCGATCAATGCCATGGGTCGATCCTCCTCACCAGCTCGACTTCAACAGGCCTGGGATCAGGCCCTTGGAACCGAGATCACGCAACGCGATGCGTGAAAGCTTGTGCTTGCGATAGAACCCGCGCGGCCGGCCGGTTATCTCGCAGCGATTGCGGATGCGCGTGGCCGACGAATTGCGCGGCAGCTCGGCGAGCTTGAGCGTTGCGGCGAACCGCTCTTCCATCGGCAGTTTCTTGTCATGCGCAATCGCCTTGAGCTTCGCGCGCCGGGCCGAATACTGCTTCGACATCCTGCGCCGCCGGTTGTTCTTCTCGATCGAACTCTTCTTCGCCATTCTTTTCTCCTGGCTGTCCGCGTTTGAGGGCTTGCCCTCACTGCCGGAACGGGAAATTGAACGCCGCGAGTAGCGCGCGCGCTTCATCATCCGTGCGCGCCGTCGTGCATACTGTGATGTCCATGCCCCAGATATCGGTGGTTTTGTCGTAGTCGATTTCCGGGAACACGATGTGTTCCTTGACGCCGATCGTGTAGTTGCCGCGACCGTCGAAGCTCTTCGGCGAAAGCCCGCGGAAGTCGCGCACGCGCGGCAGCGCGATGTTCACCAGCCGATCGACGAATTCGTACATCCTGGTCTTGCGCAGCGTGACCTTGCAGCCGATCGCCTGGCCGGCGCGCAGCTTGTAGGTCGCGATCGATTTGCGCGCTTTCGTGATCACCGGCTTCTGCCCGGCGATCATCGCCAGATCGGCCGCCGCCTGCTCGACCTTCTTGCGGTCGTTGACGCCCTCGCCGATGCCCATGTTGAGCACGATCTTCGAGATCACCGGCACCTGCATGCGGTTCTTGTAGCCGAACTGCTCGGTGAGCTGCTTGCGCACCACCTCTTCGAAATGCGTCTTCAGGCGCGGCGTGACCTTCTCTTCCGGCACGCGCGGCTTCTTCTCGGCGGGCTTCTGCGCCTTGTCGCCTTTGTCGCCCTTCTTCGCCTGTTGCGGCTGGCCCTTCGGCTCGCCCTTTTGCTGCGCTTGTTGACCGCCCTGCTGACCCTTGTCGGGCCGCGGCTGCTTGTCGCGCTGCTGATCGCCCTTCGGCGCGCCGCCCTTCTTGTCTTCGTTGTCAGCCATCGATCTCGACTCCCGAACGCTTGGCGATCCGCACACGCTTGCCGTCGGTCATGACCTTGAAGCCGATGCGCGTCGGCTTGCCGTCCTTGGGATCCGCCACCGCCAAATTGGACAGATGGATCGGCGACTCCTTGGAGATGATGCCGCCTTCCTGCTGCGCGGTCTGTTTCTGATGGCGCTTGACCATATTGACGCCGCGCACGAGCGCGCGACCGTCCTGCGTGCGCACCTCGATCACTTCGCCGGTGCGGCCCTTGTCGCGGCCGGCGAGCACGATCACCTTGTCGCCTTTTCTGATTTTGGCGCCCATCACAGCACCTCCGGCGCAAGCGAAATGATCTTCATCTGGTTCTTGGCGCGCAATTCGCGCGGCACCGGCCCGAAAATGCGCGTGCCGACCGGCTCATTCTGCGGATTCATCAGCACCGCCGCATTGCGGTCGAAGCGGATGATCGAGCCGTCCGCGCGTTTGATGTCCTTCGAGATTCGCACGATCACCGCCCGCATCACCTCGCCTTTTTTCACGCGGCCGCGCGGGATCGCTTCCTTCACCGACACCACGATCACGTCGCCGATGGTGGCGTATTTGCGTTTCGAGCCGCCCAGCACCTTGATGCACATGACGCGGCGCGCGCCGGAATTGTCCGCCACGTCGAGATTGGTTTGCATCTGAATCATGCCGCGCCTCTTATTTCCACCACGCTTCCCAGCACTCAGTTCGATTTCGGTTTAGCCTTGCGCGACGGCTTCGCGCCCGTGTCGACCGTTTCCTTGAGCAGATCTTCGGTCCTCTTCTTCTTTTCGCCGCGGACCACCATCCAGCGTTTGAGCTTGGAGATCGGGCGGTGCTCTTCGATCCACACCACGTCGCCGACCGAGAATTCGTTCTTCTCGTCGTGCGCGTGGAACGTCCTCGACAGGCGAACGGTCTTCTTGAGCACCGGATGTGTGAAGCGGCGTTCGACGCTGACGACCACCGTCTTGTCCTGCTTGTCGCTCAACACCACACCCTGCAACTGACGCTTCGGCATTGTGGTCCTCTTAACGCTTCGATTTCGCTTTTGACTTGGCCTTGGGCTTGACCGCCGCCTTCGCCTTCGGCGCCCGTTTCGGTTTGGCGGCAGTCTCACCCGCGGGCTTTGCCGCCGCAGGCTTCGCCTCCGGCTCCGGCATGCCGGCGCGCTTTTGCCGCCCGATGGTCATCAGCCGCGCGATGTCGCGCCGCACCACGCGCACCCGCGCGGTGTTTTCCAACTGCCCGGTCGCGCGCTGAAAGCGCAGGTTGAACTGCTCCTTCTTGAGCTTGACCACTTCGTCGTCGATCTGGTCGACCGTCATGGCGCGTACGTCGGCGGCTTTCATGGCAGTGTCCCTATTCGGATATGCGCCGCACGAAGCGCGTCTTGATCGGCAGCTTGGCGGCGGCGAGCGCGAAGGCTTCGCGCGCGATCTGCTCCGACACACCGTCGATTTCGAAAATGATGCGGCCCGGCTTGACCCGCGACACCCAAAGCTCAAGGCCGCCCTTGCCCGAGCCCATGCGCACTTCCAGCGGTTTCTTGGTCACCGGCACGTCCGGATAGATCCGGATCCACACCTGGCCCGAGCGCTTCATGTGGCGCGTGAGCGCGCGCCGCGCCGCTTCGATCTGGCGCGCAGTGACGCGCTCCGGCTCAAGGGCTTTGAGCCCGTATTGGCCGTAGTGCAGGTTGACCGCGCTGGTCGCGAGCCCATGGATGCGGCCCTTGTGCGCCTTGCGGAACTTTGTGCGGATCGGTTGCAGCATGACTTATTCTCTTGCTTGTCCCCTGCCCGATTACGCGCTCTCGCGCCGCGGACGGCCGGCCTCGGCCTCGGCGAGCCGCTTATCCTGCGCCATGGAGTCGTGCTCCATGATCTCGCCCTTGAAGATCCAGACCTTCACGCCGCACGTGCCGTAGGTGGTGAATGCGGTGGCGACGCCGTAATCCACGTCCGCGCGCAGCGTGTGCAGCGGCACGCGGCCTTCGCGATACCATTCCATGCGCGCGATTTCCGCGCCGCCCAATCGGCCCGAGCAGTTGATGCGGATGCCTTCCGCCCCAAGCCGCATGGCCGACTGCACCGCGCGCTTCATGGCGCGGCGGAATGCAACACGGCGTTCGAGCTGCTGTGCGATCGATTCCGCCACGAGCTGCGCGTCGAGCTCGGGTTTGCGGATTTCGATGATGTTGATCACCACGTCGGACTTCGTCAGGTCCGCGACCTTGCGGCGGATTTTTTCGATGTCCGCACCCTTCTTGCCGATCACCACGCCCGGCCGCGCCGAATGGATCGTCACCCGGCACTTCTTGTGCGGGCGCTCGATCACGATTTTCGACACCGCCGCCTGCTTGAGCTGCTCGACCAGCTCCTTGCGGATCTTCATGTCCTCATGCAGCAGCGAGCCGTATTCGTTCTTGCCGGCATACCAGCGCGAATCCCAGGTGCGATTGACACCGAGCCTTAAACCCACCGGATTGACCTTCTGACCCATCATTCACTCCTTAAGCTGCGTTCTCCACCTCACGCACGACGATGGTGAGGTGCGAAAACGGCTTGAAAATCCTGCCCATGCGGCCGCGGCCGCGCGGAACGAAACGTTTGATCACCATCGCCTTGCCGACATGCGCCTCGGCGACGATCAGATCGTCGACGTCGAGTTCGTGGTTGTTTTCCGCGTTGGCCACCGCCGACTCCAGGCATTTCTTCACGGCGCGCGCGATGCGCTTGTTCGAGAACGTGAGATCGGCAAGCGCGGTCGCGACTTTCTTGCCGCGGATGAGCTGCGCGACCAGATTGAGCTTCTGCGGCGATACCCGCAGCATGCGGGCCACCGCCTTCGCTTCGTTGTCCGCGAGTGATCGTTCGCGCGAGCGCTTGCCCATGATCGTTCCTCGTTAGCCTTTCGCCGCAGGCGCCGCCGGCGCGGCGGCAGGCGCTGCGCCTGGTGCCGCTGGCGCCCCCGGAGCCGCCGGCGCGCCGGGCGCCCCCGGTGCCGCCGCAACGCGCGTTGCCTTGCGATCCGACGTGTGGCCGTAGAATTGCCGCGTCGGCGAGAATTCGCCGAACTTGTGGCCCACCATTTCCTCGGTCACCATCACCGGCACGTGCTTCTGCCCGTTGTAGACGCCGAACGTCAGCCCGACGAACTGCGGCAGGATGGTCGAGCGCCGGCTCCAGATCTTGATCATTTCCCGCCGGCCCGACGAACGCGAGGCCTCCGCCTTCTTCAGCAGAAAGCCATCGACGAACGGACCTTTCCAAACAGAACGCGTCATTGCTCGCTCTCGCCTATGATGTCTTCTTCCGCGCGTGGCGGCTCGCCATGATGAACTTGGTCGTGGATTTGTTCTTGCGGGTTTTCTTGCCCTTGGTCGGAACGCCCCACGGCGTCGTCCACTGTTTGCCGCCCTTGGTGCGGCCGCCGTGCGGATGGTCGACCGGATTCATGGTGATGCCGCGGTTGTGCGGCATGCGTCCCATCCAGCGGGTACGGCCGGCCTTGCCGATCGAGATGTTCATGTTGTCCGGGTTCGACACCGCGCCCACCGTCGCAAAGCAACGGCCGTGCACGAGCCGTTGTTCGCCGGAATTCAGACGCAGGATGACGTAGTCGCCGTCGCGCCCGACGATCTGCGTGTAGGTGCCGGCCGAACGCGCGATCTGCCCGCCCTTGCCGATCTTGATCTCGACGTTATGCACGATGGTGCCGATCGGCATGTTGCCGCACGGCATGGCGTTGCCCGGCTTGATATCGACCTGCTCGCCCGCGACGATCGTATCGCCGACCGCGAGCCGTTGCGGTGCGAGGATGTAGGACTGCTCGCCGTCACCGTATGTCACCAGCGCAATGAAACCCGTGCGGTTCGGATCGTATTCGATGCGCTCGACTTTCGCCGGTTGGTCGCGTTTCTGCCGCTTGAAATCGACCACGCGGTAGGCCTGCTTGTGCCCGCCGCCGCGGAACCGCGACGTGATACGGCCGAGATTGTTGCGCCCGCCCGTCGACTTCTGGCCTTCGACCAGCGTCTTGATCGGAGCGCCCTTGTGCAGCCCATGGCGATCGATCAGCACGAGCCCGCGCTGCGCGTTGGTGACCGGCTTGTAGGTTTTGAGCGCCATCGTTTTTTCCTTACAGCCCTGTAGTCACGTCGATCCTGTGGCCCTCTTCGAGCGTCACGATCGCACGCTTGGTCGATTGCAATTCGGCGCGCCGGCCCTTGAAGGCCTTGAGCTTGCCGGGACGAATGAGCGTATTCACCCTTTTCACTTTGACGTCGAACAGTTTCTCGACCGCTTCCTTGATCTGCGGCTTGGTCGCGTTGCGATTGACCTTGAACACGACCTTGTTGTGCTCGGACGCGGTCGTCGCCTTTTCAGTGATGACCGGACCGATGATGATGTCGTAATGGCGCGGATCGCTGGCGGTCATCTGAATCGCGCCTCCAGCGCATCGAGCGCGGCCTTGGTCAGCACCAGTTTGCCGCGCCGCAAGATGTCATAGACGTTGATGCCCTGCACCGGCAGCACGTCGATGTTCGGAATGTTGCGCGCCGCGGACTTGAAGCTCGCCTCGACCTCTGCTCCGTCGATGATGAGCGCATTGTCGAACCCGAGCTTCTCGAACCGGCTCGCCAGTTCCTTGGTCTTGCCGTCCTTGATCGAGGCCTTGTCGAGAATGACGATGCCGCCGTCCTTCGCCTTGGCCGAAAGCGCGTATTTCAGCGCGAGCGCGCGCACCTTCTTCGGCAGCCCGATCTCGTGGCTGCGCACCACCGGACCGAACGAACGGCCGCCGCCGCGGAACAAATTGACGCGTGCCGAGCCGTGCCGCGCGTTGCCGGTGCCCTTCTGCGCGTACATCTTCTTGCCGGTGCGGTTGATGTCGGCGCGGTTCTTCACCGCATGCGTGCCGGCGCGACGCTTGGCAAGCTGCCACACCACGCAGCGCTGAATGATGTCGCTGCGCGGCTCGAGCCCGAAGATCGCGTCCGGAAGCGTGACCGACCCGCTCTCTTTTCCTTCCAGCGTTGTGACCTTCAATTCCATGTCACGCGCCTTCCTTCGGAGCTTCGGCCTTCGGCGCCTCGGCTTTTGCGGCAGGCGCTGCCGGAGCGGCCTCGGCCGCCGCCTCGCGGAATTTGCCGGGCTTCGGCAGCTCCTTCGGCGGCTTCTTCTTGATCGCGTCGCGCACCGTGATCCAGCCGCCCTTGGCGCCCGGAACCGCGCCCTCGATCATGATCAGCCCGCGGTCGACGTCGATCTGCGCCACTTTCAGATTGAGCGTGGTCACGCGCTCGACGCCCATGTGGCCGGCCATCTTCTTTTCCTTGAACGTCTTGCCCGGGTCCTGCCGTCCGCCGGTCGAACCATGCGAGCGGTGCGAGATCGACACGCCGTGCGAGGCGCGCAAGCCGGCAAAGTTCCACCGCTTCATCGGCCCGGCGAAACCCTTGCCGATCGTGATGCCGGTGACATCGACGAACTGTCCGGGCACGAAATGATCCGCCGTGATCTCCGCGCCGACCGGAATGAGCGCGTCCTCGGTGACGCGGAACTCCGCCAGCTTGCGTTTCGGCTCGATCTTGGCGGCAGCGAAGCGCCCGCGCTCCGCCTTGCTCACGTTCTTGATCTTGCGCGAACCCGAGCCGAGCTGCAGCGCGACATAGCCGTTCTTGTCCTTGGTGCGATGCGCCACCACCTGGCATTGCGCAAGGCGCAGCACGGTCACCGGCACGTGTTCACCGGCTTCGGTGAACAGCCGGGTCATCCCGACCTTTTGTGCGATCACGCCTGTGCGCATGGCTTCCCCGCTGTCTCCCGCCCTAGAGTTTGATCTCGACGTCGACGCCCGCCGCGAGATCGAGCTTCATCAGCGCATCGACCGTCTGCGGCGTCGGATCGACGATGTCGAGCAGCCGCTTGTGCGTGCGCATCTCGAACTGCTCGCGGCTCTTCTTGTCCACGTGCGGCGACCGGTTGACGGTGAATTTCTCGATCTTGGTCGGCAGCGGGATCGGTCCGCGCACCTGCGCGCCCGTACGTTTGGCGGTGTTGACGATCTCGCGCGTCGACGCATCGAGAATGCGGTGGTCGAACGCCTTGAGCCGGATGCGGATATTCTGGCCGTTCATTGGGATCTCATGCGTATTTGGCTTGGATTTCTTCCGCGATCGCCCGCGGCACTTCGGCGTAATGGTCGAACTGCATGGTGAAGGTCGCGCGCCCCTGACTCATCGAGCGCAGGTTGCTCACGTAACCGAACATGTTCTGCAGCGGCACCATGGCGTTGATCACATTGGCATTGCCGCGCATGTCCTGGCCCTGGATCTGGCCGCGCCGCGAGTTGAGATCGCCGATGACCGAGCCGGTGTAGTCCTCCGGCGTCACCACCTCGACCTTCATGATCGGCTCGAGCAGCACCGGCGCACCCTTGCCCAGCGCCTCGCGCAGGCAGGTGCGCGCGCAGATTTCGAAGGCGAGCGCCGAGGAGTCCACGTCGTGGTACTTGCCGTCGATCAGGCTGACCTTGAGGTCGACCACCGGGAAGCCGGCCAGCACGCCGGAGCCGAGCACGGATTCGAGACCCTTCTCGACGCCGGGGACATATTCTTTCGGCACCGCGCCGCCGACGATCTCGTTTTCGAAGATGAAATTCTCGCCGCCCGGAGGCAACGGCTCGCAATGAATCTTGATAGCCGCGAACTGGCCGGAGCCGCCGGTCTGCTTCTTATGCGTATAGTCGTGTGTGACCGGCCGCGTGATCTTTTCGCGGTAGGCCACCTGCGGCGCGCCGATATTGGCGTCGACCTTGTAGGTGCGTCGCAGGATGTCGACCTTGATGTCGAGGTGCAGTTCACCCATGCCCTTGATGATGGTCTGGCCGGATTCCGGATCCGTGGTGACGCGGAACGATGGATCTTCCGCGACGAGCTTCGCCAGCGCGGTGCCGAGCTTCTCCTGATCGGCTTTCGACTTCGGCTCGATCGCGATCTCGATCACCGGTTCCGGGAATTCCATCTTCTCCAGGATCACCGGCTTCTGCGCGTCGCACAGCGTGTCGCCCGTGCGCACGTCTTTCAGCCCCGCCAACGCCACGATGTCGCCGGCAAAGGCTTCCTTGATGTCCTCGCGGTTGTTGGCGTGCATCAGCAGCATGCGGCCGATGCGCTCCTTGCGATCTTTCGTGGAATTGATCACCCCGGTGCCGCTCGACAGCGTGCCGGAATAGATACGGCAGAACGTGATCGTGCCGACGAACGGATCGTCCATGATCTTGAACGCGAGCAGCGCTAGCGGCTCCTTGTCGTCCGCCTTGCGCACGACTTCGTTGCCCTTGAGATCGGCGCCCTTGATCGGCGGCACATCGAGCGGCGACGGCAGGAAATCCACCACCGCATCGAGCAGCGGCTGCACGCCCTTGTTCTTGAAGGCGGAGCCGCACAGCACGGGAAAAAACTTGCCTTCGAGGACCGCTTTGCGGATGAGCTTCTTCAGCGTCGCCTCGTCCGGCTCCTTGCCTTCGAGGTAGGCCGTCGTTGCCGCGTCATCGAGCTCGACCGCCGCCTCGACCATCTTCTCGCGATATTCCTTGGCCTGGTCGAGCATATCGGCCGGAATTTCCGCGTCGTGATATTTCGCCCCGAGGCTCTCGTCGTCCCAGATCACCGCCTTCATGCGGATCAGGTCGATGACGCCCCTGAACTGCTGCTCCGCGCCGATCGGCAATTGGATCGCGACCGGCTTGGCGCCGAGGCGCTCAACGATATCCTTCAGGCACTGGAAGAAATCCGCGCCGATCTTGTCCATCTTGTTGGCGAACACGATACGCGGAACTTTGTACTTGTCGCCCTGCCGCCAGACCGTCTCGGTTTGCGGCTCAACGCCCTGGTTGGAATCGAGCACGCACACCGCGCCGTCGAGCACGCGCAAGGAGCGCTCCACCTCGATGGTGAAATCCACGTGGCCGGGCGTGTCGATGATGTTGAGCCGTTTCTCGCGCCAGAACGCCGTGGTCGCGGCCGACGTGATGGTGATGCCGCGCTCCTGCTCCTGCTCCATCCAGTCCATGGTGGCCGCGCCCTCATGGACCTCGCCCATTTTGTGGCTTTTGCCGGTGTAATAGAGAATCCGCTCGGTCGTCGTGGTTTTTCCGGCATCGATGTGGGCCATGATGCCGAAATTGCGGTAGTCCTCTATGGGATGGCTGCGGGGCATTGTGAGTTCGTCCTTGTTGTTGGCTGGCCGTCACCAGCGGTAGTGCGAGAACGCCCGGTTGGCTTCCGCCATGCGGTGCGTGTCTTCGCGTTTCTTGACGGCGTTTCCCCTGTTGTTGGATGCGTCGAGCAGCTCGGCTGAGAGCCGCTCCGTCATCGTCTTTTCGTTTCGTTCGCGTGCGGCGCCGATGATCCAGCGAATGCCGAGCGCCTGCCGCCGCGAGGTCCGCACTTCGACCGGCACCTGATAGGTCGCGCCGCCGACGCGCCGCGAGCGCACCTCGATCGTCGGCATCACGTTGTCGAGCGCCTGCTCGAAAACGGAAATCGGATTCTGCTTGGTCTTGCCTTCGATGATCTCGAACGCGCCATAGACGATGCTCTCGGCGACCGACTTTTTTCCCTCGTACATGATGGAATTCATGAACTTGGACACGACGAGATTCCCGTATTTGGGGTCCGGGTTGATCTCGCGTTTCTCGGCGCTATGACGGCGTGACATTGCTTCGCTCTCTACGACTGCTGGCTTGCGCTCATTTACGATCGTCGCTGCAAACGACGACGATGACTTTGCAAAGATCCTTCATGGCCGGCTCGAGCATGTTCTTCCGGCATTCCTCGAGACCCGCGGTCTTGGTGGCGGAACGCTTTTCAGCCCGGCCGATGTAGGACATCCGCAGCGTCATGGGCTGGCCGTCGTTGGTCTTACCCGGGAATTCGGCGACGGCGAGAGCGCCGCACATGTTCCCGAACCCGCCGACAAAGAAGCAGTCATCAGCCGGCGACCGGTCGCGGCACTCTTTCATCGCGCGCTCTTCGGCGTCGCGCGTGTTGTGCCAGCGATACGAATAGCCATAGGCGCCGGTCGACGGCGAAAAGGCGATTGCGCCGATGAAATTGCCCGAGCGCGCACTCGCAGGGTCGGAAAGATTCGCCGCGGCCGCGAACGCCCCCAGCGCGACGACGGCAGCCGGAGCCACGAAAGGCCGGCGGTGTCCGCTGTGTTCGATCTGGTTTGCGCGTGGCATCGCCGGCATGTCCTTATTTCGGGCGCTTGGCGCCGTATTTTGAACGGCGCTGTTTACGGTTCTTGACGCCCTGGGTGTCGAGCACGCCGCGTAAGATGTGGTAGCGCACGCCCGGAAGGTCCTTCACCCGGCCACCGCGGATCATCACCACCGAGTGTTCCTGCAGATTATGGCCCTCGCCCGGGATGTAGCCGATCACCTCGAAACCGTTGGTCAGGCGGACCTTGGCGACCTTGCGCAGCGCCGAGTTCGGCTTCTTCGGCGTCGTGGTGTAGACGCGCGTGCAGACGCCGCGCTTCTGCGGGCTCTGCTGCAGCGCCGGCACCTTCTTCTTGGCGTGCTGCGTCACCCGCGGCTTGCGAATGAGCTGGTTGATCGTCGGCATCCTTGACCACGCTCCAACAAAAGGGGCGCAAGCCCCGTTTTGACCTTCACCGCGAAAGCGCTTGCGTGCTCCGCAAAAACGTTCCGGGCCTGACCGTCCGCACCGGCGCGCATGCATTCGCGCAAAACCAAATCGCGCCATCCGCTCCCGGTGCGGAGGGGCGCTTGGCCTTTGCAGAGGACCGCGACGATGATCGCGATCATGCTCCGATCATCTGACTTTCCGAAGCCAGAGGCAGCGTTTGAGCTTCCTTCGTCGAGGCGTCGCGCCGAATGCCCGGTTACCGAAAAATCGGAGCCACGAAAGCAACGGACTTTCAATAGCTTACACGGGGACCCGGCAGGCCGTTCCGACTGGCGAAGCTCACCGCCTGCCGAAAAGTGGGGCGTATGTATCGACGCAAGCCGGCGAAGTCAAGGCGAAACGGGCCTAAAAAGCGCGATGGCGCAAGCACATCTGCGCGGTCGGCGGGTTCCGGGCTTAAGCCGGCTCCATGCCCCTGGCCCGGATCAGGTGCGCCACTTCAGGTCTCGCCAGGAAGGCGATGAGCGCACGAGCGGTGGCGGCATTCTGGCTGCCGGCCGAGAGCCCGGCGGCGTAAACGATAATGTTCTGCAATTCGCTCGGCAGCGGGCCGACCAGTTCGGCGCCGCTGACCGGAAGAATGGCCACGATCTGCTGCATTCCGACCTCGGCCTCGCCCTCGGCGACGATCTCGGCCACGGGACGGCTCGTGAGCCTGGTCTTCGACTTGACCGCTTCGGCGATGCCGAGACGCTGCAGCAGGCCCGCGATATAGGCGCCGCTCGGGCCGTCGCTGTAGCCGATGGTGCGCGCCGCAAGGAGCGCGCGCTTGAGCGCATCGACCGTGCCGATATCGGGCTTCGGGGCGCCGGCGCGCACCGCCAATCCGACCGCCGACCGCGTGATGTCGGTCTGCGAGCCGGCAGCGATCTTGCCGCTCTCTGCCAGCGCATCGAGCTCGGGCCGCGGCAACAGCGCGATATCGAAGGCCGCGCCGGCCTCGATCTCCTTCTGCAGCACCGAGGTGAGCGCGAATTTGATCTCGACCTTGACGCCGGCATGGCGCTCGAACAGGGGCACGGCTTCGACCATGAGCGATTTCATGGCACCGCCGCTTAGGATTTTCAGCGTGGACATGGGCCGATTGTAGCAAAAGGGCCGCCAACGTGGCGGCCCTTCGATCTTGTTGCAAGCGCGCTCCGCGCGAAGCGCCTACTCCGCCGCCGGTAGCGCCGCCGGCTCGGCCGCGGCTTCGGCCTTGAGCGCCGCCTCCTTCTCGCGCTCGGCGAGAATGAGCTGGTCGCGCTTGGTCGCCACTTCGCGGATCTTGTTCATCATGGCGCCGGTGCCGGCCGGGATGAGCCGGCCGACGATGACGTTCTCCTTGAGCCCATCGAGGGTATCGGCCTTGCCGTTGACCGCGGCCTCGGTGAGCACGCGGGTCGTCTCCTGGAACGACGCCGCCGAGATGAACGACCGGGTCTGCAGCGAGGCCTTGGTGATGCCGAGCAGCACCGGATGCGCGGTTGCCGGCTTCTTGCCTTCGGCCACGATCCGGGCATTGACCTCGTCGAACTCGATCTTGTCGACCTGTTCGCCCTGAATGAGGTCGGTTTCGCCGGACTCGTCGATCTCGACCTTCTGCAGCATCTGCCGCACGATCACTTCGATGTGCTTGTCGTTGATGCTGACGCCCTGCAGCCGGTAGACGTCCTGGATCTCGTTGACGAGGTAGCCCGCGAGCTCCTCGACGCCCTTGATCGCCAGGATGTCGTGCGGCGCCGGGTTGCCTTCGACGATGAAGTCGCCCTTCTCGATGACGTCGCCGTCCTGCAGGTGGATGT
>DATJVR010000018.1:0-40415 GCA_035501735.1 Xanthobacteraceae bacterium | reverse complement strand
CGTTCCAAACGAGTTGCGCTCCAGACAGGAGCACCATGAGGACAACCAATTTCTTGAAGGCGTCGGCGGGAACGGCGTCGCGTACCTTTTGACCGAAGAGCGTCCCGGCCACGACGGGAGCCGTGGCAAAGGTTGAAATCAGAATATCGTGCCAATCGAACCGATGGCTCGAAGTCAGCGCCGATGCCAGCAGGACCGATGAAACCACCAAAAACATGGAGGCTTCTTTTGTAAACGCCCTCCCGCGAAGGCCCTTCGCCAAAAGAAAAATGAAAACCAGCGGCCCCGAAAGCGCCGCGATCCCTCCCAGCAATCCGCCGCAGAAACCCGCGCCGAGACCAACCGGACCGACCAGTCGCTGTTTAATTTGCAGCTTCGGCGCAAGCAGAATGAGTGCCGCAACAAGAATGACGGCAGCGCCCGCGACAATCTTCGCGACGGCAGGATCGACGCTCAAAAGAACGGCCACCCCAATCCATACGCCCGGCGTCATTCCGACGAGCACGGGAGCAAGGCTCAAGAGAGTTTGCGTGACGCGGCCACCCTCCAAGGCCTGAGGGATATTGCTCAATACCAGCGGCACGCTGAGCAGCATGACAGCGGTTTGCACGTCGACGAGCATTGAAAGCAACGGAAACGCCACGATGGGCATGCCGACGCCAATCACGCCCTTGACCAGGCCGGCGATCAATAGGCTAACCGCCACAAGCGCGATCAAGCCTGGTGTTGCAGTTTCGGCGATATGGGCAAACATGCGTGCCGCGCTCAGCGCACCGCGACGCAGTCGATCTCGACATCGAACGGGCCGTGCCAGGGCAGGACGCAGATGAAGCTGCGCGCCGGCGGGTCCTTCGGGAAGTAGCGCGCGTAGACCTTGTTGATCGCATTGAAATACGCCGCATCGGTGCAATAGACGTTGCATTTGAGAACCTTCTCCAACGACGATCCGGCCGCCGTCAGGCAGAGCTTGATCTGTTCGAGCTCGATTTCGGTTTGCCGTTCGACGGGCAAGCGCTTGATCTCGCCGGTCTTGGGATCGTAGGGCGGAATATTCGACACGAACACCAGATCGCCGCTGCGAATGACCGGAGACACCGGCACTTTGCGCGCTTCATTCCAGGTCGACAGCGGCTCAACGCGAATGACTTCCTTGGTCATGATGTCTTTCCTGCGTCATTATTCGATCGATCGCGATTGTTTCAATTCGAGGGATCGCTGTCGCGCGCAAATGGTTCGGCACGCGCCGAACCGTGATTGCTTGCCGACGCTTTCGGTCGAGCGCTACAATGATTCATGGTTGCCGCCGCAAATATGGTCGAGGTTGCCGCGCTTGTCGGCGACACCGCGCGGGCCACGATGCTTGCCGCTCTCATGGGCGGTCAGGCTCTGACGGGCGGCGAGCTCGCGTACCTTGCCCATATCTCGCGACCGACTGCGAGCGAGCACCTGACCAAGCTGGTCGAGGCGCGGCTGTTGGCCATCACCAAGCAGGGGCGGTTCCGCTATTACCGCATCGCGTCGCCGCTGGTGGCGAAGATGCTTGAAAGCATCAAGCTTGTCGCCGCTCTCGAAGTGCCGCCGCGCTATCAGCCGCGCTCCATCACGGACGATGCGCTCCGCTTCGCGCGCACCTGCTACGACCATTTGGCCGGGCAAGTCGGCGTTGCGATTACCGATGCGCTCACGGCCGGCGGATATATCAACCTCACCGAAGACGGCGGCGAGGTGACCGAAAGCGGCGTGCGATTCTTGACCGACTTCGGCGCCAATTTGACACCGCAATCGCGCAGCCGGCGCATCTTCTGCCAGCCGTGCCTCGATTGGAGCGAGCGGCGCTACCATGTGGCGGGCCATGTCGGGGCGGAAATCTGCCGCTGCTGCATGGCGCTCGGCTGGCTCAAACGCGAACGCGATACGCGCGCGCTGCGGCTCACGCCGAGCGGCAGGAGCGGGTTGCTCGAACGCTTTGGCGTCGATCTCGATAATCCGGAACGGCAACGGACACGGGCTATCGTGGGCGACGGCCTGTCGGCTTCCGCCGTGCCGTTGCGCCGTTGATATTCAGCCGCTGCATTGCGCTAGTATCCTTCCGGGCAATCACTTCGTCATTCGCACGGAGGCCGCATGAGCCGGTTGCATATCTACGGCATTGCGCGCACGCGCGCGTTTCGCGCGATCTGGGTCGCCAAGGAGCTCGGGCTTGAGTTCGAGCATATTCCGATCGAGATCGGCGAGGCCGGCGCGCGGAAGGCGGACTATCTCGCGGTCAATCCGAATGGCCGGATGCCGGCGATCGAGGATGACGGATTCGTCTTGTGGGAGTCGCTCGCGATCACGCTTTATCTCGCAAAGAAATACGGCACCGGGCGGCTCTATCCAGCGACGCTGCAGGACGAAGCCAAGACATGGCAATGGAGCCTGTGGGCGCTGAATGAGGTTGACCGCGGCGTCAATATCTGGTCGCTGCACGCCGTGCGTCTGCCGCCCGAAGACCGCAATCCCGAAAAGCTTGCAGAAGCGCTCAAGGTCATTTCGACGCCGTTCAAGGTGCTCGATCGCGAATTTTCCGGGCGGCCTTACCTGCTTGGCGACAATTTCACGGTGGCCGATCTCAACGTCGCGGCGGTCATCAGCCGGGCGATCGACATGGAGATGCCCGAGACGCCGCATGTGGCGCGGTGGTTGCGGCGCTGTCTCGATCGGCCGGCCGCGCGCGAGGCTTGCCGCATGCGCGCCGAGTCCGACGCCGCCTCGCCGCCGGATGCGATCAGGTTGATCGCCCGCATCAACCGCCTATGATGGTTCATCGAGTCGCCGTGCCGCCGGTCGCAGCGGCGCCCGACCGCGCAATCGATCGGACCCAGCGATGAAACTCGAAAAGGTCTTCATAGCCACGCCGACGGTCAGCGGCATCGTCACGACCGCCTACGCGGGGACGCTCATTGCCATCACGATCGGGCTGCGGGCGCGGAACGCGACCTATCGCTACACGAATTTCGACGGAAGCGACATCGTGATGGCGCGAAACTATCTCGCCAATGCGTTTCTGCAGGATGCCGCATGCTCACACATCCTGTTTGTCGACAGCGACATGGCGGTTCCGCAGGAAACGCTTGCCGTCATGTTCGACAGCGGCAAGGATTTCATCGGAACCGTCTATCCGGAGCGTCGGCTCGATCTGGAAAAATACGGCTCCTATCTGATGAAAGGTCAGACGCACAGGGCGGCTCTGGCGTTGTCGTTGATATTCAACATCAGGCATTCATCCGCGGACGTGACGATCGACAATGGGCTCTGTCGCGTGAATGGGCTTGGCTTCGGGTGCGTGTTGATCGCAAGATCCGTTTTCGAAAAAATCTTGGCGAAAAAGGGGGTCGATCGATTGGTGTCGAAGAAATTGCGGCTGTCCGGCTTGCAAGGCGACATGTACGATTTCTTCGGTGAAATAGCGCTGAAGAACGGCGATCACCTCTCGGAGGATTATTCTTTTTGCGAGCGCGTGAATCGAACGGCAGCGTGCGATATCTGGGCCTATGTGGGCGGATCGGTCGGCCATGTCGGGCAGTTCACCTATGGCGGTTCCTATTTGGAAAGCCTTGAGGCGCAGATTCGGAACACGGCACCGGTTGAACCGGTAAAAATTGCCAAACGTTGACGTGTCGATCTTCCAGGTGCAGTGATTGTTGCCGCAGATGTCCAAACCCGCCTCGCAGGAACAGCTCGTCAACCTTGGTCTAACGCTCGATCAGGCGGTGGCGCTGCACCGGCAGGGACGGCTCGACGAAGCGGAAAAGATTTACGCGCGCATTCTCAAAAGCGTGCCGGATCAGGTCGAGACGCTGCAACTCATGACTCAACTCAAGCTCGCAGCCGGAAAACCGGCGGATGCGCTGCGGTTGATGACGACCGTGGTCGCTGCCCGCCCGAATTCGCCGGACGCGCTGGTATTGCTCGGTCACGTGCTCCGCCGGCTCAAGCGCGAAGACGAGGCGCTGGTGAATTTCGACAAGGCGCTCGCGCTCGAGCCGCGCCATATCGATGCGCTCGGCTGCCGCGGCGACGCGCTGCTGTCGCGGCGGCAAGGCGACGAAGCGCTGCAATGTTTCGATAAAATACTAAGCATCGATGCGCGCCATCCTGAAGCGCGCGTCAACCGCGGCGCCGCGCTTGCCATGCTGGGGCGCTACGAGGAGGCGCTCGCCGAATTCGATTTCATTCTCGCGGCCATGCCGCAGCACGGGATGGCGCTCTACAATCGGGCCAATGCACTGTCCGCGCTCGGACGCGAGGCAGAATCGCTTGCGGTCTACGATCGTGTGCTGGCGCTTGCCCCGCAGCATGCGGTGGCCTGGAACAATCGCGGAAATGTGCTGCTGGCGCTCAAGCGTCATGCGGACGCGATCGAAAGTTTTGATAAGGCGATAGCGCTGAACGCCGAGTACGCGGATGCGCATTTCAATCGATCACTCGCGCTGCTCGCTACCGGCGACTACGTGCGGGGATTTGCCGCCTACGAGTGGCGGTGGAAGCGCTCCGGAATGCCCACGACGCGGCGCAACTATGGACGGCCGTTGTGGCTCGGAGAATATCCGCTCGAGCGAAAGACAATTCTGGTTCATGCGGAGCAGGGACTCGGCGACACCATTCAATTCGCGCGTTACATCCCTCTGCTTGCGCGCGGGGGCGCGAGCGTCGTGATGGAAGCACCGGCGGAGCTGACGACGCTGCTCGCGCGGCTTGACGGCGTGGCACAGATCGTCGCGCGCGGGGAAGCGTTGCCGAAATTCGATGTGCAGTGCCCGCTCGGCAGCCTGCCGCTTGCCTTCAAAACCGGGCTTACGAATGTTCCGGCGGATGTGCCTTATCTCGCGGCGGATGAAAAACGTGTGGCCAAATGGCGGCCACAGATCGAGGCGCTCACAGGGCCGCGGGTCGCGCTGGTCTGGGCCGGCAATATCAGCCATCCCAACGACCGCAACCGCTCGATCGCCCTTTCCAAGCTGAAGCCGCTCCTGGACGACGGCGGCATTCGGTTCGTGAGCCTGCAACGGGAATTGCGAAATTCCGATGCCGATCTGCTCAAGACACTGCCGAAGGTCAGTCATTTTGGCGGGGAACTGGAGGATTTCGAGGACACGGCTGCGATCGTGTCGCTCTGCGATATGGTGATCGGCGTCGACACCGCGGTCGTGCATCTCGCGGCCGCCATGGGACGGCCGACGTGGGTGCTGCTGCCTTATTCTCCGGACTGGCGCTGGACGCTCGATGGCGAGCACAGCCCGTGGTACCCGGCGGCACGGCTGTTCCGTCAGCCGCAGCTGGGCGATTGGGGAAGCGTGGTCGCAGCGGTGCGCAGCGCCCTGGACGGGCTCGGCAATTAACGGGTGCATGCGCCCAGCGATGCGAGAAATGTTCGGCATGGCGGGCTTCCCAAGCGCGGGTCGCGTTGCTACATAGGCCTCGCGCGCGGATCAAAAATCTCCGTTTGAAGCGGTTTATCGCGGGGTGGAGCAGCCCGGTAGCTCGTCAGGCTCATAACCTGAAGGTCGTAGGTTCAAATCCTACCCCCGCAACCACGTTACGCCCGCCAACCCGAAGTGTTGGCGGGCGTCGTCGTTTTGGATCGACGCTTGCGGCATATGGCCGGCAGCGGCCTGTGCCGGTTGCGCATTGAACCAACCCGGCGGAGAAAATCGCGCGGGTGTTGGCCGTTCGTTCAAACCCGACGATGCAAGCGATGCTCGATCCACAACAGCAATGAATTGGCGAGAGCGGCAAAAAGAAACAGCACGACGGCGACGGTGATCATCTCCTCGTTCTGAAGAAGCTGCATGGCGTTGATGATCAGCGAGCCCAGCCCGTGTTCGGAAGCGAACATTTCGGCAAGCAGCACGCCCAACAGTGACAGCGTAAAACCGATCCGCAGGCCGGCAACAACCTCCGGCAGCGTTGCTGGAAACAGCACCGTGACGATGGTCTGCCATTCGGACAGATGCAGCGTGCGCGCCGCTTTCAAATAGACCGGCGGGATGTTGCGAATGGCGTTCATGGTCAAGAGCGCCACCGGCAGCACGCCGTGCATGGCGCCGAATGTCACCCGGCCGGGCATGCTCAGGCCAAAGATCAACAGCACTACCGGGTAGAGCGTGATCTTCGGCAGCGTGTAGAGAGAAATGAGGATCGGCTCGCCGACGGCGCCGGAGAGGCGATGCACGCCCATCCACACGCCTATGGCGAGGCCGAGCGCATAGGACAATATCAGCGCCCAGAAGAAGGTCACGAGCGTCGCCCAGGCGTTCTCGGCAAAGCGCGCACTCGGCACGAATTCGGCCAGATAGGTGAGCGTCGGGACCGGGGCCGGCAGCGCGGTCGAGCCGACGGCTTGGTGCAATATCTGCCAGGCCACCAAAATGGCGGCCAGGACGATCAAGGTGTCGGCGGCGCGCTTGGCTGCGATCATGGCTTGCCGATCCCGCGCCGTTCCGCCCAGCGCTGGTCGAACACGTGCAACACCATGTTGACCACCGTCGCGACGACGATCAGCAGCAGCATCAGCGCATACATCCGTTGGTTATTGAAGTCGGTATAGGCATCGGAGATGACGCGGCCGAGGCCGGACGGCGCCAAAATGAATTCGCTGGCGATCACCGCGATGAAGCCGTAGCTGACCGCGAGCTTGACGCCGGTGAAAAGATGCGGCGCTGCCGCCGGCAATTTCAGGCGCAGCGCCGTCGCGATCCGCCCCATGCGATGCAGGCGCGCCACCTTGGTCAACACGCGCGGCACGCGGTCGAGCCCGTTCAAAGTGGCGATGATCATGGCGACGATGGCGGTCGCCACCCCCATCAGCACGATTGGAATGGCGGACAATCCGAAGATCGCGATCATGACCGGATAGAAGATGAAGATCGGCACCGCGTAATAGGTGGCGAAGAACGGATCCAGCGCGTGGCGCACACGCGGCAAGGCATGGATGGTGACGCCAAGTGAAAATCCACCAATCACGGCAATCAGGACGGCGGTGACGACAATTCCGAAAGTGCGTGCGATCTGATCGTTGGCCTGTCCGGAGATGAGCAGACGAACGAGCGCGGCGGCCATCTCGGAGGGCGGGATCACGACGCGATGATCGATCAGGCCCGTGCGGCAGGCGAGTTCAAGAAGACCGACTGCAATGACGATGACCGCCAGCCTCAACCAGCCGATTTTGCTCATTCTGCTGCCATTCGGGTGTAGCCCAGCGATTTTAGAGACTCGCCGCGTAGATTGTCCCACAACCGGCCGGTGATCTCGCCGAATCTCGCTTCCCCAACGATTGTGCTGTCGCGCTCGCGCGGCCAGCCGGTCTCGACAATATCGAGAAACCGCCCGGGCCGCGCCGACATTGCGCCGATGCGGTCGGACAGCATGGCTGCCTCGTCGAGCGCATGGGTGATGAGCAGTACGGTCGCCCCGGTGCGCCGCCACAGGCGTAGCACCTCGTCGCCCATGAGCAAGCGCGTTTGGGCATCGAGCGCGCCGAACGGCTCGTCGAGCAGAATGAGCCGCGGCTGAAGCACCAGGGTTCGTGCGATGCAGACGCGCTGGCGCATGCCGCCTGAAAGCTGCGCCGGGTAGGCCCGCGAGAAATCCTTGAGCCCCATGAAGGCCAGCGCGTCGTCCACACGCCGCTGGACTTCGCCCTCGGCGATGCCGCTGCGGCGCAGACCGAAGGCCGCGTTGTCGGCAACCGTCAACCAGGGAAAGCTCGCATCCTCCTGAAACACGACGCCGATGCCGTCCGGCACCTCGCCAACGATGGTGCGGCCTTCGAATGTCACGGTGCCTTGCGTCGGTTGCTGCAGACCAGCCAGCACTTCCAACAAGGTGGATTTTCCGCAACCGGAAGGCCCAACGACCGCGAAGAATTCGCCCCGTTTCAGGTCGAGATCGACCGGCCCCAGGGCATGCACCGGCTGAGTGCCCGCCGCCCCCGGATAGATCCGCGTCACACCCGACAGGGAGGCGTGGATCCCGTCATCTGGGGCCGTGGCGATCATTTTTGCAGATCAGCCGGCAGCAAGGAGCTGTCGACTATCGTTTTCAGGTCGACGTCCTTCTCCAGCATTCCGACGCCTTTCATTGCATGCACGGTGGCTTCCAGCAGAGACATCTCGATCCGGCCTTCGGTCCAGAATTTCGCGGCGACCAATTCCTTGATCATGATGCCAACGTCCTTCTCCGAGAGCGGCGCGTAGACCTTGCTGAGAATCTGGACGGCTTCGTCGGTGTGCTCGTAGAGGAACTTGGTTCCCTCGCGCCGCGCCGCCTGGATGGCGCGCAATTTGTCCGGATGCTCCTTGATCGCCTTGCTGGTGGCCATGCCGAGCTGCGATGGAATGAGCGGTAAATCTTTCGGGCCGACGAGGACGCGGTACTTGCTCTCACCGCCCTTGGTGCGGAAGAGGATTACGGGCATGGCCGTGACATCGACTGCGCCATTCTCCAAAGCAGTGAGAGCGCCGCCCAGACTGCCGAGCGCCACCATCTGGACATCGCCTTGCTTGAGCCCGGCCTTCTCCATCACCAGCACCCCCATCATTTCACCGAGTGATTTCGGGTTGCTGATACCGAACTTCTTGCCTTTCATGTCCGCTGCGGTCTTGAGCGGCGAATTCGGCATGACGACCACTACCAGGTCGGCCAGCGATCGCGACGTGATGCCAATGATCTTGACGTCTTGGCCCTGGGCGGCGGCTGCGATCACCGGGGCGGCGGTGACGTCGCCATAGCCGAGGTCGCTCGCCATCGCGGCGCGTACCGAGCTGCCGCCCCCGGCGCCGGAGATGATGCTGGTAATGTCCACGCCGTGCTTCTTGAAGAACCCCTTTTCCAACGCGATGGCGTAGGGCGCGCCGGACGGATCGTTCTTGTATTGGGTGACGAGCAGGTCTTCGGCCCTCGCGGTCACCAGCCCGACCAACACCAGAGAAACGATCAACGTGCTCAGACGGAATATCGACATGGAAACCTCCCTGCAGTTTTCAATGGGTTTACTCCATCCGGGGCCGCATTGCCCAGTGGGTCAGGTCGACGCGGGTTGCCCAATAGGCGAGGGATACACGGCGTTCGCGCAGCGATGGGCACCGCTGGTGCCGGAACTTTAACGTGCCGGCGTCGGGTTGATCGGCATGAAGGGGATCGGAGCGGAGCCAAGCACTTGCGAGGGCAGTTTTCCGTCCCATCGTTCGGCGCGGCGCAATTCGATCAATCCCGGGTTGCCCTGCAGCGCGGTTGCTTGCGCCAAGATGGCGGAGGCTTCCGCTTCGCCCTTGAGCTTGATCGCCTGCGCTTCGGCCTGGGCGCGCAACAAATTGGCGTCGGCATCGCCGCGCGCGCGTTCACGAATTGCATTGGCCTCGCCGACGGCCGCGATTTTTTTGCTTTCGGCGTCGATTTCGGCTTGACGCTTGAGCTGTTCGGCGCGTTCGACCAAGGTCTTGGCCACGGCGGCCTGGTCGACCGCCTGGCGGAACTGCTGGGTGTAGTCGATATTGTTGATCTGGAAATCGGTGACTTCGAGTCCGAACAGGCGCAGTGCGTCCTTCTGCAGGACATCGAGCACACGCTTGCCGACTTCGCCACGGCGCGACGCGATGTCGGTCACATTGACCTTGCCCACTTCGGCCTTGAAGCGATCAAGCGTGAGCGTCTCGAGCCGCTGCTCGAAATCGGGAACCAATTGGAAGATGCGCTCGGCCTGCTCGGCCGGGATGCGATAATTGACGGTGAACACCGCATCGAGCTCCTGATTGTCGACGGTGTAGGTGTTCACCTTGCTCAACTGAAAAGCCCGGATGTCGGTGCGGTACATGGTGGCAGTATCGGCGATCGGCACCTTGAAATGCAGGCCGGGGCCAACCGTGTATTTGATCGCGCCCCACCGTGTGACGATGCCGACTTCATGGCGGTCGACGATGAAATACGAGCCCCATAGGATCATGAGGATCACTACCGCAGCGACAATCCACCAGGTCGATCTTGAAAAAGACATGCCGAAGTTCCCCCTGTTCATTGACCCGATCGTGTCTTCGACGGCTTTCTCGATCATCGACATCCCAGAACCCTGTTCTGGCGAGGAGCCGGGCGGATTATGTGTTGGCATCGAACCCGCGCGAAAGCGCGCCCCCTAGACGAATTTTTCGGGCGGTAAGATGTCCCAGATCAGCCCTGCAAACAAGGCTTCGCGTAAAAGAGAATGCCGCAGTGCAAGAAGCCGTCTAGCGGGTTTTCTGCGCGTTGATGAATGACAGCCAGTTTCGGTAGAAGGCCGACGCGAAGGGCCGCCAGAAATTCGGCAGCTTCAATTCGGTCAAGGCCGAAGGAAATTTCGCAAGCAATTGCTCGTTGCGATCTGCAACGGCATGAGAGCGAAATGCCATCATGGCTTCAACCGTCGCGTCGTCAAAATAGCCTTGCGGCATGCTGGGATATTGCTCCCGCTCGCTCCGCAGGTAGCGACCCACATCGCGACGATATTCGCTCAGCAGGGTCTGCGCCTCATATTCGGGATGGCCTTGGAAAAACAGGAAAAGGCTTTGCCCTTGTTTCACGAACGCGTCGACGCCGGCCCGGTCGGAGCTCGTGAGTACGCGATAGCCGCGTTTGGTCAGGTCCGCCTCGGGCAGCTCGTTGTAGCGCGAATGCGGAATCCGGATCCGTGCCGGCAGGCCGCTGGCGAGCGGGTGGGGTGCGCTCAAGCCGAATTCGTAGACCCCTGACAATTTTTCGCCAACCGGCCGGCGTTCGATGTCGTCGAGGTACAGCACGGCGGAGTGGGCCGCCAGACAGGACCAAATCGTGGAAACGGTATTTTGCTCGGCCCAATCGATCACGTTTGTGAGGGCGGACCAATATGGCTCGTCACGCAAGTCGGCGGCTTTCGGTTCGGTGCCAGTGACGATGAGCGCGTCGAGATCGGTCTCGCGTAGCAGTTTGGCATCGAGATAGGACTGGCTGAGAAAATCCAGGCCGCGATCGGTGCGTGGCACTTCCGGCAGCGTGAACAGGCGCACGCGGATCCAGCAATCATCCGCGGCGGAATCGAGGAGCGTCAGAAATTGCCGTTCGGTCGCCTCGAGCGCTGCATCCGGCATGATGTTGAGAAATCCGATATCGAGGCATTTGTCGCCCGGCGAGCCGACGCGGCGATCGGCCGGATCGTTCAATATGGCTGCCTGCGCCCCGATATGGCGCACCGATCGGCCGGGGTCGAGAAGGATCGGCATTCAACGCCCCTGGCTCCGTTGCAGCTTGATCGGTTGCGCGACCGATTCCTCGGTTGCGGCCAGCGCCTGAGCGAGATCGGCGATGATGTCGTCGATGTGCTCGATGCCGATGCTGAGGCGAATCATTTCGGGCTTGACGCCGGCCTTCTCCTGCTCGGCAGGCGACATTTGCCGGTGGGTCGTGGAGGCGGGATGGCACGACAAGGTTTTGGCGTCGCCCATATTGACGAGGCGCTTGCACAATTTCAGCGCGTCATAGAATTTCTTGCCGGCTTCGAAGCCGCCTTTCACGCCGAAGGTCAACAACGAGCAGGCCTTGCCGCCGAGATATGTCTTGGTGAGCGCGTAATAGGGGCTGTCTTCAAAGCCGGCATAGTTGACCCAATCGACGTGCGGATTGCTGCGCAGGAATTTCGCCACCGCAAGCGCATTTTCGACGTGACGTTCGACCCGCAGCGCGACGGTCTCGATGCCCTGCAGCAGAAGGAACGAGCTGAGCGCAGGCAGCACCGCGCCGGTGGTGCGCTGATAGACGCTGCGGCAGCGCGCGATATAGGCGGCGTCGCCGAAATGGTCGACGTAGATGAGGCCGTGGTAGGAAGCATCGGGCGTGCAGAACATCGGGAAGCGATCGGCATATTTCCGCCAGGGAAATTTGCCGCTGTCGACGATGGCACCGCCGAGCGTCGTGCCGTGGCCGCCCATGAACTTGGTGAGCGAATGGATCACGACATCCGCGCCGTAATCGAACGGCCGCAGCAGGATCGGCGTCGCAACCGTATTGTCGATGACCAGTGGTATGCCGTGCTTGTGGGCGACTTTAGCCAGCGCTTCGATATCGCAAATATTGCCGGCGGGATTGCCGACGCTTTCGCAGAACAAGGCGTTGGTCTTGTCGTCGATCAATTTCTCCATCGCCGCAGGCTGATCGGATTCGGCGAAGCGGACGCTGACGCCCTGTTTCGGCAGCACGTGGGCGAACAACGTGTGGGTCGTGCCGTAAAGCTGCGGCACCGAAACGATGTTGCACCCGAGCGTGGTGAGATTGAGAATCGAATAGTTGAGCGCGGCTTGACCGGTGCTGACGCACAATGAGTCGACGCCGCCTTCGAGCGCGGCAACGCGTTTTTCCAGCACCTCGGTCGTCGGGTTGCTGATGCGACTGTAGCGATGGCCTTCGACTTCGAGATTGAAGAGGGCGGCGCCATGGTCGGCGCTGTCAAATTCATAGGCGACGGTCTGATAGATCGGTACCGCGACCGCATGCGTGGTCGGCTCCGACTGGTAGCCGGCGTGGATGGCGATCGTTTCTTTCTTCACTTTATCTCGCCTCAGCGTTGGCCGCGATACGGTCGGGAAAAAGTTAATTTTTGCATTCGAACGAGTCGCTTAAAACCTTGTGGCTACGCGGTTTTTCGCACGCCTGTTTGTATCCGGCCGCTTTGGCTCATACAATGAAGGCGCTGAAATTCAAAAGCAATAACCTTAACCGTTAAGACGCCAAGTCTCTGAAATCACGACGCGGAAAGACTTCATTTCGAGATCCGAGGTTGTTCCAAATGTTAAGAGGCGACCGCAACGCGGGTTTACAATACGGAATACTCGGCTCTCGCCAGCCGTCGTCAAACACGGCAAGAGAGGACGAGCAAGGGGGACGGACGACGGTGAACATTGAAGGCGGACATTCAGCCTCTCGATCATGGCTGCGCGCGCTAGAGAGGACCGCACCGATCACCGTGCAGCCGAGCCGCATTCTGGCAACGGTCATCGACGAACAAGCCGAGAAGAACGGCGAGGCGCCGGCGCTGCTCTCCGAGCGCGAGACCTTCAGCTATCGCGCGTTGGCCGAACGCGCGAACCAATACGCCCGCTGGGCGATCGGTCGCGGCCTGGGCAAAGGCGATGTCGTCTGCCTGCTGATGCCGAACCGGCCGGAATACATGGCAATCTGGCTCGGCATCACGCGCGTGGGCGGGATTGTGTCGCTGCTCAACACCAATCTCACCGGCACATCGCTCGCGCATTGCATCAACATCGTCAGTCCAAAGCACATCATCGTCGCGGCGGATTTGGCCGAAAATTTCGAAAGCGCACGGGAACAGGTGACAAGCGGAGCCGTTCATGGCGAGGCCGATCTTCAACGCGAATTGGCGCGCTATCCGGGTGCGCCATTGAGCAGTGCCGAATTGCGCGAGGTCACGATCGAAGATCAGGCGCTCTATATCTACACCTCCGGCACGACCGGTCTGCCCAAAGCTGCGCTGGTGAGCCATCACCGGATCATGAATTGGAGCTGCTGGTTCGGCGGCATGATGGATACGCGCCCGACCGATCGCATGTACAACTGCCTGCCGCTCTATCACAGCGTCGGCGGAGTGGTCGCGACCGGATCGGTGCTGGTGAACGGCGGATCTGTGGTGACGCGCGAGAAGTTTTCCGCCCGCCAGTTCTGGACCGAGGTCGTGCAATGGGATTGCACGCTGTTTCAATATATCGGCGAGCTCTGCCGCTATCTGGTCAACACGCCGTTCGATCCGGCCGAGCAGCAACACCAGATCCGGCTCGCTTGCGGCAATGGTTTGCGAGCAGACGTCTGGCAGGCTTTCAAGAGCCGGTTTCGGATTCCACAGATCCTCGAATATTATGCGGCGACCGAGGGCAATTTTTCGCTCTACAATGCCGAGGGCGAGCCGGGCGCCATTGGCCGGATTCCGCCGTACCTCGCGCATCGCCTGCCGATCGCGTTAGTCAAATTCGATCTTGGTCGTGGTGAGCCGCTGCGCAATGCGGACGGCTTTTGCGTGGTGTGCGAGGCGGACGAGGCCGGCGAAGCGATTGGGAAAATTCCGAGCGAACGAGCGGATCTATCCGGCCGATTCGACGGCTATACCAACAAGCAGGACACCGAGAAAAAAATTCTGCGCAACGTGTTCAAGCCGGGCGATGCCTGGTTCCGCACCGGCGACCTGATGCGCAAGGACCAGCGAGGCTTCTTCTATTTTGTCGACCGGATCGGCGACACGTTTCGCTGGAAGGGCGAGAATGTCGCGACTTCCGAAGTCGAGACGGCGCTGACCGAATATCCCGGGCTGCGGGACGCAAACGTCTATGGCGTCGTGGTGCCGGGCGCGGACGGCCGTGCCGGCATGGCCTGTATCGTCACCGACGATAAATTTGATCTCACAGGATTAAGGCGACACCTTACGGCTCGCTTGCCGGCTTACGCGCAACCGCTGTTCATTCGTATCCAGCGCGAGATGGACGTGACCGGGACGTTCAAGCACAAGAAGGCCGATCTCGCGCAAGCCGGATTTGATCCGTCGACGACGATGGACAAGATTTATTTCAACGACGGCGAAGCGTTTTTGCAGCTCGATACCGCGCTGTTCGCGCGCATCCAGAGCGGTCATGTACGGATGTGAGCCCAAACGATTGAATTATGCCGTGCTGCCGGCGTCGACGGTCATCACCGTTCCGGTGATGCTCTTGGCCTTGTCGCTCAGCAGGAATTCGACGGCGTCGGCCACGTCGTCGACGGCGGCGAGCCGCCTGAGCGCGCTGCGGCGGGCGACCTGATCGCGTTGCTGGCCGGCAAGCTCTTGAGTCATATCGGTTTCAAGGAATCCCGGCGCAACGGCGTTGACGGTGATGCCAAGCCGCCCGACCTCGCGCGCGAGCGAGCGGGTGAAGCCGATCATGGACGCCTTGGTCGCGCCATAGACCGAAAGACCGCTGTAGCCGGTGTAGCCGATGATCGAAGTGATGTTCACGATGCGGCCGTGAGCTTCCGACATCATCGAGCGCACGACATATTTGCTGAGCACGATCGGCGCCAGCGTATTGACGCGGATGAGTTGCTCGATTTGGGGATTCGGCATGATGCCAAGCAGGCCGTCGGTGCCGAGCGCTGCGTTGTTGACCAGGCCGTAAATCGGGCCGAACTGCTTGCGCAGGTTGCGGACCATGTCGGAAATGCCATCGACGTTGCTCAGGTCGAACGGGACGAATCGCAGCGACCCGGAATCCTTTGACATTTTCCTGGACTGATCGATGTCCTTGATCGCGGCCGCGAGCTGGTCGTTCATCTGCCGGGCGATCGCGATCGTGCCATATCCCGCGACAGCGAGTTTTTTCACGATGGCAAGGCCCAATCCGCGGCTGCCGCCGGTGACGATGACGTTACGCATTCTGACGCACCAGCTTGCCGGTGGCATTCATCGTCAAGGCCGGGACGAAGCGAATCGTCACTGGAACCTTGTGCTGAGCGAGATTTTCGCGACAGTGAGTGAGGATGTCGCGTCGAAGTATGCTTGCGCGCGGATCAGTCGCGGGGAGGTCGGATTTTTCGTTCAGCACGATGTCAACGGCAACGACCGCGCCGGTAATCGGATTTTTCCGCGGATAGACGAGCGACATGCGCACATCCGGATGCCGGTTGATGACCGCCTCGACTTCTTCCGGATGCACCTTGAGCCCGCCGACATTGATGATGCCGCCTTTGCGGCCGATGAAATAATAACGGTCGCCGCGCTTCTCCACGATGTCGCCGGTGTCGACGAAGCCCTCTTCGTCGACAAGCAGCTGTTCTTCTTCGCCGAGATATCGTGTCGCCGCTCCGGTCGAACGGATTCGCAGCGTGTCATCGACGACCTTCATCTGCACATTGCCATTTTGGCCGATCAGGCTCGCGGGAAAACCTGCAAGCATATCGTCGATCGCAAAGCCCACGCCGGCTTCCGTCGAAGCATAGGCATGGCCGATGCTGGCAGCCGGATAAGCAGCGCGTAGTGCGTCGAGAATGGATTGGTCGGCGATTTCCCCCGACATGCGGCAATATTGCGGTGAGATCGCGTGGGCGTTCGGCGTCATGAGCGCGCGGCGCCAATGCGACGGCGTGCCTGTCACATGGGTGGCGCCGTGTTTGCCGAGCCGGACGAGGTGATCAGCCGCAGGTTCATGGGCGTCTGAGAAGACCAGCGAGCCACCGTCGATCACCGCACGAAAGAAAATCTGCAGGCCGCCATAGCGACGGATATCGTAATAGGTGCCCCAGATCTTTGCGGGATTCGGCTTCGACGGGCGTTTGATGGCAGCAGTCAAGCCTTCCAGCGTATGCACGACCATCTTCGGCATCCCGGTCGTACCGGAGGTAAACATGACCCACTCGGTTTGGCGGCGGTCGGAACCAAAATCAGCGGCTGGTTCGATTTTGGGACTGCTGGTGATGATTTGCGCGACGTTGAGTGCGGCGTAACTCGCCGGATCGTCAGTCACGATTGCGTCGACTTCACCCTTGGTCACTATGGCGGGAAGATATTCGGGTTTCATGTCGGGAGGCAGCAGCGTCAGCCGCCGCGCAACCCCATCGAGCTCGATGAGCGCGAGCGCGGCAGCCAGCTGTTCGCGCGTGGCGATGAGAACCGAACGGCCGGCGAGCTCGAAGAGTTTGCCGCCAAGGCTCGAGCCGTGCATCAGGTCGGCGAGCGCAACGGTTGCGTTGAGCGCAAAGAAATAGCGGTTCTGACAGCTTGTCTCGTCGCCGAGCCAATCCCGCAGCGCGCTAGGCTGTCCTTGCGGCATTTTCGTAAGCTTTCACAAAGTCGCCGAGTGTGACGGGAAAGCTGACATCACCTGAAGCGCTGAATGGGTCTACGCCTAGGGTATCCTCGAGCCTGGCAACCAAAATGGCGAAGCAAAGAGAGTCGAGACCGGAATCGAGCAAGACCAAATCATCGCGCAAGGGTGCGAGCTTGACGTTTTGCTCGGAGGCCACTTTTTCGATCTCGGACGTAATTGTTAATTTCGTTGACATAGCCACTCGATCCAGAATTGAAGCAAAACTTATAACTATTCACCAGGTTTGCTTCAAGTTCCTCCGCTGGCAATGGTGAATTGCGGCGGCCGTTCTCGATCGCTCAGGCGTGAGCATAGTCCCAGTAGAGCTGGCGCGCCCGGCGATAGAATGGGCCGGGCTGCAGTGAGCGGTTGTCGATGCGGGTCACCGGCGAAACTTTGGAAAAATTTCCCGACGAAAAGATTTCGTCGGCGGTTTCGAAATCGGAATATTTCAACGTTGCTTCAAGCACGGTGACGCCGTCATCGCGCAGAAGCTTGATGACGCGCTGGCGCGTGATGCCGTTGAGGAAAGTTCCATTCGCCACCGGCGTAAAGACGACGCCATCCTTGGCCATGAATACGTTGGACGTGCCGGTCTCGGCGATGTTTCCGAGCGCGTCGCGCATGAGGCAATTGTCGAAGCCGCGGCCTTGCGCTTCGATCACGGCGCGCGCGTTGTTGGGATAAAGGCACCCGGCTTTGGCATCGACCGGCGCGTTCTCGAGCGTCGGACGACGGAAGGGCGAGAGCGTGATCGCGGTGCCGAGCGGCTTCGGGATCGGCGCCTCGTAAATGCACAGGCACCAGCGCGTCGATTCGGGATCATGGCGGATGCCGCCGGCCGGGCCGGTTTCTGCCCAGTACATCGGCCGAATATAGAGCTCGGCATCGCGTTTGAATTTTTTTACGCCTTCGGCCGTGAGTTCGAGCCACTTCTCGGTTGGGACGCTCGCCTTCAGGAACAGTTTGCCGGCTGACGTATTGACCCGCGCGCAATGCAGATCGACATCCGGCATCACGCCTTCGAAGGCGCGCGCACCGTCGAACACCATGGACCCAAGCCAAACAGCGTGGGTGCGCGGCCCCATGAGGAGAACGTTCCCCTCATGCCATTGTCCATCGCAGAATGTCCAAGTGTTGCTCAAAGGCAAAGCTTTCGTACGGTTGCGCCAGAACGTCGATTAGAGCGCGAGCGCCTCGCGGGTCTGCTTCGGCCAGGCTTGCAGCGCAAGTCCGTGAGCCGAGAACAATGCCAGCGTAAGCCGATCGATGCCAAAGGCAACGCAGGCGGTGTGAACCATCTCGCCGGCCTCGGTGCGCAGACCCCATTTCGTGCCGAAATGATCCTTGTGGTAATTGAAGCTCATGCAGGCGGTCGGTTTTTCCTCCGAACGCACGGGAATCAGCAGCTCGAATTTTGCCGCTTGCTCGAGTTGATTGATCGCCATCAGCTTGCCGCTGCGTCCGAAGAACGGATCGTTCGCCACTTCGACCTTGTGCTTGACGCCAAGCGTCTCGGCGATTTCCGGCGCGCGCGCCATCCAGCGTTCACGGAAGTTGTAGATGTGATCAGGCAAGCCGCAACGGACGAATTCGCGCATGCGGAAGGATTGTAAGCGATCGATGTCGCGCGAGGGCTCGCGGCGGAAGCAGTCAGCCATGACGTCGAACAGAAGTCCCGACGCCGGAACGCCGCCGCGTGACGCGATGATGGGATAAAGCGGATAGCAGGCGGCGGGTGTAAGCACGAGATCGGTGGGTTTGAGTTCGGCAACCCAGCCCTCAGGGTTTTTCGGACGGTCGACCGCGGTGCGGATTTCGATCTCACTGCCGGTCAGGCAGCAGACGGCGCCCAAGAGATTCGGGAAGCTATGCAGGTAACCGGACTTCTCGATGTGCGTGCGATTGGTCACCGGCGGGAAACGCAGGATCTCGGCGTTCGGTTCGCGCAGTTTGGTGATGTAGCGGCCAAGCCCCTCGACGACGCTCTCGTATAGGCCCGTGCGCCCGCGTACGCCGTCAATCCCGGACGATTGGAAAAGCTCTTCCATCGTCGGCTGGGCAGGATTTCTCATTGGGTAGTTCATACTCGTCCCCAAACTGCATTTCCAAGTTAGTCGGTGAGCGAAGCCGCAATATCGACCAGCAATGCGGTGCTGGCGACGTTCGAAAGAATGCGGTCATTGTTGATCATGATCGAAGACGACAGAATGTCGCGCATCTGGCGGGCGACGCTGAATTCGCCGTCGTTGCGGTAGCCGGAAAGGCCGCAGGCCTGCAACGCGCTCGTCACAATCGAGATGGCGAGCTCCGAGGCGTTGACCTTGAGCAAGTTTGTCCTGATCTGGAATTCAAGCGCATCGGCCGAAGTCTCGTTGGCGGTGGCCGACTCGTAGTCCTTCAAGGACGATTTGATCGTGGCGCGCAGCATGGCGAGCGTGGCACTTGCACGGGTGACATGGGCCGCACCGGGAGGAAGCTTGTCGTTCGCTTTGCGCGCGGCCTTGCGGGTGAACAGCCGGGCACGCTCGACAGCACTGGCCGCAATTCCTGCCCAGACCGCGGCCCAGGTGAGATTGGCAACCGGCATGACGGTCTGCGAATGGATCTTGTGATAGGGATCGGGAAAAATCTGCTCGACACCGCCGGCCGATTCGAGCGTGAAGCCCGTGCTGCAGGTACCGCGCATTCCGAGCGTGTCCCAATCCACGAGATGATGAAGCTTGTAATCGTTTTTGGTGAGCGCGACGAAGACTTGATCGGTCGGCGGAGAATCGGGCGTGCGGCGTGCGGTGGTCAGAATTCCGTCAGCGTTCGCGCCGTACGAAAGAACCGTTGCGCTTTTGGTGAGCGTGAAACGATAGGCCTGCTGCTCGACGGCGCAATCGCTCTTGCGCAGATCACCGCCGCCCATGCCGTCGGTGGTCGACGAGGCCAGCAGCATTTGCTCGCTACTCAGCTGGCGAAGAAGCCGCATGTGCCATTCGCTGCCGTTCATGTGGCGCACAAGGCACGCCACCATGATCTGATGCATGGCGAAGATCATGCCGGTCGAACCGCAGGCGCGCCCAAGCATGTATGTGGCTTCGACCACGTCCGAAATGCTGGCGCCTTCACCGCCGAATTCCTTCGGTGCGAGAATGCCAAGCAGGCGCTGCGTTTTGGCGGCGGCTATCGCCTCGGCTGGAAATCGGGAGCTGCTGTCGACGTCAGCTGCGGTGCTCGCTGCGATGGAGGCGACTTCCGCGACACGCTTTTTAAGATTGCTGATGCCTGTTTCGGCGTCGCTTCGCGTTTTTGGATCTGTACGAAGGGTAGCGACGGCATCTTTGTGTGACTCGACAAGTTTCATGGCACGATCTATCCAACTGACTCAATCAATAGCGCATGCGGCATGATATCGAGCGTTGAAAATCCCCCGCGCCGCCCTCGAAGCCGTATGATGTATATCAGTTCGCTGTCCGGCGGTCGCTTTTTTTTTGCGATGGTTACCGTAGCGCATGATGAATTCGGCGACACTCTTCTGCTGCGCTAGTGTGCATCTTTTATATCATTAATGCGAATTTTGTTTTGCGACGTGGTGCATAATACCTCTGCTCATGTCGGTTGTGGACATTCGGGCTCTTAATAAAATCGGCAGAGCTAGCCAAAAACTCAATAGTTATCGCGTTAAGTGAATGTGTGCGGGCCTTAACCTTTCACGCCCACGCAGAACCAAAAAATCTTTAAAGATCGGCTGGCGTATGTTATGGAGCAACGCCGACAGTTTTTCGACGGGATGTCGGTCGATTATATCTTTCGTTATAAGGCACATGCATTAACGGACCGCAATGATGACGACGAGTAACGGGGCAGAGTCTGTGTACGAAGTCGCTGGGTTGGTCCGTCGAATCCTTGAAGAGCGATCGATTCAAGCCGCCGTTTCACCGGAAAGCGATCTGCGCGACCTCGGTCTTACGTCGCTCGACATGGTCGCGCTCGTACTGTCGGTCGAAGCTGAATTCGATCTGACCATTCCGGAAGCGCAAATTACGCCGGCCAACTTTCGAACGATCATGACCATCAACGCGCTGGTCAGCTCGCTGCGGGCCTGACCGGGTGCATTGAGATCATACCGCCGAGACATTCGGTCTGCTTGCGAAACGCGCGAAGGCGCATTTCCCCACTTCCAACGGAGATCGCCATCGTTCTGTAATCGCAGAGCGGCAATGCCGCATATTCGATGACATTTTTAGCAAGTGTTAAAAGTTGCCAAATATTCTCGTTGTCCAGCGCCGGGCATGCCGACGTTTCGGATTGGATTTCATGTTGCGACCGGATGATTTGAAGGCGATTTATTTCGTCAAGAGCGAGCCGCTGATCGAAACGATCGAAACCGGGCTCATCGATTTGCGCGAAGGCGCCGGTTCTGAGGCAACGATCGATTCGTTGTGCCGTGCAATGCATTCGATACTGGCGAGCGCCAGCGTCTTCGGCTTCGCAAGGTTGAGCGCGTTTGCGCAGCCGATCGCGATGATGCTTGACGCGGTTCAACGCGGCTGCCTCGCTGCGACGCCGCACATCGTCGACGCTTTGCTTTCCGCCACCACCGTACTGATCGACCTGATTCAGTCGGCGCGCGCCGAGATTGACCTGCCGGCAAACTATGAAGACGAATGTCGCGCCATGATGGAGCAGTTCTTGAAACCGGTGTCGGGTGTGGCGGCGTAAGGGACACCGCGCCGGCAAACGATGCGGCGCTTATTTTTCGGTTGCGACAGCGGGATTGTTGGCGACTTCCAAAATGCGTCGCAATCCGCCACTGAGCTCGGGCAATTGCTCCGGCCGCAGATGACGGTATTGCTCCTGCTTGGCGAGCAGCAACGCATCGATATGACAATTGATCATCTCGTTGCGCGGACTCGCCCCCGTGATGATGGCTTCAAACATTTCGCACAAATTGTTGGTGATGAAGCTGACGAGCTCGAAGCCCATCGTCGTGCCGACATCGCGTATCTGCCGCGCATGCGTGAGTGCAGCCTCGGCCCATCTGACGTCGCCCGGGGACGCCATCGTGCCTTTGCGGATCTCGGCGATGAGCGCGTCGGATTCGGCGTCGAGCCAGTCGCCGAAGCCCAGCCTGATCTTATCGATAGCGAATTGTGCATTTTCCAGGGCCTGCTCGCGCGGGATGCCGCCTGAGCGGCGTGCCATCTTCTGAAAGTAAGTATCGACGAGGAAGCTGTTGGTGTCGTCGGTCCGCTTGTCTGCCATTGTCTATCCCGTGCGTGCTGGCTTGAAGAGCGTGTCGATTTCATTCTGCGCCATGGCAGGGCTGGTCGGAGCGCTGCTCGGTGCAGGTGGGGCTTCGGTCTTGTCACCCTTGCGTTGGCCGACACCGTCCGGAATCGGCTCGACCTTGAAGCGCCGGTCAGGGCCGAAATATGTCGCCGTGTCGATGAACTGCCGCGGATTGAAAGCGATCCAGGTAAGCCGGTCATAGAGACTCGCAGGGGATAGCGGTTTGGCGATCACCATATTCGCGCCCGCGTCGCGCGCGATCTTGACGATCGACTCGCGGGTGTCACCCGCCATGATCAGGATCGGAACGGTGCGATTGTCGTTGTCCTTTTTCTTGCGGATTGCGTGAGCCACTTGGAGGCCGCCGTGCGGAGGCAGCTTCTCGTCACAGAGTAATATGTCGACCTTCTGCCCATTGAGGGTTCGGATGGCGTCAAACGAGTTGCGGACCTCCGCGATGTTGTTGGCGCCGAAACTGCGGAGCAGACCCACGACGATCCGTGAGAAATAGGGATTTGGATCGGCGACAATGAACATGAGCCCTTTGAGGTTTATGGTTTGGCTCGTCATCCAATCCTCTGATTGTCCGCCAACGAGAATTCGGCTGAAAAAAGCTCAACCTCGAAGAGAGACTGATACTTCAAACAGTCACGAAACAATTACGTCCGAACCAATAGGTCGCCGTCACTGGCTGGTATCAGATTCGTGCAGGATTTGCAGGTCTTTAAGTCCGTCCCGCATAGCAGACCCCCCAGGTCGTCACCGCATGATCAAATCACTGGGGAGGGGGACGATCGGCTTCGATACGGGCCGCCAATCAAGGCAGTTCGATCAATCACTACAATCAAGGATTGAGTCGCTTCAGCTCTATCACCGCATCGTTGTATTCGAAATAATCCTTCGGGCATGTCGCGGCGGCGACCTGCAAAGCCGCTTTGGCATCGTTCTTATTACCGCGAAGCAGATGCCACTGGCCTGCATAGAATTCGGCTTGGCAGGTTTCCGCGGGTGCGTTCGCGGTTGTACGCATTTCCTCAAGCCGCGCGGCGGCGCGCAGTTCCGACACGGTTCGACGGCCGAGGTACAAATCGATGACCGGATCAGGCCAGCCACGCGTTTTCAGGCGCGCCGTACTGGCATCGAGCTCGGCGGATCCATCCTCATCCATGCGTCCTCGCGCAATGAAACGCCAAAGCATGGGATAGACGTCGGTGGTCGATTCAATGACGTGCTGCAAATCAGCAGCGGCGGCTGCGAAGTCACCTTTGTAGAAATAGGCCTCGCCGCGTTTACGATAGGTGTCGGGATTGTTGGGATCGAGGCGGATTGCGTCGGTGTAGTCGGCGATGGCGCCGTCACGATCGCCCTTGGCGTCCAACGCAAGGCCGCGGCTGTAGTACAAATAGGAATATTTTGGCTCGAGCCGGAGGGCCTCGGTGTAGTCGGCAATGGCGCGATCCTTGTCGCCTTTGGCCTGCAAGGCGCGCCCGCGATCCATGTAGGCCCGGAAGAGACTCGGATTGAGCCTGATGGCCTCGGTGTAATCGGCGATGGCGCGATCAAGATCATTCTGCGCGTGCCAAGCGCTGGCGCGGTTTTCGTACGCAGGGACGTAGGTGGGATCGAGCCGGATCGCTTCGGTCCAGTCGTAGATGGCGCGCGCAGCGTCACCTTTGGCATACCAGGCGCGGCCGCGGTGCGTATAGGCGCGGGCGTGCTTGGGGTCGAGCCGGATGGTGGCGGTGAACTCGGAGATGGCGCGGTCGAAATCGCGCTTGATCTGCGAAGCCATGCCGCGGTTGAAGAAATACTCGGGCAGCTTGGGGTCTAGACGAACCGCTTCGGCATGATCGGCGAGGGCGCGATTGCCCTCGCCCTTCATGGACCAGGCGAGACCGCGCTGATAATAGGCGATGGCACGAAGGCGCTGGCTTTCGTCGGGATCGTTGATGAATTGCGTGCAGCGAACAATCGTTCGGTCCGGGGTCTCGCCCTGGCAACCGTCTGTGTCTCGCTGGGTTGCGCCGTACGCTTGGGCACTGAAGACGAACAACGCGTACGCAACTGCTACGCAGATCGGCGAACGCATCTTTTCTCCCGCGTGTTCAACCGATGCGCGACGCTATCACGGGGCGTATCGCCCTGTCATTGATCGAACGTTCACAAGCCTGCGACGTTAGTCGCATGCGATGTGCGATCGGGCATCAGGGTGTTGTGCGGACCGAACCATCGCATTGGCGGCGGCACTCAACGCCGGCGGGCGAAGATGCGGCAGACTGTCGGGCGGCAGATCATGGCTTGCCGCCACAGTGAGACAATTAGCGTCATCTTGCCGCGTATCAACATCTTGTCATGCATTGGAAAACGGCAAGTCGTTGAGGATTTCAAAATATCTTCAATTAAATCAAAATGTTACCGATATCGGAAGCCGGCCACTTAGGTGCGTTGCGAAAGAGATTTCAGCTGTGCGACGTTTGTATAATATTTTATACCAACGCGCTTTGTTGTTAGTGCTATTGGTATCCGCGCGCAGTCGAGCGGATGTCGAAACGCCAACGCGGCTAAAAACGCAGAGCCGCCGTGTCTCACCGTCGCGGTCATCAGTACCACCGGCAGGACTCGGCATAACCATAGCGGGAGGAGTTATCATGACAAAAAAAATCTTGAATGCGGGGACGCTCGGTACAGCAATCATGCTTACCGCTGCGCACCTGTCTGGCGCGCACGCGGCGGGATGGGAGCCGAGCCGGCCCATCGAAATCATCGTGCCGGCAGGAACGGGCGGCGGCGCCGATCAAATGGCGCGCGTTATCGCGGGCATTGTGGCCAAACACAATCTGATGAAACAATCAGTGGTGGTCATCAACAAGTCCGGCGGCGCCGGCGGTGAAGGCTTCCTCGACGTGAAAGGCTCCAAGGATAATCCCCACAAGCTGGTGATAACGCTCTCCAACCTTTTCACGACGCCACTTGCGACCGGAATTCCATTCAGCTTCAGGGATCTCACGCCCGTCGCGATGATGGCGCTCGATGAGTTCGTCCTGTGGGTGAACGCAGAGACGCCCTATAAGACGGCGCAGGACTACATCGACGCGGCCAAGAAGGCGCCGGGCCAAATGAAGATGGGCGGCACCGGCTCCAAGCAGGAAGACCAGATCATCACGGTGGCAATCGAGAAGGCGACCGGCGCGAAGTTCACCTATATCCCATTCAAGGGCGGCGGCGAGGTGGCAGTGCAGCTGGTCGGCAAACACGTCGACTCGACAGTCAACAATCCGATCGAAGCCGTTGCACAATGGCGCGCCAACTCGGTGCGACCGCTGTGCGTGTTCGACAGCAAGCCTTTGGCCTATCCGGATAAGATCACCGCGGATAAGGCCTGGAGCGACATTCCGACATGCAAGTCGCAAGGGCTCGATATCGAGTATCTGATGCTGCGCGGTTTCTTCATGCCGCCCGGCGTCACGAAGGAACAGGTTGACTACTATGTCGACGTCCTGAAGAAGGTTCGCGAGACGCCGGAATGGAAGAAGTTGATGTCCGATGGCGCGTTCAATCAGACATTCATGACCGGCGACGAATACGCCAAGTGGGTCGAGAAAGAGGAAAAACGCCACGAAACCCTGATGAAGGACGCAGGCTTCCTGGCGGCGAAGTAACTTCAATTCCAGATGTCGTGTCGACCGCCGGCGGGGCAGCCCGCTGGCGGTAACACGTATCCGAGGATGGCATGAGTAAAGCATCGCAAGAATCGGGCAACGGGCCCGCCCACCGGAGCGTCGAAATCGGCGTGGCCGCGGTTACCGGTCTTTTTGGCATCCTGATCATGGCGGGGAGTCTCAATGTCGGCATCGGTTGGGACGTGCAAGGACCGAAATCCGGGTTCTTTCCGTTCTATCTCGGTGTGATCATTCTCGGGGCGAGCGCGGTGAACCTGCTGACGGCGGCGATCAGCAAGGAGCCCGATTCGCTCTTTGCCGATTGGAGCCAGTTGCGATCGGTGCTCTCGGTCGTGGTCCCGACGACCGTCTATGTCTTCGCCATACCTGAGCTCGGTCTTTACGTAAGCTCGGCGATACTGATAGGCGTCTTCATGATATGGCTCGGACGCTACACCTGGATGCTTACGCTTGCGGTGGCGATCGGTGTGCCGGTCGCGACTTTCCTGATCTTCGAAAAATGGTTCCTTATTCCTCTGCCCAAGGGACCAATCGAGAATTGGCTGGGACTATGAGACGCCGGGCGCGTGGGGCGGATCCGCGCGCAAATAACAAATAATTGCGCGCCCAAGGGCGGGCGCTGGGGAAATGCCTGAGGTGCTGTAGATATGGAAGATATCGTCAGTCTGTTTCATGGCTTTGCGGTCGTGATTCAGCCCTTCAATATACTCGTGATGCTGGTCGGCATCGTGCTCGGCGTCATAATCGGTGTGTTGCCGGGTTTGGGCGGAGCGAACGGCGTCGCGATTCTGCTGCCGCTGACATTCAGCATGTCGCCGACCTCGGCGATCATCATGCTGTCATGCATCTACTGGGGCGCTTTGTTCGGCGGAGCCATTACCTCGGTGCTGTTCAACATACCCGGGGAACCGTGGTCCGTGGCGACCACGTTCGACGGACATCCGATGGCGCAGCAGGGCAAAGCTGGCGAGGCATTGACTGCGGCATTCACGTCATCGTTCGTCGGTGCGCTATTCGCCGTCATTGTCATCACGCTTGTGGCGCCGCTGGTCGCCAAGTTCGCACTGAAATTCGGTCCGGCGGAGAAATTTTCGGTTTTCTTTCTGGCGTTTTGCAGCTTCATCGGCATGGGTAAGGAACCGCCGCTCAAGACGGTGGTGTCGATGATGATCGGATTTGCGCTGGCCGCCGTCGGACTGGACACCATCACCGGTCAATTGCGCCTGACGTTCGGGTTCACCGAGCTGCTCAACGGCTTCGATTTCCTTATCGCCGTCATCGGTCTGTTCGGCATCGGCGAAATACTGCTGACGATGGAAGAGGGTTTGAGCTTCCGCGGCAAATCGGCAGGCATCAATCCGAAAGTCGTGCTGCAAACCTGGAAGGAGATGCCGAAATACTGGTGGACTTCGCTGCGTTCGTGCCTGATCGGATGCTGGATGGGCATATCGCCTGCCGGCGCTACGCCGGCTTCGTTCATGAGTTACGGCATCGCCAAGCGCATTTCCAAACGCGGGCATAATTTCGGCAAAGGCGAAATCGAAGGCGTGATCGCGCCGGAAACCGCGGCGCATGCCGCCGGCACATCGGCGCTGCTGCCGATGCTTTCCCTCGGGGTGCCGGGATCGCCAACCGCGGCGGTGTTGCTCGGCGGGCTGCTGATCTGGGGTTTGCAGCCGGGGCCGCTGCTGTTCGTCGAGCAGAAGGATTTCGTCTGGGGCCTGATAGCCAGCATGTATCTCGGCAACTTGATGGGTCTCGCCATCGTGCTCACTGCGGTGCCGCTGTTTGCGGCGATTTTGCGGATTCCGTTCAGCATCGTCGCGCCAGTGATCCTCGTGGTCTGCGCCATCGGCGCCTATACCGTCCACAACTCGACCTTCGATGTGATCCTGATGCTGGTGTTCGGTGTGGTCGGATACGTCATGAAGAAATGCGATTACCCGTTGGCGCCGATGGTGCTCGCCATCGTGCTGGGCGACAAGGCGGAGGAAGCATTTCGTCAATCATTGCTGAGTTCGCAGGGCAACTTCGGCATCTTCTGGTCGAACGGCTTGGTGGGAAGCATCATGGCGCTCGGACTGGTGGCGTTGTTCTGGCCGTTGATCCAATCGGGCTTGTCGCAGCTGCGGACGCGAGCGCCGGAAGCCTTGTAGGACACGCCGCCGCCATGCCGATCGCCGGAATCAACACCGAACCGTTGCGCCCATAAGTGCGCTGGAATACCTTATGCCAGACATGGGACCCGACAAACGTATCGTGAGGCGCAATGCCGGCCGCGGCGCTGCTCCGGCGCGGAATGAAATCATCGCTCCGCGCGTTGCGATCGAGCCGTTCGACACGACGTTCAGTTTCAAAAACAAAGCCTATGCGGCGTTGAAGAACGTCATCGTGTCGATGGATATCTATCGCAGCCGTTCCGATATCCGGCTCGACGAGCGAAAGCTGGCGCAGGATTTCGGCGTGAGCCGCACGCCCGTGCGCGAAGCGATGGCGCAACTCGAGCGCGAGGGTTTCGTACGCGCGGTGCCGCGGCGGGGCATTTTCGTCGTACGCAAGACCAAGCGCGAGGTGATCGAAATGATCACCGCCTGGGCAGCGCTCGAAAGCATGGCCGCGCGGCTGATCACGCAAAATGCCACTGACGAGCAGATCGCGAGCCTGCGCCGGATGTTCGCGACCTTTGTGGGCGACGAGCTGCGCGCGCATCTCGACGAATATTCGGAGGTGAATATCGAATTTCACCAGAGCATCATACGCATGAGCGGGAACAGCGTGCTGATCAAGCTCGCGGAAAACCTGTTTACGCACATGCGCATGATCCGCATGAAGACGATCGGCGAGCAGGACCGCGCCGACCGCTCGATCCGGGACCACATGCACATCATCGAGGCGCTGGAGGCGCGGGATACCCCTCGTGCCGAAGAATTGGTGCGCAACCACGCGCTCGGCCTGGCCGAGCACGTCGAGCGTTATGCCGACTATCTGGACTAACGACAAAAAAAGCTAAAGGAGGGCGACCATGGCCGAAGCAGCAATAAAAGCGAAAGCGCCGGAGACGACCACGGCGGAAGATGCGCTGACGGACGGCTTCCACCTCATCATCGATGCGCTCAAGCTCAACGGCATCAACACGATTTATGGCGTGCCCGGCATTCCGATCACGGATTTCGGCCGCATGGCACAGGCCGCAGGCATCCGCGTGCTTTCGTTCCGCCACGAGCAGAATGCCGGCTACGCTGCCGCCATCGCCGGTTTTCTCACGAAGAAGCCCGGCATCTGCCTCACGGTTTCGGCGCCCGGCTTTCTCAACGGCCTGAGTGCACTCGCCCACGCCACCACCAACTGCTTCCCGATGATCCAGATCAGTGGTTCGTCGGAGCGCGAGATCGTCGACTTGCAACAAGGCGACTATGAGGAGATGGATCAGCTGGCGATCGCGAAGCCGCTCTGCAAGGCAGCGTTCCGCGTGCTACACGCCGCTGACATCGGCATCGGCCTGGCGCGCGCGATCCGCACTGCGGTCTCGGGGCGTCCGGGCGGCGTCTATCTCGATCTGCCAGCCAAGCTTTTCGGTCAGGTGATGGGTGCGGAAGCCGGAAGGAAGTCGCTCGTCAAGGTGATTGATCCGGCGCCGGCGCAGATTCCCGCTCCCGATGCCGTCAAGCGCGCGCTCGACGTGCTGAAGAGCGCCAAGCGTCCGCTGATCATCCTCGGCAAGGGCGCGGCCTATGCCCAGGCCGACGATGCGATCCGGACATTCGTCGAGAAGAGCGGCATTCCGTTCCTGCCGATGAGCATGGCAAAAGGGCTTTTGTCCGATACGCATCCGCAGTGCGCCGGCGCGGCGCGCTCGACGGTGTTGAAAGACTCCGATGTCGTCATGCTGATCGGCGCCCGCCTCAATTGGCTCTTGTCGCACGGCAAGGGCAAGGCCTGGGGGGAGCCGCACACAAGGAAGTTCATCCAGATCGATATCGAGCCCAAGGAGATGGACTCAAACGTCGAGATCGCCGCCCCCGTGGTCGGCGACATAGGCTCCTGCGTCATGGCCCTTCTGCAGGGCATGGGCGGCAACTGGCCGGCGTCGCCGGCCGACTGGATCAAAGCCGTCACTTCCAAACGCGAAGAGAACATTGCCAAGATGGCACCGCGGTTGATGAATAATAATTCGCCGATGGACTACCACGGCGCGCTCGGCGTCCTGCGCACCATCGTCAAAGAGCGGCCGGACGCCATCCTGGTGAACGAAGGAGCCAACACGCTCGATCTCGCGCGCGGCATCATCGATGTGTACAAGCCGCGCAAGCGCCTGGACGTCGGCACCTGGGGCGTCATGGGCATCGGCATGGGCTATGCGATAGCGGCGGCTGTCGAGACCGGTAAACCGGTTCTCGCGATCGAGGGCGACAGCGCCTTCGGATTTTCCGGCATGGAGATCGAGACGATCTGCCGGTACAAACTGCCGGTCTGCACGGTCATCTTCAACAACGACGGCATCTACCGCGGCACCGACGTCAATCCTGCCGGTTCGGATCCGGCGACGACCGTTTTCGTCAAAGGGGCGCACTACGAACGGATAATCGAAGCTTTCGGCGGCGTCGGCGTCAACGCGACGACGCCGGACGAACTGAAGCGCGCCGTGAATGCAGCGATGGATAGCGGCAAGCCGACGCTCATCAATGCGGTGATCGACCCGGCGGCCGGCAGCGAGAGCGGGCGCATCGGCAATCTCAATCCGCAAAGCGTGTTGAAAAAGAAATAAATGAAGGGGACGACGAAAATGGCGACAAAAAAGAAAACCAAGAAGAAAGCAGCGAAACCGGCTGCAAAGAAAAAAGTGGCGAAGCTTGCGGCCGCGAAGAAAAACGGCAACGGTTTGCCGAAACCTTCGACCAAGCCGTGGGGGCAGGCCGGCAAGGCGCTCGAGGGCGTGAAGATCCTCGACTTCACCCACGTGCAGTCGGGTCCGACGTGCACCCAGCTGTTGGGCTATATGGGCGCCGACGTAATCAAGGTGGAACGGCCGGGCGTGGGCGACATCACGCGCGGGCAGTTGCGCGACGTGAAGGGGCAGGACAGCCTCTATTTCACGATGCTCAACGGCAACAAGCGCTCGATCACGATCGATTCAAAGCATGCCAAGGGCAAGGAAATCCTCGAACGCCTGATCAAGCACTGCGACGTGCTGGTGGAGAATTTCGCACCCGGCGCGCTCGACCGCATGGGGCTGACCTGGGAGTACATCCACAAGACCAATCCGCGCATGATCGTAGCGTCGGTGAAGGGCTTCGGCCCTGGCCCCTACGAGGATTGCAAAGTCTATGAGAACGTCGCGCAATGCGCCGGCGGTTCGGCGTCGACCACCGGATTCCGCGACGGTCCGCCGCTCGTCACTGGTGCGCAAATCGGCGATAGCGGTACAGGGCTGCATCTCGCATTCGGCATCGTCAGCGCGCTCTATCAACGCATCCGCACGGGGCGCGGGCAGAAGGTGCTGTGCGCCATGCAGGACGGCGTGCTCAACCTCGCGCGCGTGAAATTGCGCGATCAGCAGCGGCTAAAAGCTGGACCGCTGACCGAATACAGCCAATACGGCGAGGGCGTCCCGTTCGGTCCGGCGGTGCCGCGCGCCGGCAATGACTCGGGTGGCGGACAGCCGGGCTGGATCCTCAAGTGCAAGGGCTGGGAGAAGGATCCGGACGCCTACATTTATTTCATCACGCAGGCGCCGGTATGGGGCGAGATTTGCGATCTGATCGGCAAGCCGGAATGGAAGACGGATCCCGATTACGTCACGCCGCCGGCGCGGCTGCCGCGGCTCAAGCACATCTTTGCGACGATCGAGCAGTGGACGATGACCAAGACCAAGTTCGAGGTCATGGAAATCTGCAACAAGGTCGACATTCCGGTTGGACCGATTCTGTCGATGAAGGAGATTGCCGAGGAGCCGTCGCTGCGCAAAACCGGCACGGTGGTGGAGGTCGATCATCCGGGACGCGGAAAATATCTCACGGTCGGCAACCCGGTGAAAATGTCGGACTCGGTCACCGAGGTGAAGCGTTCGCCGCTGCTCGGCGAGCACACCGAGGAAATTCTCACCAAGGTGCTCGGCTATTCGGCGAAGGAGCTTGCGGAGATCAAGACCTCGGGCGCGATCACGGCGCCGGAGAAACCGGCAAAGGCGGAGGCGGCGTGAATTCCACTCCCCTCCCCCGCAAGGGGGAGGAAACAACCAGAGTGCGGGAGAGATTTTGAAATGCGTATCGTGGTTCACGGCCAGCAAGCGTTCGGCAGGGCCGTGCTGGAGGCACTGCTCAAGCGCGGTGAGAACGTGGTCGGCGTCTATGTCGCGCCGGAGAAGCCGGGACAGAAGGCCGATCCGCTGAAGGAGGCCGCGGTCGCCGCCAAGCTGCCGGTCTATCAGCCGGAGTCATACCGCAAGCCGGAGGTGTGGGAGCAATTCAAGTCGCTCAAACCCGACCTGCAGGTGATGGCCTTCGTCACGCTGTTCGTGCCGGAGGAATTTTTGAACATTCCAACAAAAGGCTCAATCCAATATCACCCGTCGCTTCTGCCGGCGTACCGCGGCCCGAGCGCGATCAATTGGCCGATCATCAAGGGCGAGAAGGAAACCGGGCTATCCATCTTTTGGCCAGACAACGGGCTCGATACCGGCGACGTGCTGCTGCAGAAGAAAACACCGATCAGCAATACCGACACGCTCGGCACGGTCTATTTCGACCGGCTGTTTCCGATGGGCGTCGATGCGATGCTGGAATCCGTCGATCTCGTCAAAGCCGGAAAGGCGCCGCGCATCAAGCAGGACGATGCGAAGGCCACGTACGAGGGCCGATGCGGTCCGGACAACGCGAAAATCGACTGGGGCAAGCCGTGGGAGCAGATCGACCGGCTCATCCGCGGCTGCAATCCGGCGCCGGGCGCGTGGTCCATGCTCGACGGGAAAGTCTTGAAAATTTTCGACGCCAAGCCGCTGCCGGCGAAGGACCCGAAGGGCATCGCCGGCAAGATGGGCGAGATCGTCGAGGCCGGCGCAGACGGATTTATAGTCGTGTGCGCCGACGGCCGCTTCAAAGTCACACGCGTTCAACCCGCCGACGGCAAAAAGATCGACGCCGGCGAATTCGTAACCAGCAGCAAGCTCAGCACCGGAACGAGGCTCTCATGAATCCGTCTCCCGCAACCGCAATGAAGGCACCGATGACCGCCTCGCAACACGCCAGTCCCAAATCCGATATCGAGATCGCGCAGGCCGCCAAGAAACGCCCGATCATGGATGTCGCGCGCGAGAAGCTCGGCATTGCGCCGGAAAATCTCGAACCATACGGCCACTACAAGGCCAAGGTGTCGATGGACTTCATCAAATCGCTCAAAGATCGCAAGAACGGCAAGTTGATTCTGGTCAGTGCGATCACGCCGACGCCGGCAGGCGAAGGTAAGACCACCACCACGGTGGGCCTGACCGACGCGCTGAATTTCATCGGCAAGAAAGCGATGCTGTGCCTGCGCGAACCGTCGCTCGGCCCATCCTTCGGCATGAAGGGCGGCGCGGCCGGCGGCGGCTATGCGCAAGTCGTGCCGATGGAAGATATCAATCTGCACTTCACCGGCGATTTCCATGCGATCACGGCGGCTCATAACCTGCTCTCCGCGCTGATCGACAATCACATCTACTGGGGCAACGAGCTCGGTATCGACAGCCGGCGCGTGGCGTGGCGGCGGGTGATGGACATGAACGACCGCGCGCTGCGCGAGATCGTCTGCTCGCTGGGCGGTGTTGCCAACGGATATCCGCGTGAGGCGGGGTTCGACATCACGGTGGCGTCGGAGGTCATGGCAATCTTCTGTCTGGCCAAAAATGTCGACGATCTCAAAGAACGGCTCGGCAACATCATCGTTGCCTATACGCGCGATCGCAAACCCGTGCGCGCCCGCGACCTCAAGGCCCACGGAGCGATGACGGTGCTGTTGAAGGAAGCGCTCTCGCCCAATCTTGTCCAGACGCTCGAAGGCACGCCGGCCTTCATCCACGGCGGTCCGTTCGCCAATATCGCGCACGGCTGCAACTCGGTGCTGGCGACGACGACGGCACTGAAGCTCGCGGATTACGTGGTGACGGAAGCCGGGTTCGGCGCCGATCTCGGCGGCGAAAAATTCATGGACATCAAGTGCCGCAAGACCGGTCTTTCGCCCGATGCGGCGGTGCTGGTCGCGACCATCCGCGCGTTGAAGATGCACGGTGGCGTCAAGAAGGAAGACCTCAAGACCGAGAATCTGAAGGCGCTGGAGGCCGGCATGGCCAATCTGCAGCGGCACGTCGAGAACGTGCAGAAATTCGGCATCGTCCCCGTGATCTCGATCAATCGCTTCTCGGCCGACACGGATGCGGAAATCGCGCTGGTGAAGGACAGGTGCAAGGCGCTCGGCGTCGAATGCCTGATGGCGGATCATTGGGCGGAGGGCGGCAAGGGCGCGGCCGACGTGGCGCGCGCGGTGGTCAAAGTGGTGGAGAGCGGCAAGAGCAAACTCAAGCTGCTCTATCCCGACGACATGCCGCTCTTGGAGAAAATCCGCACCATCGCCAAGGAAATCTACCGCGCCAAGGATATTTCCGCCGATAAGACGGTGCGCGACCAACTCGAATCCTTCGAGAAAATGGGCTACGGCAAGGCGCCGGTCTGCATCGCCAAGACGCAGTACAGCTTCTCGACCAATGCGGACGCCAAAGGCGCGCCGACCGATCACACGATCAACGTGCGCGAGGTTAGGCTTTCGGCCGGTGCGGAATTCATCGTGGCGATCTGCGGCGAGATCATGACCATGCCGGGCCTGCCGAAAGTTCCGGCGGCGGACGCCATCGACGTGGGCGCGGATGGTAAGATCGTCGGATTGTTCTAAGCGCTAATTTTGCGCTAATTTTTGCGCCGTCCCGCTGCGCGCGGCTGAGACGGCTCGCGCTCATCGAGTTGCGGCGCCAAGCGTTGCGCTTCCAGCACCAGAGCCGCGGTCGTCGGCGTCATTGGCTCGCGGCCCGGCACCACCAAGCCGATGGTGTGAACCGCCTCGGGCCCCTTGATCGGAATGGCGCGGATGGTGTCGGTCAACCCTAAGGTCTCGGCGAGTTTCGCCGGCATCACCGAGGCCCAGCGGCCGGTGCGCACGTGCGCGAACAGCAGGATCATGGAATCCGATTCCAGCGTCGGGCGCGACTCGCCGCCGGCACTGCGCAGGAGCCGGTCGATGATGCGGCGGTTTTGCATGTCGGGAGTGAGAAGGCAAAGCGGAACCTGCGCAACCTCGGCCCAGGTAACTTCATCCCTATTGCCGAGCGGAGCTTCGGCAGACGTCAGCAGCCGGTAACGCTCCTGATAGAGCGGCACGGCGTTCACGCGGCCGAGCGGCTCGTTGTCGAGATAGGTCACGCCGGCGTCGATCTCGAGATTTTCCAAGAGATCGAGAATTTCGATGGACGTGCGCGAGTAGATGGTGAACTGCACATTCGGATGGCGTTCGCGGTAGGGCGTGGTCAGCGCGGCGATCATTGCGAGCGTGGTCGGAATGGCGGCGATGCGCAGGCGGCCGGAGAGGCCGTGGCGGAGTGAATTGATTTCCTCGCGCATGGCGCGGGTGTCGCCGACGATGCGGCGCGCCCAATCGAGTACGCGCTCACCCTCGGGCGTAAACCCCTGAAAGCGCGAACCGCGGTTGACCAGCAGCACACCCATTTGTTCTTCGAGATGCTTCACGCCGGCCGAGAGCGTCGGCTGGGTGACGCCACAGGACTCGGCGGCGCGGCCGAAGTGCCGTTCGCGCGCGAGGGCCAGGATGAAGTCGAGCTTGTCGATCATTTCAGAGAAATTCTCAGTTTTTCAGTGGTTTAAAGGGCTACCCCGGTCAGCCCGAACACAGAAATAATAGCGAGTAATTGATGGTTCGTCGATAGAGATCGTCTATCGATCCATGGGCACTGCGGGATTGCCCATCACTTTGGAAAGGTTCAATTATTTGACTGGAGCCAGGCATGAACGTTCAAAATCCGCCACGTGTTGCAGGTCCGCGCGGCCGCAAGCCGCCGCGTACGCCGAAAGGGCGGCAGGTTGATCCGAGGGCGCTCGAAGAGGTGCGCGCGCTGCTCGGTGAGCGATCGCGGCAGCGCGATCTTCTGATCGAGCACCTGCATCTGATCCAGGACAAATACGGGTATCTGTCCGCAGCGCATCTCACGGCGCTCGCGAGCGAGATGAAGCTCGCGCTCACCGAAGTCTACGAAGTCGCGACCTTCTACGCCCATTTCGACGTGGTGAAGGAAGGCGAAACGCCGCCGCCGGAAACCACGGTGCGCGTCTGCGACTCGCTCTCGTGCGCGATGGCGGGCGCGGAAAAACTGCTCGCCGAACTGCCGAAGAAACTCGGCGCGCAGGTGCGCGTGGTGCGTGCGCCCTGCATGGGGGCCTGCGATCGCGCCCCGGTCTGCGCGGTCGGGCACGTGCAAGTGATGAAGGCGACGACGGACAGCGTATCCGCGGCGGCGAAAAGCAAACCGCACGCGCATGCCTACAAGCCGGGCGCGAATTTCGACGCTTATCGCGCCGACGGCGGCTACGCGCTGCTCGCGGCGTGCCTCGACGGCCAACGCGCGCGCGACGAGATCATAAAAATCGTCAGCGATGCAGGCTTGCGCGGGCTTGGCGGCGCTGGATTCCCGACCGGGCGCAAATGGTCGCTGGTGCGTGCCGAGCCGGCACCGCGGCTCATGGCCGTCAACGCCGACGAAGGCGAGCCCGGCACATTCAAGGATCGCCATTACCTCGAGCGCGATCCGCACCGCTTCGTCGAAGGCATGCTGATCGCGGCCTGGGTGGTGGAGGCGAGGGACGTCTACATCTACATCCGCGACGAATATCCGGAAGTGCGATTGATGCTGGCCGAGGAGATAGCCAAGGTTGAAAAGGCGGGGCTGGCGAAGGGCGCGAAGATTCATCTGCGACGTGGCGCCGGCGCCTACATCTGCGGCGAAGAGTCGGCGATGATCGAATCGATCGAAGGCAAGCGCGGGTTGCCGCGCCATCGCCCGCCGTATGTGGCGCAGGTTGGCCTGTTCGGCCGTCCAACGCTGGAGCAGAACGTCGAAACGCTGTTCTGGATCCGCGATATCATTGAAAAAGGCCCGGTGTGGTTCACGTCGCACGGTCGCCACGAGCGTAAGGGGCTGCGCAGCTTCTCGGTGTCGGGACGCGTCAAAGAGCCGGGCGTGAAACTTGCGCCGGCAGGGATCACGGCGCGTGAACTGCTCAATGAATATTGCGGCGGTATGCTGCCCGGCCATGCGTTCAAAGGATATCTTCCGGGCGGCGCATCCGGTGGCATCCTGCCGGCATCGATGGCCGACGAGCCGCTCGACTTCGGCACGCTCGAAAAACATGGCTGCTTCGTGGGGTCACACGCGGTTGTGTTCTTGTCGGACAAGGACGACATGAAGGCGGTGGCGCTCAATTTGATGAAGTTCTTCGAAGACGAGAGCTGCGGTCAGTGCACGCCCTGCCGCGTGGGCAGCGAGAAGGCCGTCAAACTGATGGAAAAGGGTCCTTGGGACCCTGCGCTGCTGACCGAGCTATCGGCGCTGATGCGCGATGCGTCGATCTGCGGGCTCGGCCAGGCGGCGCCAAATCCCATGCTGTGTGTTTTGAAGTACTTCCCCGATGAACTCACAAAGCCGCTGGGGCGTTGGTAAGGAGGTGGCTATGCTCGATTATGAATGCCCCCATTGCCACATGCGTGCGATCTCAATGTGGCGTGCGATGCGCTTCCCCGGGCAAGCAACGGCGTCAATCTCGTGTTCGCAATGTGGGACGGAAGTCGAGCCAACGTGGTGGAGCGTGATTCGGACCAACATTCCCTTCGTGGCCGCCTACTTGCTGGCGTGGAATTTCATTAGTTCAACCTTCGTGTTCATTGCGGTTGTCTCTGCAGCCCTCGTGGCGTCGCTCTGGCTCAGCAGCCGGTTCGTAGTCTGGACCGAGAAACGATGATGCTTCCATGACCGATACGACCAAGCCCAACACCTTTTTCATCGACGAGCGCGAGATCGACATCCGCGAAGGCGAGACGATCTTCCGCGCCGCGCGCCGGCTCGGCATCAAGCTGCCGCACCTGTGCTATTCGCCCAAGCCGGGGTACCGGCCAGACGGCAACTGCCGCGTCTGCATGGTCGAGATCGAGGGCGAACGCGTGTTGGCGGCGAGCTGCATTCGCATGCCGACGTCCGGCATGAAGGTGAAAACCCAGACCGACCGTGCCAAGACCGCACGCAAGATGGTGGCCGAGCTCCTGCTCACCGACCAGCCGGCGATCGAGGTGGCGCACGATCCTGATTCCGAGCTCTGGAAGATCGTCAAGCGCCAGAAAATCGAAGCCGGCCGCTTCCCGAAACGCGAACCGATCAAGGTGCCACAGCCCGACCGCAGCCACGTGGCGATGGCTGTCAATCTCGACGCCTGCATCCATTGCAATCTCTGTGTCCGCGCCTGTCGCGAAGTGCAGGTCAACGACGTGATCGGCATGGCGGGCCGCGGGCATCTCGAAAAAATCGTGTTCGATTTCGGCGATCCGATGGGCAATTCGACCTGCGTTGCCTGCGGCGAATGCGTGCAGGCCTGCCCGACCGGCGCGCTGATGCCGGCGACGCTTGTCGACGCCGACAATGTGTTCAAGGGCAAGGCCGACCGCACGGTCGACAGCGTCTGCCCGTATTGCGGCGTCGGCTGCCAGCTCACCTATCACATCAAGGACGACAAGCTCCTCTACGTCACCGGCAAGAACGGCCCGGCCAACGAGAACCGACTCTGCGTCAAGGGCCGCTTCGGCTTCGACTACGTGCACAATGTGCAGCGGCTCGTGAAGCCGATGGTGCGCAAGGACGGTGTGCCGAAAGTGCCGCACGAGTTCATCGATCCCTCGAACCCGTGGACGCATTTCCGCGAAGCCACCTGGGACGAGGCGCTGGATCGCGCCGCCGCAGGCTTGAAAAAGATCCGCGACCGCGACGGCTCGAAGGCGCTGGCCGGCTTCGGCTCGGCCAAGGGCTCGAACGAAGAGGCCTATCTGTTCCAGAAACTCGTGCGCACCGGCTTCGGCACCAACAATGTCGATCATTGCACCCGGCTCTGCCACGCCTCCTCGGTCGCCGCCCTGATGGAAGGCGTCGGCTCCGGCGCGGTGTCGGCGACGTTCAACGAGTGCAAGAACTCCGAAGTGATCTTCGTCATCGGCGCCAACCCGACCGAAAATCACCCCGTTGCGGCGACGTTCTTCAAGCAAGCGGCAAAGCGTGGCGCGACCTTGATCGTCGCCGATCCGCGCGGCCAGGCGCTCAAGCGCCATGCCACCCACATGCTGCAATTCAAGAACGGCACCGACGTGGCCATGCTCAACGGCATGCTCAACACCATCGTCGCCGAGAAGCTCTACGACGAGCAGTACATCCAGACTTATGTTGAAGGCTTCAAGGCCTTCACCGAGAGCATCAAGGACTATACGCCTGAAGAGATGGCGCCGATCTGCGGCATCGAAGCCGATGTCATCCGCACCGTGGCCCGCAAATTCGCCCGGGCGAAGTCGGCGATCATCTTCTGGGGCATGGGCATATCGCAGCACACCCACGGCACCGACAATGCGCGCTGCCTGATCGCGCTGTCGCTGATCACCGGCCAGATCGGCCGGCCCGGCACCGGCCTGCATCCGCTGCGCGGCCAGAACAACGTGCAGGGCGCCTCCGACGCCGGCCTCATTCCGATGTTCTTCCCCGACTACAAGTCGGTCGAGGCGCCGGACATCCGCGCCAAATACGAGGCGGCCTGGGGCACCAAGCTCGATCCGAAGAAGGGCCTCACTGTGGTCGAGATCATGGACGCGGTCCATGCCGACGTGATCAAGGGCATGTACATCATGGGCGAGAACCCCGCGATGTCGGACCCCGACCTCAATCACGCCCGCGAGGCGCTCGCTCACCTCGAGCATCTCGTGGTGCAGGACCTCTTCCTCACCGAGACCGCGGTCTATGCCGACGTCATCCTGCCGGCCTCGGCCTGGCCGGAGAAGGACGGCACGGTGACCAACACCAATCGCCAGGTGCAGATGGGCCGCCAGGCGCTGCCGCTGCCCGGCGACACACGCCACGACTGGTGGCTCATTCAGGAGATCGGCCGGCGCATCGGCTTGCCGTGGAACTACAAGGGCCCCGACGAGATCTACACCGAGATGGCGTCGCTGATGCCCTCCCTCGACAACATCTCCTGGGAGCGCGTTGAGCGCGAGAGCGCGGTGACCTATCCGGCCGACGCGCCCGACAAGCCCGGCCGCGACGTGGTGTTCGACAAGGGCTTTCCGCGCCCCGGCGGCTTCGGCAAGCTCGTGGCAGCCAAGCTGACGCCGCCCGACGAAGTGCCGGACGCGGAGTTTCCGTTCATTCTCACCACCGGCCGGCAATTGGAGCACTGGCACACCGGCGCCATGACCCGGCGCGCCACCACGCTCGATGCGCTCGAGCCATCGG
>DATJVR010000017.1:0-33139 GCA_035501735.1 Xanthobacteraceae bacterium | reverse complement strand
CGAATGTAATAGGCGTCGTAATAGCCCGCCGACAAAACATACGTGCCGATCATGATGCGTCGGCGGACTTCCGGACCAAAACCCTCCGCGCGCGTGCGCTCGTACATGCCGATGATATCGCGGCCCTGCACCCGAAGCCCGTAACGCACGCCGTCGTAGCGCGCCAGATTCGACGACGCTTCCGCCGGCGCCACGATGTAATAGGCCGGCAGCGCGTATTTGGTATGCGGTAGCGAAATCTCGGCGATCTCGGCGCCGGCCTGTTTCAACCAGGCGATCCCCTGCTGCCAAAGCTTCTCGATCTCGGCCGGCATTTTGTCGACTCGGTATTCCTTCGGAATGCCGATGCGCATGCCTTTGATCGATTGTCCGACGGCGGCTGTGTAATCGGGCACCGGTCGATCCACTGACGTCGTGTCCTTCGGATCGTGACCCGCCATGGAGTTGAGCAGCAACGCAGCGTCCCGTACCGTGCGCGCGAACGGGCCGGCCTGATCGAGCGAGGACGCAAACGCCACGATCCCCCAGCGCGAGCAGCGCCCGTACGTCGGCTTCATGCCGACCGTGCCGGTGAATGCCGCCGGTTGGCGGATCGAGCCGCCGGTATCGGTGCCGGTCGCGCCGAGGCAGAGACCTGCCGCCACCGCCGCCGCCGATCCGCCGGACGAGCCGCCGGGCACCAGCGGCGTATTCGCGCCCCTGCGCCGCCACGGTGAAATCACCGGCCCGCAGAACGCCGTCTCGTTTGACGAGCCCATGGCAAATTCATCATTGGCGGTCTTGCCCAGAATCACCGCGCCGTCGCGCCAGAGCTGCGCCGTCACCGTCGACTCGTAAGTCGGCACGAAATTATCGAGGATGTGGGAACATGCGGTGGTGCGCACGTCCTTGGTGCAGAACATGTCCTTAATGGCAAGCGGAACGCCTTCGAGCGGGCCGCCTTCGCCCTTGGCGATCTTCGCATCGGAGGATTTCGCCATGGCGCGCGCCTTCTCCGGCGTTTCCAGCACGAAGGCCTTGAGCGATCGCGCGCGCTCCATCGCGGCAAGATGCGCGTCGGCAAGCTCGGCGGCCGAAAATTGCTTTTTAGCAAGCCCCGCCCGCGCCTCAGCGAGCGTGAGTGAGGTAAGTTGCGTCATTCAGGTTCGCCCACGAAGCGCGACTGATTTGTCGGCGCTTGCGCGGCAGTGGGCGCCGCCTTCGCATCATCTTGCGGGATTACCGTCACCTCGCACTGCCAGGGCTGCGATTTTTGCTTCTCGAGCTGCTTTTGCGCCTCGACCTCGTTGAGGTAGGCGAAATAGAGCTCCATCTCGAGGCAGGCGTCGCACATTATTCGACCACCTTCGGAACGACGAAAAAGTGATCCCCCGTCGCCGGCGCATTTTTCACGATGTCGTCGGCAATGCCGCCATCGGTCACCTTGTCCTCGCGCTGCTTCATCTTCATCGGTATGACCGATGTCATCGGCTCGACGCCGTCGACCTTGACCTCCGACAGCTGCTCGACGAACGCCAAGATCGCATTGAGCTCCCCTTTCAGGTGCTCGACTTCGTCATCGGCAACCGCAATACGCGCCAGATGCGCGATGCGGCGGACGGTTTGGGCGTCAACGGCCATGAATTCAAATCCCGGGCTCCAAGGCCAGCCTATAGCAAAGCCGCTTTCCGCGCGACAAGCCGCCTACGTCGCCATCCGCTGCAGAATCGCCTGCGCATCGGCTGCCAGTTTTGCGGTCAATTCCCGTGCCGGCATCTCGCGTCCGAGCGAAGCCGCCTGGCCCGACCATAATGGCGAAAAATCGCCGGAGCCTGCTGCTTCCGCTTTGGCGCGCAAGGGGGCGAGCGCCCCTGCGGCCAGCGGAAATTCGGGTACGTCGTGCGACATGGGACCGAGCTCGCGCATGAGACGATTCACGATACCGCGCGCCGGCCGGCCGCTGATCACATTGGTGAGCACGGTGGTTTCATCGGTCACCGACGCAAGGGCGGCCCGGTAGGGCGCCGCGATCTTCGATTCCGGACAACGCAGGTAGGCAGTGCCGATCTGCACGCCGGCCGCGCCAAGCGCGAAGGCCGCCGCGATGCCGCGCGCATCCGCGATCGCGCCGGCGGCAATGACCGGCGCCTTCACCGCGTCCACGATCTGCGGCACGAGCGCAAAGGTTCCCACCTGCCCCGCGATATTGCTGTCGAGAAACATGCCGCGATGACCGCCGGCCTCGACTCCTTGCGCCACGATGGCCGCCACGCCGCGCGCTTCCAGCCAACGCGCCTCGGCAACCGTGGTGGCGCAACCGACAATTGGAATGCCGGCATGGCGCAACGGCGCCAGCAACGTTTCGTCCGGCAAGCCATATTGGAAGCTGACAACTTCGGGCTTGATCTCGAGCACGGCTCGCAGGGCATTGGAATCAAACGGCGCGCGATTGGTTTGCGGTGCTTGAGCCGCTGGATCGACACCAAGCTCGCGGTAATAGGGAGCCAGCCGTTCGCGCCATCTCGCCTCACGTGCATTGTTGGGCACGGGCGCTGCATGCGAAAAGAAATTCAGATTGATCGGCGCCTGTGTATGCGCGCGGAATCTGTCGACCTCGTCGCGAATCTTATCCGGCGTAAGCATCCCGCACGGCAGCGAGCCAAGCCCGCCGGCGTTAGCCACCTCCGCTGCGAGTTCGCAATCCATGGCGCCCGCCATCGGCGCGAGCACGATTGGGTGTTTGATCCTAAACAGCGCGATAAGGCGGAGATCCGGCCACATGGATGGCGTCCCAAATCGTCATGATGTGGCAAAATATGTCGTTGGACCGGCGCCAATGCCACTGTCCGCCCTGGGAATACCTTCGTAGATTGCGAAGGGCGGCTCTTTCCAATACGGAAACGGTTGTATCGAGCGCGCAATGCGCCAATATTAGGGCCATGGACGCAACCAACCTGTCAGCCATCCCCACCTTCGCCAGCCGCACGCCACTGCATATCGGCGCTGTCGGGTTGGTCGTGCGCGACCTCGATCGCATTGAAGCCTATTACCGTACCCTGCTCGGATTGACGGTGCTCAAGCGCACCGCCAACAGCGCAGTCCTCGCCACTGCCGACATGGCTTTGATCGAACTCATCCACCGTCCTGACGCGCTCCCGGACGATCCGCGCGAGGCCGGGCTCTATCATACCGCGTTCCTGATGCCGACCCGCGCCGATCATGCGCGCTGGATCATGCACGTTGCGAAGAGTCGCGTGCCCATCACCGGCGCGTCCGATCATAACGTGAGCGAAGCGATCTACCTCGACGATCCGGAAGGCAACGGCATCGAGGTCTATAATGACCGGCCGCGCGAACGTTGGCAGTATGACCGCGACAAGATGATCGTCATGCAGACCGAGCCGCTCGATATCGACGCCATCGTGCGCGAGATCGATCCGGCAACTGCGACCTATCCAACCGCCCCCGAGGGTCTGCGCATCGGCCACGTCCATCTGCGGGTTGGCGACGTTGCGCTGGCGGAAAAATTTTATCGCGACGTCATCGGGCTCGACGTCGTTCGCCGGCGCGGCGGCGCGACCTTCATGTCATCCGGTGGCTATCATCACCATGTCGGCGCCAATGTGTGGCACAGCCAGGCGGCTGGCCCGCGCAACGACAAACGCGCCGGTCTCGCATGGTTCGAAATTCAAGCGAATGGCGCCGCGACCCTGGAGGCGGTGGCCAAACAGCTCAAATCGGCGGGAGCCACGGTCTCACCCTTAGGGTCAGGGTTGGAGACAACCGACCCTTGGGGCACGCGAATACGCTTCGTGCCGGCCTGAGCGGGAAACGTCTTCAACAGTTCCGGCTACATCACCTCGCCCATGCCGCGAATGCGGCGCGCCAGCACGCCCATGATATAGAGCGCGAAGTTCGGCACCTCGTCGACCATGAAGCGGAATGTTCGCGCGTCGATCACCGAGAGTTCGCATGCTTCTTTGACGCGCGCCGTCGACGAGCGCGGGTGATCGTCGATCATCGACATGAAGCCGATCGCCTCGTTCGGGCCGACCACCTCAATGACCTTGTCGCCAATCATCATTTCGATGACGCCCGACTGCACGATGTACATGCACTGGCCGTTATCGCCCTTGTTGAATACCGTCGCGCCCGATTGAAAGCTCAGCGTCGTGCCCGCGCTGCGCGCGAACCGGCGCATGTCTATCTCTTTGGCCATTCCCATTTCCTCGCCATCCCGACCGGCCAGCATTCAAATTCGCGCCCCGATTGAGGTCAAGCAACTTGATATCCCTTTATCGTCTGCCCGTCCGTAAGTCGGCCTTTTGGATGCTGAGGACGCGGCGTTTCCGCAGCCGCTCAAGCGCTCTTGGCAGCGCTGCGAACCAGGCGGCCGACCTCGTCGTAATTTGTCGTCAGCATCGCATGATCGGCTGCCACCACGCGGTTGCGGCCGGTGAGCTTGGCTTCGTACAGGGCCATATCGGCACGCTTGAGCATACGGTCGATCGTATCGTGCCGCAGCCATTCACTCACCCCGAAGCTGCACGTCAGCTGCAAAATAACACTGCCGCTCTCGATCTCGAGCTTCTCGATATTGGACCTTATCCGCTCGCCCATATTGACCGCGTCCGCCATGGACCGGCCCTCGAGCAACAGCGCAAATTCCTCGCCGCCGAGCCGTCCGAGCAGCACGCGTTCGTTCATCAATTCGTGGGCCACCGCGCAAAGCGCCGCGTCCCCGACGTCGTGACCGTGCGTATCGTTGACGCGCTTGAAGTGATCGATGTCGACCATCATCGCCGCAAGCTTTTCACCAGCGGCAGCACGCGCGCACAGCGCCTTGGCGCGTTCGAAGAACGCACGGCGGTTGAACATGCCGGTGAGTGAATCCGTCGTCGCCAATCGGATCAGCTCGCGCTGCATGTTTACGAACCGCTCGGCCGCGCGTAACCGCGCGAACAATTCCTCCGGCTGCGGCGATTTGTTGAGGAAGTCGTCGGCGCCGTGATCGAGCGCCGCGATCATCTTGTCCTGGTCCTGGCTGGACGACATCATGATCACGTAAATCGGCCAGTGGCTGGAGGCGATCAACCGCGTCTCCCAGCAAAGTTCAAGGCCGGAGATCGACAGCGGCTCGGCGCTGGTGATCAGCGCGCCCACTTCCTGATCGGATTTTATGTAAGCGAGCGCCTCGCGACCGTCCGCGAAGCAACGCACTTCATGCTGACGCGTCTCAAGCAGACGGCTGATGAATTTCGTCGCTGTGCGGCTCGGATCGACCAAGACGACGCGCATGTATGCTTTCGACCTGCTGAAATCCCGAAAACATCCATAGTGGCTCTGTATTAAACGACGCTTAAGCCCCGAATAGGCCGCTGGTCCTACGAAACAATTTCTTAAGTGTCTCGGCACGGCGATCATGCTACCTCAACCCGATGCCTGCCCTCATCCTGCCGCTGGTTGAGGCCGCGAGCCATTGGCGCGCGCGCGGCGTCTTGATCGGCATCGATCTCGGCAGCAAGACCATCGGCGTCGCAGCGTCCGATCCCGACCGGCGCCTTGCGGCTCCGGTCGAAACCATCAAACGCAAGGTCTTCACCATGGACGCCAAAGCTCTGCTTGCGCTCGCCGCCGAGCGCCGTGCCATCGGTTTTGTCCTTGGCCTGCCGATCAACATGGACGGTACGGAAGGCCCGCGCGCGCAATCGACCCGCGCCTTTGCGCGCAATCTCGCAAAGCTCACCGATTTGCCGATCGCACTGTGGGACGAACGGCTTTCGACCGCCGCCGTCGAGCGCGCGCTGATTGCCGCTGACGCCAGCCGAGCCAAGCGAGCGGCCGTCATCGATGCGCACGCCGCCGCCTACATTTTGCAAGGCGCGCTTGACCGGCTGATGCAGCTCTGATGCGGCTCGCGAGAGCGAGCACCGCCAATTGGTGCGCCAAAAAGCAACAAAGCGGACCATTCGATCCGCTTTGTGCCGTCAGGGCCCCGCTGGCGGTGAGTTCAGGATGCGTCTTCTGGATTGGAAAATGCCTCGCTGGACATGAACTGGGATTGAATGGATCGTGGCTGAGATGTGGCATCGTGAAGAGAGAGCATCGGCAAATCTCTTGACGATGCAGGAAGCGGAGCATTCGGTCCGCTTCCTGCACTGACTTCGACAATGAGCCTTCTAGAAATTGTGATCGACCTGGCGTTCGCGGTTGGGACCGGTGTAGTTGGGATCATACGGACCGTAATAGGTCGGAGGGGCGTACCCCGGCGAATACGCATAGGCATCATACCCGCTGTATGCACGCGGCCCGCAGCCGTAATACGGATCGCACCCGTTATAGTAGGCGTTGGCGTTGGCTGCAGCGGAGCCAACCGCGACCCCGGCTGCGAAACCCACGGCCGGGCCGATCCAGCGATCGCGGGCCGTCGACGGGCTCGCGCCACCAATCATCAATGTCGAAGCTACGCCGAGTACGACAGCGGCCTTTGTGATTGTATTCTTCATCAGAGCTCTCCTTCTGACTTTAATCGTAGGGACTCAATTGACGGCCGCCGTACGGCAAGGCCTGCTGATCGGCGAACTCGCCATCAGCTATGATGGCAACGCGCAGCCGATGGCCGGGTTGCGATCGGATAACGTATCCGTGAATGGACCCTTCAGGTCGCGGGCAGCGCGCGCTCGAGCAGCATCGATGACTCGGCGCGCTCGATTTCCGCGGTGCCGTAATTATCACCGCGCGCACGAGCAAGCCTGGTACGCGCAAACACTTCAGCGACCGCCGACGGCGCGCTTGCCGTCAACGCCGCTGCGGCCGCGAGCTGCGCGAGCCGCTCGACCGCGCCACGCGCGCCAAATTCCGCGGTGGGACTGTCCAGCGATCTTGCGATTGTGCCCGCAGCCTCGGCCGATCCCGGAATGTCTTTGCTCTCGCGTGCCAATTGCTCAAGCACGGCACGACTGGCCTCGTCGCGGCTGATCGCACGTAGCACATCGAGGCACATGACGTTGCCGCTGCCCTCCCAGATCGCATTCACCGGCGCCTCGCGATAGAGCCGCGGCATGACGCTGTCCTCGACGTAGCCGTTGCCGCCGAGGCACTCCATCGCCTCATAGACGAATCCGGGTGCGCTCTTGCAGATCCAATATTTCACCGTCGGCGTGAGCAGCCGCGCGCGCGCCGCTTCCATGGGATCGCTGGCGGCAAGGTCGAACGAGCGGCAGAGCCGCATCACCAGCGCAATCGCTGCCTCGGCGATCAGGGCCATGTCGGCCAGCACCGCGCGCATCATCGGTTGGTCCGCCAGACGCTTCTGGAACACGCTGCGATGCCGGCAATGGTGCAGCGCTTGCGCCAGCGCCATCCGCATCATTCCTGCCGAGGCGATGGCACAATCGAGCCGCGTCAGTTGCACCATCTGCAGAATGGTGCGCAGACCCCTGCCCTCTTCCCCGACACGCATCGCAAAGGCACCTGCAAACTCGACTTCCGATGAAGCATTCGAGCGATTGCCGAGCTTGTCCTTGAGCTTCACGAAATGCAGCGCATTGACGCTGCCGTCCGGACGAAATCGTGGCATGAAAAAACACGTAAGCCCCGCCGGCGCCTGCGCCAGCACCAGAAACCCGTCGCACATCGGCGCGGACATGAACCATTTTTCTCCGGTTATGCGGTAGCCCTCGGCCGCAGGTTCGGCGCGCGTGGTGTTGGTTCGCACGTCCGTGCCTCCCTGTTTCTCGGTCATGCCCATGCCGAGCGTAATTCCGGTCTTCTCCCACCAAGGCCGAAAACTCGGGTCGTATTCGCGCGCCAGAATTTTCGGCAGCAGGGATTTGCTCAACGCGGGCTCCGTGGCAAGCGCCCCAACCGCCGCACGCGTCATGGTCACCGGGCACTGATGACCATTCTCGACTTGCGCCGCCATGTAGAACCGCGCCGCCCGCGCGACTTCGGCAGGCGCGTTCGCGTGCGTCGCATCCGTGTGCCAAGTCGAGGCGTGCAGGCCCTCAACGAGGCTCTCGGCCATGAACCGGTGATAGGCCGGATGAAATTCGACCGTGTCACGCCGTGCACCCTTGTCATCGATGCTACGCAGAGTCGGCGGATTGATATTGGCGAGCCGCGCCTGCTCGAACATCTCGGCCGTGCCCCAACGTCGGCCGAATTGAGCAAGCGGCTTCGTCTCGCCCGCACCGCCATTCGCCGCCAGAGCATCAATCAGCGGCCGGTCGCTGCCATAGAGGTCGACATCCACATAGGGCGGCGATTGGTTCAGGGTATCTTGGCTATCGGCAGCGGCAGGCATGGCGAATCCGGTCGTACGCGACCCTAACACGCCTCATTCACCAGTTCTTGTGGAAGGCCGAATTTGGCCTTGCCGCCGCCGCGAACTGCGCCTATAGGTGCCGCTTTAATGAACATCGTTTCGAAATCCTCGTTCGTCCTCGGCCACCGACACATGCTGGGGATCGAAGGGCTTTCACGCGCCGATATCATCGGGCTGCTTGATCTCGCGGAGGAATTCGTCGAGCTCAACCGCCAGATCGAGAAAAAAACCGCATCGCTGCGCGGCCGCACTTTGATCAACTTGTTCTTCGAAGCCTCGACGCGCACGCAAGCCTCGTTCGAGCTTGCCGGTAAGCGGCTCGGCGCCGATGTGATGAACATGGCGGTCGGCTCCTCCTCGATCCGCAAGGGCGAGACGCTGATCGATACCGCCGTTACGCTCAATGCCATGCACCCCGACATCATCGTGGTGCGTCATCACGCCTCCGGCGCGGTCGAGCTGCTCGCGCAAAAGGTCGACTGCTCCGTCATCAATGCCGGCGACGGCAGCCATGAGCATCCCACTCAGGCGCTGCTCGACGCGCTCACCATTCGCCGCCGCAAGGGCAGCATCGAGCGCCTGACCGTTGCGATCTGCGGCGATATTTTGCACTCGCGCGTGGCACGCTCCAACATCATCCTGCTCAACACGCTCGGCGCGCGCGTGCGTGTGGTTGCGCCCTCGACGCTGCTGCCGACCGGGGTCGAGCGCATGGGCGTCGAAGTGACCCGCGACATGCGCGAAGGTCTCCACGACGCCGACATCGTCATGATGCTTCGCCTGCAACGCGAGCGCATGAACGGCTCGTTCGTGCCTTCGACGCAGGAGTATTTTGCCTATTACGGTCTCGATCAGAAGAAGCTCGCTTACGCCAAGTCCGATGCGCTGGTGATGCATCCCGGTCCTATGAATCGCGGCGTGGAAATCGATTCCATCGTGGCCGACGGCGCGCAGTCGCTCATCCGCGAACAGGTTGAGATGGGCGTTGCCGTGCGCATGGCGGTATTGGAAGCGCTGTCGCGAAACTTGCCCAATGCGTGAAACCCATGGGTAACTTTCTCGGTCTTATTCGCAGTCGGATGATGCGCCGAATATGGACGGCAACACTCATCATCGTGTGCGGCTTCGCATATTTGTTGTCGGAGGATCTCCGCTTTTCGAACTTGAGATTTTGTTTGATCGCGCTGGTATTCCTGGCAATCGGATGCACGATCGTGATCGAGGCGTGCAGGGCAACGACCGGAACACCGGAGCGGAAGGAATCGTGATGCTGTCCGATCGCCGTCCGATCCTGCTCGCCAACGCCCGGATCGTCGATCCGTCGCGCGATCTCGATTTTGCCGGCGACCTGTTGGTCGCCGACGGCGTGATCCGCGACGCCAAGCGCGGCATTGGCGCAGCCGGCGTCCCGGAAGGCACCGAGATCGTCGACTGCCGCGGCAACGTCGTCGCGCCCGGCCTGATCGACATGCGCGCCTTCGTCGGCGAACCTGGCGCCGAGCACCGCGAGACGCTCTCCTCCGCAAGCCAGGCCGCGGCCGCCGGCGGCGTCACGACGATCATCAGCCAGCCCGACACGACGCCGGCCGTCGACGACCCTGCGGTCGTCGATTTCGTGCAACGCCGCGCGCGCGATACCGCGATCGTACACGTGCACCCCATGGCCGCCCTGACCAAGGGGCTCAAAGGCCAGGAGATGGCCGAGATCGGCCTGCTCAAGGCCGCCGGCGCGGTCGCCTTCACTGACGGCGCCAGGAGCATCGTCAACGCCCAGGTGATGCGCCGCGCGCTGATCTACGCCCGCGATTTTGAAGCGCTGATCGTGCATCATACCGAGGATCCCGATCTCGTCGGCGAAGGCGTGATGAACGATGGCGAGTTTGCCACGCGCCTTGGCCTCATCGGCGTGCCCAAAGCCGCCGAGACGATCGTGCTCGAGCGCGACCTCCGTCTTGTTGCACTAACCGATGGCCGCTACCACGCCGCGTCTCTCACCTGCGCCGAATCCCTCCAAGTGCTGCGCCGAGCCAAGGATGCGGGATTGCCCGTCACCGCTTCCGCCTCGATCAATCACCTCACGCTCAACGAGATCGACATCGGCCCCTACCGCACCTTCTTCAAGATGACGCCGCCTCTGCGCTCCGAAGACGACCGCAATGCGCTGGTCGAAGCGCTCGCGGAGGGACTGATCGACGTCGTCATGTCCGATCACAACCCGCAGGACGTTGAGGTCAAGCGCCTGCCGTTCGCGGAGGCCGCTTTCGGCGCCATCGGCATCGAAACCATGCTGACCGCCGGTCTCCGCCTCGTTCACGGAGGCAAACTCAAACTGCCGGTGTTGCTCAAGGCGATGTCGAGCCGTCCGGCTGAGCTGCTTGGCCTGCCGGGCGGCACGCTTCGCCCCGGCGCGCCTGCCGACGTGATCGTTATCGACACCGATGTCCCCTGGGTGCTCGACCGCGACGAACTCAAATCCAAATGCCGCAACACCCCGTTTGACGAGGCGCGCATGCAGGGCCGCGCTGTCCGCACGATCGTCGCCGGACGGACCATCTACGAATACGTATGATTGCTCCCCTCATGACCGCCTTTGTGCTCGGCTATCTGCTGGGCTCGATCCCATTCGGAGTTTTGCTGACCAAATTCTCCGGCACGCAGGACATCCGCACCATTGGCTCCGGCAATATCGGCGCAACCAACGTGCTGCGAACCGGCCGCAAGGGATTGGCCGCGGTCACGCTCATCGGCGACATGCTCAAAGGCACCGCGGCAGTCCTGATCGCCTCTGCGCTCTGGGGCCGCAATCCGGCGCTTGTCGCCGCCCTCGGCGCCTTCGCCGGCCACGTGTTTCCGGTCTGGTTGCGCTTCAAGGGCGGCAAGGGCGTCGCCACCTATATCGGCATATGGATCGGATTTGCCTGGATGGCCGCGCTTGTTTTCGGCGTGGTCTGGGCGCTCGTCGCCGCAATCACGCGCTATTCGTCGCTCTCCGGACTGATCGCGAGCCTCGCAACCCTGGCCTACATTTGGTGGCAAGGAGACCGCGATTTGGCTCTCCTCTCGCTGGGTCTCACCATCGCGCTCATGCTCACGCACCGGGCCAACATCGCCCGATTGCTGCAAGGCACCGAGAGCAAGATCGGCGCCTGAACCGGCCCCACTCGCGTTTACAAACGCGAGGCTGTTGTCGCGGGCGGCTGCCTGCGCGATGCTATCGGCGTTTGAGGCCGGGGGAACGACGTGGGGACGAACGAAACCGACGGGGGCGTCCGCCTGACCGACGCACAGCGGCTCGACTGGTTGCGGCTCATACGCAGCGAGAATATCGGCCCGCGCACCTTTCGGACCCTCATCAATCACTACGGCGGGGCGCGCGCGGCGCTCGACGCATTGCCCGACCTTGCGCGCCGTGGCGGCGCCATCAAACCAGCACGCATTTGCTCTTTGCAGGAAGCCGAACGGGAGATCGCGGCCGCCCGCCGTCTGGACGTCACTTTCGTCGCCCTCGGCGAGCCCGACTATCCGCCTCGATTGCGCATGATCGACGATCCCCCGCCGCTCATCGCGGTACGCGGAAAGCTTGCCATTCTCTCGCAGCCCATGGTGGCCATCGTCGGCTCGCGCAATGCCTCCGCCGCCGGCGTCAAATTCACCGAGCGTCTGGCGCGCGAACTGGGCGAGGCTGAGTTCGTGATCGTCTCGGGCCTTGCGCGCGGCATCGATGCCGCGGCCCACCGCGCCAGTCTGACAACCGGGACCGTTGCGGTGCTGGCCGGCGGTCACGATCACATCTATCCGCCCGAGCACGCCGATCTGCTGGCGTCGATCTTGAGCATCGGCGCCGCCATCACCGAAATGCCGCTTGGCTGGGAGCCGCGCGCGCGCGATTTTCCGCGCCGCAACCGCCTCATCTCCGGCCTCGCGCTCGGCGTGCTGATCATCGAAGCCGCGCGGCGCTCCGGCTCGCTGATCACCGCGCGCATGGCGCTCGAACAGGGCCGCGAAGTATTCGCCGTGCCCGGCTCGCCGCTCGATCCACGCACCGAAGGCACCAATGGATTGCTCAAGCAGGGCGCCACGCTGGTCACCGAAGTGGCCGACGTTCTTGCCGCGCTGCGGCCGATCCTCGGCCGGCCGATCGAATTGCCGATCGAGGAACCCGAGCGCGTCGGACCTCCACCTGCCGAGCCCGGCGCCGACGAACGCGCGCGAATCCTCGGACTTCTCGGTCCTACGCCGGTGGCGATCGACGATCTCGTCAGGCTTTCCGGCTCATCGCCCGCGATCGTGCGCACCGTGCTGCTCGAGCTTGAGATTGCCGGCCGCATCGAACGTCACGGCGGCGCGCTCGTCTCTCTGTTATGATGGCGCAAGGCAATGCAATGTATCTCTCTGCCGAGCCGGCAGGAATGAATTGACCCTGCGAAAGCGGTCCAATAAATTGTAAATGGGCTTTTGCCGAGAAGCGATCATGCATGTCAAAAACTGCAATTTTCACTTTGTGCTGCGCGATAATTTTTTCCCTCTTGATGCTCGATGGGGCCTTTGCCGAAAAGCGCGTCGCTCTCGTCATCGGCAACTCCGCGTACAAGAACGCACCACAGCTGACCAATCCCGCCAATGACTCCACAGCGGTGTCATTGCTGTTGCAACGAGCAGGATTCGACGTTGTCGAAAGTCGTCAAACCTCGGCATTGTCGAAATGCGCCGCTCGATCCGCGATTTTGGCGACAAACTCCAAGGAGCCGACATCGCAGTCGTGTATTTCGCCGGTCACGGCCTGGAGGTCGATGGGACGAACTACTTGGTTCCGGTGGACGCCACGCTGGAACGCGATGTCGACGTCGAGGATGAAGCGATCTCGCTCGATCGCATCGTGAGGATCCTTGAGCCGGCGAAACGATTGCGCCTCGTCATCCTGGACGCCTGCCGCGATAATCCGTTCGTCAGATCGATGAAGCGGACATTGGGAACGCGTTCGATCGGCGACAGGGGTCTTGCCAAGGTCGAGCCGGCCACCACCGACACATTGATAGCTTTCGCCGCCAAGGCCGGATCGACCGCCTCGGATGGGGCCGGCGCAAACAGTCCATTCACCACCGCCCTTGTGAATAATATCGCCACTCCGGGGCTCGATTTGCGGATCGCATTCGGCAAGGTTCGTGATGAGGTGATGAAGGCCACCGGCAACAAACAAGAGCCGTTCGTCTATGGCTCGCTGGGCGGGACGACGGTCGCCCTGGTGCCGGGCGCTTCGGCGCCGGGTTCGGACGTTTCCGGAACGGTCAACGCATCTCCTTCGGCCAATCCCACCACCGAAATCCGCCGCGCTTACGAGTTGGTCATGCAAATCGGCACCAAACAGGCCTGGCAACAATTCCTGTCGACCTACAGCGTGGGCCTTTACGCCGATTTGGCCCGGCAGCAGTTGGCCAAACTCGAGGCTGAGGAAGCAAAGACGAATGCGGCGCGCAAAATGGAAGAGCCGGGGAAAGCCAAACCGCCAACCGCGCCGAGTCAATCGGCCCCAGCCGCAGTGCCCAAATCGGCAGAAGCACCACGCGCGGCAAAGCGCGTGGTCTGCAACAAATGGGGTTGCCAAGATGTCAAACCCGGTTGCAAGGTCGAAAAACGAATCTCCGGCAGCGAAATGGAAGACTTTGTGATTTGCAACTAGCTCCGGCAGCGGCCCGAACCGTGATTGCCCTCCCAACGCAGCACCTCAGCGGCGCCCTGGTTTCTCTGCTATAAAGGCGGAATGAACCATAGCCTTCCCGCCCTTGTTCTCGCCTTGCTTTTCGACTGCGCAACCGTCTACGCGCTGCCGCCCGCAGTCGATCCCAATCCGCCGCCGGTCGTCGAATATAAGGTCTTCCTCGACCAGCTATGGCGCGATGCGCAGAAGCAAGGCATCACCCGCGCGACGTTCGATCTGGCGTTCAACGGTATTACGCTTGACCCGCGCATCATGCCGATCACCAAGCGCCAGCCCGAATACGGCAAGCCGGCCGGCGCTTATGTGAATTCCATCGCCTCCCCCGGCCGGGCGAAAGAAGGTCTGCGCAAGGAGGCGGAATGGCACAAGACCTTCGACGACGTCGAAAAGAAATTCAAAGTCGAGCGCTGGATCATCATTGCGATCTGGGGCATGGAAACATCCTATGGCGCCGACAAGGACAAATGGGACACCATCCGCTCGCTCGTCACGCTGGCCCACGCCAATTACCGGCACCCTTATTTCCGCAATGAACTGCTTGTCGCACTGAAAATTCTGCAAGAAGGCCATATCGCGCGCGACAAATTCGTCAGCTCCTGGGCGGGCGCCATGGGCCAAACCCAATTCATGCCGTCGAACTTCTACGATTATGCCGTGGATTTTTCCGGCGACGGCAAACGCGACATCTGGACCAACGTGCCCGACGTGCTCGCGTCCACCGCCAATTATTTTCAGAAGGAAGGTTGGCAATATGGTTTGCCATGGGGATGGGAGGTGACAATCCCCGAGGGCTTCGACTATCGCCACAGCCGCGCGAGTTTCGCGGAATGGACCAAGCTCGGCGTCAAGCGCGCGGACGGCAGCGCCTATCCTGCGAGCGGAAACGGAATCCTGTTCTTTCCCGCTGGCGTACCGGGGCCGGGTTTCGTCATCACCAAGAATTTCGATGTGATCAAGGAATACAATTACTCCGATATCTATGCGCTCGCGGTTGGCCATCTCGCGGATCGCATGCGTGGCATGGGGTCGATCAAGGCCAAATGGCCCGACTACGCCACCCAGCTCTCGCGCGATGATCGGATCGCGTTGCAGAAGAAGCTCGCCGAACTCGGCTACAAGGTGAACAATTTCACCGCCCACATTGATTTCGACTTGCGCGACAACATCCGCGCCGAGCAAGTCAAATTCGGCATGCGTCCCGACGGCCATCCGACCGCGGAACTGCTCGAACGTCTCGGGATAAAGCGTCCGTGACGGACCTACCGATGCGCGCTCTTGCCTTTGCCGTCCGAAGGCGGCGGTGAACCCACGATGTTCTCCGCTTCAAGTCGCGCCATGTCGAGCAGATAGCCAAGCGTGTCGAGCCCATGCCGGCGCGCCATGCCCGCGAGTTCGTGGGTCAGCTCCGCCACATAGGCCGCAGCTTCGGTGCGGTCTTGCCCTGCCTCGAAGCCGGAATGCTGTGCCATGATCCGCCGTTACGCCCATGCTGGGCTCGTTCCGCTTGAGCAGCCCATGAAGCATATACTAATCCGAGTGTCATGATGCGAGTTTACACTCTATGGTTGCAGTCAGGGACGACCGGAATCATGCGATTTGATGTCCTGAAAATACCTTCTTGCCCGGGGCCAATTTGACAGGCAGGGCCGAGTTACCCATCTTTGCCTTGATTCTGATGCGCGCTTTCACCGCTAAAATTTCTCAAAATTGCGGCTAACACACTGGAGCTAAATGAAAATCGTCGTTGTAGAGTCCCCCGCCAAGGCCAAGACGATCAACAAATATCTGGGCCCGGGCTATGAAGTCCTGGCCTCGTTCGGCCACGTGCGCGACCTGCCGGCCAAGGACGGCTCCGTCAATCCCGACGACAATTTCCACATGCTTTGGGAGGTCGACCCCAAGGCTCAGAAGCGCCTGAACGACATCGCCAGAGCTATCAAGGGCGCCGACAAGCTCATTCTCGCCACCGACCCGGACCGCGAAGGCGAAGCGATCTCCTGGCACGTGCTCGAAGTGCTCAAGGAAAAACACGGGCTGAAAAAGCTTCCCGTCGAACGGGTCGTCTTCAACGCCATCACAAAGCAGGCGGTGGCGGAAGCCATGCAGCATCCGCGCAACATCGACAGCGCGCTGGTCGATGCCTATCTCGCGCGCCGCGCGCTCGATTACCTCGTAGGCTTCACGCTCTCGCCGGTGCTGTGGCGCAAGCTGCCCGGTGCACGCTCCGCCGGCCGCGTGCAATCGGTCGCGCTGCGCCTTGTCTGCGATCGCGAGCTCGAGATCGAGAAGTTCGTTGCACGCGAGTACTGGTCGCTCGTCGCCAGGCTCGCGACCCCGCGCGGTGAGGAATTTGAAGCGCGCCTGGTCGGCGCCGACGGCGAAAAGATCCAGCGTCTCGATATCGGGTCGGGCGCGCAAGCCGAGGATTTCAAGCGCGCACTCGAAAGCGCCACCTTCACGGTGACCGATGTCGAGTCGAGGCCCGCGCGGCGCAACCCGCCACCGCCGTTCACCACTTCCACCATGCAGCAGGAAGCCAGCCGCAAGCTCGGTTTCGCCCCCGCGCACACCATGCGTCTTGCCCAGCGGCTCTATGAAGGCATCGATGTCGGCGGCGAAACCGTTGGCCTGATCACCTATATGCGAACCGACGGTATCGACATGGCCGAGGAAGCGCTCGCCGCGATCCGCAAGATGATCGGCAGCGATTACGGCGCGTCCTACGTTCCGGATGCGCCGCGGCGTTATCAGAACAAATCCAAGAACGCGCAGGAGGCGCACGAAGCCGTACGGCCGACCGACCCGACGCGCTCCCCGCGCGACGTGGCGCGCGCCGTCGAGCCCGAGCAAGCCAAGCTTTATGAGCTGATCTGGAACCGTGCGGTCGCAAGCCAAATGGAGTCCGCGGAACTCGAGCGCACCACGGTAGACATCGCGGCAAGGGCGGATGGCCGCAACATCGATCTGCGGGCGACCGGCCAGGTCATAAAGTTCGATGGATTTCTAAAGCTTTATCACGAAGATCTCGACGATCCCGCCGAGGATGACGATGAATCGCGCCGCCTGCCCGCGATGGCGCAAGGCGAGAAACTCGATAGGAAGTCAATCGAAGCCAATCAGCATTTCACCGAGCCGCCGCCGCGCTATTCAGAAGCCTCGCTCGTCAAGCGCATGGAAGAGCTCGGTATCGGCCGACCTTCGACCTATGCCTCGATCCTGCAGGTACTGAAAGATCGCGGCTATGTCCGCATCGACAAGAAGCGGCTCGTCCCCGAAGACAAGGGCCGTGTGCTGACCGCGTTCCTGGAAAGCTTCTTCGCACACTACGTCGAATACGACTTCACCGCCGATTTGGAAGAAAAACTCGACCGCGTCTCGAACAATGAAATGGCCTGGCGCGATCTTTTGCGCGATTTCTGGCGCGACTTCACCGGCGCAGTGAGCGAGATCAAGGATCTGCGAATTACCCAGGTGATCGATGCACTCGACGAGGTGCTGGCGCCGCACATATTTCCGCCGCGCGCCGACGGCACCGATCCGCGCCTTTGCCCCAATTGCGGCAAAGGCCGCCTCTCGCTCAAGCTCGGCAAGTTCGGCGGCTTCATTGGCTGCTCGAACTACCCCGAATGCCGCTACACCCGGCCGCTGTCGGTCGGCGCCGAGGGCGCCGCTGGCAACGGCATGCGCAAGCTTGGCGAAGATCCCCAGACCGGCCTCGAAGTTACCGTGCGGAGCGGCCGCTTCGGGCCCTACATTCAGCTCGGTGAAGGCAGCAAGGAGGAGAAGCCCAAGCGCTCCGGCTTGCCGAAAGGCCTTTCCGTCGACGACATCGATCTCGATCGCGCGCTCGGCCTGTTGCGGCTTCCCCGCGAAGTCGGCAAGCATCCCGAGGACGGTGAGCCGATCATCGCCGGGATCGGCCGTTTCGGTCCCTACGTGAAGCACGACAAGACCTACGCCAATCTCGAAAGCGGCGACGATGTCACCAACATCGGGCTCAACCGCGCGGTCACGCTGATCGCCGAAAAGAAGCTGAAGCCGAAAAGCGGCCGCCGGTTTGGCGGCGACCCCGGCCGCTTGCTCGGCGAGCACCCGCAGAAAGGCGGCCCGATCCTGGTCAAGAATGGCCGCTATGGACCTTACGTGAGCCACAACGGCATCAACGCGACGCTACCGAACGACAAGACGCCGGAAGCGATCACGCTCGACGAGGCGATCGGGTTGATCGAAGCGCGCGCAGCCCGCACCGAAGGGATGCCCACGCGCCGCAAGAAGCCCGCTCATGCCGAGACCAAACACAAAGAGCCGGCAGCCAAGCCCGCACCCAAACCGGCCAAGGCCAAGAAGGCCGCCGGCGCCAACGGCGCGCCCAAAGCCAAAGCAAATGCCGCGCACAAATCGAAGGCGAAGGCCAAGCAATAACGACGCCTGCCGCGCTGGCAAACTCTACGTTTAATCCTTAAATTCAACCCATCATCGCGCGTTTTACGCGTCTAGGTTCCCCATTGAAAAAACACTCTCATAAGCAATCACCGAAGTTTCCCTCCAAGGAAGCCATTCTCAAATTCATCGGCACCCGGCCGGGCAAGATCGGCACGCGCGAGATCGCGCGCGCCTTCGGCCTCAAAAACGCCAACCGCGTTGCGCTCAAACAGATGCTGCGCGAACTCGCAAACGAGGGCCGCATCGAATCCCGCCGCCGCAAGCTGCATCATCCGGGCACGCTGCCCAACGTGACGCTGTCCGACATCACCGGCCGCGATAGCGACGGCGAACTGATCGCAATCCCGACCGAATGGGACGAGGACGCCCACGGTCCCCCGCCAAAAATCCGCCTCGTTGCCCCGCGCCGGGACCGCCCGCACGAAGCCGCCGGCGTCGGTGACCGTGCTCTGCTCCGGGTCGAAGAAACCGACGAAGGCGAAATCCGCTACACCGGCCGCGTCATAAAAATCATCGCCCGCGCGCCCGAACGTGTGCTCGGCGTGTTCCGCAGCATGCCGGGCGGCGGCGGCCGGCTCGTTCCCATCGACAAGAAGCAGCTCGGCAAAGAACTCATCATCGCACCCGGCGCCACGAAAGAGGCCCGCGATGGCGACCTCATCGCGGTCCATCTGATCCGCCATGGCCGGTTCGGCCTGCCAGCTGCGCGCGTCGAGGAACGGCTCGGCTCGCTCAAGAGCGAGCGCGCCGTCAGCCTGATCGCCATTCACGCCCATGACATCCCTCATGTCTTCACGGTCGCAGCCGAAGCCGAGGCGCATGCGGCGACCGCCGCCGACCTTTCCGGGCGTGAGGATTGGCGCAAACTTCCCCTCGTCACGATCGACCCGATCGATGCCAAGGACCACGATGACGCGGTGCATGCGGCCAGTGATCCCGACCCGCGTAATCCTGACGGACATATCATCACCGTCGCGATCGCCGACGTCTCGCATTATGTGCGGCCAGGTTCGGCGCTCGATCGGGAGGCGCTTAAGCGCGGCAACTCGGTTTACTTTCCGGATCGCGTCGTGCCGATGCTGCCCGAACGCATTTCCAACGATCTATGTTCACTCAAAGCCGACGAGAATCGCCCTGCCCTCGCCGTGCGGATGATCATCGGCCGCGACGGGCGCAAGCGCTCGCACACGTTTCATCGCGTGTTGATGCGCTCGGCGGCAAAATTGAGCTACGAACAGGCGCAATCCGCCATGAGCGGCCGCTCCGACGAAATAACCGCGCCGCTGCTCGATCCCGTGCTCAAACCGCTCTATGCCGCCTATGCGGCGCTCAAGCGCGAGCGCGAAGCGCGGGGGCCGCTCGATCTCGATCTGCCCGAGCGCAAGATCATGCTCAAGGCCGACGGCATGGTGGACCGCGTGATCACGCCGGCGCGGCTGGAAGCGCACCGATTGATCGAAGAGTTCATGATCCTCGCCAATGTCGCAGCGGCTGAATCGCTCGAGCGCGCGCATGTTCCCCTGATCTATCGCGTGCACGACGAGCCTTCGCTGGAGAAGGTCGATTCTCTGCGCAAGTTCCTCGATACGCTGCATATCTCGCTGCCCAAGGGCGGCACGCTGCACGCCGCGCAGTTCAACGGCATTCTCGCTCGGGTTAAGAACCAGGATGTCGAGCAGCTCGTCAACGAAGTGGTGCTACGCACTCAGGCGCAGGCCGAATATGCGGCGGAGAACTACGGCCACTTCGGGCTCAACCTGCGTCGCTACGCCCATTTCACCTCCCCGATCCGCCGCTATGCCGACCTGACCGTGCACCGCGCCCTCATTCATGCCTTCAGACTCGGCAGCGATGGCGCGCCGGACGTGGACCAGCGCACGCTCGGCGAGATCGCCGCGGAGATCTCAGCCACCGAACGGCGCGCGATGAAAGCCGAACGGGAAACCTCGGACCGGCTGATCGCGCATTTTCTCGCCGATCGCGTCGGCGCCTCCTTTAGCGGCACCATCAGCGGCGTCACCCGGGCCGGCCTGTTCGTCAAGCTCGACGGCACCGGCGCCGATGGGTTTGTCCCGGCGCGCACCCTGGGTGACGACTATTTCCGCTATGAAGAAAATGCCCATGCCATGGTCGGTTCACGCACCGGCGAGACCCACCGGCTCGGAGACAAGGTCACCGTAAAGCTGGTCGAAGCGGCACCCGTCGCAGGCGCATTGCGCTTCAAGCTGCTATCTGAGGGTCGCTTTGTGGGCCGCCGTTCCCCTCATGCGCAAATGGAGCGCAAGCACAAACCGGAACGCGACCGGCATCACCGCGGAAATCGTCACCGATGAGCGATCTGGCGGACCGCTTCGAGCAAGACCCGCATATGGACAAATCCTTTCCCAACCGGCGTCCCAAGGACGCGGCCACGCTTATTTTGCTCGACCGCAGCGGGCCAGTGCCGAAAGTGCTGATGGGCCGACGCCATCATAGCCATGTCTTCCTGCCGGGAAAATTCGTCTTTCCGGGCGGTCGCGTCGATCCCGCGGATCGCCTGATGCCGATCGCGAGCCCGCTCGATCGCCGCACCGAAAAACGCCTCATGCAGCGCATGAGCGAACCGAGCGCCGCCAGGGCGCAGACCTTTGCGCTCACAGCCATCCGCGAGACCTTCGAAGAAACCGGCCTGCTGATCGGCCGCAAACACACCGGACCCATTGACGCTCCGGCCGGACCATGGTCGGAATTCGTCCGCGCCAGCGTCGTGCCCGACCTCTCCACCATTCATTTCATCGCGCGTGCGATCACTCCGCCGCGCCGGCCGCGCCGCTACGACACCCGCTTCTTCACCGCCGATGCCACCGCGATCGCCCATCGTATCGACGGCGTCGTTGGTCCGGATGCGGAGCTCGTGGAACTCGTATGGAAGCCGATTGCCGAAGCGCAGAAACTCGATCTCATAGCGATTACGCAATTGGTGTTGCGCGATCTCCAGGCGCAGATCGAGGCCGGTTTCAGCCACGACCAGCCCGTGCCGTTCTACCGCATGCTGCACGGTAAGCGCGTTCGCGAACTGCTTTAACTTTCTTGACTTTCCGGGCCCGCAGGCTAGGTTGCCCGCCAGCACTCCACGAGGTTCACCATGGCCAAGGCCGTCATCACCAAGATCAAGTTGGTCTCGAGCGCCGACACCGGCTACTATTACGTGACCAAGAAGAACTCGCGCACCATGACCGACAAGCTGACCAAGAAAAAATACGACCCGATCGCGAAAAAGCACGTCGAATTCCGCGAGTCCAAAATCAAGTAACGAAACGAGTCGTTTTGTAATGAAAAATGAAGAGGGCGCCTGCGGGCGCCCTTAATGTTTCTGGACGTTCCGGTCGCGCCTGACTGCGCGGCGACCCTGGCAACGCTTCATCGGAAAAATGGTGGCCGGCCGGAAGCGGTGTCATGAGGAGGCCACTCACACCGCTCCCAGGCCGGCCGAACCCCACGGACCCAGGAGATGCGGCGGACCTGAGCATTCCGTAGGGTTATCAGAGGGGTGGACGCCGCAATTCGACTGGCCTCAGCAGTCCCTAAACTCAAAACTTGGCCGCCGCCCCGCATGGATCAGGCTACCGTAACAAGGCGGGAAAGCAATCCGTCGCGCCTCCCCTGGAGCCAGAATTCTCCCATCAACCTAAAGGGTTATGGTTGATGCCCGTGACAGTGCCGTGACATTCCTGAAATTATAAACAACCGGCTGACGGTAAAATTCCGCTCAGAACCCAGCTCTTATGCGGCATCGGCCACGACCCTGTTTCGGCCATCGCGCTTGGCGCGGTAAAGCGCCTGGTCGGCCCTTTTCAGGATCTTGGCCACGGTGTCATCGCCGCCATCGAGCGTGGCAATCCCGATGGAAATCGTGATTTCAATCGGCCGGCTGCCCTGCTGGATCGTAAACGGCTCGGCCGCGATCCGCCGCCGCAGCCGCTCGGCCACAATGGTCGCCACCGCCATGTCGGTTTCCGGCATCACGATGACGAATTCCTCCCCGCCATAGCGGCAGGCCAGATCGATGCCGCGAATGGATTTGCGAATGCGGCTGGCGAGCTGCCGTAGAACGTCGTCGCCGGCGTCATGGCCGTAGTTGTCGTTGATGGCTTTGAAATAGTCGATGTCGAGCATCAGCAGGGTGAGCGACTTACCCCGGGCGGCGGTCTGCTGGACCAGCGCCGTGAGATGGCTCTCCATATAGTAGCGATTGTACAGGCCGGTCAGCGCATCGGTGATCGCCATCTCGATCGATTGCTGCACGTTTTCGCGCAGACGTTCGGCATAACGCTTCTTGCGGATTTGCGTCCGGGCCCGCGCCAGCAGTTCGTTCTTGTCGATCGGCCGCATCAGATAGTCGTTGACGCCGATCTCCAGCCCGCGCGCCATGCGCGCATTGTCCTTGTTCTCGGTGATTACCAGGATCGGCACATTGCGCGTGCGGTCGAGTGAACGCAGTTGGCTGCACAGCCGCAAGGCGTCGAAATTCTCGATCGTGAGCGAAACAATGAGCAAATCGAAATTGCCTTCCGCCCCGCGGATGAGCGCCTGGTTTGGATTGCTCTCGACCTCGACTGTGTGTTCGCTCGCAAGCACGGATGTAATGCGCTCGTATGAAGAAGATCGATCATCGACCACGAGGATGCGTCCATGGCGGCCGGCATCAGCGGTTTCTCTGCCCGGAAATTGCACGCCGATTTCCTTCGACGTGACCGCGCGCATGCGCAGCTCGTCGGTCATCATCTTCAGCCGCGCGAGCGAGCGCACCCGCGCGATCAGGGCGATTTCCGAGACCGGTTTGGTCAAAAAATCATCGGCGCCCGCCTCGAGGCCGCGCACGCGGTCGGACGGGTGATCGAGCGCGGTGACCATCACCACGGGGATGTGAACGGTGGCGGGATTTGTCTTGAGTTGCCGGCAGACCTCGAACCCGTCCATATCCGGCATCATCGCGTCGAGCAGCACGATATCGCACTCGCCGCGCGCGCAGATGGCGAGCGCCTCGGCTCCGCTCATCGTCGTAATCACGTCGAAGTACTCGGCCGAGAGGCGGGCCTCCAATACCCTCACATTCGCCGGCAAATCATCGACGACGAGCACACGAGCGGTCATCTCGTCTCCTCAGGCATTTCCCAGAAAATTTCGGATGGTCTCGATAAATTTGCCGACCGAAATCGGTTTCGACAAATAGGCTTCACAGCCGCCCTCGCGAATGCGCTCCTCGTCGCCTTTCATGGCGAAGGCGGTGACTGCCACGACCGGAATGCTGCGCAGTTGCGGGTCATCCTTCAACCATTTGGTGACTTCCAGGCCCGAAACCTCCGGCAATTGGATATCCATCAGCACCAGATCGGGCCGGTGCTTGCGCGCGAGATCGAGCGCATCGATTCCGTTGCGCGTGCCGACCGTGCGATACCCTTGCGCTTCCAATAGATCATGGAAGAGCTTCATGTTGAGCTCGTTGTCCTCCACGATCAGGATGGTCTTGGCCATTCCCCGCTCCAGCGACGCAGGCCGCACGCGAATTCGCTCCCGGGCCGAAATTTGCATCGCTACCCAGGTCGCTCTCGGGCATGATGCTTAACAACCTAATGATGATTCATTACGGAATAGCAAACGGATGGCCCAACCCAAACGCAGCGTCATCACCGCTCAAGCGGCCGAATCGCTGGCAATTCAAGCCCTTGCCTTTTTCGCCGCGGATCCCGAGCGGCTCGGTCGTTTCCTGGCAGTGACCGGCGTTGGACCGCAGGAAATTCGCCAAGCCGCACGCGAGCCGCAGTTTCTCGCAGGCGTCCTCGATTATCTGGCAGGCGACGAAGCCCTCCTCGTCGATTTTGCGGCCGAAGTCGACATGGACCCGGCCGAGGTCGCGCGCGCCTGCAGTGTCCTCGGTCATGGGACGCCCGAACGGGATGTGCCGTGATGCCTGGATTCTGCCGGGATTGCCTTGCCGATGTGGGCACGCAGGCCCGCTGCCCCGCCTGCCACTCACCGCGGCTCGCGCGCCATCCCGAGCTCGACACGCTTTCGCTCGCGCATGTGGATTGCGACGCCTTCTACGCCGCGATCGAAAAACGCGATGATCCCACGCTCGCCGACAAGCCGTTGATCGTCGGCGGCGGCAAGCGCGGCGTCGTCACGACCGCCTGTTATCTTGCGCGCACCTACGGCGTGCGCTCCGCCATGCCGATGTTCGAGGCCAAGCGTCTGTGTCCGCATGCCGCCATCGTCCGGCCGGACTTCGATAAATACAGTCTTGCGAGCCGGCAGGTCCGCAAGTTGATGCTGGACTTGACCCCGCAGGTCGAGCCGCTCTCCATCGATGAAGCCTTCATGGACCTTGCCGGAACCGAGCGCCTGCACGGCATGAGCGCCGCGAAGGTGCTGGCGCGCTTTGCCACGCGAGTCGAACGCGACATCGGCATTACGGTTTCGATCGGCCTGTCCTGCAACAAGTTCCTCGCCAAGATCGCGTCCGATCTCGACAAGCCGCGCGGCTTTGCCGTCTTGGGCGGAGGCGAAGCCGCGGCGTTTCTCGCACCCAAGCCGGTGAGTTTGATCTACGGCGTCGGCAAGGTGACGCAGGCACGGCTCGCGCGCGAAGGCTTCCGCATCATCGCCGACCTGCAGCGGGTCGAGGAAAAGGAGCTGGTGCGCCGCTACGGCGTTGAAGGCCAGCGCTTGGCGCGGCTCGGTCGCGGCCTTGATGATCGCACTGTAAATCCCGAGCGCAACCGCAAGAGTGTTTCCGCCGAAACCACGTTCGAGCGCGACCTTTCCTCGTTCCGTCCCTTGGAGCAGCGTCTTTGGACTCTCACCGAGGAAGTCTCAGAGCGCCTCAAGCAGGACGACCTGTCCGGCTCGACCGTGACGCTGAAGCTGAAGACCGCGGATTTTCGCATCCTCACGCGCGCCCGCTCGCTTGAAGATCCCACGCAACTGGCGGGGAAAATTTTTGCCACCGGCCGCGATCTGCTCGCGCGTGAAATCAACGGCACGCGCTATCGCCTGCTCGGCATCGGCGTGAGCGCGCTCTCCGATGCAAGCGCTGCCGACCCCGTGGACCTGGTCGATCGTGGTTCCGAGCGGCGCGCCGCTGCCGAGCGGGCAGTGGATCGCGTGCGCGGCCGGTTCGGTCACAAATCGCTGATCAAGGGACTGGCACTCGACGAGAGCGGGGATTCGTAGCCCGGCCGCCTACGGTCCGGTCAGGGCGCACGGCTTCGATGTCTTGATATCGAGCGATGTCATTTCACCACTCAATATGAAGTCATTGTAGTCAAGCACGAGCGCGCGCGAAATGCCGTTCTCATAAAGCTCGAATGAAACGGTATAGGTCGGAGTCTGGTCTATATTTTTTTCCGCCTTGTCGAAATAGCTGATCGTCACCCGCCAGCGCGTGAGCTTGGCAAGCGAGGGCTGTTTTGCGGCGGCGTCAGTTGGTCTTTTCTCGTTTGGTGCGATCGCCGGACCGATCACCGCGAGCGTGTCATAAACCTTCTCGCCGGTCTCCGATCCATCGTAGACCGCCGCCTGCAGGAACGATTTGCCCTCGCGCGCCGCGGCAATGATCCGGAGAATATGCTCGGTCGGAAACACCAGGTTGGGTGCAAGATCGAAGGTCTTGCTCCAAGGCTTGGTGAGATTCACGCCAAGTCCGTCGGCGCTACGCTGCGCGAACCCCGAAACCTGATCCTGGGGCTGGTTGTTCAGGTAGGTTTGCGATTCGAAACTCAGGCTGTTTGCCTTGCCCCCCTCCTTGGAGGTCACGCGCGTATCGCTGACGATCGGATTGCCCTCGCCGTTGTCGAGCTCCGACGTCTGGCGGAAGACCAGATCGTAGCCGTCGCAGGCATTTCCCGAAAAATCGTAGAAGATGCTTCCATGCACGGCTCGCATCGGCCGGCGGCCACGCGTCTGCGAGAGCTTGAGCTCGTAGACCGCGCGATGGGGCACCAGCGTGATCGGCGTGTTCTGGGCGGCCACCGGGCTGGGCGTAAACAATCCCAGCGCGGCGATTGCTGCCGCGAACGCCATAGATGCCAATGCCGAACGGGTGGGGGTAACGGTCCTCAACATCAGTCAATCCTCGTACCGCGCCCTTATGGTCAAATTAGGACTCTGGCCCCTCCCCTGCAACGCCTCTTTGCCATGTCACCGCTTGCAAGGCGATAGCCGTTCGGGGAATAAACGGCCGGGAAACCGCTTCACATGCCATTAGCTGCTTAAACAGGAGGCACCATGGCCGGATCGGCTGAAAAGAAGCTCGCAGACCTTGGCATCACGCTCCCGACGCCGGCAGCTCCGATCGCCAATTACGTGGGATTCGTGCGTGCTGGCAATCTGCTCGTCGTTTCCGGTCAGCTCTGCCTCGATATCGAGGGCAAGCTCGTGGCCAAAGGCAAGCTCGGGGCCGGTGTTTCGGTCGAAGACGGCCATAAGGCGGCCCGCACCTGTGCGATCAATCTGCTCGCCCAGCTCAAGGTGGCTGTCGGCGAGCTCGACAAGGTCGCGCGCGTGGTACGGCTTGGTGGCTTCATCAATTCCGCCCCATCGTTTCTCGATGGACCGAAGGTGATGAACGGCGCCTCCGACCTCATGGTCGCCGTCTTCGGCGACAAGGGCCGCCATGCCCGCACCACCGTTGGCGTCGCGGTATTGCCGCTGGATGCCGCGGTTGAAGTCGAGGGCCTGTTCGAGATTGCTTAGATCCCATGGACTGGCTGATCGCCCGCCCGGTGGCGCACCGCGGCCTGCATGACGCTGCGGCAGGCGTGGTCGAAAACACGCCGTCCGCCTTTCGCGCGGCGATCGCCGGCAACTATGCCATCGAGTGCGACCTTCAAATCACGGCCGACGGCGAAGCCATGGTCTATCACGATGATACGCTCGGCCGTCTGACCGAGGGCACCGCGGCGCTGGCAAGCCTGACCGCCGCTGAGCTGAAGCGCGTACCGTTCCGGTCAACATCGGACCGCATGCTGACGCTTGCCGAACTCTGCGAGCTCGTGGCTGGCCGGGTGACTCTCCTGCTCGAATTGAAAAGCCGGTTCGATGGCGACCTCCGGCTTGCGGAACGCGCCGCAAAGGTCCTGTCGACCTACCGAGGCCCGGTTGCCGTGATGTCATTCGATCCCGAGCCGGTGGCGGCGGCGAAAAACTTCGCGCCCAAGCTGTCGCGCGGGCTCGTCGCCCAGCGACGCGAGCAAGCGCGCGGCGGGCACGATGCCAACGGCGCACATGGCCTGCGCTATGCGATGCACGCCCTCACCGCCGGCGTGCAGTTTCTCGCCTATCACGTGAAGGATCTGCCTTCGCCGTTACCGTTCTTGGCCCATAACATGTTGCAACTTCCGCTGCTGACCTGGACGGTGCGCACACCAGAGGACCGAGCGCGCGCGAGCCGCTGGGCCGACCAGATGATTTTTGAGGGCTTTCGCCCCTAACTCACGAATCTTCCGGAGGCACGCGGTTTTGATCGAGCCATCGCCATTCCGCGGTGTTATTCGGTGAGCAACGACAAGGAGCCACAATGCCAATTCGATCAACGCTGATATCGGCGCTGCTTGCGACCGCTGCCGCAACCGTTTTTGTGATGCCAGGCACCGCCGGTGCGCAAACCGCGGACACTCAGGTCCTTGCCCAGGCCGCCCAAACGCCAACGCCGCCCGCTCCACGCAAGAAGCCATCCCATGCCATCCGCAATGGGTCTGGAACCCAAATTGCCTGCACGATACTCGGCTGCAGCCCGATACCCCGCGGCTGCCACCCTGAAGGCGGCCGCACCTGGGACGGAAATCCGACCGGCTATGACGTGATCGTATGCCCTTACCGATAACCCGGTTGTCTGCGGCCGCCGGCCGGTCAAAATAGGACGAACCATAGTGGTTCTGGCCTCGCCCGCACAATGAGTGAACCCGATCTGCGCATCCGCGTTGTCCCGGCCATCGCCGACATTGCGCGCGACGCATGGGATGCCTGCGCGAATCCGCGCTTGGCGGGCGAACTTGAATCAATTTCTCAGCCCGTTGAATCAATCCCGCAAGCCGTTCAACGAACCTCGCAATCGGAATTGTATAATCCCTTCATATCGTACGATTTTCTGTATTGCCTCGAAGCCTCGCACTCGGCCACCGCAAAGACCGGCTGGCAGCCACAGCACCTTGTCTTGGAAGGCCCGGACGGCACACCGCTCGGTGCCGTGCCCTGCTATTTGAAGTCCCATTCCCGCGGCGAATATGTCTTCGACCGCGGCTGGGCCGAAGCCTATGAACAGGCCGGCGGCGATTATTACCCGAAGCTGCAGGTTTCGGTTCCCTTCACGCCCGCGACCGGCCGCCGTTTACTGGTGCGCGCCGCCGCCGAGGCCGACAGCGTGCGCGCAGGATTGGCGGCCGGCCTGATCGAACTCTGCCGCCGCCACCAGGCGTCGTCGGTGCACGTCACCTTCATGCCCGAGCCGGAATCGCGCTTCCTCGCCGCGCGCGGTTTCCTGCAGCGCACCGATCAGCAGTTCCATTGGGAAAATGCCGGTTACGCCTCGTTCGACGATTTTCTAGCGGCGTTCGCGTCACGCAAGCGCAAAACCATCAAGCGCGAGCGGCGCGAAGCTCTTTGCGACGGCATCAGCGTGCACTGGCTGAACGGCTCAGACCTCACTGAAGCGGTCTGGGACGCCTTTTTCGACTTCTACATGGAGACCGGCTCGCGCAAATGGGGGCGGCCTTATCTCACCCGCGAGTTCTACTCCATGGTCGGGGAGCGGATGCGCGACCGCATCCTGCTGATCATGGCCAAGCGCGCCGGCCGCTTCATCGCCGGCGCCATCAATTTCATCGGCTCCGAGGCGCTGTTCGGCCGCCACTGGGGCGCGATCGAGCATCATCCGTTCTTGCATTTCGAGCTGTGCTATTATCAGGCCATCGATTTCGCCATCGCCAACAAGCTCGCGCGCGTCGAGGCCGGCGCGCAGGGCGAACACAAGCTCCTGCGCGGCTACCTGCCGGTCACCACCTATTCCGCGCATTACATCGCCAATCCCTCGCTCCGCCGCGCGGTGGCCGACTATCTGCTGCGCGAGCGCGCGCATGTGGAAGCTTTCGGTGAAGAGCTTGCGGCAGCCGCGCCATTCCGCAAAAATTTGGTCGAACAGGACTAAAAGGACCATCATCATGCCGGCCTACGATCCGAACAACATCTTCGCCAAGATTCTTCGCGGCGAGATGCCGTCATACAAGGTTTATGAGGACGACAAGGTCCTGGCATTTCTCGACATCATGCCGCGCGCGCCCGGCCACACGCTCGTGCTGCCGAAGGCTTCGGCGCGCAATATTCTCGACGTTTCGCCGGACGATTTTGCCGCGGTTGCCAAAGCGGCGCAGAAGATCGCCAAGGCGGCGATGAAAATCTTCAACGCCGACGGCATTACTATCCAGCAGTTCAACGAAGGTGCCGGCGGACAAGTCGTGTTTCACCTCCACCTGCACGTCATCCCGCGCAAGAACGGCGTGCCGATGAAGCCGCCAGCGAGTGAAAAGGAAAAACCCGACGTGCTGTCCGACCAAGCATTGAAACTGTCGGCGGCGCTGAAGGATGGCTGACGTCTGAGGTCAGCGGACGAAGAGAAGCGTCCCGATGATCAATACCGCCTCACCGGCAAGCACACCGGCGAATGGCGAACGGCGCGCGAAATAATAGGCAAGAAACCCACAGGTGATCGCCACAAGTCTCACGGTCAGCGGCACGCCGGCAAGCGCGCCCGGCGGAAACAGCACGATCCGCGCCACCACGCCGGCTACCAAGGCCGTTGCCACCGCCCTCACCCACTGGATGATTTCGGATGTCTCGTCGAGACCGCGCCCAAGCGCGATGCCGAGCCACCGCCAAATCTCGCTCGGCAGAAATCCAAGCAAGACCAGGGCGACGTAAGGCTCCGAGAGAAAGCTGGTCATAGGCTCGGCCTCCGCATGCGCCAAAGCAGGTATGCGAGCGAGCCGCCAATCACGCCGGTCCACATCAGATCGAGCTTGATCTTGTAATAGGCAAGCACCGGCGCGATCACGAGGCCGAGGATGAGTGCCGTCTTTTCCAGCAGCAGCCGGCTGTTGCGCGCGGTCGAGACCAGAAACGACATCGGCGTGATGAACATTGCCGCCGCGCCGAATAGCGCTGGCAGCAGCGCCGAGAGATAATACCCCACCGCGCTCATCACCACGCCGGTCGTTAGCAACATCACGCCGATGCCGTTGCAGAACGGAATGCGGCGCTCGCGCGGGATATTGGGGGCAAGCCGCATCGCTTCGACCCACACGCTGACCGCGATGAAATGCACCGGCACGACCAATTGCCAGGCGCGGGTATTCTCGCGCCTCACCAGCGGCAGCAGCGCCACCACCATCGGCAGCAAACGGACGCTGGATAGCCCGACCGCCAGCGCGGCTTCGGTCAAGGTGCCGGACCCAAGCGTGGTGACGAGGATCACCTGCGCCGGTCCCGCCCAAATCAGCACGGTGGAGAGCATCGCCCAGACGACGGAGAGACCGTAGTCGTGCGTCAGCGCACCGAACCCGATGTACGTGACCGTGATCACGAACATGAAGACGGACGCCGCAGCCGTCCGCGCGCCATATATAAATGCGGCAATCGAGGACTCTGGAGGGCGTTCCGGTTCCGGCATCGTGTCCTTCTCGCGCCCTCACCTATCGGAAGACGGCGGCAAAAGCGACAGCCACGCGAGCAATCGCACATCGAAGACATGCAAAAGGCGAGGACCTGTTCGCGATCCTCGCCCTGCATCCGGAATATTGGCCTGCAGCTAAACCTTCAGCGGCACCTTGGGCACCGATCCGCCGCCGCGCGGCGGACTACCGTCGTCCTTGGGCGGCGTGGGCTTGCGTCTGGGACGGCGTTTCGGCTTCGCCCCGCGCTCCGGCAGCTTCTCGGGCTTCGGCGTCACCGGACCTTCGATGAATTCGAAGCCGAGCCTGTCTTTGCCGGTTTCGTCCTTCTCCACCACCACGCGCACGTGGCCGCCTGCCTTCAGCTTGCCGAACAGCACCTCGTCGGCCAGCGCCTTCTTGATGTGCTCCTGGATCACGCGCGCCATGGGTCGGGCGCCCATCAGCTCGTCGTAGCCGTTGGCGATCAGCCAACGCGAGGCCTCCTCCGACAATTCGATGGTGACATCGCGGTCGGCGAGCTGGGCTTCGAGTTGCAGCACGAACTTCTCGACCACCTTGGCGATGATCTCCGGCGAGAGATGATTGAAGGTGATGACCGCGTCGAGGCGGTTGCGGAATTCCGGCGCGAACATGCGATTGATCGCTTCCATGTCGTCGCCTTCGCGCTTGTTGCGCGTGAAGCCGTAGGCCTGTTTGGCGAGATCGGCCGCCCCCGCGTTCGTGGTCATGATCAGGATCACGTTGCGGAAGTCGACCTGTTTGCCATTGTGATCGGTGAGCTTGCCGTGATCCATGATCTGCAGCAGCACGTTGAACAGATCCGGATGCGCCTTCTCGATTTCATCGAGCAGCAGCACGCAATGCGGATGCTGGTCGACGCCGTCGGTGAGCAAGCCGCCCTGATCGAAGCCGACGTAGCCGGGCGGCGCGCCGATCAGGCGCGACACGGTGTGCCGTTCCATGTACTCCGACATGTCGAAGCGGATCAGTTCGACCCCGAGGCTCTTGGCGAGCTGCTTTGCCACCTCGGTCTTGCCGACACCGGTAGGCCCTGAGAACAGGTAGCAGCCGATCGGCTTTTCCGGCTCGCGCAAACCCGCGCGCGCAAGCTTGATCGCGGCCGCCAGCGCCTCGATCGGCTTGTCCTGGCCATAGACCGTGGTCTTGAGCGTCTGCTCGAGATGCTGAAGCACCTCGGCGTCGTCCTTCGATACGGTCTTTGGCGGGATCCGCGCCATGGTGGCGATGGTGGTTTCGATCTCTTTCAGTCCTATCGTCTTCTTGCGCCGACTTTCCGGCAGCAGCATCTGCGCGGCGCCAGACTCGTCGACCACGTCGATCGCCTTGTCGGGCAATTTACGGTCGTGGATATAGCGCGCCGACAGCTCCACCGCGGCCTTGATCGCCTCGTTGGTGTATTTGAGCTTGTGGTACGCCTCGAAATAGGGCTTCAGCCCCTTCATGATCTCGATCGCGTCCGGAATGCTCGGCTCGTTGATGTCGATTTTCTGGAACCGGCGCACCAGCGCGCGATCCTTTTCGAAATACTGCCGGTATTCCTTGTAGGTGGTCGAGCCGATGCAACGCACCGTGCCCGACGCCAGCGCGGGTTTCAGCAGATTCGAGGCATCCATCGCGCCGCCGGACGTAGCACCGGCGCCGATCACTGTATGGATCTCGTCAATGAACAGGATGGCGCCGGGATAGCCTTCCAGCTCCTTGATGACCTGCTTGAGCCGCTCTTCGAAATCGCCGCGGTAGCGGGTGCCGGCCAGCAGCGTGCCCATGTCGAGCGAGAACACCGTGGCGGCGGACAATACTTCGGGCACCTCGCTGTCGACGATCCGCTTGGCGAGCCCTTCCGCGATCGCAGTCTTGCCGACCCCGGCTTCGCCAACGAACAGCGGATTGTTCTTCTGCCGGCGGCAAAGCACCTGGATGGCGCGATTGATTTCGGCATTGCGTCCAATC
>DATJVR010000016.1:0-9779 GCA_035501735.1 Xanthobacteraceae bacterium | reverse complement strand
GTCGTCCTGCACCGGCATGAGCGCCTGATCCATGAAAGCGTGCCGTCGCGGGTCACGTTCGATGCGGCGCTTCAGCTTGAGCATCCACCAGATCGTCGAGATCAGCTTCATGTTGTTGGCGGCCAGTGACCAGGCGATTCGCGGATAAAAAGCAAAGGCGGATTCCCGGGACAGGCCAGGCCTACGCTCCGACAGGCGTCTGAGTCGGACCAGGCCGCTCTGAAGCGGGTGCACTTTTTCGATCTGCATCATCGTTGTGAACTGCACCAATAGCCGGCAGGCGATTGCCCTTGCGGCTGCGGCTGGGAAACAGCTCCGCGGGCGCGTCATAGTCAAAACGGGTCATTTGAACATTCGAACTTTTCTGGCTTCAACTTTTTGACGTTTCCGACTTCGAGACGGCATAGCCCATTTCCGTCAGGATATAGCGGTAGCGATTGCGGACATCGAGTGTAATCCATTTATTGGCCAGGGCTTTGTTGATGCCGCGCTGAAAATCGCCATCACGGACGGAGAAGAAATCAATGCGACGCAGCGCCCCGTGCGCAGAAATCTTGTTGCGCGAGAAGACGGTGAGAATTTGATGACCGACTTCTTCGTCCGAAAATGTGCTCGTCATAACGCCTCCTTTGCTGAAGCCCGCGAACATGGCCTGTCTACACTCTTTTGAATTCTCCATGAGCTGGATTGAGCGACAAATCAGATCGTCTGTGACGCGACCCAAGTCGTCGACGTGTTGACCTTCGCTCGCAACATTGGCCCGGATGATCTCGATGGCGTGTTCCGCTTCAGGAACGGCTAAGGTGTATAGAGCGGCATGGTCGGAACTGCCGCGAACTCGGATCATGCGTCCACGCATTTTTTCAGTATGGTACCAGCCCGGCTTAACCGCCAGTGGGCTGAACGATTAATTCTAAGAACCCATCAAACGCAAAGGCAGTCTTTTTCACGATGCCGCCAAGACGATTCAATCTCGCGCTACATAAGCTAAATTCATCTCACTGTTGGTGTGCGCGGCACGGCACCACCATGTTGCGATGCATAGGTCGCCTTCTGGCACCTTGCGTCGATTTTTGTCTGTGCGGTGAACGGTCGCTTGGGGGAGAGCAGACATCGGTCAAACAAGCCGCATCGACGGTCGTGACCCGGCGACATGCGAAATCGTGATGCGAACGCGCGCCGAGTCGGCGCCGCCCTGTTCTAAGTTTCTGCACGTCGCGGTCGCGGTGCGTGTCTCCCGGTTAATGCGAACATCGAAAGGCTCGATGTTCGCAATCCACAACGGAGTTGCCGCCAGGGGTTGCCAGTCGTGCGATTATCGTTACAACCGGCGCGCGAAGTGAGGCCTTCATGCGCAATACTCTGAGCGAAAGCTTACAATCATGTCACGATCTCACCTCGGTCTTGAACCTGACATTGGATACAAGTTTGCAAGTCACCGATGCGGCGTTTGGCAACATCCAATTAGTCAACTGGAGGACCGGATGCCTTGAGATCGTCGTGCAGCATGGATTCGACGATACGTTTTTGAACTTCTTCCAGCGCGTCACCTTAGACGACGGTTCAGCATGTGGTCGCGCCCTGAGAGCTAAGCGTACGATTACCATCGCAGATGTGAGGAATGATGAAGACATTGCGCCGTGTCGAAACGTCGTTCTCAACGCAGGTGTTCTGGCAGTTCAATCGACGCCGCTCATTACGACAAGCGGAATTCTTCTCGGAATGCTGTCGGTACATTTCCCGGCCAAGCATTGCCCATCCCATCGGGAAAGCAGCGTTGTAAATTCAATAGCCCAGATCGCGGCGGAGGCAATTATTGTTCGTCGCACACGTCAACCGATGAACGGAATGGCAGCCTCGCCTCTGTCAACCCGAGAGTACGAAATATTGCAGTGGATTGCGCGCGGGAAAAGCTCTCCGGAAATCGGCGAGATTTTGAACATTTCGAAACGCACCGTCGACCAGCATGTATCGAACGCCTGCGATAAGTTGGGAGTCGCAAACCGGCTTCAGCTGATCGCCATTGCGGTACGGGATAATCTTGTGTCGGTGCAAAGCGAATAGGACATATTTGAGCAGAAACATTTGAGCAGAATCGTTCGGCACGCTTGATTTTTGAGCGCGTGCCTGCTGGGCGGGTCGGGGATTGCATTGACTTGAAAACAAAACGGCCGGATTTTCATCCGGCCGCTTGAGCGAAGCGGGCGCCTCGCCAACCTTGGACCGCCGCGATTGCCAAAGACTCGCGGCGGATCGCATTGTTACGCGGGTTTCTTCTTCTTTGGCTTTTTCGGTTTGGACTTTTTCTTCATGGCCATGGCCGTCAGTCTCCTTGATGATCGATCAATCGGCGAGAGCACGGGATGCGAGTTTGTTGAAACTCTGTCCTCTTCGAACGCAATCTCCCTCACCAGACTTCGCACATAGTGCATTTGATGGCGCTCGGCAATTGGATTTCCAGAGAAATCTGATGGAATATCCGTCATTTAATCGAAGATCACCGGGGCTGGTTGCCAATCGGTAAAATGAATGGGCATTCATCGCGGTCGCTGCGCTGCGATGGACGTTGGCAGCATGGGATTGGCCGGCGCTTGCGCCCGCATCAGGGCGGCCTCGCTGTTGCGGCTTGCCCGCGCGCGGCATCAGTTCCGCCGCTGAATTGACCCGGAGAAGCGCGCGGGCTACCACACCGCCACGGTCAGAATGCCATGTCGTTCAATACCTTCGGCCATATGTTCCGGGTCACGACCTTCGGCGAGAGCCATGGGCCCGCGCTCGGCTGCGTGGTCGACGGCTGTCCGCCCCGCATCCCTTTGACCGAAGCCGACATCCAGCCCTATCTGGACAAGCGTCGGCCCGGCCAGTCGCGCCACACCACGCAGCGGCAGGAGCCGGATAAGGTCCGCATCCTGTCCGGGGTGTTTGCCGACGCGGCCGCCGGCGGCCAGCTCACCACCGGCACGCCGATTGCGCTCGTGATCGAGAACGTCGATGCGCGCGCGAAGGACTACTCCGACATCAAGGACAAATACCGGCCGGCGCATGCCGATTACACCTACGACGTCAAATACGGCATTCGCGATTATCGCGGCGGCGGCCGCCAGTCCGCGCGTGAGACCGCGGCGCGCGTCGCGGCCGGCGCCATCGCGCGCAAGATCGTGCCGGGGCTGAACGTGCGCGGCGCGCTGGTGCAGATGGGCAAGCGCAGCATCGACCGCAAACGCTGGGATTGGAACGAGGTCGAGAACAATCCCTTCTTCTGCCCCGACGCCAAACTGGCGCAGGAGCTGGTGGACTATCTCGACGGCGTGCGCAAGGCCGGCTCCTCGGTCGGCGCCGTCATCGAGATCGTTGCCGATGGCGTCCCACCGGGGCTCGGCGCGCCGGTCTACGGCAAACTCGACGGCGATCTGGCCGCGGCGCTGATGGGCATCAATGCCGTCAAAGCCGTGGAAATCGGCGCGGGTTTTGCCGCCGCCGCGATGTCCGGCGAGGAGAACGCCGACGAAATGCGCATGGGCAATGACGGCAAGCCGCGGTTCTTGTCGAACAATGCCGGCGGCATCCTCGGCGGGATTTCCACCGGCCAGCCGGTGGTGGCGCGTTTTGCGGTCAAGCCGACCTCGTCGATCTTGAGCCCGCGCAAGACCGTCGACCGCTATGGTCGGGAAACCGAGATCGTGACCAAAGGCCGCCATGATCCTTGCGTCGGCATCCGTGCGGTCCCGATCGGCGAGGCCATGGTTGCCTGCGTGATCGCGGATCACTATCTGCGTCATCGCGGCCAGGTCGGCGAAACCCCCAACTGGCCGTTTTCACGAGCATGATCCCGAAAAGTGGGAACCGGTTTTCGGCTAAGATCATGCTCCAACGATAGGACTATCCTTGGACGACCATCAACGCGTCGAAGCCACCGTCGCCGCCTTTGCCCGCGGCGAAATCATCGTGGTCACCGACGACGACGACCGCGAGAACGAAGGCGACCTGTTCGTCGCCGCTTCGCTCTGCACGCCGGAGAAGATGGCATTCATCATCCGCAATACCTCGGGCATTGTCTGCGCGCCGCTCGGCGCCGACGATGCCAAACGCCTGCACCTCGATCCCATGGTGGCGCTCAACGACGCCCCGCTCGGCACCGCCTTCACCGTTTCGGTCGACTGCCGCCACGGCCTGACCACCGGCATCTCGGCCGAGGAGCGCACCAATACCGTGCGCGCGCTCGCCAACGGCAACAGCGGCGCCGCCGATTTCGTGCGGCCCGGCCACATCTTCCCGCTGGTCGCGCGCGAGGGCGGCGTGCTGATGCGCTCCGGCCATACCGAGGCTTGCGTCGATCTCTGTCGGCTTGCCGGCCTGCCGGCTGTCGGCGTGCTGGCGGAACTGATGAACGACAACGGCACCGTGATGCGCGGGCCCGAGGTCAGCCATTTTGCCGACCGTTACAAGCTCCAGCGCATTTCGATCGCGGAGCTCATCGCCTACCGGCAGGTGCGCGAGAAGCTCGTCGACCGCGTGGGCGAATTTCCGGTCGAGTCCGAGATCGGAACCTTGCAGGGCTACGCCTACATGACGCCGTACGACAAGGTGCAGCACATGGCCTTCGTGCACGGCCGCATCGGCGACGGCAAGAACGTGCTGGCGCGCCTGCATCGCGCCGACATCATTCGCGATGTGTTCGGCGGGGCAAAAACCGTGCACGCCGCGCTCCGCCGCTTCAAGCAGGACGGCCGCGGTGTCATCGTATTCCTCCGCGACGGCGCGGCCGGCGTTCCCACCCACGCCATCCCATCGGGCGATACCGGCTCGGACGCTGCCCGCATCCGTCAATGGCGCGAAATCGGTTTGGGCGCACAGATTCTGAAAGACCTTGGTATTGCCTCAATCCGTCTGCTGACTTCGACCAAGTTCACCTACGTTGGGCTTGCCGGGTTCGGGATTGAGATCACTGCCACCGAGGCTTTGGACGGTTGAAGAATGAGGCTCAAGACTTCCCCCCAAAGCCGTTGACCCGCTTCTCCCGGTGCGTCGCCTGTGTCAGCATTGCCGCTCGCTGTGACGGAGATTTCCGATGCGCGCCCGCCTATCGCTGATCGCCCTCTGCGCCATACCCGCGGCCGCGGCGGTGTTCGGGCTGGGCGGCGGATTTGCCGCCGCGATCGCCCCGCTCCAGCACGCCGACTCGAGCCCGAGCGCGATGCCGGTGGACGTGGAGCTCGTGCTCGCCGTCGACGTGTCCTATTCCATGGATCCCGAGGAGCAGGCGCTGCAGCGCGAAGGTTACATCGAGGCCATCCGCTCGCGCGAGTTCATGCAGGCCTTGAAGCAGGGCATGAACGCCAAGGTCGCCGTCACCTATTTCGAATGGGCCGGCGCGCAGGACCAGAAGATCATCCTGCCCTGGCGGCTGATCTCCGGGCCTGAATCGGCCGATGCGGTCGCCGACGAAATTGCGCGCGCGCCGTACCGCCGCGCTTCGCGCACCTCGATTTCAGGCGCGCTGCAGTTCGCCATGCCGCTGTTCGAGGGCTCGGGTTATCGCGGCCTCCGCAAGGTGATCGACGTGTCCGGCGACGGCGTCAACAACAACGGCATGCCGGTGGCGCTGATACGCGACGAAGTTCTCGCCAAGGGCATCACCATCAACGGCCTGCCGATCATGCTCAAGCGCCCCAATCTCGGCGGCATGGATATCGAAAACCTCGACGTGTACTACGAGGATTGCGTGATCGGCGGCCCCGGCGCCTTCGTGATTTCGATCAAGGAGCGCGCGAAATTCCGCGAGGCGATCCGCACCAAACTGATCTTGGAAGTTGCCGGCCGCACGCCCGCGGCGCGGATCGTTCCGGCCGCGGCCGACAAGCCGCGCATTTCCTGCACCATCGGCGAGCGCATCTGGCAACAGCGCTGGGGGAATTGAGTCTGAATATTGCAACGGTTCGTCCCACAAGTTGCATAGATCATTTGGAGGTCGCACATGCGTACACTGATGAGGGTTCAAATTCCGACCGATATCGGCAATAAGGCGATCAAGGACGGCACGCTGTCGAAAGTCGTCCAGAAGACGCTCGAATCCGTCAAAGCCGCGGCGGCTTACTTCACCACCATCGACGGCCACCGCACGATGATCGCGGTGTTCGATCTCAAGGCCGCCTCCGATATGCCGCGCATCGCCGAGCCGCTGTTCATGGGGCTTAATGCATCGGTTGATTTCACGCCCTGCATGAACGCGGACGATCTCAAGACCGGCTTGTCCAGCCTCACTTGAGGTCGATCCGGGCGATTTGAGGTTCGCAAGCTATCGCGGCGACCACGCCCAAGTCGGTCTTTCGTCGCTCTGAACGTGCGTCTCGCCCAACCGCTTCTCGAGCGTGATCTGCTTCACGCCATCCACGCTCGCGAGTTCGGACAACAAAGCCGCCGCATGGGAGACCACCACGATCTGCGAGCGTTCGGAGGCTTTTGCGATCAGCCGCGCCAAGGGCGGCAGCAGATCCGGATGAAGGCTCGTCTCGGGTTCGTTCAGAATCATCAGGGCTGGTGGCCGAGGCGACAGCAGCGCGGCAATGAGTAGCAGATAGCGCAGCGTGCCATCGGAAAGCTCGGCAGCCTTCAGCGATCGAAGAAGGCCGTGTTGCCGCATCTCGACCTCGAAGTAGCCATCGGAATTCACGATCTCGACGCCTGCGCCGGGGAATGCATCGGCGATGGCGCGGTCGAGCTCCTCAGCGTTGCCGATCTCACGAATGGTTTGCAGGGCAGCGGCAAGGTCCGACCCTTCGCTTCCCAGAACTGGAGTGTATGTGCCGATCTGCGGCTTGCGTGCTGACGCATCGCGGTCGGTCCTCAGATGATCGTAAAACCGCCAATCCCGCATGCGCTCCCGCAGGAACAACAGTTCGGGTGCTTCACGCGGATCGCTGCCATGGGTCATCATGCTGTCGAAGGGCGCCAGGTGCTGTAGAACCTGCCTCCACTCGCCGGTGTCACCCCGGATGCGAACGCTTGGCCCGTTGCGCACGGCGAACGCGTTCGAGCGGCCGAGCGTTTCGCCGGTCCATTGGCTTTCGGTCTTGATTTCCGGGTCGCGGGAGAATTGCGAGCTGGAAGGTTGTGGCAACCCGAGATCGATGGCGTAGCCGTAATCGTGCCCGGCAAACCCCAGCCTCAAGCTGATCGGTGATTTTCGCGTGGTGCCTTGGACGGGTTGTTCGCCCCGCTTCACCGAGGCGGCAAAGGATTCTGGCCCGGCCCATAGGGTCGAATGAAGCCGCCCTCGGCAGCCAGCGATTGGATGATGCGCCCTTGCGCGACATCCGCCAAGAGTCTCAGCGCGCGGTACAGGCTGGACTTGCCGCTTCCATTTGCGCCGGTCACCACGTTGAGTGCGCCCAACGCGATCCGGACATCGCGTAAGGACCGATAACCAGAGATGGCGATCTTCGTGATCATGGACGCTGATGGGCTTTTCTCCGGCCCGGGGTGATCATGACGAGGATGCGAGAACGGCATGGTGGGGATCGGTCGCCAATGGTGTAAACGCGAATATACCGTGGTTGGGCCTCGTTAGACACAAACCGCGAATCAGCTAAGGTCCCCGGCTCGGGAGCAGCGCGGTGAAAGGCAGTTCGACGGAATTGATCGCATTGGGCGAGGCGACGCTGGCGCGACTGGCGCAGGATGCGTCGGCCGACATCAGCCTTTTGCAGTGCCAGCTGGTTGCCTCGCCGTTCTTCGATGCGCTCATGCGCGAACGGGACGGCCGCCAGCAGGCGGCCGTGCCCCGTTTGCGCCGCGCCGCCGATCGCAACGCGTCGTTGCTGGTCGCCGAGCTTCGCTCCGTGCTGGCGATGCTGCGCGCCAGCGTGAATCCCGCTGGCCCGTCGCCCGAGCGGCCGGTGCTGCGGGTTATTGCCGGCGGACGCGCCTGAGCGATCAGCCGGCCTTGCGCATCCGTTTGGGTTTTGCCGGCGCCTTGGCCGGGTGCGCCTTCTTCCGTTCCGCCTTGCCCGACTCCCGGTCGCCTTTGACGCTGCGTCGCAGCGCATCCATCAGGTTGATGACCTTCGCCGAAGTCTCCCGCCTGGGCGTCTCGATCGGCTTGCCTTCGGCTTTTCGCTTCAGCAGCTCTTTGAGCGCGTTCTCGTAGTGATCCTCGAATTTTTCAGGATCGAAATGCCCGGCCTTGGTTTTGACGATGTGCTTGGCCAGATCGAGCATGTCCTTGGTGACCTCCTCGTCCGGAATCTCGTCAAAGAATTCCTTCTCGTCGCGCACCTCGTAAGGGTAGCGCAGGGTGATGCCGACCAGCCCCTTGCCGCGCGGCGCGATCGCGATCACGTGCTCGCGGGTCGTCAGCACGACGCGGCCGAGCGCGACCATTCCTTCCTTCCTGATCGCCTCCCGGATGACCGCGTAGGCCTGCGCGCCCGCTTCGCCATCCGGCACCAGGAAATACGGATTGTTCAAATAGAGCTCGTCGATTTCGGTGCGCGGCACGAACTTGTCGATTTCGATCGTGTGGGTGCCTTCGAGCGCGACCGCTTCCAGCTCCTCCTTGGTGACGTCGACGTACTGGTCGTCCGCGATCTCGAAACCCTTCACCACGTCCTCGTATTCGACCGGCTCGCCGGTCTCGGCGTCGATCCGCTGCATCTTGATGCGATGGCCGGTCTTGCTGTTGATCTGATGGAAGCGGGTCTTTTCGGCCGACGATGTCGCCGGGAACAGCATCACCGGGCATGAAACCAGCGACAGACGCAGATAACCCTTCCAATTGGCTCTCGGGGCCATGACGCAACTCCTGATGCACACGCCTACGCGACGCTAACGTGACCCGAGAAGCTACGTTCCCGCTTGAGCCAGCTCAAGTTGCCGAGGCTGGCCGATTCCCGGTTCGTTCCTTGGAAATTTGCGGCGATGTTATCGATGCCGTACCCAGTACAATTGATAGTGGATATCTTCCCGCGATGAACTAACTGCGTGTTATGTTTTCTTTGTTGCGAAGCGCGGGCTTGCGGGGGTCCGAGGGGGCCACCGAACTTCAACGATCCTATGGCGGCTCGCGTGGGTTGGCTTTTTTGCCGTGGCAAAATCGGTGGTGAGCTGCAAATCACCTTCAATGCGGAGAGTCCTATGCGCGCCCGTAAACGGCAGCAAAGGCTCGCACGTATGGAGGCCTACATGAAGCTAGCCACAACGCTAGTTGTCTTGGCCTCTGCCTTCGTGCAGCTAGTCAAGACATTCTAACGCGGGAAGCCCGATCTAACGGTCGGGCTTCTTCGTTTTCCCCATTTCATTCAAGACACGATCAAACGCATCCGTTGGCTCGTCAGCGCCAAGTTGCCGAGCGGCTTCCTTAAACCGCTCGGACTGTTTCTTGTCTTTAATCTTGGGGCGGCGCTTTTGTTTTTCGCCTGCTTTTCCCATATGGCCTCTCGCTAATGAGACGTTCGATAGGTCAGTCTCTTGCCAACAATACCCTTCAAAGCACGGTCTGCGCGAGTCACATCATCGATCCCCAGTCGAACGCGGTTTGAATAGCGGAAATCAAACTCCGCGAGATAACGGTGTAAATGCTTTTCCTTGCAGTGCTGATAGACACCCTTCATGCCGCGTTTGAAGATCGAGTAATAGCCCTCGACGGTATTTGCGCCGATGTCGCCGCGCATCCACTCATATGCACCGTGATTGACGCTGTCGTGGCTAAAGAAACGGCCACCAAGCGAACGATACCAAGACGCCTCATCGGTCATCACGATGCTTTCGCGCTTGATGTTCGC
>DATJVR010000015.1:0-29750 GCA_035501735.1 Xanthobacteraceae bacterium | reverse complement strand
CGATTTCGCGGCGGCCGAGATGATGCCGCACGCGCGGGCATGGGACGAGGGCGAGGTCTTCCCGGTCGAGGCGCTGCGCAAGGCGGCGGCACTCGGCTTCGGCGGCATCTACGTCAAGGAGGACGTGGGCGGCTCGGCGCTGTCGCGGCTCGATGCGACGATCATTTTCGAGGAGCTGGCACAGGGTTGTACATCGACAGCAGCCTACATCTCGATCCACAACATGGCGGCCTGGATGATCGACCGCTATGGCAACGACGCGCAGCGCAGGCGCTTCCTGCCGAAGCTGTGCAGCATGGAGCATTTCGCAAGCTACTGCTTGACCGAGCCGGACAGCGGCTCCGACGCCGCAAGCCTGAAGACCCGTGCGCAGCGCGACGGCGACGATTACGTGCTCAACGGCAGCAAAGCCTTCATCTCGGGCGGCGGCGTGTCGGATGTCTACGTCGTGATGGTGCGCACCGGCGAGCGTGGGCCGAAAGGCATCTCGTGCCTGGTGGTGGAGAAGGGCACGCCCGGGCTTTCCTACGGGGCGCAGGAGAAGAAGCTCGGCTGGAAGTCGCAGCCGACCGCCATGGTGATGTTCGAGGGCTGCCGCGTGCCGGTCGCAAACCGCATCGGCGAGGAGGGGCAGGGGTTCCGCATCGCCATGGCGGGGCTCGACGGCGGCCGGCTCAACATCGCGGCCTGCTCGCTCGGCGGCGCCCAGTTCTGCCTCGACCGCACCATCGCGTATATGCGCGAGCGCAAGCAGTTCGGCACCCGGCTCGCCGATTTCCAGGCGCTCGCCTTCCGGATCGCCGACTATGCGACCGAGCTCGAGGCGGCGCGGCTGATGGTGCGGCGCGCCGCCACCGCGGTGACCGACGCCGAGCCGGGCGCGACGCGGCTCGCCGCCATGGCCAAGCGCCACGCGACCGACGCCGGCTTCGACATCGTCAACGGCTGCCTGCAGCTGTTCGGCGGCTACGGCTATCTGCGCGATCACCCGATCGAGCGCGTGCTGCGCGACGTACGCGTGCACCAGATCCTCGAAGGCACCAACGAGGTGATGCGGCTGATCGTGAGCCGCGATTTGTTGGAGAATTGAACGCAATGTCGGACGCGGCTGAAATCCTGTTCGAGCGCCGCGGCACCGCAGGGCTGATCACGCTCAATCGGCCGAAGGCGCTCAATGCGGTGACGCCGAACATGGTGCGGCTGCTCAGATCGCAGCTCGACACGTGGGCGCGCGATCCTTCGGTGACACGGGTGGTGATAACCGCGGCCGGCGAGCGTGCATTCTCGGCCGGCGGCGACATCCGAGCGCTCTATGAGCTTGGCCGCGCCGGGCGGTACGATGAAATGCTCATGTTTTGGCGCGAGGAATACGCGCTCAATGCGTTGATCAAACGCTATCCGAAGCCTTATGTGGCGCTGATCGACGGAATCGTGATGGGGGGCGGCGTCGGCGTTTCGATTCACGGTTCGCATCGCGTTGCCGGCGATCGGTTCCGGTTCGCCATGCCGGAGGTGGGGATCGGTTTTTTTCCCGATGTGGGTGCCACGTGGTTTCTGCCACGGCTGGCGGGCGAGCTCGGCACCTATGTCGCGCTGACGGGGGAACGGTTCGGCGCCGCGGACGGGATAGTTGGAGAAGTCGCGACCCATCGCGTCGCCTCGGCGAAGTTTCCGGAATTGCGCGATGCGCTGTGCAGTGCGGTGCCGGTAGACGCATTGCTCAACGCGTTCGCGCAGGCCGTTGCTGCAGCGCCGATCTCCGTTCATGCAGGCGCAATCGCGCGGCTATTTTCCGGACGCGAGGTGGAAGAGATTTTGTCCACCCTCGATCGCGACGAAGACCCGTTCGCTGCGACGTGTGCCGCAACAATTCGGCAAAAATCGCCGACCAGCCTGAAATTGGCCCTGGCACAAGTGCGTGCGGGCGGCAGCATGACATTTGACGAGTGCATGCGAACGGAATTCCATATAGTTTCGCGCATCATTCACGCTCACGATTTCTACGAGGGGGTACGTGCCGTGATTGTCGAGAAGGACAATGCACCGAATTGGCGCCCTGCGCGGCTGGCCGAGGTCACGAGCGCCGACATCGCGCATTATTTTGCTCCCGTCGCCGAAGAGCTGGTGCTGCCGTGAGCGATCCGCTCATCACCCATCCGGTGCGCACGCTCGAGCCGGTGCAGCCGGAGGAGCAGCAGACGACCGAAAAGCACTGGACCGTTCTGCTCGTCGTGTTCCTGCGGATCATGGCGGGCCTGTCGCTGCTCAAGGGGCTTTATCATTGGGCGCTGGTGTGCAGCATCATCACAGGGCCGCTGGGCGGGTTTGAAGCAAACACCATGGCGTGGCAGGCCACCACGGTGTTCTTCGCAGTCATCGATCTCGTGGCAGCGGTCGGATTGTGGCTGATTGCGGCTTGGGGCGCGGTGGTATGGCTCACTGCGGCGATCTCGATGGCCGCCGTGGAGGTATTTTTCCCGCAAGTCTATGGCGGGCGAATCTGGATCGTCGTGGTCGAAGGCGTGCTGTTGGTGACGTATCTTGCCCTCGCTATACTTTCGGCACGCGAACACCCGCAATGACGATGAGTTGGAAAAATAATTCGCCGCAATGCGGTGACTGAACGCGGCGGGAGGAAACATGGCACGGATCGGATTCATCGGGCTCGGAAACATGGGCCTGCCGATGGCGCTCAATTTGCTCAAGGCCGGACACGCGGTGAGGGGTTTCGATGTCAGCAAGGCGCAGGTCGACAAGCTTGCAGCCGGCGGCGGCACTCCGGCGACGAATGTTGCAGCGGCCTCGACCGGCGCAGACGTCGTCATCACCATGCTGCCCGCGGGTCAACAGGTGGATGAAGTCTACCGCGGCGACAAAGGTGTGCTGTCCGTTGCAGGGTCGGGCGCGCTGCTGATTGATTCCTCCACCATCGATGTGCAAACGGCCCGTACGGTTGCGGCGGCAGCGGAAAAACAGGGCCTTGCCATGCTCGATGCGCCGGTATCCGGCGGCGTCGGCGGGGCGACCGCGGGAACACTCACGTTCATGGTCGGCGGCGGCGCGGATGCGTTCGCGCGCGCCAAGCCGATCCTCGAAGCCATGGGTAAGACCATCGTGCACGCGGGCGGGGCGGGAAACGGCCAAGCGGCGAAAATCTGCAACAACATGATCCTCGGTGTATCGATGATTGCGGTGTCGGAAGCGTTCGTGCTGGCGGAGACGCTCGGCCTCGACGCGCAAAAGCTGTTCGATATTTCTTCGAAGTCCTCGGGGCAATGCTGGTCGCTCACGAACTACTGTCCGGTGCCGGGCCCGGTGCCGAGTGCGCCGTCGAACCGCGACTATCAGGCGGGCTTTACGGCGGCGATGATGCTCAAGGATCTGAAACTGTCGCAGGAGGCTGCGCAGGCGGGTAGAGCCGCGACGCGGCTCGGCGCCGAGGCTACCGCGATTTACGACCGCTACGTCGGGAGCGGAAATGCGGGTAAGGATTTTTCCGGAATAGTCCGGTTTGTGCGCGGCAAGTAGCGGCAAGTAGACGTCTCTTCAATCGTGCGCAGACTATTAGGGAAAACGCACAGTAAAGAAATTGGTGCGGATTGAATCATCATTAAATGATTCACGATCGCGGATAAATCTAATCTTTATTCTACTATTTAAGGTGATCTTAGAGCATTGGACCTATGGTTTTCCGCGAACGGGGCGAGGAACAGGGCTCGTCGCCGGGTAGAACAACATGGGAAGGCGTCAATATGAAGACTGCCGTTAAGCAGGTCGAGCCGGCTGATCGCCAGGTCCGTATCGACCATATCGCGCCGCTCTATCTCGATGCCTTGACATTGGTGGAGCGGCTACACCGTCGTTTGCTCGACGTCATCAAAGACGAATTCGATCGCCGCGGTCGCGCCGACATCAATTCAGTGCAGGCGCTGTTGCTCTACAACATCGGCGACAAGGAACTGACGGCCGGTGAGCTGCGCACGCGCGGCTATTATCTCGGTTCGAACGTTTCGTACAACCTCAAGAAGCTGGTCGAGATGGGCTTCCTCGATCACCAGCGCTCGCGCGTCGATCGCCGCTCGGTGCGCATCAAGCTGACGCAGAAGGGCGAAGAGGTGCGCGCGATCGTTGATGCGCTCTATCAGAAGCACGTGCGTACGGTGGAGCAGGTTGGCGGCATCAGCGCCGACGAATTCACGACGCTGAACAAGTCGCTGCACCGGCTCGAGCGGTTCTGGACCGACCAGATCCTCTATCGGCTCTGATAGGGCGACGCTGTTAACGCAATTGTAACCCCGGCCGGGAAACCTCGGCCGGGGTTTTGATTTTTCCGGTGGCCATAATGTCGCCCCGGCGCCTCAATAGGTTGTGGGTCTGGGGGTCAATCCAAGCTTGCGAGCGGCCTTCGGGTGCGTTCTGGTGCGGTTCAGATCGGGCTTTGCGGATTCGGAAAGCGGAATGATTAAGCGGAATGATTAAGCGACACGATCAAATAGGGCGGGGGATCAGCCGCCGTCATTTCCTGCGGCGACTTGCCAAAACCTCGGCCCTGGCCGGTGCGGGCGCGCTCGCAGCGCGGCTCGCGGCCGCCCAAGATGCGACGCTGCAATCGCTGATCGAGCAAAACCAACGCGGCGGCGAATTCGAGCTCGGTTTCGACTCCGCCTCGCGCACGATCCCCATGCCGAAGGCCGCGTTGCCGACGCTTTCCCCGCTGACGGCGCAGACAACGGATCATGCGATCCGCCAATACGAAGGGATCGTGGCCGGCGGCGGCTGGCCAACGGTACCGGTGGGCGATCGCATGCGGCTCGGTAACCGGTTACCGGCGGTAATCACGCTGCGGCAACGGCTGGCTGTGGCCGGCGATCTCGGCAACAGCGTCGGGGTCTCGGACATCTACGATTCCTACGTCGAGGCGGCCGTGCGCCGCTTCCAGGCGCGACATGGCCTTGCAATCGACGGCATCATGCGCGAGCAGACGTTCGCCGCGATGAATATCCCCGCGCCGGTGCGGCTCGCGCAGTTGCGGAACAACGCTGCTCGATTGCGCAGTCTCAGCATGCACCTCGGCAATCGGTTCGTGGTCTGCAATATTCCGGCGGCGCAGGTGGAAGCGGTTGAAAACGGCGTCGCGGTCTCACGTCATACCGCGGTGGTCGGCAAGCCCGACCGGCCTTCGCCCGACATCAACAGCAAGATCGTCGAGATCAACTTCAATCCCTATTGGACCGTGCCGGTCTCGATCGTGCGGCGCGATCTCATTCCGAAAATGCAGGAAGCGCCCGATTATCTCACCAGCAACCGCATCCGCATCTTCGATCCGCGTGGCAATGAGCTGACGCCGTCGCAGATCAATTGGTACTCGGAAGAGGCGACGAATTACCAGTTCAAGCAGGATCCCGGCGACTTCAATTCGCTCGGCTCGATCCGCATCAATTTCCCGAACAAGGACGGCGTGTACATGCACGATACGCCGTTCAAGAATTTGTTCGGTGAGGATTTCCGGTTTCATTCCTCCGGCTGTATCCGCGTGCAAAACGTGCGCGATCTCGTCAACTGGCTTCTGATCGAGACCCCGGGCTGGTCGCGGCAACAGATCGATGCGGTGATCAAAAGCGGCGAGCGGATCGATGCAAAGGTCGCCAAACCGGTGCCGCTCTATTGGATCTACGTCACGGCCTGGGCGACACCGGATGGGATCGTGCAGTTCCGCGACGACATCTACAATCGCGATGGGCTTGCTTCGATCGCGGGCGCGCGGGGCTAGCGCACAGGGCCTATCCCTAGATATTGCGGTCCCGGTCCGGCGGTACTGCCAGACTTGGCGGGTTATCCCCGATATGCTAGCGACGTGCCTCTGGAGCGCGCGATGTCCGCCACTGAACATTCAGTAAAAGCAGAGACGAGCGGGGTCTTTTCGGCCTCGCTCAAGCAATCCGACCCGGAGGTCGCGGAAGCGATCCGGCTGGAGCTTGGCCGTCAGCGCGATGAGATCGAACTGATCGCGTCGGAAAACATCGTCAGCCGCGCTGTGCTCGAAGCGCAGGGCTCGGTGCTCACCAACAAATATGCCGAAGGATTGCCGGGCAAACGCTATTACGGTGGCTGCCAGTACGTGGATATCGTAGAGACACTGGCGATCGAGCGGGTGAAGAAGCTGTTCGGTTGCGGGTTTGCCAATGTGCAGCCGCATTCCGGCGCGTCGGCCAATGCGGCGGCCTTCATGGCGCTGATGCAGCCGGGCGATACGTTCCTTGGGCTCAATCTCGCTGCCGGCGGACATCTGACCCACGGCTCGCCCGTGAACATGTCGGGCAAATGGTTCAGGCCGGTGCCGTATGGCGTACGGCGCGACGACCATCGCATCGACATGGACGAGGTCGCCAAGCTCGCGCGCGAGCATAGGCCGAAGGTCATCATCACCGGCGGCTCGGCCTATCCGCGCATCATCGACTTCCGCCGCTTCCGCGAGATTGCCGACAGTATCGGCGCCTATCTGACGGTGGACATGGCGCATTTCGCAGGCCTGGTGGCAGGCGGGGTACATCCGAGCCCGTTCCCGCAGGCCCATGTGGTCACCTCGACCACCCACAAGACGCTGCGCGGGCCGCGTGGCGGGTTCCTGCTGACCAACGACGAGGAACTGGCCAAGAAGATCAATTCGGCGGTGTTCCCGGGCCTGCAGGGCGGGCCGCTCATGCACGTGATCGCAGCCAAGGCGGTGGCCTTCGGCGAAGCGCTGCAACCCTCCTTCAAGCTTTACGCGAAGAACATCGTAGAGAACGCGAAAGCCTTGGCCGAAACCCTTAAATCTAAAGGATTAGACATCGTCTCGGGGGGTACCGATACGCACCTGATGCTGGTCGACCTCAGGCCCAAGCGATTGACCGGCAAAGTGGCCGAGGCGGCGCTCGGGCGGGCCCACATCACCTGCAACAAGAACGGCATTCCGTTCGACCCCGAGAAACCGACGATCACCTCGGGCGTGCGCCTTGGCACGCCGGCCGGCACAACGCGGGGCTTCGGCATCGCGGAATTCCGCCAGGTGGGCGAGCTGATCGTCGAGGTTCTTGATGTGCTTTCGCAGAAGCAGGCTGAGGCGGATGCTGGGGTTGAGGCCGCGGTACGCGCGAAGGTCAAGCAACTGATTTCACGGTTTCCGATCTACCAGGATTGAGAGCGGATGCGCTGTCCGAGCTGCGGCAGTCTCGATACCCAAGTGAAGGATTCCAGGCCGACCGAGGATTCGGCCGCAATCCGGCGCCGCCGCGTGTGTCTGACGTGCAATTTCCGCTTCACCACGTTCGAGCGCGTGCAGCTGCGCGAACTCACCGTGATCAAGCGCAATGGCCGTCGTGTGCCGTTCGACCGCGACAAGCTGCTGCGCTCGCTGCAGATCGCGTTGCGCAAGCGGCCGATCGAGCCGGAAAAGATCGAGCAGATGGTGTCGAAAATCGTACGCGAGCTCGAAAGCCAGGGCGAGAGCGAGATTTCCTCGGAAACCATCGGCGAGATGGTGATGGAACACCTGCGCGCGCTCGATGACGTAGCCTATGTGCGCTTTGCCTCGGTCTATCGCAATTTCCGCGAGCCGAAGGATTTTGAGACGGCGCTGGCTGAACTATCCGGCGAGGACGAGTCTAAACCGACTGCAGCCGCGCGAAAATGAGCCTCGCTCCGGCAATTTCCGCTGCCGCTCCCGACCCGGCGCAAGATCGGCGTTTCATGCAGTTAGCGCTGACACTCGGCCGGCGCGGGCTCGGCAATGCCTGGCCCAACCCGGCAGTGGGCGCGGTGGTGGTCAAGGACGGCGTCATCCTCGGCCGTGGCTGGACGCAAAAGGGCGGCCGTCCGCATGCGGAGACAGAGGCCCTCAAGGCTGCCGGCAAGGCGGCGCGCGGCGCGACGCTCTATGTGACGCTCGAACCGTGCTCGCATCAGGGCCAGACGCCGCCGTGCACCGACGCCATCATCCGTGCCGGGATCGCGCGAGTAGTGTCGGCGATGGAAGACCCCAATCCGCAAGTGGCCGGGCAGGGGCATGAGCGCCTGCGAGCAAAGGGGATTGCCGTCGAAGTCGGGCTCGGCGGCGAGGAGGCACGGCGCGCGCATGTCGGGCATATCCGGCGCATCCGCGATGGCCGTCCGCATGTGCTGCTCAAGCTCGCGCTTTCCGCTGACGGCAAGGTTGGGGCTGCGGGGCGCAAGCCGGTGGCCATCACGGCCGAGGACGCGCGCCAGCAGGTTTCACTTTTACGCGCAAAGTACGACGCCATTCTGGTCGGTCTCGGTACTGTCCTGTCCGATAATCCGTCGCTGACCTGCCGCTTGCCGGGAATGCTCGATCATTCGCCCGTGCGTGTGGTGCTCGACGCGCAATTGCGCGTGCCGCTGCCGTTCAGCATGGTGGCGACCGCGCGCGAAACACCGACCTGGATTTTTTGTGCGTCGGGGGCTTCCGCCATCGCCGAACAGGTGCTGCGCGAGAAAAATGTCGAGGTGTTGCGGGTTGACGCGAAAGACGGCCGGCTCGACTTGGCGCAGGTGCTGAAGACGCTCGCGGAGCGCGGTATCACGCGACTGATGGTCGAGGGCGGGCCCACGGTGGCGGCGTCTTTCGTGAAGGCCGATCTCGTGGACGAGGCGATCTTGTTGCGCTCGCCCAAAGCCATTCCTGACGGCATCGACGCGCTCGAAGGCCTGCCGCTGGCGGCGCTAACGCAGGCCATGAAATCCGTCGGGACCGAGCAGGTCGGCGTCGATACGATGGAACAATTCGAGCGCGCGTAACGATGTTCACCGGCATCACAACCGACGTCGGCGAGGTGGTCGCGGTGGGACCGCGCGGGCAAGGATTGCAACGGCTCAAGATCGCCTGCGGTTTCAAGCGTTCGACGATCGCGCTCGGTGCGTCGATCGCCTGCTCGGGCGTGTGCCTCACCGTGGTCGAAACGGGCGAGGACAAAGGCCGCACGTGGTTCGCCGTCGATACGGCAGCCGAAACGATGAAAGTCACGACCGCCGGCCGATGGAAACCGGGGACGCGTCTCAATCTCGAACGGTCGCTGAAGCTCGGCGACGAACTCGGCGGTCATCTGGTAGCGGGCCACGTGGACGGCATCGCAGAAGTGACCGCGCGGGACAACATGACCGACATGGCGCGCTTGACGCTGCGCGTTCCCAAACCGCTCATGCGTTTTATTGCGCCGAAGGGATCGGTCGCGCTCGATGGTGTTTCGCTTACGGTGAACGAGGTCATGGCCGACACTTTCTCCGTTCTCATCATCCCGCATACGCTGGCGGTAACGACGTTCGGCGCGCTGAAGGTTGGCGAAACAGTGAACATCGAAATCGATCAACTGGCGCGCTATGCGGCGCGGCTCACCGAGACGCGCTAAATCGATCAATGGCGCCCTTGCGGGGGGAGGGAGGCCCTTGCTACTGACGCGGCGAATGGAGTGTGTTCATGGCCAAGCCGCAGCGCGCTAAGTCGACCAAAATCAAGCCAAAGAAGGGCAAGGGCGCGCGCATCCTCGTGGTGGAGTCGCGCTTCTACGAGGATATTTCGGACGAATTGCTTGATGGCGCAAAACGCGTGCTGGACGCCGCGGATGCGGACTGGGACCGGATCAGCGTTCCGGGGTCGCTCGAAATTCCCGCCGCCATCCAGATCGCGCTCGACGCCGCCGAGAAGGCGCGCAAGCCTTATGATGGCGTAGTCGCGCTCGGTTGCGTGGTGCAGGGTGAAACGTTCCATTTCGACATCGTGGCGATGCAGTCGGCGCGCGCCCTCGTCGACATTTCGATGCAGCGTCTAGTGCCGATCGGCAACGGCATTCTCACCGTCGACCATATGGAGCAGGCCTGGGCGCGGGCGCGCTTAGGCGAAGGCGACAAGGGCGGCGATGCCGCCCGCGCTGCCCTTGCGTTGGTCGAGATCAAGCGGCAACGCGCCAAACGGTAGGATCATGGCGAAGGCGATCGCACCGAAGGACGGCCGCCGCGCCAGTCGCCGCGGGGCTGCGCGGCTTGCGGCCGTGCAGGCGCTCTACCAGATGGACCTTGCAGCGACCACGCTGCCGGACATTCTCGCCGAGTTCGAAAAGCACTGGATCGGACGCGAGGTCGAGGGCGAGCAATATCTTCCGGCAGAGGCGGCATTCTTTCGCGAAGTGGTCAGCGGCGTGGTGGCCGAGCAGCGCAAGCTCGATCCGCTGATCGATGCGGCGCTGGCGCAGGGGTGGCCGCTCAAGCGCATCGAGGCCGTGCTGCGCGCGATCCTGCGGGCGGGGGCCTATGAGCTCGACCACCGCCGCGACGTGCCGGCGCGCGTCGTCGTGTCGGAATATGTCGACGTCGCGCACGCCTTTGTCGATGGCGAAGAGACCGGTATGGTCAACGCGGTGCTCGATCAACTGGCGCGGCAAATCCGTGCCGACGAGTTCGTGAAATCATGAAGCGGCCCTCCGCATGTCAGTCCGGCGAGGATCGGCTGATCGCGCGCTATTTCAAACCGCTCGCGCGCCACCCCGGCGCGTACGGATTGACTGACGACGCGGCAATTCTCTCGCCGCCGGCCGGCCACGACATGGTGCTGAAGACCGATGCGATCGTCGGCGGCATCCATTTCTTTCCGGACGATCCGTCCGATGCGGTGGCGCGCAAGGCGCTGCGGGTGAATCTGTCCGATCTGGCTGCGAAAGGCGCCAGGCCTGCGGGCTTTCTGCTTTCGCTCGCGCTGCCAACAGGCGTGAGCGAACGGTGGCTGAAAGGTTTTGCGCGCGGGCTGGGTGCCGATGCAAAGCGTTACGGCTGTCCGCTCATGGGCGGCGATACCGACCGCACCACGGGGCCGATCACGATTGCGATTTCCGCTTTCGGCACATTACCCAAAGGAACGATGGTGAAACGCTCCGGCGCCAAGGTTGGCGATCGGGTCGTGGTCAGTGGTTCGATCGGCGACGCGGCGCTCGGCCTGATGCTGCGGCGATCGGCGTCGCGGGTGCGGCGTTGGAAGCTTTCAGCCGCCATGCGCAAGCACTTGCTGGGCCGCTACCTGCTGCCGGAGCCGCGCAATGCGGTGGCGGAAATCTTGCGGGCGCACGCGTCGGCCGCCATGGATGTATCCGACGGGCTCGTGGGCGACCTCACAAAACTTTGCAGCGCGTCAGGCGTTGCGGCCGAAATCGAAGCCGCGCGGGTGCCGCTCTCGCCGGCGGCACGCAAGGCGCTCGCCGCGGATGGAAAACTGATGGAAACGATACTCACCGGCGGCGACGATTATGAAATCGTGGCCACTGTTGCGCCCGATCGTTTGACTGCCTTGCGCGCGCGGGCGCAGGCAGCCGGCGTGACATTCACCGAAATCGGCGAGGTGACGCGCGGGATGGGCGCGCGTTTCATCGGGCCCGACGGCAAGACGCTCAGCTTTAAACGGCTCTCGTTCAGCCATTTCTGAAAACTGCTATAGTGTGGGTTGCTTCGCTAGCCTTCGCAGGACCAAGCATGCACGACGTCATCAAAACAGCGGAAATCGACGCGCCGGCGAAAAATCCGCGCTATGCCGCGCTATATCGCAGGTATCCGACCATTCACTATTTGCGGGCGCGTGCCCGACGTCGTGGTCCGCACTTTGCGTTCGAATACATGGATGGCGGGGCGGGAGCGGATACCGGCATCGCGCACAATTGGGCCGCGCTCGATGCGGTCGAGCTCGTGCCGCGCTACGGCGTGACACCGCGCTTGCCGCCCATCGGTGTGGAACTTTTCGGCCGCCGTTTTGCGGCGCCGTTCGGCATTGCGCCGATGGGCGGACCGACGATCGTGTGGCCAGGCGCAGACATTTTGCTGGCGAAGGCAGCGCAACGCGCGCGCATTCCCTACACGCTTGGGCTGGTCGGCGGCGCCACTATCGAACAGATCGCGGAAGCGGCGCCGGATGTGTTCTGGTTTCAGCTCTATCGCTGCGCCAAGAACGACCATGCGATCGGATTCGATCTGGTCAAGCGGGCGGAGGCGGCCGGCGTGCACGTGCTGATGCTCACGCTCGATGTGCCGGTGCGCACCACGCGCTCGCGCGAGGTGGCCGTAGGGCTCGGAGGGGCCGGCCTGTTCCGGCCCGGCCCGCGCATGCTGTGGAACATCGTCACGTCGCCGGGTTGGGCGTGGGCGATGCTTCAGCACGGCCAGCCGCGCTTTGCCAATATCAAGCATTATGCTCCCGCCCATGCCGGCCTCAACGATGTCATCAAGTTCGCGCGCAGCGAAGTGGGCGGCGCATTTTCGTGGGACGAAGTTGCGCGCTATCGCGAGCGTTGGAAGGGGCCGCTGGTGGTGAAGGGCATCCTTCATCCGGCGGACGCGGAGCGCGCAGTGAAGCTTGGCGTCGACGGCATGGTGGTATCGAACCACGGCGGGCGCCAGATCGAGGCGCTACCAGCGCCGATTGACTGCCTGCCGGCCGTGGCGCGGGTGGTGAGCGGCCGGGCTACCGTGCTGATGGATTCGGGCATACGCAGCGGTACCGATGTGGTGCGCGCGCTCGCGCTCGGTGCATCAGCCGCCTTCGCCGGCAAGGCCTTCCTTTGGAGCCTCGGCGCGCTTGGCCCAGAAGGTCCTGTGCACACGATCGATCTTTTGACTGACGAGACGCAGGCCGCATTGGGGCAAATCGGCGCTCATTCGCCGGCCGAAGCGCGCAACGTCGTCATTCGGCATCCCGGCGCGCTGCACTTCTGATCTGGGCGCCCGCAGGGGGGTGGCACGAAGGAGCGCATGCCGTAGTAAAGGCGCGGCGCGCACTTTGCTCCCGCGCCTGACCGCGCGCCTTCGAGGTTTCCCCGAATCAGCCGTAGAACGGCCATGAGCGCGTTGCGTTGGCTGCCGGTTTTTGGCTATATCCGCGCCACTTCAAGCCGGGCAGAGGCACCTCGGCTTTTCAAACAAAAAGGCTCGAATCAATGACAGCTTTGGGATTGATCGTCGTTTGCGGTCTGCTCGCGATCGTTTACGGCATCTGGGCGATTTGGTCCGTGATGCAGGCGAACGCCGGCAGCCAAAAGATGCAGGAGATTTCGGCGGCGGTGCGCGAGGGCGCGCAGGCCTATCTCAAACGCCAGTACACCACGATCGCCGGGGTCGGCATCGTCATATTCATTGTGGTTGGATATTTCCTTGGTTGGCTGGTGGCGATCGGATTTGTCATCGGCGCGGTGCTTTCGGGCGCGGCGGGCTTCATCGGCATGAACGTCTCGGTGCGCGCCAATGTGCGTACGGCACAAGCGGCGATCGGATCATTGGCGGGCGGATTGGAGCTCGCGTTCAAATCGGGAGCGATCACCGGTCTGTTCGTGGCCGGCCTCGCGCTGCTCGGCGTCACGGTCTATTTCACCGTTTTGACCGGACCGCTCAAATATCCGGTCGACGATCGCACCGTGATCGACGCCATGGTCGCGCTCGGTTTCGGTGCCTCGTTGATCTCGATCTTTGCCCGCCTTGGCGGCGGCATCTTCACGAAGGGTGCGGACGTGGGCGGCGATCTCGTCGGCAAAGTGGAAGCGGGAATTCCGGAAGACGATCCGCGCAACCCTGCAACCATCGCCGACAACGTCGGTGACAACGTCGGCGATTGCGCCGGCATGGCGGCCGATCTGTTCGAGACCTACGCGGTGACGACCGTCGCCACCATGGTGCTGGCGTCGATATTCTTCCGCGGCACGCCGCTATTATCCCAAATGATGACGTTGCCGCTCGCGATCGGTGGCGCGTGTATCATCACCTCGATCATCGGTACTTTTTTCGTGAAGCTCGGCGCGAGCCAATCGATCATGGGCGCGTTGTACAAGGGGCTGATCGTCACAGGGCTGCTTTCGCTCGTCGGCATCGCTCTGGTGATCTATTTGCTGTTGCCGAACGGATTCGGCCCCATCGCCGGCCAGCCATACACCGGCATGACGCTTTTCGTTTGCGGAATCGTCGGTCTTGCGGTGACCGGATTGATCGTGTGGATCACCGAATACTATACCGGCACCAACTTCCGCCCGGTGCAGTCGATCGCCACCGCCTCGATTACGGGTCACGGCACCAATATCATTCAAGGCTTGGCGGTCTCGCTCGAATCCACAGCGCTGCCGACCATCGTGATCATCGCCGGCATTCTCACGACTTTCAATCTCGCTGGATTGTTCGGCATCGCGATCGCGGTGACGACCATGCTCGCACTTGCCGGCATGGTGGTCGCACTCGATGCGTTCGGGCCGGTCACCGACAATGCCGGCGGCATCGCCGAGATGGCGGGTCTGCCGAAGGACGTGCGCAAATCCACCGACGCGCTTGATGCGGTCGGCAATACCACCAAGGCGGTGACCAAAGGTTATGCCATCGGCTCGGCCGGATTGGGCGCGCTGGTGTTGTTTGCGGCCTACAATGAAGACCTGAAATTCTTCATCGCCAATGCCGGTGCGCATAAATATTTCACCGGTGTCAATCTCGATTTCTCGCTGAACAATCCGTACGTGGTCGCCGGCCTGCTGTTCGGCGGCCTGCTGCCGTATCTGTTCGGCGCGATGGGCATGACCGCGGTCGGCCGTGCGGCGAGCGCGATCGTCGAAGAAGTGCGCCGACAATTCCGCGAGAAACCGGGCATCATGAAAGGCACGGACAAGCCCGACTACGGCAAGGCGGTCGACCTGCTTACCAAGGCAGCGATCAAGGAAATGATCGTTCCGTCGCTTCTGCCGGTGCTCTCACCGATCGTGGTTTACTTCGTGGTTTATTTTGTCGCCGGCGGCGGCGCTGCCGGAAAATCTGCGGGGTTCTCGGCGGTGGGCGCCATGCTGCTCGGCGTGATTGTGACTGGAATTTTCGTCGCAATCTCGATGACGTCAGGCGGTGGTGCCTGGGACAACGCCAAGAAATACATCGAGGACGGTCATTATGGCGGCAAGGGCTCGGACGCGCATAAGGCGGCGGTGACCGGCGACACGGTCGGCGATCCGTACAAAGACACGGCGGGTCCAGCAGTAAATCCCATGATCAAGATCACCAATATCGTGGCGCTCTTGCTGCTGGCGGTGCTGGCGCACTGAAAGCCATCGTCAACGAACGGAAGAGACAAAATTTATTTTGTGCTCGTGATAATCTTGAAGAGATAACCAAGGTAGTTGATTTCTTGCCCGCTGGTCGGCGTCGTGCGGCTGATGTAATCGAAAATCTTGCCGTCCTTCATGCCGTAATCGGCGAGGCGCTCGACGCGGCGGTTTTTGTCGAAATAGACCGCGACGACGCGCTGCTCGATTACCTTCTGCGGCATGAAAGCCGCCTTCTGCTCGGCGCGCTGAGAAATATAATAGAACGCCTCGCCGCTTACGGTCGCGACCGTGGAAGGCGTACCGAGCACGATCAAGACCTGCTCTTGCGCGGCACCTATCGGGATTTGCTCAAGTGCGCCTTCGGGCAGCACGTAGCCGCGCTGATAGACCTGCATGAAGTTGGAGCACCCACCGATCGCAAACCCGAGCGCGGCTACTGCGAGAAAAGTGCGCAGGCTGGTACGCCGGCGGGACTTGGGGTGGGGAACCGTCATTTTGGCGTTGCGTCCATTTCGCACTTGCGTCGGATGAGTGAGGCGGCGTAGGCGAAACGCGCGCAGCCGCTCAATCCAGCAAAGCGCGCGTTTGTATATCGCCTGATGGCTGAAGTCTATGATTTTGCTACCGTTTCAACGACCCGCGCAGGACCCTATTGTGGCCGGCCTCTATGGCACGATCGTGGCGCAGGCGCGATCCCCCATTTTCTATCGTGGTTACGGGGTTCCCGACACGGTCGGCGGCCGGTTCGACATGATCGTGCTGCACCTGGTCTTGTTCCTGCACCGCCTCCGGGCGGAAGCTGGCGCCATCCAGTCGCTGGGACAGGAGGTCTTCAATCGGTTCTGCCGCGACATGGACGACAATTTTCGCGAGATGGGGGTTGGCGATCTCTCGGTTCCGAAGGAAATGCGCAAAGTGGGAGAGGCGTTCTATGGCCGTGCTGCGGCCTACGAAGCCGCGCTGGCCATCGACGACAATGCGTCGCTCGTCGCCGCGCTCAATCGCAATATTTTTGGCGCGCCGGCCCCTGGTGCGTGGCGCCTTGCCGCCTATATGCGTGAGTCGGTGGCACAGCTTGAATGTCAACAGGAATTCTCGACCGCCGTGCTGCGGTTTCCAAATCCGGAAATCATTGCGGCGGGCGAGTTGGAAGAAAACGTATGAGCGAGCACGCTTGGAAGCTGCTGGTTGCGGTGGCGGATATTCCGGAAACGGGGCGACGGCTGGAAATCACGGCCGACGCAAGCACGCGTGCGGCGGTTGCGAAGGTCGCGAACGTGCCGGCGCTGCCGCGGCTTGCGGCGGAATTCGAGTTGACGCGGCACGGCGGTGATGGCGTTCGCGTGGTCGGCAGTGTCTCGGCGACCGTCGAGCAGAATTGCGTGCTCACGCTTGAACTGATGCAAAGCGAAATCTCGGAAACGGTCGATCTGATATTTTCGCCGCCGCGAGTTGCGTCATTGGATGCCGACGAAGCCGAGCGGGAGCCGCCGGGCGAGCCGCCCGAAATGTTGCATGACGGCGTGGTCGATCTCGCCGCGATCGCAACCGAGTTCTTGATCCTGGGAATCGATCCCTATCCTCGCAAGCCGGGAGCCGTTTTCAACGCACCGCCGACGGAAGAAGATAAAGCCAGCCACCCATTTGCTGCGCTCGCGGCCCTGAAAAAGGGCAGCCAAGATACCTAAAGAAATCGTTCGAAGGCGCTGCAATATCGGGGGTAAATGGCGTTTACAGTCCACAACCCCTGTTGTGCGTTACCATTGACACGCTATTGTCGCCGCACGCCGGTTCCTGAACGAACGGTCGCGTTTCCGGCGTCAGCCTACCGCCGCGCAGGTTCATTCATGCCCAACACGGTTCGCATTGCGCTCGACGCCATGGGAGGCGATCACGGGCCCCCTGTGGTCGTCGCCGGCGCTGAGCTATCGCTCATCCGTCATCCTGACACCGAGTTCATCCTGTTCGGCGATCGCAGCAAGATCGATCCGCTGCTCGCTGCGAAACCTCAGCTGGCTAGTGCATCACGGCTCGTGCATACCGACGTCTGGGTGAAAATGGACGACAAGCCGAGTCAGGCGTTGCGGCAGGGGCGATCGACATCGTCGATGTGGCTGGCGATCGACGCGGTCAAGAACGGCGAGGCTGATGTCGCGGTATCGGCCGGCAATACTGGCGCGCTGATGGCGATGGCGAAGATCAACCTCAAAACCATGCCCGGAATTGATCGACCGGCCATCGCAGCGCTCTGGCCAACGCTCAGGGGCGAGTCCATCGTACTTGACGTCGGCGCCTCGATCGGGGCGGACGCCGAGCATCTCATCTACCTCGCGGTGATGGGTAGCGCGATGGCGCGCGTGTTGTTCGATCTCGACCGGCCGACGGTCGGTCTACTCAATATCGGGGCGGAGGAAGCCAAAGGTCTCGAGGCAATCCGCGATGCCGGACAAATCCTGCGCGAAGAACAATTGCCGCATCTCGACTATGTGGGATTTGTCGAAGGCGATGACATCGGCAAGGGCACTGTGGATGTGGTCGTGACCGAAGGATTTGCGGGAAACATCGCGCTCAAGACCGCGGAAGGGACCGCCCGCCAGCTCGCGGGCTATCTCAAGGCGGCCATGTCGCGCACGTTGCGCGCCAAGCTCGGCTATTTGCTGGCGCGCGCGGCATTCCAAACGCTGAGCGAGAAGATGGATCCACGCAAGGCGAACGGCGGGGTCTTCCTCGGGCTGAACGGCATCGTCATCAAGAGCCACGGCGGTACCGATCCCGAAGGCTTCGCGGCGGCCATCGACATGGGCTACGACATGGTGCGATATGAGCTGTTGCCGAAGATCGGCGAAACGCTTCGGCACCATGCGCGTGATGCGGCGATCGCGGCGGCGGTCAGCGAGGCGTCTTCGTGAACGGTCTGCGATCGGTCGTATTGGGATGCGGCAGCTACTTGCCCAGTCGCGTGCTTTGCAACGCGGAACTCGCGCGTACCATCGACACGTCGGACGAATGGATCGTCCAGCGCACCGGAATTCGCGAGCGCCATATTGCCGCGCCGGGAGAGGTGACGTCGGAACTCGCGCTTACGGCCGCGCGCGCCGCTCTGGCGAATGCGCGCGTCGAACCGCAATCGATCGATCTGGTTGTACTGGCGACGTCGACACCTGACAGCACCTTTCCGGCCGCCGCTGTCACCGTCCAAGCCGGGCTCGGGATCACCCGTGGTGCGGCCTTTGATCTGCAGGCGGTTTGCTCGGGGTTCATCTATGCTCTGGCCACGGTGGACGGGATGCTGCGGACCGGCACCTTCAAGCGTGCGCTCGTCATCGGGGCTGAGACATTTTCGCGCATTCTCGACTGGAACGATCGCACCACGTGCGTGCTGTTCGGGGACGGCGCGGGCGCACTCGTCGTGGAGGCCCAGCAGCAGAATGGGTCGACCGACAACCGGGGCATTCTGACGACCCATCTGCGTTCGGACGGCCGCCATCGGTCCAAGCTTTACGTGGATGGGGGGCCATCCTCGACGCAGACCGTCGGCTTCCTTCGCATGGAAGGGCGGGCGGTGTTCAAACACGCGGTGGCCATGATCACGGACGTGATCGAGGACGCGTTTCAGGCCACCGGCACCACCGCCGATGACATCGACTGGTTCGTGCCCCACCAGGCCAACAAGCGCATCATCGACGACAGTGCGCAAAAGCTCGGAATTGCGCCGGAAAAGGTGGTTACGACCGTGGATTTGCACGGCAATACGTCGGCCGCCTCAATTCCCCTGGCGCTCGACGTTGCGATCAGGGACGGCCGCATCAAGCGGGGCGATCTGGTGCTGCTCGAGGCCATGGGCGGGGGCTTCACCTGGGGGTCGGCTTTGGTGCGTTGGTGAGGGGTATTGCGTTAATGCCCCTGTTGACTCGGCCCAACGGAAGCTAATATCGTTGCAAATTCAGTTAGATAAATGGCCGATAGCGGGGCTGGCGGTGGCGGGAAAAACGATTACACGCGCAGATTTGTGTGAAGCTGTTTATCAGAAGCTCGGACTCTCGCGCACCGAGTCGGCAGCGCTCGTCGAGTTGGTGCTGCAGGAGATTACCGATTGCCTTGAACGCGGCGAGACTGTGAAACTGTCTTCGTTCGGTTCGTTCGTCGTGCGTAAAAAAGGCCAGCGTATCGGCCGCAATCCAAAAACCGGCAAGGAAGTTCCGATTTCACCGCGCCGGGTTATGGTGTTCAAACCGTCCGCGATTCTCAAGCAGCGGATCAATACGAACGGTCAGGCTACGTAGTCTATCAATCGCCCGCATTGGGGCTCGCAAGGGGGAGGCCGCTTTGGATAAAGCGCCCGATGCGTTCCGCACCATCAGTGAAGTGGCAGGTGATCTCGATCTGCCGCAGCATGTGCTGCGTTTTTGGGAAAGCCGCTTTGCGCAAATCCGGCCGATGAAACGCGCGGGCGGGCGCCGCTACTATCGTCCCGATGATGTCGACCTGTTGCGCGGCATTCGACATCTGCTTTACGGCGAAGGTTATACGATACGTGGCGTGCAGCGCATTTTGCGCGAACAGGGACCCCGGTTCGTGCAGGCGGTCTGGCAGCCGGGAGCGGCGCAACCCGGACCGCCGACGAGCGAAGATCAAATTCCCGACGATGCGGATCAACTTCCCGCGGAGAACGGCGGCGCACGCTTGTTCGGCGTGTCGGCATCATCTGCAGCGCGCGTTGAGCCATCGATGCCGGTTGAGCCCGTCGCGCGCGGACCGGTGCTGGCGGCGGTCAATCCCGTGCCTGTGCCACCCTTGCGTGCGGACGAGGTGCGCAGGCTCGAGGCGGCGCTGGAGGAACTCGGCGAGTGCCGGCGGATGCTCGACGCGGCGTTGCGATCCGACGCGGCCTAGCGGGCATTAGGCGGCGCAGCGACTGGATTCTCGATCGCGCGTTCAGACGACCGCAGGAGTATGGCGATCGTGAAGCCTGTTCCAAAACCGCCCGACGCCGAGGAGGTCACGCCGCTCGATCGCGCACCGACGCGCTATGACGACAAGATTTATTCCGCGGATTGGCGTGCCTGGCGCGATCCACATGTTCCGGATTGGCTCGATCCGGTCGGCCATCTGCTCGATCGCCATAGCGGGACGGCAATCGAAGGCAATAACGCCATCATCGCCGAAGGAAAAACGATCAGCTACGGCGAACTGAGACTCTTGGCGCGGCAGTATGCCGGTGGTCTTGCTTCGATCGGTCTTGCACCGGAACAGCGTCTGCTGCTGTTCGGCACCGACAGCCTGGATTACGTGACGACGTGGCTTGCCTCGGTGCATCTCGGCGCAATCCCCGTCGTGGTGTCCGACCTCTACAAGCATAGGGACCTGCTGTATTTCCTGATCGATACGGCCGTGCGCACGCTATACATCGATAGCGAGCAACTGCCGAAGTTGATCGAGATATCAGCCGAGCTTCCGGCCACGCTAAAGACGATTGTGGTGCGCGGGGAATTCGCGCCTGAGACCAAGCGTCATTTCTCCCGCCAATCGGTGCTCGGCCTGCAGGCGGTTATGTCCGGCGCCTCGCCCTTGAACGAGCCGCATGTCCGGCATGCCAACGACGTGACCTACATGTTCTACTCCGGCGGCACGACCGGAACGGCCAAGGGCATCACGCATTTGGCGCATGATTTTGTCGTGGTTCCGGAACGGCAGGGAAATTTTTGGGAATACACCAGCAGCGACGTGGTCTTTGCCACTTCCAAGAAATACTTCACCCACGGCATCTGGCCGGGGTTGCTGATCCCGCTATATTGGGGCGCGACGGTGGTGTTGGAGCGCCGCCCGCCGACGCCGGAGATGGTGCTCGCGAACATGCGGGATCACCGCGTCAGCAAACTGATCACGGTGCCGACCGTGCTGAAAAACGTCATCGAACATGTGAATCGGACAAAGATGCCGGCGCGGTTTCCGGCATTGAAATTCGTAGCGAGTGCGTCGGAGAAAATGCCGCCGGAAATGTTCGAGCGGTTTCATAAGATGTTCGGGGTGGAACTGTTCGATTCGATCGGCAGTTCCGAAATCACCTATGAGTGGATCGCGAACCGGCAGAAGGCGTTCAAACGCGGCAGCCTCGGCAAGCCGATCTTCGGCTATGAGGTACGGCTGGTCGGCAACGACGGCCGCGACGTGACCGAGCCGAACGTGCCAGGCGAAGCCTGGATCCGCAGCAAGACCGCGTGCTTCTACTATTGGCGCAAGTACGACAAGTCGCGTGAGACGTTCGTCGGCAACTGGGCGCGCACCGGCGACCATCTGCATTTCGACGAGGATGGATTCTTCTGGTTCAGCGGCCGCGCGAACGATCTGTTCAAAGTGAAGGGCCTGTGGGTGTCGCCCATCGAGATCGAGGCCGCGCTTACGCGTCACCCGGCGGTGCGCGAGGCGGCCGTGGTGCCGTTCACCGATACGGACGGGCTGACGAAACCGAAAGCGTTTCTCGTCCTTCGCGATGGGTTCGAAAAGAGCGAGGAGCTGTACGCGCAATTGCGCGAAGCCGTCGCCCCGCTTGGCGCGTACCTCGTTCCACAGGCATTTGGGTTTGTCGACCAGCTTCCGCGCACGACGCTGCTCAAAATCGACCGCCGCGCGCTGCGCGACAAATAACTTCAACCGAATTGACATCGCTCGAAGAAGTCGAGCGTGATGCGTACGCATTCTTCCGGCTTCTCGATCTGCAACAGGTGGCCGGTTCCTGGAACAAAGTCGTAGTCATAGCCGCCTTCGCGGCCGAGGGCCTGGTTCACGAGCGCGGTGGCGGGGCCGCCCTTCATGTGCGGGTCAGCGCCGATCAGCTTGACGGGGCCGGCGAATTCGTTCGCGCGCGGCCATAGATTGAGCGTGAGCGCCTGGGCGTAGATCGCGGCCTCGTTTTCCGGCGCGCACACGAGGACATATCCGTCGCCAGAAGGATTTTTCCGCAGCACCGCGCGGGCCATGAGCGCATGCACGCCGGGTACCCAGTTGCGCGTGGCGCGCGACTGCAGATATTCCTGGGTCAATTCGTCCACCGAGGCGAATTGCCGGCGTCGGCCGCGCGCCCATTCCGTCAACTTGTCCTCGAAAATCCGCATCATCTCGTAGGCCGGATGGCCGGGCGGCGGGACATTGGGTGGATCGAACAGCACCAGCGCCTCCCATCGCCAGCCGATTTCGAGCGCATGTTTCATCGCGGTGCGCGCGGACATGGAATGGAAGACGCCCGCCGTGGGTTTTTCGCCGAACTCGGAGCGGGCCGCCTGCACGACGCGTTCGAGATCGCGCGCCAGCTGCCCGTAATGATGATTGGCCGGCTCGACCGGAACGTTCTCGCCGTGGTTGCGGAAGTCGAAAATCACCAGATCAAACTTGGACAACAAGTGCCGCCAATAGGGATAGTAGCCGTTGACGGCAAAGCCGTTGCCGTGCGCAAGCAACAGGCGCTGGCCGGCACTGTTGCCATGGCGGCGCAGCTTGATGCGCGCCCCATCATCAAGCGCTACCTCGACAGTGGCCGCGGGATTTGGAAGATCAAACGACATGGCAATCTTCGCCGCATCAGCCTGGACGATGAGGCGATCGGAACGACCTTTTCAGCGGCGCGGTTTTGACGTCGCTTTACCTCGGTTCGAGGGTGATGCTAGCATAACGCTTGGCGGCGCAAAGAATTTTTGCCAGTCGGGATCATTCGAAGCAACGATGGCGTGCTGTCACGCGAGCGGGTGAATTGGTGGCCAAAATTCTCGGCACGTCGGTGCGTCGGAAGGAAGACCCAGCCCTGCTTTCGGGGCGCGGCCGCTATGCCGACGATTTGCCGGTGCCGCATGGCACGTTGCACGCGCATGTTGTGCGTTCGCCCCATGCGCACGCTAAAATCCTCAAGATCGATGCGAAAGAAGCGCTCGCGCAGCAGGGCGTGTGGGCGGTCATCACCGGAGAGGAGGTGCGAAAACTCTCCGATCCGTTTCTGATCGTGTTGAAGGCGCCGGTGCATCAATGGTCGCTCGCGGTCGAGCGCGTGCGTTACGTGGGCGAGCCGGTGGCGCTGGTGGTGGCCGACGATCGTTATCTCGCCGAGGATGCGGCGGAGAAGGTGCAGATCGAATACGAGCCGTTACCGGCGGTGGTCGATCCGCTTGCCGCGTGCAGAAAAGACGCGCCGTTACTCCATGCCGAGGCCAAGACCAACGAAATTTCGGTGCGGACATTCTCCTATGGCGATGTGACGGGCGCGTTCGCGAAGGCCGATGCGCATGTCAAGCTCACGGTCGACTATCCGCGGCTCTCGTTCACACCGATGGAATGTTACGTCGTGGTTGCCAGCTACGACCCGATCTCAGACAGCTACGATGTGCTGGCGAATTTCCAGGGGCCGTTCAGCACGCATCCGGTGATGGCGCGCGCGTTGCGCGTGCCGGGCACGCGGTTCCGCGTGCGGATACCGCCGGACAGCGGCGGCAGTTTCGGCATCAAGCTTTCGGTCTTTCCCTACATGGTGCTGGCTTCGATCGCCGCGCGTATCACGGGGCGGCCGGTGAAATGGGTTGAGGATCGCGCGGAGCATCTGCTGGCGGCGAGTTCGGGTCCAAACCGCATCACCGAAATCGAAGCGGCGGTGACCAAGGACGGCAAGATCCTCGGGCTCAAGCTCGATCAGCTGGAGGATTACGGCGCATTCCTGCGCGCCCCGATGCCGGGCCCTCTCTATCGCATGCACGGATCGGTGACCGGCGCCTACGACATTCCGAATGCGGACGTGATCAACCGGGTGGTGCTCACCAACAAGATGCCCGCGAGCCTGATCCGCGGTTTCGGCGGCCCGCAGCTTTATCTCGCTCTTGAGCGGCTGGTGCAACGGATTGCGATAGAGCTCAAACTCGATCATCTCGCGGTGATCAAGCGCAATCTCATTCCGGCGAAAGCTTTTCCGTACAAAACGGCAGCGGGTGCTCTCTACGACTCAGGCGACTATCAACGCGCGGTCGAGACCGCGGTCGGGGATGGGCGCTGGGTGGAACTCAAACGACGGCGGGAGGCGGCCCGCGCGGCCGGCAAACACTACGGCATCGGGTTTGCGGCGATCGTCGAGCCGGGCATGTCGAACATGGGGTATCTGTCGAATATCCTGTCGGCGGATGCGCGCGAGAAGGCTGGGCCGAAGAACGGCGCGGTGTCGATGGTGACCGTCAACGTCGATCCGCTTGGCGCCGTCTCGGTTACGCCCGACGTGACAATGCAGGGGCAGGGCCACGAGACCGTGATCTCGCAGATAGTCGCGGAACGCCTGGGGCTCAAGGCCGAGGATATCGCGGTCGTGCTCGAAATGGACACGGCGAAAGACCAATGGTCGATCGCGGCCGGCACCTACTCGTGCCGCTTCACGCCTGGGACGGCGGTGGCGGCACACATGGCCGCCGGGCAAATTCGCGACAAGCTTGCGAAGATCGCAGCCAAGCAGCTCAACGTGCTGCCCGACGATATCGAATTCGTCGACGGCAAGGTGCGCAGCCGCGGCAATCCGGATAACGCCATGCCGTTTGGCCGTGTCGCCGGCACTGCGCATTGGTCGCCGATCATGCTTCCCGACGGCATGGCGCCGGGTCTGCGCGAAACCGGGGTCTGGTCGCCGCCGGAACTCGAGCCGCCGTCGGATGACGACCGGATCAACACGTCGCTCACCTACGGCTTCGTTTTCGACATGTGCGGCGTCGAGATCGATCCGCTGACCTATCAGGTGCGGGTCGATCGCTACGTGTCGATGCACGACGCCGGCAAACTGCTCAATCCCATGATCGCGCAAGGGCAGATGCAGGGCGCATTCGCGCAAGGGATCGCGGCGGCGCTGTACGAGGAATTCGTCACCGACGAAAGCGGCGCCTTTCTCTCCGGCACATTCGCCGATTATCTGGTGCCGACCGTGAGCGAAATTCCTACGGTCGAATTCCTGCATCAGGAGTCGCCGTCGCCGTTCACGCCGCTCGGCGCCAAAGGGCTCGCCGAAGGAAACTGCATGAGCGTGCCGGCCTGTATCGCCAATGCGATCGCGGACGCGCTCGGCGTAAAGGATATTTCGTTGCCGGCCTCGCCGCGTCGCGTGCACGCGTTGTTGCAGGAGGCGAGCGCCGGACGAACCGGTGCGAGAGCGCGCGCAGCGGAAGGCGCACGATGAAACCGCGGCCGTTCGACTATGTCCGGCCGGAGAATGTGGAGGAGGCGGTTGCGCTGCTCGCCGAACACGGCGAAGCGGCACGCGTGCTGGCCGGCGGACAATCGCTGATGGCGATGCTCAATTTGCGGCTGGCCGAGCCGGAGACGCTCATCGATATATCCCGGTTGCCGGAACTCGCCACCATCCGCGAGGCCGATGGGAAAATCGATATTGGCGCCGCGGTCACGCAAAATAAATTGTTGGGCTGGTCCGGACTTGCCGCCAAATTGCCGTTGCTGGCAATAATGCTTCCGCACGTGGGTCATTTTCAGACGCGCAACAGAGGTACGATTTGCGGCTCGATCGCGCATGCCGACCCGAGCTCGGAGTTGCCGCTGGCGCTTGCGACGCTTGATGGCGAGGTTGTGCTGCGCTCGAAAAAGACCACGCGGGTTTTGTCGGCGAGGGACTTTCAGCGCGATATGCTGACCACCGCGCGCGAAGCAGACGAGCTCATCACCGCCGTGCGGTTTCCGGTGCAAACGGGAAAACAAATGGCCTTCCGCGAAGTGACGCGGCGGCACGGCGACTTCGCCATCATCGCCGTCGCGGCGGTGGTCGACGGAAGAAACATCTGGCTTGGCGTCAGCGGCATGGCCGGACGACCGGTCGTGCGACACATCAGCAGCCATGGCGAGTCTGCGGTACGCGATGCCACGGCAGCGCTGGCGGCGGAACTGGAAGGCTACGAAGACATCCACGCTTCCGCTTCCATGCGGCGCGACATGCTGCGCAATCTTGCGCCTGTCGTCGTCAAGGAGGCTCTGCAATGCGCCGCGTGAACCGCGATCAAAGGATACGGATCAATTTGACACTCAACGGCCGCAAGGTCGCGGCGGAGGCCGAACCGCGCATGCTATTGTCGGATTTTCTCCGCCAGGCGCTGGGCGCGACCGGAACCCACGTGGGTTGCGAGCACGGCGTGTGCGGCTGCTGTACGGTGTTGATCGACGGCACGGCGAGCCGATCCTGCCTGACGCTTGCGGTGCAGGTCGAGGGCAGGGAGGTGCGCACGGTGGAATCGCTCGCGGGCGCGGACGGAAAGCTCAATGCGCTGCAGCGCGCGTTTCAGAACAATCACGCCCTGCAATGCGGCTTTTGCACGCCCGGAATCCTGATGTCGTTTACGGATTATCTCGCGAAAAATCCGAACCCGTCGGAGGCCGAGATATGCGAAGTTTTGAGCGGGCATCTGTGCCGCTGCACGGGCTACGCCGGCATCGTGGCCGCGATCAAGGAAGCAACGGGCAGCTCTTAGAACAGGCGGTTGGCGTGCAGGCGAGCGTTTTCGGCGATCACAGGCTCGGCATTCCGTATCAGCCGATTGCTGAACTGTTTGCCAAATATCGCGCGCGCGACCCGAACAAGACGGCGATCGTTGATCTCGACGAAAATTCATCCATCACGTTCGGCGAACTCGAGCAGGTTACGATCGATATCGCCGCCGATCTCAAGCGGCGCGGCGTGGCCAAGGGTGACCGCGTACTGCTGCTGTCCGATGAATGTCTGGAAAAACTGTTGATCTGGTTCGGCGTCTGGCGGATCGGCGCGGTGGTTTGCCCGCTCAATATAGAAATCAATGAAAAGATGATGGTGGAGCTCACGCGTTCGGTGAATCCAAAAATCATTTTCTGTCACCAGGATCTCAACGTGGCGGCGCTGGTCGGCGATCATCCGGCGCCGCGGCTGCGGTTCGGGCGCTGGGGCCAGATAATCGATCCGCGCGATGAGTTCTTCGCGAAACTGCCGCCACGCCGAAGTCAGGACGAACTGACCGAGCGCAACAATCCGGACGATGTCGCGTGCATTTTCTGCACGTCGGGCACGACGGCGCGGCCGAAGATCGTGGTCTATGACCATTGTGCCTACTGGCTCAACGGGCTTTCGACGCTGGAATTCCTCAGCCTCACAGAGGATGACCGCACGCTCGAATATCGATCGTTCGGCTGGAACTCCGCGCAAGTGTTGAGCCTGATGCCCTTTCTCGAGAAGGGCTTGACCATGCACATCGCCAAGCGCTTTTCGCACAGCCGGTTCTTCGAATGGATCAAGACGTACGGCATCACATTTTCCGCGGGCGTGCCGACCGTGCTCAACATGCTGTTGAACAAGCCGCTCGGCTATACGGCGAAGGACGTACCAACGCTGAGGTTGATGACATGCAGCACGGCGCCGCTCACCGCGCAACAATGGGCCCAGTTCGAGGAGATGTATGGCGTCAGGCTGTTGCAGTGCTACGGCATGTCGGAGGCAGGCTGGGTGTGCGGCAATCGCACCTACAAGAACAAGATCGGTACGGTCGGTGTGCCGGCGCTGCACCAGGAATTCGAAATTGTGGGACCTGATGGCAAGCCTGTTGCGCCGGGGGTCGAAGGCGAGATCACGGCGGGGGGACCGCATACGGCGATCGGATATTTGCGCGACGACGGCACGATCGAACCGATTCGTCCGGCGCGCATCAAAACCGGTGATCTCGGCATCATGGATGAGGAGGGTTTTGTGCGGGTATCCGGCCGCACCAAGGACCTCATCATTCGCGGCGGCGTGAATATCGCGCCGCTGGAAATCGACGAGGCTCTGCTCAAGCACCCGGGCATCCTCGACGCTGCGGCGGTGGGCGTGCCGGATAAAATCTACGGCGAGGAAATCGTGTGTTACGTGGCGCCGAAGGAACGCGGCCTGACTGTGGAAAGCGTGCTGCAACACGCGCGGCAGCATCTGCCGGCGGCGAAGATGCCGAAGCAGGTCATGATCGTGCCCGACCTGCCCAAGAGCGACCGCGGCAAGGTGTTGCGCGACAAGTTAAGGGAAGACTGGATCAGGCGAATGGGTGGCTCCGCGTGATGCCGAATGCTGTATATTGGGTGCGGTAGGACCGTGACAGGGATCGAAATGGACGCTGTTACAAGACCGAAGCAAAAATCGCCCAAGACGGCACGTGCCTATCCCGATCTGCACGATCATGTGCGCGCGCTCGATAAGGCGGGTTTGTTGGTCACCGTCGAGCGGCCGATCAACAAAGACACCGAAATGCATCCGCTGGTGCGTTGGCAGTTTCGCGGCGGCATCGAAGAGAAGGATCGCAAGGCGTTTCTGTTCACGAATGTCGTCGACAGCAAGGGCCGGAAATATGACATTCCGGTGCTAGTGGGCGGTCTCGCGGCCAACCGCGAAATCTATCGTATCGGCGTGGACTGCCCATTCGAGGAGATCGATGAACGCTGGGTGCGGGCGACGCAAAAGCCGCTCGCGCCGCGCATCGTCGAGAACGCGCCGTGCCATGAGATCGTGATCACCGGAAAGGCGCTCGACAAACCGGGGCAGGGGCTCGATGGATTGCCGCTGCCGATCTCGACACCCGGATGGGACATCGCGCCCTATGCCACACTTTCGCAATATATCACGAAGGATCCCGACACCGGGATCCAGAACATGGGCAACTATCGTGGGCAAGTGAAGGCGCGGCGAAGACTAGGCATGAACCCGTCGCTCGAGTTGCGGCCCGGCATCTACAACCATTGGGAAAAGCTGCGCGCGCGCGGTTTCAAGAAACTGCCCTGTGCGGTCGTGCTCGGTGCGCCGCCCTGCATTACCTTCGCATCGGTGCAGAAGCTGCCGGAAACGCTGGATGAAATTCATGTCGCGGGCGCTCTCGTGGGTGCGCCGATCAATGTGGTGAAGGCGAAGACGGTCGATCTGCTGGTGCCGGCCGAAGCGGAGATCGTGATCGAAGGTTTCATCGACACGGAATATCTCGAGCCGGAAGCGCCGTTCGGCGAGTCGCACGGCCACGTGAACCTGCAGGAGTTCAATGCGTTCATGGATGTGACCGCGATCACACGGCGGCGCAACGCCATTCTCACGTCGATCATCTCGCAGGTGACGCCGAGCGAGTCGAGCCTGATCAAGCGCGTCGCGCTCGAGCCGCTGTTCCTCGATCACCTGCGCCGCAACCTCGGCATCCAGGGCGTCAAGCGCGTGTCGATGCACGAGCCGCTCACCAACCTGCGCAAGGTGATCGCCCTGATCGTCGATCGCGCGACGCCGCCGACCGAGGTCTGGCGGGCGCTGTACGGCGCCGCGGCGTGGAACCGCGCGGCCGGCAAGTACGTGATCGCGGTCAACGAGGACATCGACCCGGACAACGCCGATGCGCTGCTGTGGGCGATGTCGTACCGCGCCAACCCGGCGCTCGACCTGCAGATCCTGCACCACCGCGACCAGGGTCACGGCCCGCGCAGCCTCAGGAACGGCGGCGAGGACGCATCGGTGCTGATCGACGCGACCCTGAAGGAGGATTTTCCCCCGGTGTCGCTGCCCAAGCGCGAGTACATGGAGAAGGCGAAGAAGATCTGGGAGGAGCTTGGCCTGCCCAGGCTCAAGCCGGAGTCGCCGTGGTTCGGCTACTCCTTGGGTGAATGGAATCAGGAGTT